>JAFTAJ010000012.1 GCA_017458585.1 Bacteroidaceae bacterium
AAAAAGCTGACTTCCCCGCCGTATCTCGGCCGAAACACAACTTTGTCTTCGCCGAGACACGCGTGTGTCTTCGCCGAGTCACATGCATGTTTTCGCCGAGACACTTGCACAAACTCGCGATTTTTTGTAACTTTGTCACGCTAAAATTCAGCGAGTCCTCTATAAAATTGCTCGAGAGCTGCGTAAAATTCCACGAAGGGGCTCTAAAATTCAACAAGGGCGCTACAAAAAGCGATGAGGTCTCGCTGAGTTTAAGTAAGATGGCTTTTATATAATCTCTAAGCAATAATCTCTAATCTCTAACCGATAACCTATAACCAATAACCTATAACCTTTAAATTTATATATTATGCCAGTTGTATGTAGATTAAGAAAGACGACGGGCGTCCTGAAAGACAAGGACGCGTATTTTGTAGAGCCGATGAATTATACTCTCATCAACTCTGATGCTCTTCTGCAGTATGTGGAGCAGAATTTCCAAACACATGGCGGCCAGGTGCTGAGCGCCGTGTATTCCGTAGTTAAACAGATGGTTGCCTTCTTGCAGAATGGCCATAGGGTGCAGGTGCCGGGACTTGGCATCTTTTCCATTAAGATGAAGGGCGACGTGGTGCGTGATGGCGATGGAGTGCTGCAACTCGAAAACGCTAAGTACGCAGGCATTAACTTCACGCCCGACAAAGCGTTTTCCAGACAGATGTGGAATACAAAGTTTGTATTAAGCTCCCACAACGCTCCCTTGGTCTATTCGCAACTTGACGATGATCAGGCGATGGAGATTGTGCATAGATTGTGTGATAAACAAGGTGAATTCCTCATACAGGAGTTTGGTACTGCGGCGCAGTGTTCCCGTACCTATGCTCGTAAGATGTTGAATCAGTTGGTGGAAAAAGGCAAACTTGTGAAAACCGGCGGACGATTCAGGTTGCCTCAGCAGCCGTAGAAATGTAAAATGTAAGATGTTAGATGTAAAAAAAAGGAGAGAAGCCTAACTCAAGTGCGGAAACATAGCTAATTATGCGTGTTTCCGCATCTGAGTTTGCTGTTTTTGCAAATTATGGCATTATTCAAGTGCTGAAACACAAAAAAACTATAAGTTTCCGCACTTTTATTTGGATATGTTTAGAAAAAGGTGCTATCTTTGTACGCAAAATCGAACTATTATGGATGGATGATTTGTTTGCCGACCCGTTAAGATGTGAGATGTAACATGTAAGATGTGAAATAAGCAGCCGCTGGTACTGTGAGTACCAGCGGCTGCGAATTAGAGGAGACCCCCTCGCTTTGCGAGGAATCCATATATACTTCCCCAGAGGGGACCTCGAAAGGGGGAGGGCTAAAGCGGGTTAGTCGTCGATTTCGGTTTCTTCGTCTGTGTCGTCGAAGATGCTGCCGCCCCAGAATTTCTTTGACCATCCGCCCTCATCGGCGGTCTCGTTGGAGACGGGCATACTGCCTGTGGTGTTGAACAGTCTGCCTGTGGGCAGGGCAAGGCTTTCACATGCGGGGGCTATATAATGCTTCTTCATTGCTCAAAGGGTTTCTCATCATCGAAGATGCTGCCGCTCCACTGCTTGGAGAAGCCGCCTTCGTCAGAGTACTCATTGCTGAGCGCTACATTTTCCTGGCTGGCGGCCAGGGGCAGGATGGCGTGCAGCGTGTATGCCTCGCATTCGGGTGCAATATATTTTTTCTTCATAATTTGGTTTAGTTGAGAAGTTAACGAGTTGACGAGTTAACCGGTAATTTGTTCGGTATCAGGTAATAACTTGTTAACTTGTATCTTGTTTACTTGTTAACTAATAAATTACTTTCTTTCCGTTCTGGATGTAAAGCTGGCCCTTCTGCGGAGCGGCAACCTTGCGGCCGTAGAGGTCGTAGATACTTTGCGACTTTCCGGCGTTGAGACTTTGCGACTCACTTATGCCAGTAATGTTATCATCGTCAATGACAATTTTGAAGCCGGGAGATGTCGAGGTCATGTCAAGATAAGCCTTGTTTGCACCGAGGGCGGAGCTGAGCTTGTAGAAGCCTATCACGCCGTCCTTGGTTCCGAGCGCACGGATGTTGTCGTTGGCGGCGCTGGCAGCCAGGTACTGGCCAACGAGGGCGTTAGAGCCTGTGTACTCGGCAATATTGTCATTGATGGTGCCGGAGATGCTGGCTGCATTGCCTTTGAGCACCACGGCGGTACCGGCGGGCACATCCTGACCGATGTTTGTCAGCCTGATAGTGTTGTTCTCACTGTCAATAGCGCCAACGTAGGCCTCCGTGCCATCCGGCAACGTTACACCGAACGGAACATACATAGTTCCCCAACAGTCGTCGCCCACCTGATGCAGGGTTATTTCGTTGGGGATAGCTGTTATTGTCTGGAATGTACCATAGGAATTAAGGTTTGTATGGCTTTGGTAGGAAGAGAGAGAAGCTTCGGTAGGTACTATGATTGATATGTTACCTGGTACCGTTGTTTCTCCGAATACGTCCCAAGTGCCAACTGACGGTGGAGTTGTTCCCTTGAAGATAACTCTCTTAAGTGAGGGGTCAGAGGAAAAACTGTGATCTGCAATAGTTGTAATGCTTTCTGGTAATTTTATCTCGACCAGTGAAGCCATAGTGCTGAAAGCTCTCCATGCAGAAAGTGTTGTAACGCCTTCGGGCAATTCTACTTTTGTTACGTTGTTGCAGTTATAGAAGGTGCGGTCGCCAAGGGAGGTAAAGTTGCAGGGCGAATCAAATGTCAGGGTGCTGAATGTCCCCCCCTGAAATGCGCCATTCAAAATAGAGGTAACCCTAAAAGTGAAACCATTGTAGGTTACGATTGCAGGAATGTGTACGCTTGTTAGGGTTGTGTTGTTGCGGTTGCTATTATTCAGGGTGGCTGTGCCACTGGTTATAGCTCCTGAAGGTGTAGCATAGATACCAGCCAAATTGTAGTATAGTCCGTCAATAACGACATCATCGTAGCTGGTGCTTTCGCCCGTGTAGACACTAAACGGAGTACCTGTAGAGGTGCTTACCTTGAAAACGTTCCATGCCCAGTTGTGAAGACCTCCTGCGTTTGGCAGTGCGCCAGTGGACTTGTTGCCAACGTCATTTGCGTACCACCAGTCGCCGGAATTAACCTCGCTAAAACCGCGCATGTTTGTGGAACTGTCGTCCCATCCGCGCGGATATGAAGATTGGTTGCTATAATCTTGCCATACCCAGGGAGATCCTACACCATACATTTTCACACCGACCTGCTGAGTAGCGTCAGATACGGATACGGGATTGCTATTTGTTCCACCCATATAGTTGCCTGTAGAAAGATTTTGAAATGCCCAGCAGTTGCTTGAACCATATTTGAAATCGCCAGCGGTGTAAGGACGGGCAATCCAGATGGCCGTTTCATCAAGTCCTTGTGTCCATGCGTATGTGCCACCGGATTCCTTGAGATAGTAGCCGTAGTTGACGGTGGTGGAAGCGGCTTCAAAGATTACATAGTCGCCTTCTTGGATTTCGGATGGTGCAAGCCGCCCACTAACATAGTAGTCGGCATTCGCTGTGCCGACTATAGTGGTCAGCATCAGTGAGAACAGAGTTAGAAATTTTCTCATCGGTTAATTGTTTTAAAGTTAGTTATAAAGGTTAATGAATTTTAGGGAATATGATAGCACCCCGCGTCCAGACGGAACGGGGAGTAGAGTTCGCGCTAAAGGCTGCGTCCTGCGCGCAACTTACTGATAACGTGCTACTTGATGGGGGGGGGTAACACTCAGATGCTGCGAGCCAATGGCTTCAGCCATTGGTTGCAGTGTGACAGGTGTGCTATTTCTGGGCATTGTTGTTATAAGGTATAGTTTTCCAAGCGGCAAATATACACCTTATTTGTATTATAGCAAGGATTTGGGGATAAATTTCTTTTGGGAAAAAGAAGAATCTACTTTAAAAAAGCAAAGAATGATAAAAATCTATATATGATAAGCAGCCGCTGGTACTGTGTGTACCAACGGCTGCTGCTATAGGAGACCCTCTCCCCGCTCCCCCGTAAAGGAGGGCTAAGGCGGGTTAGTAGTTGATGTCGTCCTCCTCTTCTTCTGTGTCGTCGAAGATGCTGCCGCCCCAGAATCGTCTGGACTCGGCATCATCGCCTTCGCTACCTTTTCCGCCACCGGAGATCATGAGCGGAGATGTGTGGTTGGACAGGCGTATCTCGCTCAACATGGGGACTTGGTATGTGTGCTTCATAATATTCGGAGTTGTTTTATTTAACTAGGATTTTCTGCATATTGCCATTTTCCAGCACTACAATGTTGAGCCCCTTGTTTAATTGACCATTGAGCTTGCGGCCTTGGAGGTCGTAAGTCGATTGACCATTGAACATTGAAGATTGAATATTATTCTCTATCCCTGTGATGTCGTCGGGATTGATGGTGAAGACATTGGACGGCGATACGCTGCTGGTGATGAAGTATGCCCGGAAGGCATCGCAGTAGAAGTAGTTGTTGCACTGCCAGAACTTGTTGTCCTTGATGTAGTAGGCATTGGCATCGCTGATCTGTTTGCCATATTCGTATGAGCCATACATCTCCACGGCGGCTGTTGCAGCGGGGGCGGCGATGGTGCCTTTCACGGTGACGTTGGCGGCATCTGCACTGATGGGGCTGCCGATGGCTGTTCTCACAAGTGCGGGTGTGCCTGCCTCCAATGTTGCGGTTTTTTGTACCAAGAGGGTGTTATTCTCAATGCCGGTAATATGGTAGTACTCTACGTCATCGGTGGAGCTGACGGCGTAGGGCAGGCATACGGTGCCCCACTCGCCGCTCATGGTGCGGGTGTAGGTGGCAGTGGTGGCGGTGAACTCATTGGGTGTGGCAAACGAGCTGCCGTCGGTGAGGACGAGGCTGGCGCAGGTTCCGCCCTTGATGATGTTGTCGCCTTTAAGTGGTGAGTTGGCGGGCAGGCAGTAGAGCGTGTTGGCCCCCATGCCCTGCTTGAGGGTCTTGAGGGTGAGCTCCTTGCTTACGTTCACATTGCTCAGGTCGATGTATGTGGGCTTGTTGGCTTGAACGTATGCGGTGTACTGCTCGGGTGTGAGCACGGTGCTGCCGCTGAAGATACCCTCGTTGTCTTGTTCGTTATAGTTGATGTCGCTGTCGGGCATCATGTCTTTGCATAGCTCATACAGCTGCTGTACTATCTCGGGATAGTTGGAGGTGATGAAGTCCACGCCGAGGTTGTTGAAGCGAACCATATATGCCTTGTCGTCGATGGTCCACGCATTGAGGTATAGTCCCATCTGCTCCGCCTGGTCAATCCATGTCGGGTTGTTGAGGAAGTTTGTGTAGCCATAGTCGAGGCATTGCAGATCGCTGTTCTTCACCACGGTCGGGGCCTGGGTGTCGAGCAACTGTACAAATGATGTGGGGTCGGCGGCGCGAACATATTTGCATGCGCTGAGTCCGAAGGAGATGTATTCCACGCGCTCTTGCAGACCGGCGTCCTTTACAGCCTGCACCACGGAGTTGGCGAGGGTGAGGGTGTCGGTGTTGGCATTCACCTTGAGCTCAATCACGAGCTTGGTGGGAGAGTCGGGGTATTCATTCTTCATAATGTCGAAGAAGTCGCTGAGCTGCGGTATCTTCTCGCCGTTGCTTAGGGTCTTGTCCTTCACCTGGTCGTAGGTGCTCTGGTTGATGGTCACTCCGCCGATGGAGAAGTCGTGGTTGACCATGATGTATCCGTCGGTGGTCTGGTGTACGTCAATCTCGCAGCCGTAGAATCCTGCCTCGAAGGCGTTGCGTATGGCGGCGCGTGAGTTCTGGCTGGTGCCGCCGCCCTTGGTGTACCATCCGCGGTGTGCTACCGCTCTGGCGGGTTTGGGCATCTTGGTCGCCTTGTTGAGTGTGGTGGTGCCGAGCTCTTGCGTGAGTTCGCCACGGCTGACTTTGACGGTATATGTGCCGGAGGCGAAGCTGCTGGGAAGCTTTATCTTGGCGCCCTTAGCTATGATGGTTGCCGTGGCTGTGGCTGCAGCGGTGGTGCTGCCACTGGGAGTGAGGGTGATGACGTCGCCATCCTCAAAGTCTTTGCTGTAGATGGGGAAGTAGCTGCCCTCCACAAAGTTGTGACCGTCGGGGTAGGTGTAGTCGTGCAGGATAGTGGACTTAGTCTCGCTGAGTTTGTCGAAGAGCAGCTTGGCTTGGTAGTCGCTTAGCGGAGCATCGTAGATGCGGCTGATGGCTATGTCCCAGCTGCCGCCGCCCTGTATCTTCACAGCGCTGGCGCCATTGCTGGCTGTGTTGATGGTGCCGCAACCGATGGCGGTCCAGTCGTAGTTGGCTCCTTTGGTGAAATAGTCAGGATTAGTGGTTGCTTCTCCCTGATATACGCCGTCGATGTAGAGCTTGGCCGTGGTGTTATCCTTGTCCCATACGGCCAGGATATGATACATCTTGTCTTTTTCTATCGTGCTATTGGAGTACACGAATGTCCAATTGCTTGCGGCTTTGGTGTCGAGGATGAGCGCAATCTTCTTGTTCTTTATGCCCAGCGCCCAACCGCCTTGGGCAGTGCCGCCCATGAATTTGGCTTCGTTGTTGTTGGGCGCAGCGATACGGCTGCTCATGTAGCACTCCACGGCAAAGCCATCGCTGAATGCGGAGTAGAACTGCGGAGCCTTGGGGTTGTTGGTGGTGCGCGAGGGAGCGTAGTCTATCACATAGTAGCCCGTGGGAGGCGTAGCTTCGCCCCAGGTGTTGCTGGTCTGGTAAACATAGCTTCCCAATACCTTATTATAATATAGGTTGCCATCCTTGTTGGCGGAGTCCTCTACCGTGATGTCGCCCTTCTGGTTGATGGTGTTACCCATCGTCGATTCGTCGGTAGCGCTGCCGTCATCATGGAACTTGACATCGAGCACATCAGCCACAGGCTGCTGCACCTTGGCGTAGGCCTCGCGCAGTTGCTGCTCCAGCGCCGCATATTCTTGTCCCGTGGCGGTGTTGGCGGCGATGGCGGCCTGACACTGCTCGAGGACAGTCTTGTAGTCGGCCACGGCAGTAAACTGGGAGGCATAGGTGTCGGTGTCAACAGTGTCCTTCACCTTGTTGACATATTCAATCAGCGAGTTGCGGCCCGTTCGGCTGATGAGGTCGTCGTAAATCAGGCCGACCTGCTCGGTGGTGAGAGCGTCGTTGTATATCTTGCAGCTCACCACATCCCATGTGCCACTGGTGTTGGCGCCGTTGGCGGCGGAGGGGTCTGCACCAATGGCAAACCAATGGTATATGTTGTTGCTGCTGAGCGACAGATTGCCCGATGCAGCCACTTCGTTCTTCAGTTCGCCGTTGATGTAGATGCGAGCCTTGCCGGCAGCCTTGTCCCACACGCCTACCACGTGGTAGAACTCGTCCACCTGGGGCACCACGCCGCTGGTCGCCCACTTGTAGCCGCCCACGTAGGGGAGGAAAGTTATCTCGTTGTCGCAGCCTGCGGAGTTGCCGTTCTTCTTGCAGATAAGCAGTCCTGTGCCGCCTTGCTGGTGAGAGCTGAACCACTTGGCCTCCTTATCCTCCACCGGTATGCGTGTGCAGAACACTGTCTCCAGTGTGTGGCCGTCCTGAAGGGCAGCCAGCATCTGACCGTCGGTATTGGCTGCGGCATAGTCTATCTTATAGAAACTGCTGGTGCTTCCTCCATACGCGTTGTTGAACTGAGCCACGTAGCCGCCGTATTTATCGCTGTAATAGGTCGGGATGGTGCCGTTCTTGACTACGGTGTTACCCATTGGCGACACATCGGCGGCAGTACCGTCGGCACTGAACCTCACATCCAGCACATCAGCCACAGGCAGCGTCGTCTCTTCGGCCGAATAGACATTCCACATGTAGGTATGCGTACCGTAGTTGAAAGCCAGGTCACCGCTGGCGCGTGCGCTCACATCGTTGCGCCAGAAATAGTCGCTGGTATCAAAGAACACCCACGAGTCATCGTCCCAGCCACGAGGATAGGTAGTCTGGTTGGTGTAGTCTGTCCAGTTATATGGTGTGTTGGTGCTTGAGAAGATGCCAAACACGGTGGCATCCGCTCTATTCTCTACAGTCGCCGGCGTACCACTTGGTTTGGGGCAAGCGGCGATGTAGTGGCCTGTGACCGCGTTTTTGATGTAGTAGCCGTCGGTACTGACATTATATGTGCCATTTTTGCTCACCGTTGTGCCGGTGGCTTCAAGCACCCACACTGCATTTTGGCTAAAGCCTAGTTGCCAGCGTGCCTCGCTGGCGGTGGTTTCTTTGATGAAGTAGCCGTAGTTTGTTGTTGTAGATGCCGCTTCGATAACGATTTTCTTGCCGTCGGCAGCGCCACTTACGGGTATTCTGTCGCCAACTACATAGGAGGCGTTTGCGGTTGATGCTGCAGTCAGGAGCACACCTGTCAGGAAGAAAAGGAATTTCTTAAACATAAAAATATTTTTAATCAATTTTGCGAGCAAAATTAGATAAAAGCAACTTGTTGGCCAAATAATTGAATGAAAAAACGGATATTAGAAATAAAGTTGCACAATAACGAAGATACAACGTCAAAAGCAGCCGCTGGTACGGTGTGTACCAACGGCTGCTGTGAAGGAGTATGTATGATTCATTTAGAAGTAGGACTCGCCCTCTTCGTCTTCGTCTGTGTCGTCGAAGATGCTGCCGCCCCAGGCCATAGTGCAAGGTTATACTAATGCAATAGGTATCGAAGGATTAATCGAATTATACAGAGTCGATATAGCGTATAAAGGATTTATTGATATGCGTCTCAGTGTATTGCCGTCCTGATTTTCCAGCAAAGAGAAGTTCTCTAAAGAGCAGCGTATGGCATCCGTAAGGTTTTTCTGTTTCATAAATACACGAAGGCTCTTCATCTTCCCGCTTGTGCCAGCCTTGCATTCTTATTTTTGTTGTTATGCTGGTGCAAAAGAAGACATTATCTTTGAGATACACAAGAAATTATTGTCTTTTCTGATAAAACAGAGACGAAAAATTGGTGTTTATTTGACAAAACCGAGAGGAAAAACCGTTGTGTTTTTGACAAAACCGAGAGGAAAGTACATGCGTTGACTTTGTTTATTTAGCAAGCAGCCGTTGGTACACGTGTACCAACGGCTGCTTTAGAATATTAGAGGGTTTGGTTAGAAGAAGGTTTTGTCTTCTTCGTCCTCGTCAGTGTCATCGAAGATGCTGCCGCCCCAGAATCTCTGGGATTCAACCTTGTTGGGGTCGTCCACGGGGTCGCCGCCTTTACTGACGGAAATCATGAGGGGCTCAACGGTGTACTGCATCATTGCAGGTGCGATATATTCTTTTTTCATAATAGTTCTGCGTTTAGAGGATTAGTAAAGAACAGTCTTGCCATTCACGATGTAGATCTGGCCCTTCTGCGGAGCGGCAACCTTGCGACCTTGCAGGTCGAAGTAGGATTGGGCATTGAGTGTTGAGGATTGAACATTGCTTAATCCTGTGAGGTCGCCTCCGAGCTGGAACATGTTGGAGGTTGAGCCACTGACGAAGCCTGCGGGCAGGTATGTCTTGTGTGCGGGCAGGGTCATGGCTGCTGCTATGCGGAATACGGCTGTGCCGTTGTTGTTGTAGAGCACGTATGCCTCATCGGCAGCTACAGCCTTGCCGGCATCGCCGGTACCCAGGAGCTGGTTGCCTGCGATGGTGCTGCCGGCATCCTCGGAGTTGATGAAGTAGTAGGTCTTGCCAGCCTCGCCCTGCAGGATTACAGGCTCGTTGGCTGCGAGGATGTTGCCGCTGAGTGCGGTCATCGTCAGGTTGCTGCCGTCGAGACCCGTAACACCGTAAGCAGTCACTCCGTCAGGAATAACGAGAGCGGCGTCGGTTACGTATGTGCTGTAGCCTGTTGCACCGATGGTGATGGAGGTTACGGTAGCCGGATAGAGATACCACAGGTTGACATACTCGTTGTTGTTATAAGTATCGGTCTTTGCGCCAAAGTTATGCAGTTCGCCGGAAGTGGCACTGAGGTCTGGGGCTGCAGAGAAACCGCTCCACGGACTGGTGATGTATCCGTCAGGATAGTAACTTGTGAAATCATGGCTGTCGGTCCAGAAGAATTTGCCGTAGCTAAAATCATACAGTTTCTGTACCGCAGCTGTTTCTGAAACCTGCCCCTTGGAAGCGTAACTGCCAGTAGCTTCACCTACATATAGGCCACTGCCGTTCATCATCGTCCAGTCGCTGCCGGAGGAAGCGAGGTAGAATACCTGGTTGGCATCGTTCTTGTCATATATTGCCCAGCGGAGATCGGTAGTGCTGACAGCGGGATCAACTGCAGCAGCCATTACCTTAGCATCAGTACGAGTGGCAGCATTAACAAGGTAATACCATCCCTCGGTAATGGGATTTGACTCAAGAGCGTCGATTGCATCTACAAGTGCGTTCATGCATGCATTGATTGTAGAAGCAGGAGAGGTGGCACTGACGGTGGCATAGGTTGCCAATGCGGTCTGCACACCAGCATAAGACGCAGCAGTATATTGTCCTGGATTGGTGCCTACGTATGCAGCAAGTCCTTGTGCTTCGGCAGCCTTGGCTTGCAGTTCTGCGTATGTGTAATCTCTTTCGAGGTCGCCAACAAGGGTGCCGTAATTATTCCAGCCTGTAGCCGTAAATTTAGAAAGCATGTCAGAATAGACATGAATGGTCGGACTTCCGGAAAACATATAGGATCCTATTGAAGGAACAATGGTTGTCTTGACATAGACATTAGTGGGGCTTGTGGAGTAACAGAATCCTTGACCGAAGCTTGTGACGCCTGAGCCAACAATCACTGTCTGCAGCGTGCTGCCAATATAAGCACAGGCATCACCGCCTACGGTTGTAACCGAATTGGGAATTTCAATACTGGTAATCTTGGAGTGAGCGAAAGCACTCTTACCAATAGTCTGCAGTCCCTCAGATAGGGTTACAGAGGAAACATTGGCATATCCAAATGCATTTTCTCCGATGGCTGTAACGGTGTAAGTTTCGCCACCATATTCGAATGTTGCAGGTATGGTTACATCGCCAGTATAGAAACTGGGAATAGATGAGGTCGGCACAAGGTGGCCTCGGTTAATGACGGTTGCGGTGTGGTTTGCTTCGTCCAAGTCGTAGCAAATGCCATCAACATAAACCTCCGGCAGGTCGCCGACAATGTTGTAACGGGCCCAGTAGGAGTTTGCCGTGAAGTCTGCAACCATGCTGGGATAAACGTGTATCTTATTATTTGCCGTTCCTTCGACGGGGTACTGGCCAGTGTAAGGAACTACGTATGTAGGAACGTAGACATCTGTAACAATGCTTTTGCTGTTGTAATACAGGAATTTGTCAGCCGTTGTTACATTCGGGCCAAACGTGAATGAGGAAATATTCATTCTCTTGCCGCTGACACCGGCAAAGGCCTGCTTGCCCAAGGTAGTTACAGAGTTAGGCAATACCACTGTGGTGAGACCCTGACAGCACTGGAACGCATAGTCGCCAATTGTTACCAAACCCTCAGAGAAGTTGATGGTGGTAAGCGAAGAATAAGCAAAAGCATAATCGCCGATGGCTGTAACGGAAGCGGGGAAGGTAACACTCGTTATTGTGGAATAATAGAAAGCTTTGCTATCTACATCAACAACATTATATGTTGTGCCGCCATAATCAACAGTTGCGGGGATTACAATGTCGCCAGTGTAGGCATTGTCGCCAGCAGCAGCCGGCTCTGTGTTGCCGGGATAGGTGACGGTTGCGGTTGTGCCACAGAAAGTGTAGTAAAGACCATCTATCTGAACCTTGTTGTCAGTTACAGCCTTGTAGATATTCCAGTTAGCAAAAGACTCATTGCTATATATTGCAAAGCCATAGCCGTGACCAGAGCCGAAGTACTTTTTGTCTGCATCGTTTGTGAGTACGGATACCGTCAGGTCGTTGGAGTAATTACCTCTGGAATAGTAAGAATAACTTCCAACAGACTTGGGCGCAAAAGTGAATGCAGTGGCCTTGGTCTTGTCTGCAGTGGTGGAAGAAGACTCTGCATTAGCGTCTGCATCCCTGAAGATATATTCGCCAGTGGATTTGCTCTTGAGATAATAGAAGTCGCTATAGCCGGCAGTGGTAGCAGGGGAAGCGTACTCCAGAACCCATACGTTGTCCTCATTGTAACCATACGAAGTAGCCAGTGCAGGAACATCAGAAAATGGAGTAGCAATCCACGTGTGTGCAGCAGTGCTTATCTGGGTATTGTCAAGGTACTGGACACCTGCGATATTATCGCCATATCTTGTACCATAGTAGCAATATGGAACCTGGAAAATCAGCTCCATACCATCCTGAACATCATAGTAGCTTATTTGCCTGCCCTTAGCGTAGGAGGGATCCTTTGCAACTGCTTTATAAAACTTGAAACCTGCCATGTCATTGCCGCCGGTGCCAAAGTGCATCTCTCCGTATGAGTGGAAAGGCTTAAGACTCCATGCGTCATCGCCGTTGTAACTTACAAGATAATCGCCGCTGGTCTTTGCAGTGGGAATGAAGCTTGTGGCAGTGGTAATGTCGTCCGTCAGTTCCACATAGCCGCTACCTTCAAAGGTACACTTGATGTACCCGCCCGTGCTTACCTCCTTGAAGTAGAAGGAAGCTTGTTCTTTCATTGTCGGGCCTGCCACGAGTTCAAAGGCACTTCTGTCCTTGATATACGGGAACATACCCAAACTGTAGTTATCACAGCCGCTGGAATAGGTGCGACCCTTTACAATGTGGTAGCCGGCGAACCACATGGCGTCTTTGTTAGCGGTGTTGGCGTTTTTCATCAGAATGATGTCGCCTGCCTGCAGGTCGGCAGCGGCAATCTCCGCACCAGCTTCCCAGTTCTGGGCACTTGCTGTCATTGCTGTAATCAGTGCCAGCGCAAGAAAACATAGAATTTTTCTCATAGGTTAAATGTTTTAAGTTAGTTATTAGGGTTAATGAAATTCAGGGAATACTATAGCACCCCGCGTCCTTGCGGAGTGGGGGACAGGGTTCGCGCAATAGGCTGTGCCTTGCGCGTAACGTGCTGATAGCGTGCTACTTGATGGGGGGGGGGTAAGACTCAGATACTGCGAGCCAGTGGCTTCAGCCATTGGTTGCAGTGTGGCAGGTGTGCTATTTCTGGGCATTGTTGTCATAAGGTATAGTTTTCCAAGGCGCAAATATACACCTTATTTATAATATAGCAAGAATTTGGGGCAGAAATTCATAAAAAATGAAGTTTTTTATTCTGAAATAACGCCGAAAAGTGGAAAGACATGGATATGATAAGCAGCCGTTGATACTGTGTGTACCAACGGCTGCGAATAGAGGGTATGTGGGATTGGCTTAGAAGTCGGTGTCTTCTTCGTCTTCCTCAGTGTCGTCGAAAATGTTGTCGCCCCAGAATTTCTTGGACCAACCGCCTGAGTCGCCGGAGGTGGAGCTGCCACCGCCACCACTGACGGGCAGAGTTTGCATAAGATTAGGCAATGCTATTGTTTCGCTGATAGGCTTAATATATGTCTTCTTCATAGTTTTATTTTTCGATTTTATGATTTCTCAATTTCATGAATCAATTGTCAAATAGCTATATTGTCTAATTGCAATTAGAATCTAACGACTTTGCCGTTCTGGATGTAGAGCTGTCCCTTCTGCGGAGTTGCAACCTTGCGGCCGTAGAGGTCGTAGTAGGATTGAGCATTGAGCATTGAGGATTGAACATTGCTAATTCCAGTGACATCATCATCGTCAAAGACGAACTCGAAGCCAGCGGAAGGACTGCCGCCGTTTACCACAACGTAAGCCTTGTTGGCACCGAGAGCATCTGCATACTTGTAGAAGCCTACCTTGCCATTATACTGGCCAAGAGCCAGCTTTGTTTCATCGGCAGCAGCTGCAGCCAGATATTGTCCTTGGAGGTCGTTGTCATCGGTGATGGCAGCCAGGCCGCTAACGATGTCAGCTGTTATTGAGGCTGCGTTGCCCTTGATGATGACCGGAGTTCCTGCGGGAATGTTCTGGCCGATGCTGGTGAGGGTGAGAGATTTCTCTCCGAGCTTGCCTACAAAAGCTTCATTTCCTGCCGGCAACTGTACGTCAAACGGCACATATAGTGTGCCCCAATAGTTGCTCTCAGCAGCGTGCAGGGTGATGGTGATGTCAGTGGCGGGATAGACGTATGCCTGTGCGGAGGTAGGCTGCTTATTGCTGGTATTGTAGTTAGCCTTAATCGCACGCTGGGTGTCGCCGTCGGCGGTCTTAATCAGATAGTAGTTGTTATGGAACGTTCCGTCGGTTTTTCCCACATTGATGACAACAGCCTTACTGCCGTCGTCAAATCCGCCAGATGGGCGTACTATGTAGGCTTTTGCCGAGTTTCCGAGACCCACTATCTTTTGATCTGTATAACTTCCGTTGTAGTAGGGACGATAGCCGCCCTGCGACTCCATGGTTACCTCGTAGCCAGAACCGATAGACAATTTAGCTTCGCCAACCACGGTAACCTTAAAGACGGTGCTGTAGTCGGTTTTTGCCTCGGCTTCGGTGCGGTCGGCATTGAGCAGGAGGTCGGAGCCGAAGTACATGAATGGTCCGCCAAGCACGCCTTGATAGTTTTTGGGATAGCTGATGCGATAGTAGCCTGTAGTAAGTGGCATTTTGTAATTCTCAATGGCCGTCTCAAGTTCTGCGACAGTAGGAGAGCCAGCCAGCAGAGCGACGGCAGCGTCGTATGAGGTTTGGTCCTTGATGCCCATGACTACGCCAACGCCCATGTCCACAATGTCCTGCAGTTTTTGCTTCAGAAGTAATATGTGATACTGCGCTTCGTATTGCGCTTTGGTAACGATGCCCTTGAATGCCACGCTGGTGCCATTGGCGGAGTTATAGGTGGCAATGGCGTTGGTATAAGCCGTTACAGCTGCCTCCGTAGGCACTACAATGTAGATGTTGCCGGGCACGGTTGTCCCTCCGAACAGTTTGCTACCAGCGAATGTCGGCGGCTCCGGATTCTCGAAAGTAATGGTTGTAAGGGCAGGGTCGCTGTAGAAACTCCAGTTTTCAATTCTTGCAATGGTGGAAGGTAATGTAATAGTCTCAAGGGAGTTCATGCGGCTTAAGGCAGCATTTGCTGCAATGGTAGTAACACCCTCGGGTACGTTGAACTCGACAATGTTGTTGCATTCTGCAAAGTTCCAGTCGCCGATAGTAGTGATGTTGGTCGGTTGCACAAAGGTTACAGAGCTGAACTTACCTCCTTGGAATGCGCCATTCGCAAAACCGGTAACCTTAAATGTCAAGCCCCCATAGGTAACTGTTGCGGGAATGGTAAGGCTTGCGCTGGTGCTGTTCTTGTTGGAAGTGGTGAAGATGGCTTTGGCCTCTCCCGAAGGAGTGGCAAAGGCATTGAGGTTATAGTAGAGTCCGTCAATCTGCACATTGCTGTGGCTGGTCTGCTCACCGGTGTAGGTACCGAACGGAGTGCCGGAGGTGGTGCTTATCTTGAAGATGTTCCAGGGGCAGCAGTGCACCCCATCCTGTAGGAAAATGCCGTATGGTTTTGCATTATCAAATACACGATTTCCCAAGTTGTAGTCTTCTGAGGTATTATAAAGAATAGTTGATTTTTGATCCCATCCTTTTGGATAGGTAGCGGCAGCTGAGTATGCATACCAGCTGCTGCTCCATCCCTGAAGCTCTATTGCGGAGGCCGAGGTCTGATCTGCGCTTACGATGCAGGTCGTGGTTTCGTCTCCCTTGCCAGCAATGTAGTTGCCGGTGCTCACGTTCTGGAAATAATAGGTGTTGGCAGTGCCAGTGGAGACAAGTCTCCATACGCAACTGTTGTCAATTCCCTCTTTCCAGAAGAAACCGTCGGAGGTCTCTTTCAGATAGTAGCCATAGTTCACAGTAGTGGAGGCTGCCTCTAAAATTACGAGGTCACCATCCTGAACATCAGAGACTGTAAGTCGTTCGCCGACATAGTAATCGGCACTTGCCGTTGTTGCTCCGAGCAACAACAGGCTCATTAATAATAAGTGTAATTTTTTGAACATAATTAAAAGGGTTAATTGTTATTTGTTGGGTTGTTTTTCCAAGTGGCAAATATACACCTTATTTATAATATAGCAAGAATTTGGGATGGAAATTCATTCGAAAAAGGTGGGATTTGCTCCAAAAGAACATAAAAAGCGGTGGAAATATATATATATGATAAGCAGCCGTTGATACGGTGTGTACCAACGGCTGTAAGGGTGTATAGGGGAGTGGCATGGAGGGCCTGTATGAGTTCGCCCTCGAAGGTGAAGTCCATGCCAGTAGTCCTTGCCTTATCCCATTCGTTGAATCTCATTTAGATAAAAGAAAGCCTCGGGATGTGTCTTCTTAAGTTTGTTGAGCTTGGTGGGCATGGGAATCTGAAGAGTCTGTGATGCCAACGTACCTATATCGTCAGGTGTATAGTGTCGTATCTCGTTAATCCCCTTCTCCAAAAGCCGGCTGAGGTATGCCACTTTGGCTGCATTGATGATGGCAGAATCCAAGGTGTACTTCTCGCTGTGAATGAAATTGCCAATACGACTAATACCATCTTGCAGGAGTTTGTATTCCTCTGGATTCGCCAAACCGCGCATACAGATGGTGATGGCCGTCTGGTAGATGTCGTCAAGCACCTGTTGAATGTCACCTGATGGCAGGTTGCGATATTGCAATTCTACCTTGGCAAACTTCACGAAGGTCTGGCGGGTGACGGCCAGGTCGTCCGTGATGTCGAACAACGAGGCTACGTCAAAGAGTTGCTTGATAATCTCCATCGTACACTTCTTTTGGCCTTTGAAGAACGGAATGCCTGTGGTGTGCGGAGCAAAAGCCGTCAGTTTGTCGCCCAACAAATCCTCATGGCTCGGCAGGCTGACCGTGACAAGAGGCTCGTCAATTATCAGCAACGGACTCTGTATGGGTAGCGACACTATCTGAGAATAGTGAGTTTCCTCGAAGAGTACATCAAGCAGTATCTTGTCCTGTCCGCCCTTACCTGGATAGCTCACTTCGTAGTAGAACTTGGCGTGTTTTTTGGGAACATCTGTGCGCGAGATGCGTTCTACGAGTCCCACTTTGTCAAAGCCGTATTCTTTGGCATATTGGCTGAGATATTCCTCTATAACGGTTCCTGGAGGGCAGATGATGTCAATGTCTATTGACAATCGTTTGCTGGTGTTCAGGTGGAGCATCAGCGAACTGCCGCCCTTGAAGATGAAAGGACAGCCTGAGCGAGCCAGTGCTTCAAGTAGCGAAAAGGCACGGATAGTCTTTTCAACCAAGGCAATGTCGTGGACACCTATTTGGCGGCCGGCTTCGGTTATCCATTCAAGACTTCTACTCCTAGGATTGATCATGTTCTATCGTGTATATGATATGTTCAACTTTCTCTTTCCTGTTGCGGCGAGAGGCGTACCTCAGCAGTTTGCTCATGTTGACATGATTCCTTTCACGCGCATACTCATATATATTGTGTATTTCGGAGCCGCTGGCGAACAACAGTTCGTTGTCGCCAATGGCATCCACAAGGATTTTTTCTATACGCGGCACCTGGCAGCCATCCACAATGGTCAATGGCGACTGACCAATCAGTTGGCGTACCACAATGGCATCGGTGCCAGTCAGATAGCGGTCGCAGTCGATAGGCGATGGTGACAGGAGGATGTTTCTGCCAAATTCCATTTCCTGCAAGGCATGGAATACTGTCTCCATGCCGTCTTTCTCCACATCCACGAAAATATAGCCAATATCTGGCACATGAAGCATGAATGAAGCAAGCACCCGTGGACTCCAGATGCACATATCAAGGAGTGGGAACTTTTGCTTGAGCCTCAAATAGATGTCCTTCTCCGTCTCTGAGGGCTGATATACGAATTCCGGCAGACTGTCATGAGCCAATACATACACACCGCGACCAACCCTGCGAAGCGAACCAGATGCAAGCATCCGGTTAATCTGGAGTGTTAGCGCACTGCTCTTAATGCCTGTCTGCTGGCGGGCTACTTCACGCAGCAGGTTTTTCCTATGGAAAGTTCCTCCCTGTGACGCTGCATAGTTCAATATAGTTTCCGTTGCCGTCATGTCTCTGTTTGTCGCTGCAAAATTATATCTTTTTTGTCAAATACCAAAATATTTTGCCAAGAAAGAAACAATTCAGTTGCGTTTTTAACATAGAGACGAGTGTGTTTTGACGAAATCCTGAATTTATCACTAAATTTGTTCGGTTGTTTGGGGCGATAGTTTTTCAGGCGGGGTGCTCGCAGAAGTATTTCCAGAGTGGGGCGGCGTGGAGGGCCTGTATGAGTTCGCCTTCCTGGAGCATACGCTTTACCTCGGTGGGGGTGAAGAGGTGGACGCTGATGTCCTCGGTGTTCTCGAGGTGCTGGGTGGAGAGCTGCTCCACATCGGTGGCGAGGAAGGAATAGACGAGGTTGTTCATGGAGCCTGGGTTCTGCGCCAGCACGGCGTATTCCTGCCAGTGGCCGCCGCCGTAGCCGGTCTCTTCCATCAGTTCGCGCTGCGCTGCCTCGAGGGGCGAGGCATCGGTGGAGTCCATGATGCCGGCGCACAGCTCATAGCGCGTCACGCCGAGGGCGTGGCGGTACTGACGCACCATCACCATACGGCCTTCCTTGGTGATGGCGATGATGTTCATCCACGTGGGATACTCGAGCACGTAGTATTCGGGGCACTCGTTGCCGTTGGGCAGACGGGTGTGCTCGCGCCTGACGGTGAGCCATGGGCGGCGGAAGAGGTACTCTGACTTGAGCACTGTCCATTTGTTGTCGTTGTCTCCGGGGAAAGACTTCATAAATTAGGAATTAGGAGTTAGGAGTTGGAAATGCAAATTTACGGATAAAAAAGCAAAGAGGCGGTCTCCTTGTGTGGAAAACTGCCTCTTTGGGGTGGTGCCACCAGGATTCGAACCGGGGACACACGGATTTTCAGTCCGATGCTCTACCTACTGAGCTATGGCACCAAGACCCTCTCAACTCCCCTTCTATGGGGAGCTACAAGGTATAAAGCTTTAATTGCGGGTGCAAAGGTAATGCTTTCTTTTTTAATGCCAAAGGAATTTGCGACTTTTTTTGGTTCACTCGTGAAATCCTGTGTCAACAAAAACCAGAAAAACCCCAATGAGATGATGGTGCTACGCACCTACTCATCATGCTTACTCAAAAGACTGAAAGCAAGCTTTCCCTCTTTTTACTAATCATCATGAAGCGACGATGTCGCCATCATCTCATTGGCAAAAACAGAAAAAACCTTCTAACCTCTTGATGTCAGGGCCTTGTGTCTTAATACCGTTTTTTCATTGTTTCACAATAAAAACGCATCATGTAACGTTAAGAATTTGAATATATCTTATAGATTATGACCTACAACATCTCAAAGCTTGCAGACATTGACCCGGCTCTTGCGACGGAACTCAAGAACCGCTGCTATCCTATTGTTGGTCTGTGTCAGCAGGTTCATCGTGAAATGGGGCCTTTCCTGAACGAATATATGTATCAGGAAGCCTTGGATATATCTCTTGAAGAGAATAACATTGATAGAGTAAAGGAATATTATTTCTCCGTGTCATATCATGGAAGACAGATTAAGCATAAGCATTATGTAGATTTCCTCATCAACAGTGATGTACTGATAGAATGCAAGGCTATTGACCGACTTGGATCAGAGCAGCGTCAGCAACTGTGGAACTATATGAGGCTGACAAATGTATGCATAGGAATATTATACAATTTTGCCCCAGTATGCGACCAGTGCGAACGCTACTACTTAGATACGGAGACAGGAAATATGTATATGTTCTGAAATCGGAGACTGCAGGCTGTTTTTAGGCTTGAAAAGCCGATTGTTTTTGCCCATGACAGTATATTATGCCTTCGAAGGAGGCCGAGATGTAAGTCGTGGATTTTTATCTATAAGCTTGGGCTTATAAGGATGAATTCATGACTTGCATCTGGTAAGGGCTGAAAGCACTTATATACTGGCATGGGGGTTTTTCTTGTTTTTGTCAAATATAGACACGGGGGACAGGTACATCTGTTTACTCTTTCAGGGTAGGCTGAGGCTGGCGGGCTCTATATTGCTGTACTTGGATTCGCTCTCGTGGCGCCACTGCACGCGGCCGTTGTCCCAATAGGTGGGGCGCCCGCTGGCGTTGTAGCCGAGGAACACAACCTTTATCTTGTGGAGGCCCTTGGCGAGGGCGATGCTGCATCCTCCGCGCAGCCCGTCGAGCACCCAGCGATCGGTGTTGTCAACAACTTTGCTGTCGTCGATCCATACTGCGGGGTAGTTGGCGCGGAAGAACCACACTCCGTCCTTCGGCACATCTATAAAGCCCTCAGCGATGGCTGAGTAGTTGTTGCTGCGATTCAGCCTGGGGATATCGGTTAGCGCCTTGATGGTGTCGGTCTGCCACTCCATCATGTCGTCGAGCATGGCGACGCTGCTGTAGGTGCCGTCGAAGACGCGGAGGAGGAGGCCATTGACCATTGACGATTGACCATTGAGGGGTGATGAGTGAGGAGTGAGGGATGGGAGGAGGGCTTGCTTCTCTACCTTGATGGTGCGGGTGGGGCTCTTGATGCCAGAGGGTAGGAGGGTGGCTATCTTGAGGGTGGCATTATCGCGGAGCTTGATGGGCTCGGTGTAGAGGGTGCTTTGTGCGGTGGGCTCGCTGCCGTCGAGGGTGTAGTACATGGTCTCGGGTCTGGAGGTCTGGAAGGTGAGCACTGCCTCATCGGTGAAGGCTACGTAGTCGCAGGAGCCTCCGGGCTGCTCTGGCATGGGCACATTGAAGTTGGCTCCGTGGGCATGGAGGCGCACATAGGAGTCGGTGTCAAGGCGGCGGCAGAAGTCGTCGTAGTTCTTCTGCGTGCGCTGTGTCCATCCTGTCTCCATGATGGCCAGCAGGCGGGGGTAGGCGCGAAGCTCGAGCACAGAGGTGTTGGGTATGTATTCAGTCCAGATATTGCCTTGCGGACCGAGGATATACTTCTCCAGCTCGCCCTCCAGCTCGGAGGAGATGGGCTCGTAGTTGTAGGTCTTGCTCAGTGGCACGCGGCCTGCGTAGGAGGCGGCTACGGGCTCCAGCGAGCAGTCGCCCTCGTAGTAGTCGAGGTAGTAGCCGTCGCTGCTGGGCGACATGATGGCTTTGTGGCCGGCCTTGGCAGCCTGTATGCCTCCCTGAGTGCCGCGCCACGACATAACGATGGCGCTCTTGTTGAGGTTGCCACCCTCCAGTATCTCGTCCCAGCCGATGATGGAGCGGCCGTAGTCGTTGAGGTATTTCTCCATGCGGGTGACAACATAGCTCTGCAGCTGTGCCTCGCGTGAGCGGCCGTTCTCGTTCTTGAAGCCGAGGTCGTCGGCACGCTTCTGGCAGAGGGGACAGCTCTTCCACTCGTTGCGTGGTGCCTCGTCACCACCGATATGGAAGTATTTGGATGGGAATATCTGCACCAGCTCGTCCACTACGTCTTGCAGGAACTGGAAGGTGGTCTCCTTGCCGGCGCACATGATGATGGGCTCCACGCCCCATGCGGAGCGCGGCTTCACCTGCAGGTCGCGGCAGCTGAGCCACGGGTAGGCGGCGATGGCGGCGAGCTCATGGCCAGGCATCTCAAACTCAGGAATGATATTGATGAAGCGCTCCTTGGCGTAGGCCACGAGGTCGCGCAGCTCGTCTTGGGTGTAGTAGTAGCGCGAGGCACCGGCGCTGCCGTCAGCGGTGTTGGGGCGTCCGATGGCGGTGGCTCCCACCTCGGTGAGGCGCGGATATTTCTTTATCTCCACGCGCCAGCCCTGGTCCTCGGTGAGATGGAAGTGCATATTGTTGGCCTTGTACATGGACATGATGTCAATCTGCTTCTTAATCTCGTCGATGGTGAAGAAATGGCGGCAGGGCTCGAGCATGAAGCTACGGTACTCAAAGCGCGGCTCATCGTTGATGACGGCGCAGGGAGCGGACCAATGGCTATTGACCATTGACGATTGACGATTGACCATTGAGGATTGAGTATGGGCCTTTGAGCATGCAATCTCCACCTCTGGCGGGAGCATCTGGAGGAAGGTCTGCATGGCGTAGAAGAGGCCCTGGTCGGTGGAGGCCTCGGCCACCACTTGCTTGGGGCTAACGGTGAGGCGATAGGCCTCTTTGCCGGTAATCTTATTGTTGGTCAGAAGTTGGATCTGCGCCTGTCCTTTCTTGTTGGTCAGCGAGAGGCCGAGGCCCGTGGAGCGGTTAAGCTTGTCAACAAAGAATGTGGCTACCTTGCGGTTGGCCTCGCCCTGGGCGAATATCTTCATGCCTTGGGTGAGGGTGAACTGTCCCTCGCGGTCCTGAATGTCCTTGGGCTGCGGGATGATGTGGTAGTCGCGGGCGCTGATGCCGATGGTGAGCATCGCGGTAATGACGAAAGCAAATAGTCTGTTCATGGTTTTATAGATGAGTGGTTTTGTTTAGAAGATAGTTGTCGAGTATTACCATGGCGGCCATGGCTTCCACCACGGGCACGGCTCTTGGCAGTACGCAGGGATCGTGGCGGCCACGGGCCTTGAAGTCCACGGTGTTACCGTCGATGTCCACGGTCTGCTGGTCGCGGAGCAGGGTAGCCACAGGCTTGAAGGCTACGCGGAAATATATGTCCTGGCCGTTGCTGATGCCGCCCTGGATGCCGCCGCTGTTGTTTGTCTTAGTGGTGATGCCTCCCTTGCCATCGGGCACGAAAGTATCGTTCTGCTCCGAGCCTTTGCCGCTGGCGCCAGTGAAGCCGAGGCCGTAGTCAAAGCCTTTGGCAGCATTGATGCTGAGCATAGCTGCGCCGAGCTGGGCATGCAGTTTGCCGGCTACGGGTTGGCCGAGGCCTACGGGACAGCCTTTTATCACACAGCTGATCACTCCACCCACGGTGTTGCCCTCCAGCCTGACTGCATTGATAAGATTGGCCATCTCCTGGGCTTTCACCTGGTCGGGACAGCGCACCTCGTTGTACTCAGCCAGGGCGAGGTTGTAGGCCGTGTATTCGTGGGTGAGCTTGATGTCGCCGACCTGCGATGTGAAGGCCTGCACGCTAATGCCGAGCTGCTTCAGTGCCATCTTGGCGAAGGCACCGCCTACCACACGGGTGATGGTCTCGCGAGCCGAGGAGCGTCCGCCGCCGCGGTGGTCGCGGATGCCGTACTTGGCTTGGTAGGTGTAGTCGGCGTGCGACGGGCGGTAGATGCGCCGCATATTGTCGTAGTCGGCAGACTGCTGCGCGGTGTTGCGCACGAGGAAGCCGATGGGAGTACCGGTGGTCTTACCCTCAAAGATGCCAGAGAGCAATTCTACGTTGTCGGCTTCTGCCCGCTGGGTGGTGAGCATGCTCTGCCCAGGGCGGCGGCGCGCCATCTCGCACTGCAGGAAGTTGGTGTCAACCTCTATGCCTGCGGGCATGCCGTCGATGACACCGCCAATGGCGGGGCCGTGGCTCTCGCCGAAGGATGTCAGCTTGAATATTTGTCCGAAAGTGTTCATAAACTATTGAACATTGAGCATTGAACATTGAGTATTACTTATGGCAGTGGCCGCATTCGCACTCGCCCTCGCAGCCGTCGCATTCGCCGGCCATCATAGAGAGGAAACTGGTCATCTCCTGCGGTGTAGCCTCATGGGTGTTGAGTATCTCGCCGCGAAACTGGAGGTCCATGCCTGCCAGGGCGTGATTGAAGTCCATCACTACGCTGGTGGCGTTCACCTCCTTGACAAGGCCCTCAAACTGTGTGCCGTCTTCATTGACCATGGGCACCACATTGCCGGGGTAGATGGTGTCGATGGCAAAGTGTCCCTCATTGTCGCGGAAGATTTCCTTCGGCAAGGTCTTCACGCGGCTCTCGTCGTAGTCGCCATAGGCCTTGTCCTTGGGAATCTGGAAATCAAACTTGTCGCCAGACTGCAGGTCTGCAATGCGTGCCTCAAAATCGGGCAACGCATAGCCTAGGCCAGTAATAAACTCAAAGGGACGATCCTTGCTGGTCTTCTCAACCAGCACGGGCACATTGTCTTCACCCTCGCTGATGAAGAGTTCGTAGCTTAGGCGGTAATATTTGTTGTCTGCCATGATAGGGTAATTGAAAATTTCACTGCTGCGAAGTTACTCAAAAACTGCGACATAACATTGATAAAGTGTTAAAAAACTTGGCGCAAACGCAGCCAAATCAAAAATAATGCTAAAAATAAGAATAAATATTGTGTAAAGCTACCGCCCTTTGCGCGCGAACATATAATTTTGCACGTTGAATTAACAGCCAGTCATGCTGAAATACGCGATAATGCTTCTCTCGCCCATATTGGCACTGCTCTCGGCGTGCAGCGACCAGTATAATATTATGGGTAATTCGTCGGTGCCTACCTACGATGGCAATGTGCTGTACCTCAAAGTGATGAGTGGAGATGCGTCTGCGATGGCCTACGACTCTTCTGAGGTGGTGCACGGCAAGTTTGGCTTTGAAGGAATTATCGACACCGTGTGCATGGCGCAGCTATACATGGGTAGTTCCAGTCTGCTGCCGATAGTGCTGGAGAGCGGTGACATACAGATCAGTTTCACCGACACAGAGCAGACGGTGCGCGGCGGCACGCTCAATGAGCGCCTCTACAAGTTCCTTAATGAGAATGCACGCTTGCAGAACGAGATACAGAACAATACTCACAACCTTGCACGCCTTATCATGAACGGTGCCACGCCGGCCACTCACCTGCAGATAGAGCGTCGCAACGAGGACTTGCAGGACAGGCTCGACAAACTATGGATAAACTTTATCTGCGAAAATAGCGACAACTTGCTCGGTCCGATTTACTTCATGGAGTACACGCAGCAATATTTCTATCCCGTCATCACCCCCCAGATAGATAAGATAATACGTCGGGCGCCCGAGTCATTTATGAGCAATCCCGACGTGCAGAGTTATCTGCGTGACGCACGGTTCAACATGCGCCTGATGCAGGGAGACTTTTGAACCGTTAACCAATAACCGTTAACCAATAACCATTATTATGCGTGCTGCCAGCCTTGGGCTTGGAGCGGAATTTCTGCGCCGTCGCGAGTGATGAGCTGTGCGCCTATCCCCTCTTTTTCTATGCGGCCAATGATGTGAACGCCTTCTATCTGAGCGATGCGTTCATAGTCCTTTAGTGCTACGGTGAAGAGCAACTCATAGTCTTCGCCGCCATTGAGGGCGCAGGTTATGGGGCTGAGGCTGAACTGCTCGGCCTGGATGGAGGTCTGGTAGTCGATGGGCAGTCGCTCCTCATAGATGGAGCAGCCGCAGTGGCTCTCATGGCAGATATGCAGGAGCTCAGAGCTGAGACCGTCGGAGATATCTATCATGGCGGTGGGCTTGATGCCCGCCTCGCGTAGCTTCTGTATGATGTCGCCGCGCGCCTCGGGCTTCAGCTGGCGCTCCAGCAGATACTCTTTGCCTTGGAAGTCGGGCTGCGCCTCGGCGGCGCCCCTCTGCTCGCTGTTTTGCTGATTGAAGACCGCCTTCTCCCTCTCCAGCAGCTGCAGTCCCATATAGGCTGCTCCCAAATCGCCGCTCACGCAGATGAGGTCAGTGTCCTTAGCACCCGAGCGATAGACGATATCATCTTTCGCAGCGTGGCCGATACAGGTGATGCTGATGGCGAGGCCGGTGAACGAGGAACTGGTGTCGCCGCCCACGATGTCCACATTGTGACGCTGGCAGGCAAGCTTGATACCCTCGTAGAGCTGCTCCAGGTCTTCCACGCAGAAACGCTTGCTGATACCAAGGCTGACAGTCAGTTGTGTAGGCTGGCCGTTCATAGCGTAGATGTCGGAGATATTGACCATCGCGGCCTTGTAGCCGAGGTGCTTGAGGGGCACGTAGGTGAGATCGAAGTGTATTCCCTCGAGCAGAAGGTCGGTAGTAAGAAGCATGCAGCTTACTCCATTCTCCTTTACTCCTTTCTCCTTACTCCTTTCTCCTAATTCTATCACTGCGCAGTCGTCGCCGACACCTTTGGCGGTGGAGGGCTGCTGCGGCTTTATATCGTCGGTGAGGTGGCGGATGAGGCCAAACTCGCCAAGGGTGGATATCTCTGTACGTTTAGGCATGGGAAATTTTGTTAAGGATTAAGTCTTTGAGGGCTTCCTCTTGATTGAACAGTATCTTTGTGGCTATGCGCTGCACTCGGAGCTTGCTGCGCAGCACCTCTGGCAGGTCGGCGGGCAGTCGGCTGAAGTCCTTGCCAGTAGTGATAACGATGTCGGTGCTCTGTGCGGCAGTGGCAATGCGGTCGATATCTCTCTGCGAGAAATTGTGGTGGTCGGCAAAGCGCATGGTGCTCAGCGAGAGGCACTGCGGGGTGTAGTGTTGTATGAGCGGCTGGGGCTTGGCTATGCCGGTGAAGATAAGGGCGTGCTTGGTGTTGATGTCGGGGATGTTGAGCGGTTCATACTCAATGGCGGAGAAGAACACCTGCTGATGGGGCAGGGGCTGCAGCTCCTTGCGTATGCTCTCGGCCTCGTCGGGAGTGATGCCGTAGGGGCATTTGCTCACCACGATGATGTCAGCACGCGCGGCGCCCTCCTTCAGTTCGCGCAGGCGGCCTTCCGGCAACACGCGGTCGCGGGTATAGAGGCGGCGGTAGTCGGTAAGCAGTATATCGATGTCGCGATGGATGAAGCGGTGCTGGTAGGCATCGTCAAGCACGATGCTGTCGATGGTGCTGTCGGCCTGCAGCAAGCGCTGGGCGCCATGCACACGGTCTTCGCAGACAAAGACAGGCACCTTGCCCTCCATGGTGCGGAACACCTCCACGGGCTCGTCGCCAATCACGCGTGCTGTGCTGGTGGTATCGGCGTGCATAAAACCGCGGGTCTTGCGCCCATAGCCTCTGGACAGCAGCGCGGGGTGGCGCTCCGCTGTCAGCAACTGGCGCAGCACCCACAGGCACATAGGTGTCTTGCCTGTGCCGCCCACGCTGAGATTGCCGATGCTCACCACCGGCACTTGCACCGCGGTGACGGGCGTGCGTCCAGTGTCGAAGCGACTGTTGCGCCACCTCATCATGCGGCCGTAGATCCATGCTGCGGGCCGGAGAATCATTTAATCTTAATTATATAAGGTAGGCGCGCGTAAACGGTGCAACCGTTCTTGATGGAGTTGATAGCCTGCAGCGGCTCATAGAAATCACCGAGCAGGGAGCGCAGACGTCCGGCAAAGGCCTGCTCTTCGGCGGAGCTGATTGCCAGCTGTGCATACCACGGCAGAGTCTCGGGATAGCCTACCACGGCGTAGCCCTCTTTCAGCTTGGCCTTGGAGGCAGCGTAGTTGATAGCATCCTGCAGGCTGCCGAGCTTGTCAACAAGCCCGAGCTTGAGAGCCTGAGTGCCGGTCCACACGCGGCCTTGAGCAATGCTGTCAACTTGTGCGAGAGTCTTCTTGCGGGCATCAGCCACGCGGGTCATAAACAGGGTGTAGCCTTCCTCTACGTGCGCTTGGATGCGCTGGCCTTCTTGCTCGTTGAAGGGACGGCTCATGTCGCCGAAGTCAGACATCTTGTTGGTATTGACAACGTCAAACTTCAGTCCCAGCTTGTTGGTCATCAGTTCGCTGGCATCGGGAATCATACCGAAGATACCGATGGAGCCAGTGATGGTGGTGGGCTCAGCAAAGATGTAGTCGGCACCGGCAGCAATGTAGTAGCCGCCCGATGCAGCCACGCCACCCATAGACACAACGACGGGCTTCTTCTTTGCCAGCACCTTGATGTTGTGCCACATCTGCTCGGAGGCAAAAGCACTGCCGCCGGGCGAGTTGATGCGCAGCACCACAGCTTTCACATTGTCGTCCTTGGCCAGTTTCTGCAGATCCTTGCAAACCTTATCACCAACGACGTTGCCCTCGCTCATAGGATTAGTGGAAGCCTCGTCAACGATTTCGCCCTCAGCATAATAAACGGCAACCTGGTTGTCCTTGTCGCCCTTGTCGCTAGTAGCTTCGCAGAGAGCGGAGGGAGTAATCAGATTGAGGTCGTCGCCTTCCTTGACACCGAGCTTCTTCTTGAGCATATCGGTGAACTCGTCCTTGTACATCATAAGGTCAACCAGTCCGCTGGCCTTAGTCTCCTTGCTGCCGGCGAAGGCCATGAATTTGTCGGCAAGCTCGTTGGCCTTCTCTGGCTGCATCTTACGGCTCTTGCACACATCGTTGACAAAGGTCTGCCATATATCGGTAAGGTAGGCGGTAATCTGCTCGCGATTGGCTGCCGACATCTGTGTCTCGGTGAAGGGCTCCACGGCGCTCTTGTAGGTGCCCACCTTATATACCTGCATCTTCACGCCCAGTTTGGCCATCAGGTCCTTGAAGAACATAATCTGCGAGCACATACCGTGCCAATCGACGGAACCGATGGGGTTGAGAGCCACCGTGTCGGCCAGCGAGCATACATAGTAGCCGCCTTGTCCGTAGGTGTCGTTGCCGTATGCGTAGATGGGCTTGCCCGACTTCTTGAAGTCCAGCAGGGCCTGGCGCAGTTCCTGCAGGGTGGCGGGGTAGGTGCTCAGCGCACCGCACTCCAGCCAGATGCCCTTTATGTCGTTGTTGTCCTTGGCAATGCTGATAGCCTTGAGAATCTTGTCGAGACCGATGCTCTCGTCGTCGCTGCCGAGGAGGCTCTGCAGGGTGTTGTCCTGTTGCTGCTCGGTAATCGCGCCGTCGAGGTTGATGTGGAGCAGGCTGTTGCTCTTAACCGTAGGGGTGTCGTCGCTGCTGCTAACCAGTGCGCCAATGAGGGCGAACAGAAGGAGAGTCATAATCAGTCCACCGATAATAAAGCCAACGGTGGAGGAGAGAACGTTAAGCCAGAAATGCTTAGTCCAAGGGAATTTTTGTTGCGGAGTGTTGTTTTCCATAATGATGTTAATTAGATATTTGGTGCAAAAGTAGTAAAATTATTGAACATTGAGTATTGAGTATTGAACATTTTTATGTAACTTCGCGGCAAATAAGAAAAGATATGTCCAAGCTCAAGCGTTTTTTTAATTTTCTCGGCCACCACAAGTATGCCACGACCATTGTGATATTTCTTGTGCTGATAGTCTATCTGGATTCCAACAGTCTGTATAACCGCTACCTGATTCATCAGGAGAATTGCGCTCTGCAGGAAGAGATAGATGCCTATAAGGCGCAGTATCAGAGAGATACGCGTCTCTACATGGAGTTGCAGCGTGACCCCAATGCTGCGGTGAGGATTGCGCGTGAGAAGTATTATATGAAGAACGAGAACGAGGACGTTTACGTGTTTGAAGATGAAGAAGCTGAATAGCTTGCAACTGTTTATCTACCGCCTCGGCGGTGTGTTGATAATCATAGGCGCTGTGCTCAATCCGCTGGAGAGCGCGGCGGCACCTTATATATATAGCGCAGGCGCGTTGATGTTTGCGTCAATGCAGATGCTGGCCAGCTACGAAGGCGACAGCGTGGTGATACGCCGCCTGCGCCGTCAGCAGGTGCTGGGCGCATTGCTGCTGGTGGTGAGCGGAGCCATGATGTTTGGCCACCAATACCACATGACCTATATGCGCCACAACGAGTGGATGGTGGTAATGCTTATTGCTGCGGTCTTTGAGTTGTACGCAGCCTTCCGCATCCCATACGAATTGGAAAAAGAAGAGAAGAAGGTTAAGTAATGTTAAAGATTGGCGGCCGATTAAACTTAGGCATGCGGTCTCAGTCTTACAAACAGAAAACATTAACCCCACATTTAATTACGAAGACTATGAAACGTACAATGATTTTCTGCCTCAGCCTGGTTCTGGGGCTCGCCACAATGATGGCACAGGACACCAAGCAGTGTCCTCAGGGTGAAGGACAGCAATGTCCGAAGTTAACCGTTGAGCAGAAGGCTCAGCTCATTACTGACCGCATGGCTAAGGCCTACGACCTCACCGCCGACCAGAAGGCTAAGCTGCTCGACCTCAACCTCAAGGCTCTGCAGAAGGGTAAGCCCGAATGTGGCAAGGCCGGCAAGCCTGAGTGCGACAAGGCTGGCAAGCATGAGTGCGACAAGGCCGGCAAGCCTGAGTGCGACAAGGCCGGTAAGCCTGAGTGTGACAAGGCTGCACCTTGTCCCAAGGAAGGTCAGAAGGAATGTGCTGCTGGCCCTGGCGGCTACTTCAAGGCTCTCGCAGAGATTATGACTCCCGAGCAGTTGGCAGCTTATCGCACTGACAAGATGATTGAGCGCAGCCTGATGCCTCAGGGTCCGCAGATGCGCGGCAACTTTGGTCATCGCGGCATGCCGGGTCCCGGCTTTGGCGGCGGTAAGGGAAAAGGTCATCGCGGTCACGGCCCTGGCATGAAGGGCCAGCCTGGTGCTCCCGCCCAGGGAGGGTGTGCACAAGGTGGCGACCACAAGGATTGCGCCAAGGCTGGTGGCGACCACAAGTGCGCTAAGGCTGGCGGCAAGGAGTGCGGTCACGACATGAAGGGCTGCAAGGACGGCGGCAAGAAATGCTCGCCCTGCCAGTGCGGCGGCAAGTGCGGCAAGAAAAGCTGCAAGAAGTGCAAGGCCTGCAAGAAGTAGCAGAACGATACAAATCTAAAGATAAAAATCGCGAACGTGAATGCGTTCGCGATTTTTGATTTATACAAGCTCTTGTCTTATCTGCGGCCAGTGGTCGGAGAGAGCCTGCAGCGAGGGAAAGACCTTGGCGGCGCCCTCGTCGCTGAGCACATGGTCGGGCAGGGGGCCGGTGTTGCAGGCAATGGTGTAGGCTCCGGCAGCGACGGCGGAGCGCACGCCGAGAGGCGCGTTCTCCACAACCATCGTCTCGTCGGGGCGCACGGCAGCCTTGTGCATAGCCATCAGATAAGGCTCGGGGTCGGGCTTGCCGTAGGTCACGTCGAAGCCTGTGACCATGAGGTCGCTATGGAAGATGCCTGGGTAGTCGCGGTTGAGACGCTCCAGCAGGCTGTGCTGCGCGCTGCCTGTGACGAGGACAATCTGCAGACCGTCAGCCTTTATCTGCTCCAGCAGGCTGCGAGCGCCTGGCATGGGCTTGGCCTCGGGCAGGACATTGAAATACTCGCACTTGCGGGCATAGATGCGGTCCACCTCCTCATGGTTGGTGGGACGGCCCCAGTTCTTGCGCGTGAAGATATCAATGGTGGAGAAGCCAGTGCGGCCCTCCTGCATGAAGACGTCATGGCGCGTCATGCCAAGACCAAAGTCATCGGAGGCCTTGGCCCACGCCTCGGCGTGGTGGGGCATGGAGTCGTAGAGGACTCCGTCCATATCAAAGCAGACGGCCTTGAGCATTAGCAATAGCCCGGCTTGCCGAGGAGTTTGAACATATTTTTCTTGTAGGCCTCTACGCCCGGCTGGTCGAACGGGTTAACGCCCAGCAGCAGACCGGAGATGCCGCAGCCCTTCTCAAAGAAATAGATGAGCTGGCCGAGGTGATACTCGTCGAGACGCGGCATAATGATGCGCAGGTTGGGCACGCCGCCGTCGATGTGTGCCATCTGGGTGCCGAGCTCTGCCATCTTGTTGACCTCGTCAATGCGCTTGCCGGCGATATAGTTGAGGCCGTCGAGGTTCTCCTCGTCGGTGGGCACTACGAGCTTGTGCTCAGGCTGTTCCACAGAGATGACGGTCTCGAAGATGGTGCGCTCGCCGTCCTGAATCCACTGTCCCATGGAGTGGAGGTCGGTGGTGAGGTCCACGCTGGCGGGGAAGATGCCCTTGCCGTCCTTACCCTCGCTCTCGCCGTAGAGCTGCTTCCACCACTCGGCCACGAAGTGCAGCTTGGGCTGGTAGTTGGCAAGTATCTCTATCTTCTTGCCGCTCTGATAGAGGGCGTTGCGGGTGGCGGCGTAGATAGCGCTGATATTCTGCTCAAAGGGCACGGTGGAGGCAGTGGCCTGCTCCATGTCGCGAGCGCCCTGCACCAGAGCAGCGATGTCGAAGCCTGCGCAGTCGATGGGCAGCAGTCCCACGGGGGTGAGCACGGAGAAGCGTCCGCCCACGTTGTCGGGAATGATGAAGGAGGTGTAGCCCTCCTTATCGCATGTGATGCGAGCTGCGCCCTTGTGGGCGTCAGTTACTGCCACGATGACGCGGCGAGCCTCCTCCTTGCCGCGCTGCTGCTCGCATTGCTTCTTGAGCAGACGGAAGGCGAGGGCGGTCTCAGTGGTGGTGCCCGACTTGGAGATGTTTATCACACCGAAGCGGCGTGTCTTGAGCAGCTCCTGCAGTTCGTAGAGATAGTCCTCGCTGATATTGTTGCCGGCGAAGAGAATCTGCGGTGTGGTCGGCAGGAAATTGTTGCTCAGAGCCTCTATCACGGCCTTGGCACCGAGGTAGCTGCCTCCGATGCCTGCCACTACGATGGTGTCGCACAGCTCGCGCAGGGTCTTGGCGCACTCTCTCAGCTTGTCGATAAACTGATTGGTAGTATCGGTGGGCAGAGTAACCCAACCGAGGAAGTCATTGCCTGCGCAGGTGCCGTCCTCGAGAGCCTTGGCGGCGCGGATGGCGCTGTCGGAGAATTGCTCTACTGCGCCTTGGGGCAGGAATTGTGTAGCTTTGCTAATGTCAAGGGTAAGCATTTGAGTTAGGAGTTAGGAGTTAGGAGTGAGGAGTTAGGAGTTAGTCTGTCGAGCCAGCTCTGGACATCGTTGACAGAGGGCTTCTCTATGTTGTCGAGTTTGAACTTCTTAATCACTTCGCCTATCTGCTGCTGAATCTTTTGCGGGTTCTGGCCGGCGAGCGAGTCAACGGTGTTGTAGCCGCACTTCTGCAGGATGGGGATTATGTCCTCTGCTATGCCGAGAGCGGTGTAGCGGTCGTTGCTGTCCTTGGGAGCCTTCTTCTCCGGCTTCATCTGCGGGAAGAGCATCACCTCGCCAATGGCAAACTTGCCGGTGAGCAGCATCACCAGGCGGTCAATACCGATGCCGATACCAAAGGTGGGCGGCATACCGTACTGCAGGGCGCGCAGGAAGTCCTGGTCGATAATCATGGCCTCGTCGTCGCCCTTCTCTGATAGGCGCATCTGCTCCTGGAAACGCTCCTCCTGGTCGATGGGGTCGTTAAGCTCGGAGTAGGCGTTGGCCAGTTCCTTGCCGTTGACCATCAGCTCAAAGCGCTCGGTGAGACCGGGCTTGCTGCGGTGCATCTTGGTCAGCGGCGACATCTCCACGGGATAATCGGTGATGAAGGTGGGCTGGATAAATGTGCCCTCGCATGTCTCGCCGAATATCTCGTCGATAAGCTTGCCCTTGCCCATGGTGTCGTCAACCTCGATACCGAGTTTCTTGGCGATGGCGCGGATTTCGTCCTCGCTCTTGCCGTCGAGGTCGTAGCCGGTCTTTTCCTTTATGGCGTCGAGGATGGGCAGTCGGCGGTAGGGCGCCTTGAAAGAGATGACGTTGCCGTCAATCTCCACCTCGGGCTTGCCGTTGACGGCGGTGCATATCTGCTCCAGCATCTGCTCGGTGAAGCCCATGCCCCAGTTGAGGTCTTTGTAGCTGACATACAGCTCCATGCAGGTGAACTCGGGGTTGTGGGTCTTGTCCATGCCCTCGTTGCGGAAGTTCTTGCCCATCTCATACACGCCCTCGAAGCCGCCCACAATCAGGCGCTTAAGGTATAGCTCGGTGGCAATGCGCATATACATATCCTGATTCAGCGCATTAAAGTGAGTCATGAACGGGCGCGCGGTGGCACCGCCAGGAATATTCTGCAGGATGGGCGTGTCCACCTCGGTGTAGCCGGCATCGTCGAGTATCTTGCGCATGGTGCGGATGATGGTCGCACGCTTGAGGAAGGTCTCCTTCACGCCGCTGTTGACAATCAGGTCAACATAGCGCTGGCGGTAGCGGAGCTCGGGGTCGTCGAAGGAGTCGTACACCTTGCCCTCGGCATCAGTCTTGACAATGGGCAGCGGCTTCAGACTCTTGCTCAGCAGCGTCATCTCCATCACGTGGACGCTGATCTCGCCCGTCTTGGTGCGGAAGACATAGCCCTTTACGCCAATGAAGTCGCCCAGGTCAAGCAGTTTCTTGAATACCACATTATAGAGGTCCTTGTCCTCATCGGGACAAATGGCATCGCGCTGCACATAAATCTGGATGCGGCCCTTGGAGTCCTGCAGTTCGGCGAAGGCGGCCTTGCCCATGATGCGCTTGCTCATGATGCGGCCTGCCATGCTCACTACGGGGCTGTTGTCGGGGGTGGCTGTCTCGCGCACATCATTGCCTTCTTCGTCCTTGCCGATGACGGGCAGGTCCACAAAGTCGCGGATGATGTCGGCGCTCCATGCTGTGACGGGAAACTCAGCGGCAGGGTAGGGGTTGATGCCCATCTTGCGCAGTTCGTCGAGCGATTGACGGCGGTTGATTTCTTGTTCGCTCAGTTCGAGTATATTCATATCGTTTGGAGTTTTTCAGATTAGGCTGCAAAATTACTAAAAACCGAGCATAAATCCAAAGATACTGAGCAGAATTTAGAAAAAGGTGAGCAGAAATTAATAAAAGCTGAGCGGAAAAGAAAAAAACGCGAGCTCGTGTAATTTTGATGCCCATGAAAATAAAACTTTGTGCGCATGAAAAATCATTTTCGTGCCCATGAAAAATTCCTCTTCTCGCGTTTTTATTTTGCGAGAGCGGAGTTTTTAATCGTGAGAGCGATGATTTTTTGCTTTTTCGCGGTCTATCGTTTCGTTTATTGAAATTTTGTGGCTACTTTTGCAGCGCAAATATAAATCAGACCATGCGCGAAATAAATAAGGAGAAGGCTCTCGTGGTGTTCAGCGGAGGTCAGGACTCTACCACTTGCCTCTATTGGGCCAAGCAGATGTTTAAGGAGGTTTCGGCCCTCACGTTCATCTACGGCCAGAAGCATATTCAGGAGGTGGACGCTGCGGAACGGATTGCCCGCCAGGCAGGTGTCCATTGGGACAAGATGGACGTCAGCTTTATCGCCCATCTAGGTCGCAACTCCCTCACCGACAGCACGATGGAGATGGATCAGATGCAGCCCGTGGGCGGCGTGCCCAACACGTTCGTGCCTGGCCGCAACCTGTTCTTCCTCTCGGTGGCCGCCGTCTATGCCCGTGAGCGCGGCATCAGCCATATCGTCACCGGAGTGGGGGAGACCGACTTCAGCGGCTATCCCGACTGTCGCGACGCCTTCATCAAGAGCCTCAACGTGAGCCTCAACCTCGCCATGGACGAGCAGTTTGTGATTCACACGCCGTTGATGTGGATCGACAAGGCTGAGACCTGGGCCATGGCCGACCGTCTCGGAGTGTTTGACATAGTAAGAAACGAGACCCTCACCTGCTACAACGGCATCAAGGGCGACGGCTGCGGCCATTGCCCCGCCTGCCGACTGCGCCGCGAGGGACTGGAGAAATACCTTGCAACGAAAAATCATGGATAGAACAAATGACGGACTGAAGGCGCTGGGCGCCAAGACTGAGTACCGCACCGACTACGCTCCCGAGGTGCTGGAGGCGTTTGAGAACAAGCATCCCGACAACGACTATTGGGTGCGCTTCAACTGCCCCGAGTTTACATCGCTGTGCCCCATCACGGGACAGCCCGACTTCGCAGAGATACGCATTGCCTACCTGCCCGACAAGCGGATGGTGGAGAGCAAGAGTCTCAAGCTCTATCTCTTTAGCTACCGCAACCACGGCGACTTCCACGAGGACTGCGTAAACAAGATTATGAAGGACCTCATCGCGCTGATGGACCCCAAATATATTGAGGTGACGGGCTTCTTTACTCCGCGCGGCGGAATAAGCATCTATCCTTACGCCAACTACGGGCGGCCGGGCACCAAGTACGAAGAGCTGGCGGAGTTTCGCCTTCGTCACCACGACCTGTAATAAGATATCGGCGCAACCCTTGGGGGCTGCGCCGATATATTTTGTCTTCGTCAGGCTCCGAGCCTACGAGGAGATACTTAGTTTCAGTTTGTCAACGAGATTGGCAAAGTTGGGGTTGTCGTTGCGCATCTTGGCCAGCAGTTCTGTCGGATTGGTAATGACCTTCACTATCTCGGGAGGGAGGATATCGATTTCCACCTTGATGGAAGGATTGTCGAATGCCCTCTGCATATTCTGCTCTATGTCGGCGATGAACGGCTGTATCTTCTTGCGCACCATCTCGTTGTGCAGACTGATCTGCACCGTGTCCTCGCCCACACACTTCACTAGCATGCCCATCATGCGGTCGGCCATCAGCGAGTCCGTCTCTTTCAGACGGATGCAGTACTTATCCCATTCCTTTGCCAGGCTTTGGTCTGTAAACAGGGCGACGTTCGAAGCCTCGGTATTGTCGTCGTCGTCAACGGTCTCATCGCTGCTGTAGGCTTCCCCTTCGCTATTCGGAGAGGGGGGTATGGGATGAGGCTCGGACTCGGCCTCTGGCTGGGGCTGCGCATTGACTATGGGCTGCACCTCGGCGTTGGGCTGAGGCTGGGCGGTACCTCCCGCGTTGGCAAGCACCTGCTTCAGCGACGGACGGTTGCCGCCTATCTTGATAATGCGACGTGATGGAGACCCACCCTCAGCCCCTCCCATGGAGGGAGGGGAGGATACGCTAGCAGTTGTGACTTTCTGCTCTCCCCCTTTATGGGGGAGCGGGGAGGGGGTCTGTGGGGGTTGTTTTTTTGTAAATATTGGTTTTAATGTCTTCGCAGGGCTACGCCCCGCGCCGGCAGAGTCATCGTCGTCATATTGCGCAGTCTCTATGAGAGCTATCTCCACGGAGAGACGCTTGTTGTAGGAGCTGCGATACTCATTGCTGCAGCGGTCGCAGGTGCGGATGGCAAAGTACAGGAACTTAACCGGACACTTGGCGGCCTGCGCAGCGTAGCGCTGCCTAACATTGTCGGCCACATCGAGCAGAGGCATCGTGGCGGGCTCACGGCTCATCAGCAGGTCGCGCATGTGACTGGCGAGACCGCCGATAAACACTCCGCCGTTGAAGCCCTTGTTGACGATGTCGTTGAAGAGCAGCATACTCTCCACCACATTGTGCTCCAGCAGCAAGTCCGTCATGCGGAAATAGTAGTCGCTGTCGAGGGCGTTGATGCATTGCTGCACGCTGTCGGCGGTTATGTTGCCCTGCGAGAAGTTGCTCACCTGGTCGAAGATGGAGAGGGCGTCGCGCATGCCTCCGTCAGCCTTTTGGGCGATGAGGGCGAGAGCCTCCTCCTCTACGGTGATGTCCTCCTTGGCTGCGATATTCCTGAGATTGCCCACAATGTCGCTTATCTCCATGCGGTTGAAGTCGAAGATCTGGCAACGACTGAGAATCGTCTGCATAATCTTCTGCTTCTCGGTGGTGGCGAGGATGAAGATGACGTATGAGGGCGGCTCCTCCAGAGTCTTGAGCAACGCGTTGCCTGCGGCGGTGGAGAGCATGTGCACCTCGTCGAGGATGATGACCTTATACTTGCCTAACTGCGGCGGAATGCGCACTTGGTCGATGATGGCGCGGATGTCCTCCACCGAGTTGTTGGCAGCAGCGTTGAGCTCCTGAATGTTCACCGAGCGCTGCTCGTTGAAGCTGCGGCAGCTGTCGCACTCCTCGCATGCCTCGCCGTCCTCGTGGGGATTGAGGCAGTTGATAGCCTTGGCGAAGATGCGTGCGCAGGTGGTCTTGCCCACGCCGCGTGGACCGCAGAAGAGGTAGGCGGAGGCCAGCTTGTTGTTCTTGATAGCCATCTTGAGAGTGTCAGCGATGGCTTGCTGGCCTACCACATCCTCAAATTTCTGCGGGCGGTATTTTCTTGCGGAAACTACAAAGTTATCCATTATCGTTGCAATACTATTTTACGAGTACTTTTTTCTTGTTGATGATGTAAATGCCTGGTGCTGTGGGCTTGCCGTTGAGCTTGCGGCCGTCGAGGGTGTACCACTGGCCATTGACCATTGACGACTGACCATTCACGATTGAAGCAATTGCGGTCGGGTCATCGTAAGTGAAGATGAAGCCCTTGCTCGGATTGCTCTGTGCCGGAGTCTCAAGGTAAGCCTTGTTGGCACCGAGGGTGATGGTCGTAGTGCCACCGTTATCATATTTGTAGAAGCCAATCTTGTCGCTCTTCCTGCCCAGCGCGTAGTACTGTGTCGCGTCGCTGAGGTCGAGAGTGCGACTGATGAGAGTACCACGCAGGAGATTCATGCCGGTGTAGGCGGTAGCTGTGCTTGTCTGAGGACAGAGAACAGAAGTGGCAGAAGCCGAGTTAATTAGTATTACAGGAGTGGCTGCAGGTACAGCGTCCGTAATCTCTGCCAATACAGCCTGACCATCAGAGATACTGCTAACAGCGTATGCCTTTGTGTTCTCTGGCAATGTTACAGCGTAAGGCAGATACAGGGTAGAGTAGGAGGCATCGCCGACAACTGTCATCGCCACTTCCTTAGTTGCTGCCAGATTGATGGTGAAGTTGGTGATTGCAAACCAATTGTTCTGCGAAGCGCCATAGAATGTGAAGGTTGTGGAAGAGGCGTTCACGTTGCTAACGGTAATGTCCGTTGGTGTTGTCGTAGAAGTGATGTCACCTGTGGTGGTGCCGTCTGCTGCGGTGATGCGATATGTGCCGCTGGTATATACAGCGCCACCTATGGTGTAGCCAGTAATTACATATCCTGCGGGAGCCGTAATGGTGTAAGTGTCTGTGGCTTCATTTGCGCTAGGCTTTAAGGTCATGACACGGGTGCCGAGTACGGTGGCTTTGTCGAAGCCGTAGCCACTCTCTGTCGATACGGTCAGACCTGCAAAACCAGAGGTGGCATTGGATGTCCAGGTGCGTGCCCAGTGGCCAGAGCCAGTGTCAGAGAATCCTCCATAGCTGTCGCAACCAGTGGTTGTTCCATAAACGGAGTTCTTTACGCTGGCAGTAGATTGATACATATCACCTACGAGCTTGTCGTACATCGCCTCTATCTGTTCCTTGGTAATGGTAAGGAAGTTGATGGGATAGTGATTGTAGTCGGTGTAGCCACCGGCAGAGTTGAGGCTCTGGTCCTCGAAGAGGAAGGCGAGGTCACCGTTGGAGAGCTTGTCCATAGTGACGTAGCGCGTACCCTTGCTCTGAAGCTGGCATACCTGTGTCCAGTTGCTTCCGCCGTCAACACTGATATAGAGATTGAGGTTGGCGTGCTGACCTGTGGTCATGGTGTGGAGCAGGATGTCACGGTCGCCCTCTGAAGCACGGCTGTAGTAGAAGATGTCCTGGTTGTTGGCGTAGCCGCCAGCACTGAGCTGCGAGTTATTGTACTGCGTACCCCATGTGAAGGAGAGTGTGCCGTCGCTGTTCTTCGTGTAGGTAGCGGTGTTGAAGCCGCGGTTGTAAGACTGGCGGACGGAACCAATTAGCGAACCGTCGTTAGCCTGGATGATCTTGGCTTCGTCACCACCAGTGAACATAGGAGTTGGGCTGAAGTACCACGAAGTACCACCATCGGTGGAGTAGAAGACATAGTCATGGGAGTTGCTGGTGTGTTCCGTGGCGCTGGTCATCGTCTGTGCCGGGATGAGATACATCAGGATGTCGTCCTCGGGGATGTAGAGACCGCGACCAGAAGTCACGAAGTAGTCATAGAGACCATAGCCTTCTGCACCTGCGGTGCTGACGTTTTTGATAGCGCCGCTCCAGTAGAGGTCAACTGGCGGGTTGCCCTCGCCACTGCTCCAGGTTACACCGTTATCGGTGCTGACAGACATACACATACCTTTCTGGCCGTAGAAGTAGCCTTCGTTGCCAGCTGCGAAGAGGCAATAGAGCTTGCCGTCCTTACCCTTCACGAGGCTGGGGTCACCGAAGCCGCAACGCTTGTCATCGCCGCCGCTTGCGGTGGAGCCTTCACCCTTGGCGATGGTGACCGGGGCGCTCCAAGTCTTACCACCATCGGTACTGCGACGGATGACGATGTCGATTACGTGGCCGCCACCAATGTCGCTATGGCTGTCATAACGTTTGTCGCAGGCTACAACGATACTGCCATCATCTGCTACCACCATGGCGGGGATGCGATATACACGACTGCCATTGTCGCGAGGCAGGAAGGCATAGCTCTGAGTGTTGAACACCATAGCACCACGGTCGGCAGGATCGCCTACGCTGGTAAGGTCGAGGACTGTCTCATTGCTGTTGCAGGTGTAGGTGATACCTGTCACGGCAAGGTCAATCACAGCACCAAGAGTAGCATCGTCCTTCACAGTAGCACCAATCCAATAGTAGTGGTTGCCAGTGGTGAGGTTGCCAATATTAAAGGTGGCAGTAGAGCCAGAGACTGAAACCTGGTCAATCTGAGTCTTAGTGGGAGCACCGGTGCCGGTGGAATAAATCTCGGGCGAGTTAGTGCTGGCCTCATAAAGGGTGAGCTTGGAGATATTGGCTTCGGAGCCGTCCTTCAGGTTTACGCTAAGGCTCACGTTGGTAGCATCCTTGAAAGGAGCAGCGTCAACCTTGAGCAGCATCACCTCACCGCCACGGCCGGCAGTCTGCCAACCCTGGGCAGTGGTGATACTACCCTCCACCATGGCCAGGTTGGGGTCATACTCCATAGTGATGGTCTTGGCCGTGGCATCAACAGTAGCACCGCTGGCACCCTCGAGAGAAAACTCGCTTGCCTCTGGAGTGACGCCTGTGGGCAGGAAGAAATAACCACCTTTATAGACAGTCGTCAGACCGCATATGTCACTGCGCGAGCAACTGATCTGTGACGAAGCGGGAGCCTGATCGCAAACCACTTGCCATGCCTCCATGCCTGCTTCGGTGAGGTCGATGGGGTAAAGGTCATAGTAGGCATTAGTTGCCGTAGCTGTTTCACCAATGAAATACTGACTGCCAAGGTAGTAGGGAACAGCATATCGTGAGGAACCCCAGAAGCGGAAGCCGCTGGTGCTGTAGTCCATAGAGCAAGACTGTTTCTCAGTAGTAGCTAAGGGGAATTTGCTTCCACTACCATAGAGATACTGACCATTGGGCATCTGCCAGTATATGGTTCCGCCCTCGTTGCTGATACGGGTGTAGTAAGTTACATTATTAGTGGTCGGGCGAACGTTAACGGTGTTGTCAAAGGTCATGGGATAGACAGTGCCGTTATAGGTGATGGGAGTAGATGCAGGATAGACAAAGCGGTCGGCATAGGAACCATGCGTCTTGATACGAACAACATACCATCCTTCAGAGTCAGAGGCTGGCATCGCACTCAAAGCAGTGCCGCTCTCTGCCAACTTGCCCACCGCAGCGGTGGCAGCAGCACTCTGGTCAACACCGTCCACCTTGGTAATAGTGAAGTTACCACCCACGTCATTGTAGTTGATGATGGGGTAAGTCTGTCCGTTGCTGACAGCTGCATAAGCAACATTATTACCACTCACGGGTGCCTTAGCCATCTGTATCTTCTTGGTACCATCACTCTGAGTGAGGAACACCACAGCTACAGCATTGTCGCTAAACACCCATGGATAAGCATTGCCACTGGCTGCACCGGTAGGAATGGCAAACTTGCCTGCACCTACATTATATAAATAGTATTGCTTCTCAGTGGCTGTCGGAACGATAACCCACTGGTGGTTGGCATTGTTAGCATCAAAGGCTGTAGCACCACTTTTCCCGCTCGACCATACATAAGTAGTACTATTGTCAGGATCGTAGATAAGAGCACCACGGTTGGTATTGGTATTGTTGATGGTATAGACCTCAGAGATTGTGGGCACCCAGGAGTTTTCAAACTCTACTGGATAGAAGGCCCAGTCGTTGTTGCTGCCTGTGGCAGTAGGAGCAGTAGTACCCCATCCTACTACTGTGGCAGGGTCGCCCAATGTGAAGTCGTTAGCATCAAGCACCACGCTATTGCTTGCGCACTGCACATAGTAGTGACCATCTGTCGAAGCAATCTTCTCCACAGTCAGTGCTTCCTCCATGAGAGCAGTAGTGGGTACATTGGTAGAGGCTGTAATCTGACCCACATAGTTGCCCAGACCAGTCTGGATATAGTATTTGCCATCGGTGCCGTTCACCAGGCGCACCAAATAGTTGGCATTGGTAACAGCAGAGCCAGAGGGCTTAGTCTGAGTATGCTTGAGGGTGTGCGAACTGGCGTCCTCATAGACATAAGAAGTGCGGCTGCGTTGCGACATAACATACCAAGTGCCGGTAGTCACAGTGGCAGCCTCGGTAGCTCTTACGCTGATGTCCTTGTCGGTAAACTCAGAGAAAGGAGCAGATGTTGATAACTCTGCAGCAGACACTTCATAGAGTTGCACAGTCTTACGGCTACTCCATCCGACCACATCAGGGGTTAGACGATCCAATCCGTATGTGGTACTACCGTTTTGGCAAGTGAACGTAGCTGTACCACTGGAGATAGCAATTGCCCAATTGCCTGCATTGGCAAGAGTAGTTGGGTAGAGACGTTCATTTTGGGTAGGTGCTGGCCAATAATTACCATTGAGAGCACTGACAATCTTCCACGTGTTATCACCATTGGATACAAGGTGGAAAACAGCTTTGGTGGTCGGACTGTTTTGGGTGCTTGGCGCATAGAGGGGGCTGGATGTGCCGATATCCTCTATATACGGAGTGCCCGTCATTGAGGTGTACTTGATAAGATACGCCTTGCCGCTGACTAAGCTACTCGCATCCGTCACTTGACTTCCGACAGTTACTGCTGTCTGTGCGTTCAACTGAGTTACTATTCCCATCGCGAGAAGGAATAGAACAGTAAGAAATCTTTTTGTCTTCATAATGTTATTGTTTTAGAATTATTTAATCTATTTTGGTCGCATCTTAGCGTATCATTATCTTCTTGCCGTTGTTGATATATATGCCTGGCACTGTAGGTTTGCCTGAAAGTTTGCGGCCGTCAAGCGTGTACCAATCGTCGGATTGAGGATTGAGGATTGAACATCAGCAGTGGCAGTAGGATCATCAAATGTGAAGATGAATCCCTTGCTAGTGTTAGCTCCTGTTTGTAGATAAGCTTTGTTAGCTCCAATGGTAATGATGCTAGTGTAGCCATCGTTGAACTTATAGAAACCTATTTGGTCGTCAAGAACGCCCAGCGAATAGTTGGGAGTCGTGGAACCGAGGTCAAGCGTCATGCTGGCCAGCGTTCCTTTAAGCAGGTTGCTGTTAGTCTCAATAACAGACGGCAAGCCACTGGTCACAGCGAATGTGGCGGAGCTGGCGGCAGCGCTGTTGATGAGCACCACGGCTGTGTTGGCGGGAATGTCGTGCCCGTTGTTGCCCACTTCTGTGAGCGTGGCAGAATTGGCAGAGGCCGTGGTGATGTAGTACGCCTTGGTGTCTTCGTCTGTTATCACATCAAAGTCAAGATACAGGGTGGAGTAGGAAGCATCGCCAACGATATTGAGGTTGACGGGATATGTGAAATCTACGGGATAGAACGCCCAGTCGTTGTTGCCGCCAGTAGCAGTCACAGAGGTGCCGTAGCCCACTACGGTAGCATCGCCAGAGTAGGTATCGTTTGCATCAAGGACAACGTTACTGTTGGCACATTGCAGATAGAAGTGACCGTCAGTACCGTTAATTTTGTCAACTTTTATACGCGAAACTGCATAGCCTGTTGTTGCGACGGCTGTACTGTTCTGGAAATCCCAGAAATAGTTGCCGAAGCCGTCTTGCAGGTAATAATAGCCATCGCCAGGAGCCTCTTCCAAACGGACAAGATACTTAGCGTTGTCGACAGCGGTGCCCGACGGAGCAGTATTGGTATTATAGAGGGTATGCGAGGAAACATTCTCATAGAGGTAGCCATGGTAGGCTCCTCTGTCAAACATCACGTACCACTGCCCTGCCCCCAAGTTATCGGCAGCTGTGGAAGACACACTGATTTGTAGTTCCTCCAACTCTTCGAGAGCGGTGCTTGACAGTTCATTCACCTCGTTGATGGCAAATAAGCAGCCGTCGTCGCTGGTATTGCTGCCCCCGCCCCAGTTAAGGATTTTATAGCTGTTGCCCCAGTTGGCCAGGTGGAGTTGTGCGCTTCCACTATAAATAATGTACAGTCCATCGTTGCCGACAGCCTGTGCTTTCCACCCTGCGGACGGCTGACTACTTGAAGTAAGCAGTTGGGCACCGTTTGAGGCTGAAGATGGGTTAATATAGGAATTGTCATTAAGATTTATGATATCGAAAGTCTCAGATTCACCACTACGTTCTACAAACTGCCACTGCATAGTGTTAGTTGGAGTTGAAGTTTCTGTACTAACAATACCTGTCTCAGTACCAGCGCTGGTTACATAGCGGCTTTGGCGCAACGGAGTACTAAGCGTGTACCACATCCCAGTCTTGGGGAACTCCTGTACCTCTATGCTGGCATCAAGGGTTGAGGCTACGGTAGTGCCGTCGCCGGCAGCAGCCTTGATGGTGTAGTTGGTAGCTCCTTCCGGCAATGTGAATGTGCGTGTGTTGGCAAAAGCTATGATATTGCCGCTGCTGTCATATACGATGAAGCCCACAGCTCCTTCGGCACCGGAGACGGTGACGTTGCCGCGACTTGAGACATTGTACGAGCATGCCGTGGGGGTTACGCTATCATCGAAGTCTGTGTATTGTCCCATCTCGCCCACTTGGCCGAAGGCGGAGGGCAGGCCGTCAGGGTTAATCTGCTTTTTCTCTCCAGCGCTCGCGCCGTTGTAGGTGGCGTCGGGAGCCGTCACGCGATCCTCGATGAAGATGATGTTGCACGGAGGCAGGTTCATCGCAGCCACCTCGGCCTTGGCAGCGTCAATCATAGACTGCGTCACGTAGAGATTGTATATGCTGTAGTCCGTGAATGTGACGTATCTGTTTGTGGTGACACTGCCATCCGTGATACTTGTAGTCTGCTCGGGCGGCAGCATGAAGAAGCCGTAGGCAGCGAAGAAGTCGGTGAGGTCGTAGCCGCTGACCTCGCAGCACTTGACATAATATTTGAGGTAATCTGTGTCGGCAGCCGTGAGTTTGCCTTCACCCGCAACCTTCTCCATCTTGTCGCTACGCAAAGCGTTAAACAGCGAGGGGAAGAAATCGGTCTTCACACCGTTGATGTGGAAGTACATATAAAGCTGCCAGTTGAGCAACAGCATGTGCTGGTTGTAGGTGCCCGAGGTGCCGGAGGTGTTGGCGCGCGCGATGCGCTCTGGGTAGGAAACGCCATCCAGAAAGTCTTGCAGGATGGCATTGACGCCGGCAGCACGGCTGGTATAGCGTCCCTGCTGATAGACAGCGACATTAGAGTAGATATTGTTGGAAGTCTCTGTGTGACCAGCCATCTTGATGGGGTTCTGACGGTGGTGTCCCAGCTCGTGAGCCGAAGCCCACAGGTTGTCATTGCCGAGGTGGAACAGATCGTAGTTGAACAAGCGGTCATGCTGCTCAGGGCTGAAATAGATGCCGTTGGTATAGGCATACAGCGTGCCGTCGCCGCTGTTGCCGATGGTCGTGACACTGTGGATGTTGTTGCAATAGTCAAACGTGGCTATGCTCTCGCGACCGAAAATCTCGTCCTCCATGTCCTGAATGCTCTGCCAATAATTCAGCATATCCACGACTTTGCCCGTGCTGCCCCCCGTGGCTTCGTCAACGGCGTGCTTCAGCAGGTCGGTCTGCAGATTGAACACCAGGCTCTTGGTCTTAAGGCAGAACATGCTCTTGGACATCAGATGGGTCTTGAATTGCGTCCAGTCAGCGTCGGTGTCGGGACTTGCCTTGGTAAGGTCGAAATAGCCCTGCACGGTGCCGCCTTCAATGTGCACCGTGACGTCGGCGTAGTTGGAAAGAGCCTTATAGGGTTCGCCGCCGTTTGTGGTGTTATCCACCTCGTAGTAAACGAAGCAGTTGCCTTCGGTGTACATATACAGGGAATTCATACCCTCGCTCAGGGTATAATATTGAATGGCCGTTCCGCCATAACCGCCAGCACCGTAGCCGGCGACAGCCAGCTTAACAGTCTCTCCCGAAGGGATGTCGCCCACATATACCTGCAGATAGTCGCCTGCCTCCACGTAGATGCCCGTGGGATTTTCGATGCGCCCCACATGATAGCCGAAGCCCATAATGTCCGTCCAGATGTCGCCACTGCTGTAAGCCTTGTAGTCGGCGATGCGGAAGGTCTTCTCTGTCTTGTCCCAGCCGGAGTATGTCGTCCAGCTTTTGTTCTTGATTTTAACGGCCAAGTCCTGCACCGTGGTGGGCAGTGCGCTCATGGCGGAGCGCAGATTGGCGTCGGAATAGCTGGTGTATGTGCTATTCAGCGCCGTGCAAGCCGTAGAGGTGAAGAACTGAGTGAGCTGCGCAGTCGTGGCTTTGGCAAGAGCGGCCTTCTGCGCTTGCAAATCAGAGTTGTTGACAGTAACAGTCTCAATGGTCCATTTTGACTTGGCTTCATCAGTTTTCCAAAGCACGACATTTAGTGAGGCATCGCAGTGAGGGCCGCCACTCCATTTGTCGGTAAAGGTGTAGATGCCGCTACCTTCATCATTAAGAGTAAAGGTGTTGCTGCTTGTTCCCGTCACATATTTCTCTGACCAGTAATCCCCTGTGGTTTTCTGCACATACCTGTCGGTAAGGGCATTCTTGATGGTGACATCGGTGCCGGAGACGGTGAGATACCACACCTGCGAATAGTCGGTAGTGGCGGAGAGGGAAGAGCAAAGCAACGTGTGTTCGTTGAAATTCTCGGTCATGTAATTATCGTTGTAGCTCTTGATACGATAATAGCCCGAGGTGATTGCTGCGGACGCTGCCACTCCTGCAAGGAGGAGTGCGGCGGTCAGAAAGGTCTTAAAGGTTTTCTTCATGGTATAGTTCTTTCGTTTTATTTGCATGATTGTACGCGGATGTGCGCTATGCGCGCTAAGAAATGCAAAGATACGAACTTTTATATATATATAAGGTATAAAGGAGGATTTTTTATAAAAAACGGGCAAAGTTGTTGGGATTTTGTTGCAGAATGTGACAAAAAACAACAAAAACCCTCGCGCAGCTGAAAAGGCTGCGCGGGAGGCTATTGCTCTTTGGCAGACGGGCGGATGCGTTTCCGCAGAAACGGCTGCCGTTTACTTTTTCACAAACTCCACTCGGCGGTTCTTGGCGCGACCTTCCTCGGTGGAGTTGTCGGCTACGGGTTCGTGGGAGCCCTTGCCTACGGCACGGAGATTGAAAACGTCAACGCCCAGACCCTCCAAGGCTTTAACCACGGCTTCTGCGCGCTTCTGCGAGAGAGGATCGTTGACGGCATCGCTGCCCTGATTGTCGGTATGGCCCTGCACCTCGAAACGTGCGGTGGGGTTAGCCTTCATGTATTGAGCCACTTTTTGGATTTCCTCCATCGACTCCGGCAGCAGATCGGCCTTGGCTGTCTGGAAGAGGATGTTGTTGGTCACGAACTTACCGCTCTGCTTGATGGCTTCGTCGATGGCGGCGACCTTGGCATCAATGTCGGTGGCATTGCGCTCGTAGAGGTCAACGGCGCCCTTGGCAATGACGACGTCCTTAATGTAAGTAGGACGCTTATCCATGCCACCAGACCACAGTGTCAGCCAGCCTGCGCCAGCCTTTGCATTGGGCACATTGATAACGCGCTTGCCATCGACGTAGAACTTGATGGCACGTTTATTGAACGACAGGGCAAAATGGTGCCAGCGGCCATCGTTGATGACGCAAACCTCATGGGCGGTAGCACTGCCCTCCGTATTAGTGTAACCCTCTGCCGTTGGACGGACATAGTCGCAAGTAATCGACTGCCTGTCGTATGCCATGTTATAATGGATGGTAAACAACTCATGATCATGCTTCTCGTTCTCGTTCATGATATCCAGTTCAATGCTGGGCGCACCATCCTTCGGGCGGTCATCAAAGAGCATATCATACTCCACGGTAAACACATCGCCCAGATAGTTCTTGATGCCTTCCTTTACGAGGGGAGTAATCCATCCGTCGCCATCGACGAGGGCGATACAGGGTTGTCCGTTGACTGTGGCAATCTCAGCATTGCCGCGCACGAGATCCCATTTGCTTGGGAACTCGCCAACTTGCTCGCCGGCCATATTGTCTTCAAACATGATGACGCTGCCGCGCACGAAGTCGCTCTTGACATCGCCTGTAGTGGTTGCTGGATCGGTGGCTCCGGTGGTGGCATCAACATCTGCATTGCCAGTGCCTTTGGAGTCTTTGTCGTCGCCTTCACCCTTGGGCAGCTTGGCATCGAGCACGGCGTCTGTGCCTTTGTTGATGACGTTGTCAATCTTGTTCTCCACCTTGTTCTTGACGGTCTCTTTGGCTTTGTCCTTAATCTTGCCGAGCCAACCTTGTGCCTGCACTCCGGTGGTGACGGCGAAGAGGCCTGCCATCAGCATAATGATCAGTCTTGTCTTCATAGTGATGAATTTTAGTGTTAAGTTGATGGCGCAAAGATAAGAAAAGTTTTTTTGAAACAAAGAAAATATGAACGAAAAGTAATGTTTTTCGTTTGTAATTTTGTGAAGTGGCAAAAGATTACTATATTTGCACAATATTATAAAATGTAGATAGAAGTAGGTAAAAGAAGATAGAAGTAGATAAAAGTAGGTAAAAGTAGGTAAATGTGATGAAACACAGAATTATGATAATAGTTGCGCTGGCGGGGCTGCTGCTGATAGGTGGCGGCGTCAGCGCAGATGCACAGGCGAACAAGGCCGACCGCCTAAAGGAAGCCATCAAGGCTGCCAAGAAGGCTGAAAGAGAGTCGAAGAAGGCAGAAAAAGGTGTGAAGAGCAGCGAGGATGTGGCCACACACGTGCAGAAGTTGGGTACGGTGGACACGCGCTACCTTTTTGGCGTGGCTACAAGTTTTGCCGACTCGCTGACATATGTAACGATGGTGGCGCCGGTGGACAGCATGGTGTATGACATGAACACCAAGGCCCCGCTGGGACTGGACCTCTACACGCTGAGTTTCCGTAACTTCCTTGAGGCTCAAGGACTTAAGGGCTATATCTGCTCCACCTTTGTGTACAAAACAGAGAAGGAGGCTGAGCGCCGTCTGACGGCAATATGCAAGCGCGTGAACAAGAAGAAACGTACACGTTTGGCTTCGGCTGACGGGTTTATATACCACCGCATAGCTACGGATTATATCTACACCAATGCTGGCGAGGGAGCGAGCGGACAAACTAACCAGTAGAATTTTGAAGAAGATTCATATACATATTGCAGACTTCACGGTGGAGCTGGAGCTCGACGAGGAGCTCATGGCGCTGCCGAAGAACTATAGGCCGTTCGTGGCTGCCTCAGATGGGGAGCAGGCCCCTGATCTTCTGTTGCGCATGACGATGGGCAGAGAGCCCGTGAGTGTGGAGGGCTGCGATAAATTGAGCTCTTTCGACGACCTCGGCTACCGGCAGGATGTGTATAAGCGTCCCGAAGGTGGCTATGTCTTTGAGATATATGGCTACGACGGTGCACTGGCTGCCCGGATGGCAAGCAGTGCACGCTTTGAAGAGAACCGCGCATGGATTGCAGAGGGCGATGTGGCGATGAAAGAGTTTGGCTTTAACAATACACTGATGATAGCTTTTGCTTTCGCCTCCGCTTATCACGGCACGCTGATGATGCACTCGTCGGTAGTGGCCAAGGAGGGTGTCGGCTACATGTTTCTCGGCAAAAGCGGCACGGGCAAGAGCACTCATTCATCGCTATGGCTGAAGTATCTCGACGGTTACCACTTGCTTAACGATGACAATCCTGTGCTGCGTGTCAGCGGCAGCGAGGTAACAGTCTATGGCTCGCCGTGGAGCGGCAAGACCCCGTGCTATCGTCAGGAGAAGGCGAGGGTGGGAGCGCTGGTGATGCTGGAGCAGAAACCTTACAATAAGATAAGCCGCGAGAGCGTGGTGGTGGCACTGTCGTCGCTACTGTGCTCGTGCAGCGTGATGATATGGGACCGTAGCAGCTACGACTGCATCATGCGCACCATTGAACAAGTGATAACGCTGGTGGGCGTGCACCATCTGGAATGCCTGCCCGACGAGGCTGCCGCGCGGCTGAGTAACGAGACAATAGCCATTGACCATTGACGATTGACCATTGACGATTGAACATTGAGGATTGAACATTGAGCAGAAAAATATTGACAACGAGGTGCTTATCCCCGAGGTGGGCAAGCTCATCAGCGAAGGCCGCACCGTGACAATGACGGTGAGAGGGCGCAGCATGAGGCCCTTCATCGAAGATGGCAGAGATAAGGTGATACTTGCCAAGGCCGACAACCTGCGGGTGAACGATGTAGTGCTGGCCAAGACGCTGGAGAAGAGCTATGTCATCCACCGTTTGACGGAGATGGACGACACTACTGGCGAATGCATACTGCGCGGCGATGGCAATCTGGACCTCGAGCACTGCCGCAAGGAGGACATCATGGCCAAGGTGACCGACATACTGCGCAAGAAGAAGGAGAAGCACTACAGCCTTGAAGGGACGACATGGAAGACCTACTCATGGCTATGGACACGCCTCCGCCCTGTGCGCCGCTACCTGCTGGCTATCTATCGCCGACTGCCGTGGGTGAAGAGTTGAGATAATAGAAAAAGTATTATATATGAAACTGAAACCTAATTTTGAACTTCGCACCGTGTGTGGCGAGAATGTCGTGATTCCCACGGGCATAGAGAATGTGAACTTCGACAGCATTATCCACCTCAATGAGACGGGCGCCTTCCTTTGGCGCGAGGCTGAGAAGGGTGAATTCACTGTGGACAGTCTCACCGCAGCTCTGCTGGCCGAGTATGAAGTGGCTGAAGAGGTGGCCAGTAAGGACGTGGCTGCCTTTGTCGCCAAGCTGCAGGAGCAGAAGCTGGCAGTTGGATAATTGAAGAATTGAAGAGTTGAAGAATTGTAAATTGTAAATTAATATTATGTTAATCGCAGTAGATTTTGACGGTACGATAGTTGAGCACAAGTACCCGGCAATAGGCAGGGAGATTCCCTTTGCCACCGAGACCCTCAAGCACCTCATACGCGACGGCCACAGGCTTATCCTATGGACCATCCGTCATGGCCGCACCTTGCAGGAGGCTGTTGACTGGTGCAAGGAGAGGGGCGTGGAGTTCTATGCTGTCAATAGCGATTTCGCCGAGCAGGACGTGGCTACCGAGGAGCGCAGTCCCAAGGTGAAGTGCGACATGTATATTGACGACCGCAACGTGGGTGGCCTGCCCGACTGGGGCACCATCTACGATATGATAACCAACAACCTTACTTACGAGACCATCAATCCTGCGCTACAGAGTGATGGTGGTCAGAAGAAGAAAAAGAAAGGATGGCTGTTCTAAAGAGAGGCGACATTGCCGATAGGTGGCAGTTGGCTGCGAGCCGCAAGTTCGCTGCCAGTTTCGCGCTGGCCATAAAGCTGTGGGTGAAGCACTTTAGTGCATTCCTGCGGCTGATGTGGTTGCCGTGTCTGCTGTCGGCAGTTGTTGGCTTGGTGTGGTTGTGGCTACGCCCGTCGCCAGTGCTCTGGGGTGTCAGCATGGGATGCATTGTTGCTGACTTCTTTGGAGGGGCGGCTCTGCTCTTCGTATGGTCGATGATGCGCACTATGCAACTGAAGGCTCTTGACGACATGGAGAGTGGTGCAAAGGTAGAGCCGATAGGCTTTTTGCGCAAGTTCGTGGCGATAGCCGAGCGCACATGGCGTCCTTACATGCCGTTGCTGGCTGCATGGCTGGTGGCCGTGCTGCTGTGGCGCCTGCCCATCTTTTTTGGAGTGAACATTTATGTGCAGTTGGCCTGCATAGTGGTTGCGATAGTGCTGCCATTCTCTGTCGGCGGCATGGTGCAATCGTATATGGAGATCAAGGCGGTGCCTCTGCTGGGACGTATGCGCCAGGGGCTCAGGCTCAATCGCCGCTATTGGGGTGGCATGGCTGCGCTGTGGGTAATCTCGCTGTTGATAATTGCTGTGACGGCAGCAGTGTTGCTCTTTGGACTCGTCATACTGCAGTATGCCTTTGCCAATCGCGATGCAGCGGTGGCTCAGGAAGAAGAAATACTGGTTCCCGCTTTCGTGAGCTGGATTCAAATAGGTGTGTTTGCTGTGGCAGTATGGCTGCTGAGTTTTGTACAGAGCGTATGGTCGCTGCCGCAGCAGGTGCACATTAGATCGATAATTCATAAAACTTTAAATAAATAGCATTATGAAACAGACAATTCTTGTTACGGGAGGTACCGGCTTTATCGGTTCCCACACGACAGTCGAGCTTATCAACGCCGGCTACAATGTAGTAATCATCGACAATCTGTCGAACTCTAACGCCGACGTAGTGGACGGCATCGAGAAAATCACTGGCGTGCGTCCTGCGTTTGAGAAGGTTGACTGCCTTGACTACCCTGCACTGGAGGGCGTGTTCCAGAAGTATCCCGCCATCAGCGGTATCATCCATTTCGCTGCCAGCAAGGCCGTGGGCGAGTCGGTGGAGAAGCCTCTTCTCTATTATCGCAACAACCTCAACTCACTCATCAATCTGCTGGAGCTCATGCCGAAGTATGATGTGAAGGGTATCATCTTCTCATCTTCCTGCACCGTCTATGGTCAGCCCGATCCCGAGAATCTGCCCGTCACCGAGCAGGCTCCCATCAAGGTTGCTGAGTCGCCCTACGGCAACACCAAGCAGATATGCGAGGAGATAATCCGCGACAATGCCCGTGCCGGAGCACCCTACAAGGCTATCCTGCTGCGCTACTTCAATCCTATCGGAGCGCATCCTACGGCTATCATCGGCGAGCTGCCCAATGGCGTGCCAGCCAACCTGATTCCTTACCTCACCCAGACCGCTATCGGTATTCGCAAGGAACTGAGCGTCTTTGGCGACGACTATAGCACTCCTGACGGCTCGTGCATCCGCGACTTCATCTATGTGGTGGACCTTGCCAAGGCTCATGTGGCAGCGATGAAGCGTATCCTCGACGGTGGCCAGGAGGAGCCCGTTGACGTATTCAATGTAGGCACAGGCCATGGCGAGTCGGTGCTCGGCCTGATTAAGACTTTCGAGGAGGCTACTGGCGTGAAACTGCCTTACAAGATAGTTGGACGTCGTGCCGGTGATATCGAGCAGGTATGGGGCAATGTTGACAAGGCCAACAAGGTGCTCGGCTGGAAGGCTGAGGGCACACTGGCTGAGGCTCTGTCCTCTGCCTGGAAATGGCAGCAGGAGCTCCGCAGGCGCGGCATCATGTAGCATTGAGCATTGGACAATCCCTGTTATGTAATAGAGGAGCGTAAGTTGCGAGAGAACTTGCAACTTATCAGCGGCATAGCCGAGAGGGCCGGAGTGGAGATAATTCTGGCCCTCAAGGCCTTTGCCAATTGGAAAGTGTTTCCCATTATCCGTGAGTATGTGAGTCATACCACCGCCAGCTCGCCCTACGAGGCACGCCTCTCGGCGGAGCAGTTTGGCGGACTTACCCACACCTATTCGCCGGCATACGAGGAGCACACTTTCGCTGATATACTGCGCTACTCTGAGCACATAACATTCAACTCGCTCTCGCAACTCTGCCGTTTCCTGCCCAAGGTGCGCGAGTATGAGCGAAGCGCTGACGGTCATAGGATTTCCGTGGGGCTGCGCATCAATCCGAAGTATTCGGAGATAGAGACAGATATCTATAACCCCTGTGCCCCAGGCACCCGCTTTGGAGTGACTGGCAACGAGCTGGCTGTTCTGACCGAGTTGCCCTTCGACGGACTGCACTTCCATTGCCTGTGCGAGAATGACGCCAGCGCGCTGAAGGCAGTGCTGGAGCGCGTGGAGCAGCAGTACTCTAATATATTAAATAAGGTAGAGTGGCTTAATATGGGTGGCGGCCACCTCATGACGCGCAAGGGCTACGACATAGAGTTGCTCGTGAACACTATCCGTGGCCTCCACGAGCGCTATCCTCACCTGCGGATTATCATGGAGCCAGGCTCTGCGTTCCTATGGGAGACGGGGTATCTTACGGCGCGTGTGGTGGACATCGTAAGTGACAGCGGCATTAAGACAGCTATACTCAATGTCAGCTTCACCTGCCACATGCCCGACTGTCTGGAGATGCCTTATTGGCCTACAGTGCGTGGTGCTGAGACATTGCAGATAGCCGACGATGACCCGCAGGTGGGGGAGGACACTGTCTATCGCCTGGGTGGCAACAGCTGTCTAAGCGGTGACTATATGGGCTATTGGCGTTTCGCTAAGCCTCTCAGCGTGGGCGACGAGATTATCCTTGAAGATATGATTCATTACACCACCGTAAAGACCAATATGTTTAATGGTGTGCACCATCCCTCCATAGCCATGCTCATGGCCGACGGCACTCTGCAAATGCTCAAGCGCTACGCTTACGAAGATTACAAAAACAGGATGGATTAGCACATTTTTCAAAAAAATCCTTGTTTTTATTTGTCGGTAATAAAAAAAGTGCTACTTTTGCACCGCGTTTGGTGAAACGCACTATTTTTTTCTTTGAATATATTGAAGAGAAACTGCGGAAATAGCTCAGTTGGTAGAGCACAACCTTGCCCCAAAAGATATGAGGGTCGCAACCTTGGCGAGGATTGACATTTCCGTTTGACGTATTGAAAAGCAAACTGCGGAAATAGCTCAGTTGGTAGAGCACAACCTTGCCAAGGTTGGGGTCGCGAGTTCGAGTCTCGTTTTCCGCTCTTTTTTTTATTTTTATAGGAATGTGAACGTTTATGAATGTTTACGCACGATTTTACGAAGGTGAGGCAGTAGTCTCCACGTTTGATGACCTTATTGACAGCTTAAAGGATTTTGGAGTTCCGGTAACTTATTTTGATGACCGTCACATTGACGACATCTATGATTATATCAACTCCAAGAATATGCACCCCAAGCGTTTCCATATCTCGTCGCGCCAGTTCTTTATACTCATCAAGACCAATGCGGCCAATATGGAGGAGTTCAAGGCCAATGCCAAGCATAAGGACGACAGCACTGAGGGCGTAAAGAAAGGCGACCGTGTTAGCGTACTGCAGGAAGAGAAGCCGGGGTGGTATGAGGCTTCACTCACTTTCAAGCGCGTCATCTATTCTGAGCGTCGCGGCCGTTTCATCTATGTGGACACTCCTTTCTGTGTCAAGCTCAAGGCCAACAGTCCTCTCGATGCTTACAACCGTATCGTCGAGCACCTGCAAAACCGTCAGGACATAGATCCACGTAGTCAGTTCCCCTCGGCCAAGGGTCACTGCTTTGAGTATAAATTCTTGGAAGAGGAAAAATAAAAAAATAGAGAATTGACTAATTAGTTAATTCTCTATTTTTGTTAAAACCATTATCAGTTTATGCACTCTGGAATTCCTCGAGGAATCGCTTGTCGTTCTCCGAGAAGAGGCGCAAGTCTTTTACTTGATACTTGAGATTGGTGATACGCTCTACGCCGAGGCCGAAGGCGTAGCCCGTGTATTTTGTAGAGTCGATTCCGTTGGCGTCAAGCACTGCGGGATCAACCATTCCGCAGCCCAGTATCTCCACCCATCCTGTCTGCTTGCAGAACGAGCAACCCTTGCCACCGCAGATGTTGCAGCTGATGTCCATCTCGGCTGAAGGCTCGGTGAACGGGAAGTAGGAGGGGCGCAGCCTTATCTTGGTGTCTTTGCCGAACATCTCCTGTGCGAAGAGCAGCAGCACCTGCTTGAGGTCGGTGAAGCTGACGTGCTCGTCCACATACAGTCCCTCTATCTGATGGAAGAAACAGTGGGCTCTGGCGCTAATTGTTTCGTTGCGATAGACGCGGCCCGGGCAGATGACGCGGATGGGCGGCTGTTGCTTCTCCATCACGCGGCTCTGCACTGAGCTGGTGTGGGTGCGCAGTATCACGTCGGGATGTGCCTCGATGAAGAAGGTGTCCTGCATATCGCGTGCCGGATGGTCGTCGGGGAAGTTCATCGAGCCAAACACGTGCCAGTCGTCCTCTATCTCGGGGCCGTCGGCCAGACAGAAGCCCAGTCGTGCGAAGATATCGATTATCTCGTCGCGAACGATGGAGATGGGGTGGCGTGTACCCAGCGGGGTGGGGTATGCTGAGCGTGTGAGGTCGGGTTTCTCCTCGCTCTCACCACCTTGGCTGAGCTGCTCGCGCAGGGCGTTGATCTGCTCTTGCGCTGCGTTCTTCAGCTCGTTGATGCGGATGCCCAGTTCTTTCTTTTGCTCGGCTGCTACTTCGCGGAACTCGCCCATCAGCTGTGGGATAAGGCCTTTCTTGCTCAAGTATTTTATGCGCAGGTTTTCGAGGTCCTCCGCCGTGGAGGCCGTCAGTTGTTTCACCTCGTCGAGGAGAGCCGGTATGTTGTCAATCAAAGACATAATGTGATTTACAATTTGATTATGTACTGTTTACAATTTTTTTTCGCGCTGCGAAGTTACAAAAAAATAATGAAATTTCACTACATCTCACGTAAAATTAGTGCACTCTCGTTTCACAACCGTATGACTTGGTCGCAGAAGTCGAGGATTTTTTCGCGGTGGGACACGCAGATGATGGTGCGGTCGGTGAGGGTAGTGCAGATGTTGTGGAGCACTGCTGCCTCGGTGTCGGGGTCGAGTGCGGAGGTGGCCTCGTCAAGCAGTAGCACGGGGGCATCCACTAGCAGCGCGCGGGCTATGCACAGGCGTTGTGCCTGTCCCTCGCTGAGGGCTATGCCGTGTTCGCCACACTGCGAGGAGAGCCCTTCCTTGAGACGGGTGACGAAATCGGCCTTGGCGAGGCGCAGTGCCTCGAGCAGTTGCTCGTCGGTGGCATCGGGTGCAGCGAGTTGCAGGTTGGAGCGTATGGTGCCGCTGAAGAGGGTATTGCCCTGCGGCACATAAGCGAAATAATGGCGTGTGGCGGGGGAGACGGGTGTGGAACCTATGGTTATAGTGCCTTGGCGAGGCTTGATGAGCGCGAGGATGAGGCGAATGAGCGTGGTCTTGCCTTGTCCTGTGGGCCCCATGATGGCTGTACGGCTGAGGGGTGGGAACTCGCATGAGAAGTTGTGGAGGATGTCGCGCCCTGCCTTGTAGCCGAAGGTTACGTTGGTGAGGGTAATTGACCATTGACTATTGACCATTGACCATTGACCATTGTTCTCTATTATCTGTTCTCTATTCTCTATTATCTGTTCGTGTTCTTCCTCGTCCATTTGTTTTATCTGGAGTATGCGCTCGCCGGAGGTTAGAGCACTGATGATGTCGGGTATGAACTTGACGAGGCTGCGTGCAGGTCGCTGTATCTGAGCCACGAGCTGCACGAAGGCTATGAGGGCTCCGTAGGTGATGAGGCCTATCTTGAGATGGTAGGTGCCCCAAACGAAGGTGAAGAGGTAGGCCACGGTGAAGCCGAAGTTCATTATGAGATTAGAGGTGACGGAATAGCGTGCTCGGTTGTGGACGAGGCGCACCATCTTGTCCTGTGTCTTGTGGGTGCGCTGTATTATCTCGTCGGTGGCACCGTGGATGGTCTTGATGACTACGCGATTGGTGATGCCCTCCTGATACTGCGCTTGCAGATGGCTGTCGGTCTGGCGTATCTGACGCGAGATGCGGCGCATGGTCTTGATATAGAGCTTGCCGATGACGAGAAAGAAGGGTATGATGATGACGACGAACAGCGCCAGGGTGCGGTCCATGATGTAGAGGAAGACGAAGGCGCCGATGAACTGCGCACAAACGATGATAAAGGAGGGGAGCGTGTCGGTGACGAGGGTGACGATAACGTTGACGTCTTTCTCTATTCGGTTGATAATATCGCCGCTATGGAAGCTCTTGAGTGCCGCCCACGGAGTGAGCAGTGCGCGCCGGAAGATGTCCATCTGCATCTTGTTGCTGGCCTTGACGGAGAGCATGGCGTTGACCCAGCTGCGGTATGCGCCGAGCAGCAACTGCACGAGGAGGGTGGCCACAAGGAGAATGACGGCGGTGCGGAAGGAGAAGATATCGCTGGTACCGGTGGCAATGTCAATGGTCTGCTTGGTGAGCCACACGAAGAGGAACTCCAACCCCACTATGAGCAGTCCGGCCACGGTGTTGTTGGTGGCCTGCAGTTTGTTGGCTTTCAACTCTTGCCATACAAGGCGTGCTATCTGCTTGGTGGAGTATTTCATATTTTTTAGGAGTTATCGCTTCGCTCAGAAGTTATCGCAGCTTTGCTGCTCAGAAGTTATCGGAGCCTGCGGCTCCTCGAAGTTATCGCGCTGACGCGCTCGACGATAGTCGAATGTTTTGATTGAGGCTGGAGTATTGTCTTTAACTTCTCGCTTGCGGAGCAAGCGTTAACTTCTTGCCCGCTTGCGGGCATTAACTTCTTTAACTTCTCGTTTTTATCTTTTGTCTGCTCCCCAGAGGAGCTTGTTGCGCAGGGTGTCGAAGAAGGAGTGGTCGTTGCGTCGCACTATCTGCAACTTGTAGGGCGCGGCCTGGATGGTGATGGTGGTGTCCTCGTAGAGACTCTCGCTGCGTCCGTCAACGGCGAGCATGAAGTTGTGGCTGCGGCTGTGAACGCTGAGCTCTATCTTGACGCTGTCGTTGAGGATGATGGGGCGCACGGAGAGACTGTGTGCTGCGATGGGGGAGAGGACTATCGACTTGGAGTCGGGCGAGATGATGGGGCCTCCTACGCTGAGGGAGTAGCCGGTGGAGCCGGTGGGGGTGCTGATGATGAGACCATCAGCGAGATAGGTGGCGAGGTAGTTGCCGTCAACGGTGGCGTGGATGCTGATCATCGACGAGTTGTCGTGCTTGAGGATGGCTACCTCGTTGAGGGCGTAGGCACCCTCCAGATCTCCGCCCGTGGGGGACACCTCGTCCACTTGGAGCAGCGAACGCTCTTCTATCTTGTAGTTGCCCTCGGCGATGTCGCGGAGTATGTTGTCGGCATCTTGTGGCAGTATGTCGCTGATGAAACCGAGGCGCCCGGTGTTGATGCCTATGATGGGCATGCGGCGGTCGCCCACAAGCTGTGCCGTGCTGAGGAAGGTGCCGTCACCGCCTATGCTGACGGCGAAGTCTGCGGCGATGTCTTGATGGGGTGCCTGCTCAAAGGTGATGCGACTGATATCGACATGGCGGCGCAGGAACTCCGCAAAGTCTTGCTCAATGATGATACGGCTGCCAGTGGCAGCGATGCTCTGCAGCACCTGCTTGATGTTGGCGGACTTCTCTGCCTGGAATTTGTTGCCGAAGATGGCAAATGTTTTGTTTAGCTTGCTCACAATTAATATATTTTTCAGCAAAAGTAATAAAAAAAGTAGATAGAAGTAGGTAAAAGTAGGTAAAAGGAGATAAATGTAGATAAAAGTAGATAAAAGAAGTAAGGAGTAAGGAGTTTTTTGGTATTTTTGCACTCAATAAGTGAAAACTTTGGTTTGTTGACATAAAATGGGCAAATAATATGACAAAGCTAAGTGTTAATATAAATAAGGTGGCTACGCTGCGCAATGCCCGCGGTGGTAACAACCCTGATGTGGTTGGAGTGGCACTGGACTGTGAGCGTTTTGGAGCCCAGGGTATCACTGTGCATCCGCGTCCTGACGAGAGGCATATACGCCGCTCGGATGTGTATGCTCTCAAGCCTGTGTTGCACACGGAGTTTAATATCGAGGGCTATCCCTCGGAGGATTTCTGCCAATTGGTGCTGGATGTTAAGCCTGCACAGGTTACGCTGGTGCCTGACTTGCCTGCCCAGATTACTTCCAACACAGGCTGGGATGCTGTGAGCCATCAGGATTTCCTCACCGATGTGGTGGCGCCGTTTAAGGAGGCTGGCATCAGGACTTCTATCTTTGTGGCAGCTGAGCCGAGGATGGTGGAGGCTGCTGCCGCTGCCGGGGCAGACAGGGTGGAGCTTTACACCGAGCCTTATGCTGCCGGCTATGCTGTCGACCGTGAGGCAGCTATTGCGCCCTATGTGGAGGCGGCCCATGTGGCTCGCGAGCTGGGACTGGGCCTCAATGCAGGGCACGACCTGAGCCTTGAGAACCTGGGATTCTACCATGAGCGGATTCCTTGGACTGACGAGGTGAGCATAGGCCACGCATTGATATGCGATGCTCTCTATTTTGGACTGAAGGAAACGATAGCGCGCTACCTGGAGAAGCTAAGCTAGACATAATTAAAAAATTGAAAAGTTGAAAAATTAAAGAATTATTAGGCATGAAAAAAGCAATTGTGTTTCTCGCTGAGGGCTTTGAAGAAATAGAGGCCCTGACCGTGGTTGATGTGCTTCGTCGCGGCGGAGTGGAGGTGACCACTGTGTCTGTAACCGAAGACCCTTATGTGCTTGGTGCCCATGAGGTGGAGGTGTTGGCTGATGCCGACAATGAGTATGACGTGACTGATGCCGATATGGTTGTGCTGCCAGGCGGAATGCCTGGTGCGCTCAATCTGCGCAAGTCGTCGGTAGTGTGTGATGCCGTGGAGTCTTTCGTGGCTTCAAGCAAACTGGTGGGTGCTATCTGCGCTGCACCGTATGTGCTGGGAGAGCTCGGTGTGCTCAAGGGCAAGAAGGCTACCTGCTATCCTGGCTTTGAGGACAAGCTGCAGGGCGCTGCCTATACTGCCACTCGTGTACAGCGCGATGGCAATATCATCACTGGCAACGGCCCGTCGTCGGCACTGCCCTTCGCATTGGCTCTGCTTGCTGCTATAGCCGATGAGGAAACGGCGCAGCAGGTGGCTGATGGGATGCTTGTTTAGCATTGAGCATTGAACATTGAGCATTGAGCATTGAGTATTGAATATTGAGCATTGAACATTGAAGAACTGAAGAATTGAGTAATTATCTTATTTTAGTAGCCGGCGGCCAGGGACTGCGTATGGGCGGTGATGTGCCTAAGCAGTTTATGCTGCTGGGTGGCAGGCCGATAGTGATGCGTACTATTGACTGTTTTGTAGAGGCGCTGCCTGATGTCCATATAGTCATTGTGCTTCATCCCGACTATGTGGAGATGTGGAAACGGCTCTGCAAGGAGCATGACTTCCGCGTGGATTGCCAGATTGCTCTCGGCGGCACTGAGCGCTATCATAGTGTTAAGAATGGCCTTGCTGCCATCAGTTCTGAGTCGGCAGATGATGTTGTTGCCGTCCACGATGCAGTGCGTCCGTTGGTCAGCGTGGAGGTGATACGCCATGCATTTGCTGAGGCTCGGCAGAGTGGGGCAGTGGTGCCTGCTCTGCCGTCGGTGGAGTCTGTACGCTTGGTGGATGGCAGTGGTCGCAGTGTGGCGGTCAATCGCAATAATGTGATGCTGGTGCAGACTCCGCAGGTCTTCTCCCTCTCATTGTTGCGCCAGGCCTACGCCCAGCTTTACCGCGAGTCGTTTACTGACGATGCGTCGGTGGTGGAAGCGCTGGGCCACGCTATTCAAATCATTCCAGGCAATCGTGAGAATATAAAGATTACCACTCCATCAGATCTCCGCATGGCGGAACTGTTGACTAGTGACAATTGAAACAAATCAGCCCGCCTTACTGAATGCGGGCTGATTTGTTGTATATGGTTATTTCTAGATCCCGATTTGCCCGATAATCTTCTCCGCCATCTGTTTGCCGGCGACATAGGCTTTCTGCAAGTCATCTTCCCAGTGGAGGTCGCGCCACTGTCGCTTTGCCTCTTCGGAGAATCCTGCAAGTTCATAGCGGTCGTAGTTTTTTACCTGATAAGTGTTGTAGGCAATGAGGCGATCGGGCTGACCGAGAGCGGCGGTGATACAATACTCCATAGAGCCGTAGCCCTGGCTATTGTTCCTTTCAGGCGTTCCGTTCATCGTTTCGATTAGCAGTACGGGCATCTGCTTCGGGGCTGTCATACTGTAGTCGTTATATGAGAGCCAGGGGAAGGCCAATCGCTCCAGGAAGGTTCGCATCTGTCCCGTCACGTCGCCAAAGTAAATAGGCGAGCCCAGAGCCAGGCCATCAGCTGCTGCTATCTCTTCCAGAACCGGGGTTAGGGCATCTTTGAATTTGCAGATATTTGATGCTTTCCCTTTTACCTTACATGCCATGCACGACATGCAGCCCTTGTAGTCCATATCATAGAGGCGTATAATTTTTGCCTCGACTCCAACAGAGCGGACTCCTGCTGCAACTTTTTCACACATGGCAGCCGTATTGAATTTCTTCCTTGGGCCACCGTCAATAATAACAATCTTCTTCATTGTCGTACTTTTTTATCGGTTATTCTTTGTCCGGCTGCTGGCCGCCATGTGCCTTCCATGCACATTCGGTAATCTTCATGTCAGAGAAGAGGGCTGTGAATGATGATTCCTCAGGCGAACAGGCATAGATGCCAAACTGGATTTCATCGGCAGCTGCGTACATATGGCAGACGCGCATCTGACTGAACTCCACCCCATCGGTAGAGCATTCTATGCAGTAGTCATCCTCACGTCGGGAGAATCGGTACCACATGGTCTTTACGTCGACAGGAATGGCTGTCGTGGCCCAGTCGGAATAGCCGTTGTTGGTGGCTACGCTGCCGAGATGCTGGAACTCCTCGTTCTCGTACTCAACAGAGCCTTTCAGCCAATTCTCACTGTCGAGATACATCACGATGCCACATTGGTCAAAGCGATGATGACTCTGCGTGAAGTCGGTCTTAACTACGAAACTGAAGAACTTCTCGCGTGTTTTCATCTGCAACACAGGCGCGTTGTCGTTCTGGAAGTGATAATAGGTACGCTGCCATAGGTCGGTATGCGGAGCTGTCGTAATACGGATGGTATCTCCTTTTAGGTCAACTCCCGCCGGCTCCCTCGTCCATTGCAGTTTGCTTAGGTCGATTCGCCCACTATTGGCAAGAGCTGTCTTGACATCATCCACGAAATCTGCTGATTCGACCTTACTTTCTTTATTGTTGCAACCGGTCAGGATAGCTGTTGTTACTGCTGCGAAAAGCAAGATGTTTTTTATCTTCATAATCAATAATTGTTTTATTTGAGTCTTAGCCAATACGCTTACCTAAATCGAAAGCTTCTTGCAGCTTGGGATTGCTCTCTATCTCGCGAGGGTCGTTCACACCTCCGCAGAACAAGCTTCCTGCCAGGCGACACTTGGGATAGCAGTCAATCCAACCTGTCAGGCCTGTTTCTGCTCGCTTCGGTGTCTGCTCTTCGTTCTCTGCAGCCGTTGTCAGCATATATACATCGCGGAACTGATAGTCTAAGGGGTACATAGCGTTCATGCGGTCGATGAGCGTCTTCATCTGACCACTCATCTCATAATAGTAGATGGGAGTGGCCCAGCATACCACATCGGCCTTCAATACCTTTGCCATGATGTCGTTAACGTCATCGTTGATGACACACCGTCCCAGTTTCTGGCATCCAAAGCAGCCTTTGCAGAACTGGATGTTCTTACCAACGAGAGAAATCTTCTCGACTTCGTTTCCGGCAGCCTTTGCGCCTTGAGCAAACTTGTCAGCGAGCATATCGCTGTTCGAGCCGTGCCGGAGGCTCGTGGAGATGACAATTACTTTTTTCATATTATTGTTATTACTAGATTGCTTAAGGAGCCTACCCCTGTCCAGGCCTATCCTCTATCCCTCCCAAAGGGAAGTGGGGAAGAAAGGAGGGAAGAAAGATGGGCCAGGAACTGTCCTGCTTGAGCACCGTCCATCTGTGTGTGGTGAAATTGGAAGGAAATGGGCAATGTGGTTTTGAGCCATCCTTTGCGATAGCGGCCCCATAAGAGCATTGGGTTGCAGAATAGGTCGGTATATTGATTGACAATGCTGTCGAGTTCTGTTTCAACCATAGCCGATGTGCCAATTACCATTGCGTCATTTGTGTATGAGTTCTTGCAGGACATGCAGACGGCTTGTGTCAGACTCATATAATCGGCACAGAACTGTTCCAAATCGAGTGTGAAGGGAATGTCGCATGAGTTGATGCCGCTTTCTTTATTGTTTACTATGACGTTGATAGCGAGGCGGTCATACTTATATAGTTTCCCTTGCTCGGGCAGCAAGTAGAACTCTTTGGTATGGCTAGCCGCTTTGCCGATGCACCAGCAGAGCAGCATGTTAAACTTTATTCCTCGCCGCCGACTAACCTTGTAGAGCCGTGTTACATCGAATGTCTTGGTGAGTGTGACCATCGGCATGGGCGACTTCATCCACATCTCGAATGCCTGCGCCCGATTTGTGTCTTTTGGATTAACTTCACGCATAAATTGGAATTTATAAGTCTAAAATAGACTGTATCATTTGTTCATAGTCAGTTTTTATTAAAAAGACCTTTTCTCCTGCAGTCTTAAAACCATCAATGTACCTCCTATTGTCATCCTTCAGACTCGCTATGGTGCAATTGCCGTCATCTTGCCGAGCCTCGATATCAGAACGATGTTCTCTTATTTCATCGAAGTGAGTGTCAATGTATTCATCAGAGAAGGCGAGACAAATAAAGCGGATGGAGTCTAAATACTGTTCACGAAAACTATCCTTCCAGTTGATGGGAATGTAGCCACCTTCCACAATGAGATTCTGATGATTCTCAATTGCTGTCTTTATCATTTCACGCACAATCGGCCAAAGCTCATCCGTAAGGGCATCGTCGTCTTCCGGAGTAAGATTTGTCTTACAGCTTCGGATCATACCCATTTTCAAGTGATCTATCGACAGATATGGATACTTGTATTTCTCAAGCATACGCTGTGCAAGAAGCGTCTTACCCGTATGTGAAGCACCTGTTATCAGTATAACCATATATGTAAAACTAATCTTTAATCTCTTTGATTAATGACAAATCACCACTTGTCAAGGCTTTGAGATTTGCCTCAATCTTCTTTATATCCCAATCCCACCATTTCAGTTGCAGCAGAAAGGCGATGAATTCGTCGTCAAAACGCATCCTGACCACTCGGCAGGGATTTCCCACGGCAACAGCGTATGGAGGAATGTCTGAGGCAACAACAGAGTTGGCTCCGATAATT
>JAFTAJ010000013.1 GCA_017458585.1 Bacteroidaceae bacterium
CGCGCGGCATGTAGGCTTCAAACCCTTGCCAGAGAGTACATCTCTGACAACACTAAGTTTCTCTTCTAATGAATGTCGCATATAGCTTTCCTCCTCTTAGGTTTTGTGTCCAACTTTTTGGGTGCACTTCAAAGCTAGGGGGAGTCCCCGCAGGGGGAGGGGGTGTGCCAAATCTTACGCGCCCTTAGTCAAATCTTACGCGCCCCTTCTCAAATCTTACGCGGCCTTTGTCCACAACTAACGCGCCCCTTGCCAAATCTTACGCGGCCTTTGCCGCAACTAAAGCGGCCTTTGTTGGACACCACCCCACACCTTGTCGCAACTTACGCGCCCTTCGTTGCAAAAAACGGCTCCAAAACAACAATTCTGACCCCCCTCTGAACATGAAAGGCGCCCTTAGTTGGAGAATAAGCCCGCCTTCGGTAGAACTAAAGCCGCCACTCTTTTGAAGTATAAATATATTAATATATAATAAAAGTACGCACGCACGCGCACGCAAGAGTTTTTGGCTCAAAAAAACGTCATAAAAAGCAGCAAGGAGGGAAATATGTATGAAAATAATACATGTATGAAAAATAATGTTTACCTTTGCGTGGCTTTATAAAACAAGTATCTTTCTAATAACTTTATAAAAACAAAAAGGTATGAAGAAATTTTTACTTTTCTTTGCTCTTGCGCTTGTCGGCGCAATGAGTAGTAGTGTTTCCGCCAAGTATGTCCTTGGCGAGCAACTCGCTTCTGCTGACCTCAAGGATGGCGACACTATAATCTTGGAGTATGTGGCGAGCAAACTGTTTGCCGGCCAGTATCTGACAATTGATCCCCAGAAAAAGACGGGTAAATTGGGCGAAGCCGGTATGATCAACGAAGAAAACGCTTGGGTTCTGGAAGAAGGTCCCGCCGATCTTCGCTACGAGGAAGGCAAGACGTTCTATCTCAGACACCTCTCCTCTGGTCTCTACGTTGTTGCCAACGGTGGATACAGTTCTCCGTTCAGCACTACCAACGAGATTGACAAAGCCGCCAACATCTTCTTCCCAAGTTGCGCCGAAGACATCCCGTTCTCCAACTGTGTCGCTTGGACTCCCAATGGCAACGAACTGAAGGATGGCGAGAGCGGCGACAAGATTGTTAACTGGGGATATAACGGCGATAACGGTCAGTATCCCGATCCCGACTGGCAGGTTAACGATAAGTCCGTCGGCCTTTTCTATGCCAAAGACGAAAAGGGATGGAGCTACATGACCTGCTATTGGGGCACCATCAGCTTCACTGGCTTGAATATGTGTAACCAGTGGAATGTATTCAAGGCAGAATACATCAACGATAAGATGGGTGACCTTGAGGCTGTCATTGATATGTATGCTGACTTCGCTCCTGTTGGTGGCACCACTCCTGGATACTATGAGCAGGAAGCTGCCGATCTCTACAATCAGACTATGCAGGAAGCTGTCATTATGCTGGTTACCAGTGCTGGTGACGAGGAGATCGACGATATGATTGCAAGACTGAAGAAAGCTAGGCTCGACTGCGAGGCTGCTGTCATTCCTCTCACTGCAGGCTACTACTATCTCGTCAGCGCCTATGACGAATTCCTCAATGTGCAGGGCGTAGAGAAGGCTGCATTTCCCAACCTCACTACCAATAAGATGGAGTGGAAGACCTTTGATCCTAAAGATGGTGACTTTGTCTTCTACATCGAGCCGCAGGGCGACGAGAATATGTTCTACCTCCAGCACTTCTTCTCCGATATGTATGCCGGTGAGATAGAGGCATGGACTGGCACCAGCGCCACCACACCGCTCATCTACGGCAAGAGCTACTACCAGCGCTTCACTATGGAGGTCGAAGGTATGTGGCTGTGGACTGATCCAGGCCAGAGCTACCCTGGCAACTCTAATGGTAAGAGCCCGTTTGGCGGCAGCGGCAATGGCGAGAAAGTCAGCGGTAAACTGGCTGCCTGGGGGCGTACCACAATCGACGGCGACAAGGCTTACATCTTTGACCAGCATACCAACCTGTGGTACATCCGTCCCGTATCCGACGAGTTGATGGAGACCTTGACTCCCATCAAGGCACAGAAGGAACTCACCGAAGAACTCGACGAGCTTATTCAGGAGAGCCGCGAGGCGTATGGCAAGCTGTTCAACTATAATGTTGACAAGGACAACGCTCTTATCACTATAGCTGGTGGTGGCGGCCCGAAGGAACCCGCTGTGGACGGCAACCAGATTACATTCTCTACCATCAGAGGACAGGGCATCGATGGCTCCGACAACTATATGTTCCTTATCGATGACCTTGACTCCACCTATATGCAGGGTGCTGGCTACATTGAGGTTGATATCAGCAATACACCGGTTAGTGCTGTAGCCGTTAGCTACAATGCTCGTTGCGCTTCCGGTCAATATGGCAATGCTAACCAGCACCAATGGGGTGCCAACGAGCGTCCCGACGAGGTGAACCTGTACGCTGCTAATAGCAATGGCGAAGATGCCAAGTGGGACTTCGTGGGCACTGCTAAGATGGGTGCACTGGAGTTGCCTGCCACACAAGTGTTTAGTCTCGGCGGAGAGTACAAGTATCTGCGTTATGAGGTGATTACCAATGCTACTGGAGGTGACTACTTCACAGTATCTGAATTCCAGCTTTACAAGGTAATGGAGGACACCGAATCTTCGCAGTACTACACCACCGATGGTATGAAGGACGTCGCTGACGCTCTGAAGGCAACAATAGAAGAGATGGTTCCCGTAGTAGAGGCTAACGCTGCTACCAAGGAGAACATCCAGACTCTGACTGACGCTTTGGCTGCCGTTAAGAAACTTTATGCTGACACCACTGAGTTGAGCCAGCTCATCGCAGAGAGCGAAATTCTGCTTGACGGCGTAATTGTTGGCGATGAAATGGGCCAGCTCTCCGATGAGAGCCTGCAGACTGCTCTGCAAACTGCTATCACCGATGCTCGCAATAACGCCTTCACTACTCCTATCTCCGTCGTAGCAGTGCGTGAAGCTACCAACGCTGTCAAGGAGGCAAGGGACGCTTTCCTCGCTGGCATCAAGAGTTTCGAGGTTGGCAAGTGGTACTTTATCACCAATCTCGATGAGGAACGCTTTGGCGACGAGGGCGCAGAGGATGCTTTCTGCGGCGGAAGCGCTATCTATGTAAGAAATAAGTACAATACCAGCACCTCTGTCAAGTGGGGACTGTTTGACAAGAGCAGCATGACTCTCAATGCCGACAACGACCCGAGGGCTATGTGGCGCTTTGTGCCCATTGAGGGAACCGAGGACTATGCTATCCAGAATCTGTACACCGGTTACTATCTTGGCGACTTTGCAGGCGAGAATATCAACCTGCCCGTCAGCCAGGAGCCCGTGCCCTACAATGTAGCATACTCTGGCAACGCACAGTTCCGCCTCTATCCCCACACTTCTAAGAATAGGGACAATATGTGCCTATGGCCCGAGGGCTATGAGGCCGACGTTGTATGCCATGTGGAGGCTCCCGCTTCGGCTTGGACCTTCATCGAGATTGATCCCGAAGAGCAAGAGGCTATCTCCATTAGCGACTTCGCTAACAATCTGATTGATGTTATGGCTGTGCCATACAATGTGAGCAATCTTGCTGATTACAACGATGATGTTGTTACCTATGCTGTTCGCAAGATCTCTCAGGAGGAAGACGGAGAGGGTAATCTCATCACCAAGGTAGAGCTCTACCAGAAGGACGAGTTCAAGGCTGGTGAGCCCTGCATCATCGTGCTGGGTACCACCGACGAGGAAGTGGAATGCGAGCCTCGCGATCTCCTTATCCCGTTCCCCACTGACATCGTTGACCACTCCTACGATATGACAGCCAATGGTATTCACGGCGCCCTCCATGGTGAGAAGTGCGCTTATGGCACCGCTATCTCTACAGGCAAGAAGTTTATTGCTGTGGGCGAGACAGGTTCTGGATTCGATGACCAGACTGGTGTGATTGATCCTTCCACCTACAAGAAGGAGGTTACCGGCGTGGAGACAGACCTCGTCCTGCTTATCACTGATATGCCTAAGATGGAGGAAGTAAAGGAGCCCGCCGACGTTAATGGCGACGGCTTGAAGAATACTGCTGATGTAGTAGCAGTCTACACCTTCATCGAGAAGGGCTCAGAGAGTGGCTTCGCTCGTGAGGCTGCTGACGTTAATGGTGACGGCAGCGTCAATACCGCTGACGTGGTGGCTATCTACACTGCCATCGTTGGTGGCGAGGGATCAGCTAGCCCAAGATTCAAAGCTCAGATACTTAAGATTCTTGACTAATCTAAGTAATCTGTATTTAAGTTTGGCCGTAAGGTAAGTAGTTTTCTTTTTCATCAGTTACCCCGTGAGTGTGAGCTCACGGGGTTTTTTTGTGCTGCCTAGGGGTGGTGGCTAAAAATAAATTGCTAACTTTGCAGACAATTATGAAACCAAGTGTCCCAGAGAACTATACTTATAAGATAGAGAATCTATCCACGGGCTATAACGCAGGTGCTGGCCGTGGCCATGATGTGGCAGGGCAGAAGGTGCTGCTACGCAATATGGATACCCGGCTTGCCCGTGGTGTGCTCACATGTCTTATTGGCGTTAATGGTGCGGGCAAATCCACACTCTTGCGTACCCTAGCCGGTATTCAGCCTGCCATCAATGGACAGATTGAACTTAATGGCCGTGCAATCCAGGATTATGACGTGAAGGAACTGGCCCGCCTTGTGAGCGTGGTGCTTACCGACGAGATACCAGAGCAGACCCTTACCGCTTACGAACTGGTAGGTATGGGGCGTATGCCTTACACTGGTTATTGGGGCTCACTGTCCAAGAAAGATGTGCACCTTGTGGAGGAGGCTTTGGAGATGGTCGGGATGTCTGATTTCCGCCAGCGTCGCCTCCATTCGCTCAGTGATGGCGAGAGGCAAAAACTGATGATAGCGAAGGCTCTGGCTCAAGACACAGATGTGATATTGCTCGACGAACCCGTAGCTTTTCTCGATTTCCCAAGCAAGGTGTGGGTGCTCCGCCTGCTGAGTAAGGTTGCGCACGAACATGGCAAATCAGTGCTTTTGTCTATCCACGACATTGAACTGGCTCTCCAGATAGCCGATAGGCTATGGCTTTTGGAGAACCAGAATCTCTGCGAGGGCGAGCCCGCTGTCCTTGCTAGCGAGGGAAAGATAGATTTCCTCTTCAAGGGCGACGGCATCGAGTTCGACCGCGAAACAATGCAATATAGATTAACTCCTAATTCCTAATACTAACACCTATGGTAGTTTGTATTGCCGAAAAACCATCCGTAGCTCGTGATATTGCACGCCTGCTTGGTGCCACCAACCAATATGATGGCTATCTCGAGGGTAATGGTTATCAAGTCACTTGGACGTTCGGCCATCTTTGCGAGTTGAAATACCCTGAGGATTACTATCCGCAGTGGCGCCAATGGAATCTGGGTCAATTGCCTATGCTGCCAAGTCCCTTCGGCATCAGACTGAAGCAGGATGATGGTGTACAGAAGCAGTTCCATACCATTGAGACTCTCATGAAGCAGGCCGAGTATATCGTCAACTGCGGTGATGCCGGCCAGGAGGGTGAACTGATACAGCGTTGGGTAATGCAAAAGGTGGGCATCAGTTGCCCCGTGAAGCGATTATGGATATCTTCTCTTACTGAGGAGTCTATCCGTGAAGGCTTTCAGAATCTCGAACCTGCCAGCAATAGAGATTCTCTTTATATGGCTGGTCTGTGTCGAGCAATAGGTGACTGGGTGCTTGGCATGAACGCCACTCGCCTCTATACTTTGAAGTATGGGCGCCGAGAGATGAAGGCTCCGCCACTCTCGGTGGGACGTGTACAGACACCAACGCTTGCTCTTATCGTCAAGCGCCAACGCGAGATAGAGAATTTCGTGCCCGAACCTTATTGGGTATTGGCCACGATGTATCGCGACGTTCTCTTTACTGCGCAGAAAGGAAAGTTTCTGCAAGAGGAAGAAGCCCAGAAAGCATTGGGGCAAATCACAGGTAAGCCCTTTACGATAACATCCGTGGCAACGAAACGTGGCAAGGAGGCTCCTCCAAAGCTTTACGACCTTACCTCACTTCAGGTGGAGTGCAACAAGAAGTTTAGTTATTCTGCCGACATAACTCTTAATCTCATCCAGAGTCTCTACGAGAAGCACGCTACAACCTACCCGCGTGTGGACACCACTTACCTTAGTGATGATATCTATCCCAAGTGCCCGCAGATTCTCAAGGGAATCTCTGGCCTCTACTCGGAACTGATGGCTCCGCTGCGTGGCAAGAAACTCAAGAAGAGCACGAAAGTATTCAACTCTTCCAAGGTCACTGACCATCACGCAATAATCCCCACTGGCGTAGCTGTGCAGAACCTCACAGACGCAGAACGCAAGGTCTTCGACCTGGTGGCACGCAGGTTTATTTCTGTTTTCTACGATGATTGTGTCTTTGATACCACTACTGTGGAGGGCGAAAGCGGCGAGGTACCCTTTAAGGTACAGGGCAAACATATCATTGAAGAAGGCTGGAGAGTGGTATACAAAAAGGACCGCAAAGACTCCGAGGACGACGACGATCAGCAGAATTCCGACGACCAGCAAAAAACCGAGGAGCGACTCCTTCCCGACTTCAGTAAGGGCGAGAGTGGTCCCCACGAGCCACAGCTTACCAAGAAGATGACTACTCCGCCTAAGCCTTATACTGAGGCAACATTGCTTAGAGCAATGGAGACTGCGGGCAAGACGGTGGAGGATGAGGAGTTGCGTGATGCAATGAAAGAAAACGGCATAGGACGTCCTTCTACTCGCGCGGCAATCATCCAGACTCTATTCCGACGTCGATACATACGAATGGAGCGTAAGAGTCTCTATGCTACAGCTACTGGCTGCGAACTCATCGACATCATTCACGAAGATCTGCTCAAGAGTGCAGAACTTACGGGTCGATGGGAAAAGAAACTGCGCGACATAGAGCGCAAGACCTACGATGCTGCGGTTTTTATAAGCGAAATAAAACAGATGGTCTGCGATATCGTTGCTCAAGTTAAGGCTGACACTACAAACCGCCGCGTTACGGTAGTGCCGGAGGAAGTGAAAACTAAAAAGGGGCGCAAACAATAATTGCGCTCTTTTTGAGTTATTTAATAGTATGAAAGATTTCAGAGACATAATGCGTCTTGCTGCCGCGGTGATTGTCGTGGTAGTAATGGCTGCCTCGTGTAATTCTGACAAGAATCTAAAGAAAGGTGACCAGTATTGGGCCATAGGTGAGTACTATGAGGCCTCCCTGGAGTATGCCAAAGCATATGCAAAGACTCCCTCCAATGATAAGGAGAAGAAGGGAATGATTGCTTATAAAGTAGCTGAGGCAAACCGCAAGATGAACTATTATGCCAAGGCGCAGGCTGCTTATCGCAATGCGGTGCGCTTTAAATATACTGACACTCTAACTCATTTCTATCTGGCTGAGATGGAGCGTTACAACAAGGAGTATAAGCAGGCGGCCAAGGATTACCATCTTTTTCTTGAGAAGCATCCCAATCACAAACTTTCGCTCATGGGACTGGAATCGTGTGCAGATGCGCCAGCCATCAAGGAGCGTGGCTCTGCTTATACAGTGAAGATGGACAAAAACTTCAATTCCAACTATGCCGATTTCTCGCCGGCTTTCAATGGCGAGGATATATATTTCTCTTCTACGCGCCGCGACTGCAATGGCGATGATGTGAACGGCGTTACGGGCATGAAGCATGGCGATATCTTCTTTATGCAAAAAGACGATAAGGGTCGCTGGAAACGCTACGAAGCTGTGGCGGAGAGCGTCAACTCTAAATACGACGAGGGAACTCCAGCTTTCTCTGCCGATGGTACAACAATGTACTTCACGCGTTGTCGATGGGATGCTAACTATCCCCGCATGGGTGAAATCTATAGTGCTCAACGCAGCGATGCATCATGGGGTGAGGCCAGGCTCTGCGAGTTGGCCAAGGATACTCTTTCGTCGTATGCTCATCCTGCCGTGTCGCCCAATGGCTACCTCTATTTCGTCTCTGATATGCCGGGTGGTATGGGCGGCCTAGACCTCTGGCGCGCCCCGATAAGTGGGGGTAGCTTCGGAGCCATAGAGAACCTTGGCCCTTCTATCAATACTGAGGGTGATGAGATGTTTCCTACCTTCCGACCCAACGGCGATCTTTACTTCTCGTCCAATGGACGTGGCGGCATGGGCGGTCTCGATATCTATAGGGCGAGGTACGACTCTCTCGCTAATGACTGGGAAGTTCTCCACATGCCTTATCCCGTCAATTCCAATGGCGACGATTTCGGCATGACTTTCAATGGTGAACTCAATCAAGGTTATTTTGCTTCCAATCGTGCTAACCGCAAGGGCTGGGATAATATCTATAGTTTCTTCTGCCCCGAGGTGGTGCAGACGGTTAAGGGATGGGTTTATGAGCAGGATGGCTATGAACTTCCCGCCAGTGTAGTCTATATGGTGGGCGATGATGGCACTAACACTAAGGTGCTCCTGCAGCTCGACGGCTCGTTTGAGGTAGAGATTAAGCCTAATGTCCGCTACCTCTTCCTTGCCACCTGCGAAGGCTATATGAACTATAAGCAGGAACTCTCTGTTGAGCCTGCTTTGGAGTCTGAGCAGTATGTGCTGCAGTTCCCACTGCCATCACTGAACATTCCCGTATTGGTGCGCAATGTGTTCTATGAATTTGACAAGGCAACCATTACTCCGCAATCTATTCCTGCACTCGAGGGTCTCGTTGGCTTGCTAAAGCAGAACCCGAGTATTGCTATCGAGTTGTCGTCCCACTGCGACTACCGTGGCTCTGATGAGTATAATGTCAAACTTAGCCAGGCGCGTGCAGAGTCGGTGGTCAACTATCTCATTACTCATGGCATAGAGAAGGAACGCGTTGTTGCCAAGGGCTATGGTAAGAGTCGCCCGAAGATTATTACCAAAAAGTTTGCAGAGCGTTATCCCTTCCTCAATGCGGGCGACACCCTCACTGTAGAGTATATCAAGACCTTCACGCCTGAACAACAGGATTCGTGCAATGCTCTTAACAGACGCACGGAGTTCTCCGTACTCAAGACTACCTATGGTTTGCTCGACAAGCAAGGCAATCTTGACACTACAGCGGTAAAGAAAGCCGAAGACAAGGCTGAAAAAGCTAAGACCGAAAAGGTTGACGAGTCCGCCGAACCTGCAAAACCTACAGAACAAAAAGACGAAGTGGTAACTCCCAAGGAAGCAAAACCCTCTCCAGCGGAAAGACCTGAGAAAAAAGAAAACAAATCTCAGGCTACTCCTCAAGAGAAGAATGCTACTCCCCAAGAGAAGAAAGCCACTACTCAAGAGAAGAAAGCCACTACTCAAGAGAAGAATGCCACTCCTCAAGAGAAAGATTCCGCCCGTTAAATCCCCCATACATGACTCAATTCTCTATTTTCCACGGATTTGTCACCTTTCTTAAGATTGGCCTTTTTACTATCGGTGGTGGCTATGCCATGATTCCGCTTATTGAGAGGGAGGTGGTGGAGCGTCATAAGTGGATGGAGAAAGAGGAGTTTCTCGATTTGATGTCCTTGTCACAGGCTTTGCCGGGTGTCTTTGCCGTCAACTTCAGTATTTATATCGGACAGCGATTGCGAGGGCTGCGTGGAAGCTTGGCTTTGGCAGCGGGTGTAGTGTTGCCGAGCTTTATTATTATATTATTGGTGGCCATGTTTTTCATAGCCTTTGCCGACAACAAGGTCATTGAGGCCATCTTCAAGGGCGTGCGTCCTGCCGTAGTGGCGCTGATAGCAGTACCATGCGTCAAGTTGGGCAAGGCTGCGCGCATAACTCCGTCTAATGTGTGGTTCCCGCTGTTGGTGGCTGCGGTCATTGCCCTTGTGGGTATTTCACCTGTATATGTCATCATTGCCGTTGCTGTAGGAGCTTTTATCTATGGCCGTTATTTCAAGGAGGACTGACGTATGTTATTTCTAGAACTCTTCTACGTTTTCTTCAAGATAGGCCTTTTCGGTTTCGGTGGAGGCTACGCTATGCTGTCGATGATACAGGGTGAAGTGGTTACAGCGCACCAATGGCTTACCACATCGCAGTTCGCCGACATTGTTGCTATCAGCCAGTCCACGCCAGGCCCTATTGGCATTAACTCTGCCACCTATGTCGGCTATATGTCCACAGTCAACGAAGGCTATCCTGCTGCTATGGGCGTGGTAGGAAGCCTTGTTGCCACCACGGCTGTGGTATTGCCTTCTTTTTTGTTAGTGCTGCTTGTCCTCAAGGTCCTCAAACACTATCGTGAGCATGCGGTGACAAAGACTATATTCCAGGCCTTGCGTCCTACCGTAGTCGGACTGCTCTTGGCAGCTGTGCTGGTGTTGCTCACAAAAGACAATTTCAGTTCGCCCTCTGAGAATATGTGGCAGTTTTGCATAAGCATCTTCCTTTCTGTAGCAGCCTTCGTAGGCACTTTCTTTTTCAAGATTAACCCAATAAGAATGATTCTTCTTTCCGCAGTCGCAGGACTACTACTTTATTATTAAATAAGGAAAATCTTTTGTACACCAAAAAACGCAAAATAGAGAAAAAAGAACCCCATCTTTAGCGGAAAACGAAAAAAAAACACTTTTTTTTGCTTTTTCATGTATTTTTTTTGTCCAAAACTTGTGGAGAATAAGAAAAATGTTATAACTTTGCCACAAATCTCGTAAGGAGATAGTGTCTATTTACGTAAACGTATAACTTTTAAATAACAAAATCATGAGAAAAATTTTTACTCTTTGCTTAGTAGCAGCAGCTGCTATGTTCGTTAACAAGGCTTATGCCCAGATTCCTCAGGCCGAGACCATCGACGGAAGTGACAACGTACTGACTATCCTCGTTGAGAGCACTGATGATCTCGCTAAGATTCCCGTAACCCTCTACCTCACCAACCCGACCAACGGTATCACCGCAGTTGAGGCAACCCTCGTTGCTCCCGTTGACGTTAAGAAGTTCGTATACGACGAGGAGGACGAAGACTTCGTTTATGATCCGGGTACCCGCTGGACCAAGGGTCACGCCCCGATGCTTGCCGCAGGTACTGAGGAGCACGGAGCCGACGGTTTCTTCATCTCCATCGCTGACAGCAAGACTCGCGACTTCAAGGAGACCGAGGGTGCCATCATCACCGTTTACTTCGACGGTAGCGATCTTGGCGACGGTGACTACACCGTTAAGATGAAGGACGCCATCTCAGTGGCAGTA
>JAFTAJ010000014.1 GCA_017458585.1 Bacteroidaceae bacterium
AACGAAAACAAAAACCTGAAAAACTCCAATGAGCCACGTATTGCATACGTTTCTTGCCGCAGCCTCTGCGTCTGGCTGCAAGCAAGCTCGCGCCACACGCAGCGACTATGCCAAGGAGCTAACGCTCACGGCTCATTGGCAGAAAAAAGTATGTAATTTTCTTGTGCATATAATATATATTTTATATCTTTGCACCCAAATTATATATACTATATACTATGCATACAGCAGCAATAAAGCGTAAGAATATCGATCTGCCTGTAGATACCCTGCAGAAGTTGTCGTTGATGGCAGTGGCAAGCGGCAAGAGTTTGAAGGCATATATCGAGACTGTACTCATCGCAAAAGCATCGAGTATATCCGTCACCGTCAGTAGCAATCCGTCTCCCTCTAATGATGAGTGGTTTGACAATGCCGACAACATGGAAAGTGTAGAGCGCGGCATTGCTCAGATGGAAGCCGGAAAGGGTAAGGCTTACTCTATGGATGAGATAAAAACAATCCTTGGTGTATGAAATACCAATTGATATTGACGCCAGAGGCGGAAGAACATCTTCGAGTGATAATTATTTCCACAGAGTAACCTATCTTCTCTTTTAGTGAAGCATATTTTTAGGATTGCGCGGACAGGCTTTTTTTGGACACGAATCACACGGATATCACGAATGATAAACGTTAACCAATAACCAATAACCGTTAAATGATAACAAAAACCTTAAAAACTCTTTTTGAAAGAATGGCACTATGTGCCCTTCTCTGCCATCGTCACGGGTATGGCCGTAAGTTCACTTCCGCCATCTCTCTGACGATAGCAGCCCCATCCTGCGGATGCCGATGCTTTCAAAAAGCAAAAACAGAAAAAATACCCCCGTTCTCGTAGAAAAGACCTCCGTTCTCGTAGAAAATATCCCCGTGCTCGTGAACGCGAGATTGGGGCTTGTCTGTCGGAGTTCTGACTTCTGCGGCGGGACTTCTGACTTCTGCGCAACGAGCTCGGAGTTATGCGGTGGAAGCTCTGACTTCTGTGTCAGGAGCACGGCTTTATGTGTTGTTTTGTTCATCATTTTTTTCCGTATTGCATAGAAATCATTCTTTTTTCTTCAATAGGTGCCGTTATCTGAGAATTTTTTTGTAATTTTACCAAAGAAATAGACTCTGCACATTATATGTTATATGGAAGAGAAGGATAAGAGATTGATTGTGTATAGTGCGTCGGCAGGTACGGGCAAGACCTACACGCTGGCGGCGCGATATATAGCGCTGCTGATGGACAGCGCCGATGACAGGGCGTATCGCCACATACTGGCGGTGACATTCACCAACAAGGCTACGGCAGAGATGAAGCAGAGAATCCTCTCGTGGCTGTATAGGAGTTCTAAAGTTAGGAGTGAGGAGTTAGGAGTTAGGAGTGAGGAGTTAGGAGTGAGGAGTGAGGAGTTAGGAGTTAGGAGTGAGGAGTTGGGAGTTAGGAGTGAGGAGTTGGGAGTTAGGAGTGAGGAGTTAGGAGTTAGGAGTGAGGTGAATGACTTCCTCGACACGGTGCGGAGCTTCATGCGCAACAAGCCCGACAACGCCACGATGGCTGCGAAGGCGGAGAGGGTGTACCACAATATACTGGCTGACTACGACGATATGCGCGTGTCAACAATCGATGCGTTTCTGCAGCAGCTGATTACGGGTATGGCGCAGATGCTGGGCATCGGTGCCGACTTTGGCGTGGAACTGGACAGCAGCCATGTGGTGTCCACGGCCGTGGACGAGGTGATGACCGGCGGCTCGAAGGAGTCTGTCGGGGTGCTGGCCAGCTATCTGGATGAGCGCATGGACGATGAGAAGGGATGGGATGTGCGCAGAGACCTGATAGCTATGACGAAGGAACTGCTCAGGGAGACGGTGCTGAAAGACCAGAACGAGATAGAGCTAGACCCCGTCAAGCTCAGCAAATACAAGCAGGCTATCAACTGGAGGCTGAACCACCATGTGCACGAGATGCGTAAGCTGTACGAAAGGGTGAAGGACTGCAAAGTCCATGACGAGATAGACGGCGGCAGGAACTTCTATTCATTCATTGACAGGATAGGCAAATCGCTTAACGGCAAGGCCAAGAACGATGATGCTTTCCGTGGGCTTGGCGAAAGGGATAATGAGAAATTGCCTACGGCCGATTTCTATGCCAGGGTGTCGCAGCGCCCTGAGATACAGGAAATCCTGCTGAGGATGCAGGAGCTGACGACGGCCTGTCGCAAGGCTTATCTGTCGAGCATGATCACGAGCCGCTACCTCAACGACCTCGCGATGATGAACTTCGTGAATGAGAACGTGAAACGCAACCTGGAGGAGGCCAACACGATATTGCTGGCGCGAACGGCGTATGTGCTGCGGTCGGCACTCAAGCCTGGCGACGCAGACTTCATCCTGGAGAAGGCTGGCATACGCTACCGCCATATCATGATTGATGAGTTTCAGGACACCTCTACGCTCCAGTGGGATGTGTTTCGCCAGCTGATTGACGAGATGCTTGCCAGCGGTGGTACCACCCTCATCGTGGGCGACGTGAAGCAGAGCATCTATCGCTGGCGCAACGGTGACTACAGGATTATGCTAAGATTGGGAGTTAGGAGTGAGGAGTTAGGAGTTAGGAGTGAGGAGTTGGGAGTTAGGAGTGAGGAGTTGGGAGTTAGGAGTGAGGAGTTGGGAGTTAGGAGTGAGGAGTTGGGAGTTAGGAGTGAGGAGTTGGGAGTTAGGAGTGAGGAGTTGGGAGTTAGGAGTGAGGAGTTAGGAGTTAGGAGTGAGGAGTTGGGAGGTGACTTACAGTCTTATATAGCGAATATTGCTCTGACGAAGAACTTCCGCAGTCAGGCGAGGGTGGTGGAGTTTAACCATAACTTGTTTGAGCACCTATGCCGCAAGGGCGGATATGCGGAGAAGTTTGCCGATATCTACCGCGAGACAAAGACCGACGAGCAGGGCAACCCGCTGCCGTTTAACCTCCGTGACTTCTGCAACAAGGCCGACAAGGAGGCCGGCTATGTGCAGGTGAAGACATACAGCTATAAGCACAGCGCCAGCGAGGAGGAGTTGAAACACAGCGTGGTGAAAGGGTACATGATGGATGATATGTTTGCCGACATCAGGACGCTGATAGGGGAGGGGGCTGCGATGAATGACATCCTTATCCTTGTCCGTAGGAATAGTGAGGCCAAGGATCTGGTCAATAGGTATGCCAATAGCGAGGAGCCCCATGATCTGAGACTGTGCTCCAACGACAGTTTCTTACTCGAAAGCAGTCGCTCGGTGCAGGTGGTGGTCAATGCGCTTAAGTATGTAGCCTCTGATGAAGCGATGGCGCGTATGTACTTGAAGATGTGCGACGTACCCCTCGAAGGCTTGAATAAGTCTTTAATGCGCCTCCCGCTCAACGAATTGGTGGAGAAGGTGATTAAGATGACCTTGTTTGACAGCGAGGACAGGCTGCGTTTCAACGACGCGCCATTCCTCAACAGCTTCATCGACGAGGTGGGCAACTATGTGAACAGCTATGGCTCCAACGTGAACGATTTCTTAGTGTATTGGAACGACGAGCTGCACAAAAAAGCTATACCTGCCTCTGGCAGCGAGGGAGTGCGCATAATGACCATCCATAGTGCAAAGGGACTGGAAAGCAAATATGTGTTTATCCCCTTCTGCGACTGGGAGCTGGTAAGGAAGAACGGTGCTGACTCCAAGCTTTGGCACGAGCCGGTGTGCAAGTCTGATGCTGTGGACACGCCCAAGCTTATTCCTGCCCAGGTGATTGCGGGCATCGTCGAGACAGACTATAAGGATGCTTACGAGGCAGAGTGCGATGCCCAGCGGGTGGATAACCTCAATATGCTATATGTGGCTCTCACCCGTGCGGCTGACCAGTTGTATGTATATATTGACAAGGAGCAGTCGGCAGACGCTGCCAATCCCAAGACGGTGGGAGATCTGGTCAGTGACTTCGTGGGTGATGACTGCTACTCTGTAGGCAGCAAGGATATCATTGCTGATGATAAGGATGTTGATGATACTCCGTTTGAGCACCACTTTAATAACGAGGAGGCAGTCAGCTGCTCCTTCTGTAGCAGCGAGGAGGCCATCCGTTTCCGTCAGTCGCAGGAGTCGCTGTCGTACATGCAGCGTGGTCCGGAGGATGCCGACAAGATTAGCACGCGCATCAATGCCGGCAATCTGCGCCACGATATCTTTGCACATATCAACACCATGGCTGACACCGACAGGGTGATTCACGATTTCTACACCAAGGGCATCATCGAGTCGCAGGCCGAGGCTGCAGCTATTGGCGAGGAGATGGAGCGTGCCTGGCGCAATCCGCAGATGGCCGACTGGTTTGGTGGTGGGTGGCGCGTGATGCGCGAGGTGTCGGTGCTGCGCCCCAAGGATGAGTACGATGCCGAGGTGACGGCGTGGAAAGCTCTGCCGGAGGAGCAGCGTGGGCCTATGCCAAAGCGCGAGCTGCGCCCCGACCGTGTGATGGTGCGCGATGGCGAGGCGGTGGTGCTCGACTTCAAGTTTGGCAAGCACAACCACGCCAAGTACTCGGAGCAGGTGAAGAGCTATATGTCGCTGCTGCGGCAGATGGGCTATGGCCATGTGACGGGCTACTTGTGGTATGGCAAGGACGGGGAGGTGGTTGGAGTAGAATAATAGAAGTTAAAGAAGTTAACGCCCGCAAGCGGACTAGAAGTTAACGCTTGCTGCGCAAGCTCGAAGTTAAAGACGACACCGTTAAACATTGAACATTGAAATTTAACTGTTAAGTAATAACAAAAATAAGGAAAAATCTCCGCTGCGCGGAGAAAAAAAATAAGAAAAAAGTTTAAGAAGTTTAAGAGTTCAAGTATATTAAACAAAAACCTGAAAAACCCTTTCGCTCTGGTAGAGACTGCGTCTAACGGATGAAGTGCCTGTCTGCTTCTCCTCATGAACAAGTTCACAGGCGAAGCCCCAGCCCCATCATCCACCTCTGCGAGGTTGCTACCTGAGCGAAAGCAAAAACACAGAAAAACATTTAGGAATAAAGTGCCGCAGGCACGACAGATAACAGACGGGGGTGGCAACCCCCGGTACGGACACAAACAAAACATAGCCCTGAAGGGGTGACAGAATCGAAATTAACAAGAAGTTAACGAAGTTAAAGAAAGATAGAAGTAGATATAAGTAGATAAAAGACAATACCTAGGACTAACGTCGAGCGCGAAGCGCGATAACTCCAAGGAGCCGCAGGCTCCGATAACTTCAGAGCGCGAAGCGCGGTAACTTCAGAGCGGAGCGGTAACTCCTAAAAGAATATAAAAATTAGGGATGAAATTTCTGGAATATACAATAAGTGATTTGTACCGCAGGTTTGAGAACCGCATGCAGGATGTGACGCTGGTGCTGCCCACCCGCAGGGCGGGCATCTTTGCCAAGGAGTATCTCGGCGTGCTGGCGGGCAATCGTGCGGTGTGTGCGCCTGAGTGTACGACTATCAGCGACCTGTTTGACAGCCTCTGTCCGCTGAAGACTGCCGACGAGGTGAAGACGGTGTGCCTACTATATAATATATATAAGGTACAGGTAAAGACCGACCTGACGCTCGACGCTTTCTATGGCTGGGGCCGCCAGCTGATAGCTGACTTCAACAATATCGACAAGTGTGCCGTTGGCATCACGGCGGAGGGAATACTGCGCAACTCTATGGAGGCGCACCGTTTTGACGAGAGCAATATTGACGCCGAGGTTAAGGAGCGTATCGTAGGCCTGTTTCGTGGCACGGGTATGCCTGTGGCCGACGAGCAGTCTAAGCGCAAGGAGTACGAAGCCTTGTGGCGACAGTTGCCGGAGATATACCGTCAGCTTAACGAGGCACTGGAGAAAGAAGGCTGTGCCCTTGAGGGACAGCGATGGAGATGGGTGGTGGACCACATCGACGATATCGCTCCGCAGATAGAGGGCCGCACCTTTGTCTTCGCGGGCTTCAACCGTCTGCTGGCTGTGGAGCGTGCCCTGATGCTGCGCCTGAAGGAGCGGGACAGCGCGCTCTTCTATTGGGACTACGACGCCGACTTCGACGAGCGTGAGGGCGAGCATATCAGCGTTTACAAGAATGTGAGGCGCAACATACGCCACGACGACACTAAGCTGGAGAACCTCGGCGGCATGTATGACGACACGCCGATGGCAGGCCGTGAGCCCATCGATGTGATAGCCGCGCCGTCGGATAGTGCGCAGGCTCGCTATGTCCACGACTGGCTGCTGGCGCACCACAAGAAGGGAGACCGCACAGCTATCGTCATCTGCAACGAGACACAGCTGGAGCATGTGGTGTTTGCCATCCCGCCGCAGTTTGCGGACGATGTAAATATCACCAAGGGCTTCCCTCTGCGCAATACCCGTATCTTTGCCGACATAGTGCGGCGGTTGCACGACAAGAAGAATGAGGGCACCGACTTCGCCGAGGTGCTGGAGGGGCTGATTGAGTATATAGATAATAGAGAAGAGAGAATAGAGAATAGTGATATTCCTCTGCCGTGGCATGAGTTGCTGCACATGGAGTCGGTGTGGCAGGCACGGCTGGTAGTGGTGCGCTTCCTACAGCTGGTGAAGGACGGCACTCTGGCTGACATCACCGAGCTGCACACGCTGCGCAATCTGCTGCTGCGCCACCTGAGCACGGTGAGCATCCCGTTTCACGGTGAGCCCATCACCGATATCCAGGTCATCGGTGTGCTGGAGACACGCGCCTTGGACTTCGACAATATACTATTCCTCAATGTGGAGGAGGGCGTGGTGCCTCGCGTGGGCAAGGACAACTCGTTCATTCCTTATTATCTGCGCAAGTATTACGGGCTGCCCACCAATGATGAGCAGACCGACATCTACGCCTACAATTTCTTCCGTCTGCTGAGGCGTGCCAGCCATGTCACCATCCTCTATAGCGACGCACAGACGGCCACGGGGCAGAAGGGTATGTCGCGCTTTGTGATGCAGATGCTCGTAAGCGACGCGTTCGTGATACGGCGCCGTATGCTGAGCGAAGCCAGCTCGCTACCGGTGGAGCTGACCGAGGAGCGGGTGAGCCAGATGATACATAGACTGTCTTCCCACAGCTGCTACGCAGACCGCCTGAAGGATATGCAGACACAGGGTAGGGAGGCGTCGCTATCGCCGTCGGCCATAAAGACATACCTCGCCTGCCCGATGAAGTTCTTTATCCATTACATGCTTGGTGTGCCGGAACCCGAGAAAGCCGACAGCGTGCTGCAGGTCAATGAGCTCGGTTCGCTTATCCATAACTCGGCGCAGGTGGCATACGAACGCATTACCAACAACTTTACGCACCCACTCACACCTGAGGCCATTAGGGCCTTCAGCTCCAATCCTGCCAATATAGTGCAGGCTGTGAGTGAGGCCTTCAAGATGCTTAACGACGACTACCGCAAGCGCCACGACCCCAATGCGCCCGACTATTATCTGCCGGAGAAGCATCGCGTGGAGGCCAGCGTGGCGGAGAAGCATCTGGCCAAGATATTGGCGAAGGACGAGAAGACCACTGGCCTGCAGATGATTGACTGTGAGAGGGATGCATATTATGTGGCAGATGTATGTGGACTAAAACTTAAGATAGGCGGGCGTATCGACCGTATCGATAGTATCGGTGATGGCAGCTATCGTATCGCAGACTACAAGACCGGCAAGTATAATGACAAGTACATGAAGGCCAACTCGCTGGATGCCCTGTTTGAGGTGGGGCAGAGCGATACGGGCAATTTCCTGCAGACGCTTATCTATTGTCTTGCCGCCAGTAGCGATAAGGAGGTAAGCAAACTGCTTCCGCAGGGTGCAAAGTATTACCCTGTGCTCTTCTATACACAGAAGAATCTGGATGAGTTCAATCCACAGCTAAGTCTCGGCAAGGCGCCGCTGACTGACTTTGACGCCATAAAGGAGGAGTTTGAGAAGAAGCTGCTTGCCTTGGTGGAGGATATGCTGACGACGGAGTATTTCCCGATGGTTAAGGCGGGGGGCAACTCGTCCTGCGAATCATGTAAGTACAAACTGCTGTGCGGACGAAAAGCGCAGAGAGAGAAATAAAGAATGGAGAACGGTTGAATGTTGAGGATTATAATACAAAAACCGTTAAAAACCCCTTGTCGAGAAAGAGACTCTAGTCAGAGTATTAACGCCATCAGTTGTAATTCTGCTTGTCTGCTAGCATCCAGACAGCCTTACAACTGATAGTGTTATCCCTTGAAGGGACTCTTTCTCTCCAAGGCAAAAACCCGTTTCGCTACGCTCTACTAAAAAACCAGAAGCGCGTGGGGTTCTTTCAGGTTTTGTAAATACGGACATAGGATAGTTGTCAAATTGTGAAATGGCAAAATGGTCAAATAAGAAGACCTCCTGAATGGGAGGTCTTCTAGTACGCCCTCAGGGGCTCGAACCCTGGACCCGCTGATTAAGAGTCAGCTGCTCTACCAACTGAGCTAAGGACGCGTTTTTCGTTTTGCGGTGCAAAAGTAGTACATTCTTGCGAAACAGCCAAAGCATTTTCTGAAAAATATTTTCTTTTGCCCGTGATTTGTTCAAAAAGTTGTAACTTCGCGTCTGTGAAACGCCTGCTTACATACCTGCTTCTTCTCTCGGTGCTGCCATCGTTTACTGTGGCGCAGACCATGACCATGCGCCTCGTGAGGCGGGTGGCACACGACGAGGGGGTGCGTCTGCCCATAGCACCGCTGGTCAACTCGGTGCGCTCGCAGGGCGCTCCCTTCAATGATGCGTGTCCTTATTATATATATGATGATGGCATAGTGTCGCAGGATCGTAGCCTTGTGGGCTGCGTGGCCACCTCGGCGGAGCAAGTGCTTACCTACTACGGCTATCCCGACGCGCTGCTCGACTCCATAGCGGGCTTCACCACCAGAAATCATGGCACCATTCCCACCATCCCTACTGGCACAGAACTCAACTTCGACTATATCCTCGACCACTACGAGGACGGCTCTTACACCGACGAGGAGGCCGAGGCCGTGGCTAATCTCTCCTACTATCTTGGCGTGGCGTGCCACATGAACTGGGCGGTGGGCTCCTCAGGTGCGCAGGTCAGCCGTCTGGTAGAGCCGCTCAGGCGAGCGTTTGGCTATGGCTATGTGCGCTACCTCCGTAGCTACGACTATAGCCCGCGCCGCTGGATAGCGTTGCTGCTCCATGAGTTGGCAAGCGGGCGTCCCATTGTCTATGCCGGCTATGCCGCGTCGGGCGGTGGCCATGCCTTTGTGATCGACGGAGTGAGCAAGGACGGTAGGTTTCACGCTACATGGGGCTTTGGCGGTCACAACGACGGCTACTTCGACATCGGAGTGCTCAACAATTATGAGAACCCCCTTGACCCCACGCCTGAGGGGACAGTGGAGGGTCTCAACCACATGCAGGAGGCGCTCTTCCTCTACCCTGACGATGTGCCATACGCAATCGACGACACACTCGCTGATGCCCATCGCATCGAGGTGGACTCCGTGTACTTCAACCGCGCACCCGACACCAATATGTACACCGTGGCGAGCGTCAAGGTGCGCAACCTCACCGACGACTACGTCTTCGCCCCCGTGGAGCTGTTCACCTATGCAGAGCTCGACTCGCTGGGGCGCCCTGTCGATGTGGACTATCTTGGAGCCGTAGATGCCATCATGCCCGCTGCCGCAGACACTACGTTGCAGGCATACGTCCGCTTCGCTGCCACCGGAGAGCGCATGCTCGGTGTAGCCGTAGCAGACTCGCTCTACCTGCCCTACGATAAGATAGAGGTGAACAAAGCCTCGCAGCCGCGCCTCAGCTACGCGCTCGCAGACTCCCTCGTCACACCCACCACTGCCACCTTTGCCATCGACATAGAGAATCTCTCGTCGCAATATTGGTCAGGGCGTATGGTCACCTACAGCATCTTCGAGGGGCCATACACAGAGAAGGAGAACGACCTGCGTCATTATACTGTCCTCAACCTGTCGCCCCGTGCCGCCGTCACCGACAGCGTCACCTTCACCCACCTCCATCCCGCCACCGACTACACACTCGTAGTACGCAACCCCTGGCAGCCTGCTCTGCAGGTAGCCTTCCACACACCCGAGTCCACTGCGGTGGAGAGCATAGAGATTAGGAATAAGGAATTAGGAATTAGAAATGAGAAATTAGGAATTAGGAATAAATCATATCGTCTGAACCACCGCATAGTGATAGAATACGATGAAAGCACTGGCCGTTATCGACAAATACTATCCCCGCAACGATGAGTTGCGACAGTTGCTGCTCGAGCATAGTTGGCGAGTGGCAACTATGGCTCTGCGTTGCGCTGCCGCCCACCCCGAGTTGCTCATAGACCGCGCACTCGTGGTGCGTGGCTCCCTGCTCCACGATATCGGTATCTTTGCTACCCGAGCACCCTCCATCCACTGCCACGGCACAGAGCACTACCTGATGCACGGCTTTATAGGAGCGCGTCTGCTGCGCACGCTTGGCATGGAGGCCGAGGCCCGTATCTGCGAACGACACACTGGTGCAGGACTCACTCGAGAGGTAATAACGGAGCGGGGACTGGATATAGAGCCACGCGACTACTTGCCGGAGACCATCGAGGAGAAGATAGTCTGCTATGCTGACAAGTTCTACTCCAAGTCGCGCCCCGACCAGACATTTACCTATGATCAGATATATGAGACCATCCTTCGCTACGGTGCAGAGGGAGCCGCCCGCTTTGCAGAATGGCACAAAATGTTTCATTATAAGAAAAGAATAATATGAAAAACAGTTATATGTCTTCCCCCTATAGGGAGATGAGAGGGGGTCTGTGCTTCCTGTTTGTGATTTTCTTGCTCTGCTCCTGCCACCGTGCTACGGTGAAAGAGCAATGCGCAGAGATGGTCAAGAAAGAGTGGCGCCGCATGCCGCGCAACATCACCATGGGAGTGGTGCTCGACTCACTCCACTACGATGAGCGCAGCAACACCCTCGTCTATTACCACACCATGGACGACTCACTCTACACCGAGGAGATGATACGCCTGGGTAAGCAACAGCTCCACGAGCAACTGCTGCTCGAGATCAGCAACTCCGTCGCCCTCAAGCGCCTCAAGGATGAGGGCCTCTCTTTCCGCTATGTCTATTTGGCGAGCAGTACCAGCAAAGAGTGCCTCAGCCTGGATTTCAATAACGAAGATTTATAAAACAGCAAAATAGTGAAACTGTCAGATATTCAAATACAAGAGCGTAGTGAGCGAGCCATGCAATTGTTTGCAGAGGGCTACAACTGCGCGCAGTCAGTGGTGGGCGCGTGGGCAGACCACTTCGGGCTCGATATGGATACCGCCCTGCGCATCAGCAGCAGTTTTGGTGGTGGCATAGGACGCATGCGCCTCACCTGTGGAGCTGCCAGCGGTATGTTTATGCTTGCGGGGCTGGCCACAGGCACCACCGACCCCAAGGACCGCGAGGCCAAAGCCCACAACTACCAGGTGGTGCAGCAGTTGGCGGAAGCCTTCCGTCAGGAGATGGGTTCCATCATCTGCGCTGAACTACTGGGACTTAATAGAGAACAAAGAACAGAGAAGAACGAACAGAATACTACAAGTCCGGTGCCCGATGAGCGCACCCCCGAGTATTACCGCAAGCGCCCATGCAAGGAGATAGTGGGATGCGCAAGCCGCATCTTTGGGCAGTTTTTGAGCGAACACTAATCTCTATACGGCGTAGGTATTGGTGGTTTGAGTTTTTTTTAGTAATTTCGCGCTCAAATAAGATAATATACGATGAACAATATTTTCCGAGGTCTTGGCGTAGCGTTGGTCACCCCGTTCACTGAGAGGGGCGAGGTGGACTTCGACGTGCTATGCCACCTGATTAATTATGTGATTGACGGCGGCATCGATTTCCTGTGTGTGCTGGGCAGCACGGCAGAGACGCCTTGCCTCTCCGAACAGGAGCGGCGCGCTGTGAAAGACTGCGCCGTAGCCACCGCTGCTGGACGCCTTCCCATTCTGCTGGGCATGGGCGGCAACGATACACGCAGCCTGACAGCAGAGATAGAGGCTTTCGACTTCGAAGGCGTGGATGGCATCCTCTCCGTGGTGCCTTACTACAACAAGCCTTCGCAGCAGGGCATATATGAGCATTTTAGATGTGTGGCTGAGGTGGCGGCTCGCCGTGGATTGCCCGTGGTGATATATAATGTGCCCGGTCGCACTGGTGTGAACATGCAGGCCGCCACCACGCTGCGCCTCGCCCGCGAGGTGGACAATATCGTGGCTGTGAAGGAGGCGAGCGGCAGCGTGGCTCAGATGGAAACGATAGCTCTGAATGCCCCGGAGGGCTTCGGCGTGTTGAGTGGCGACGACTCGCTGGCTTGCGAGTTTATCGGCAGAGGTGGCTGCGGCGTTATCTCTGTGGTGGGTAACGCCATTCCGCAGACATTCTCTGCTATGGTGAAGGCAGCGCTGAACGGACGCTCCGCAGAGGCTACGTCTATCAACGAGGAGCTGCAGGAGCTCTATCGATTGGCCTTCGTGGATGGCAACCCGGCAGGCATCAAGGCGCTGCTCAACGCCAAGGGTCTATGCGGCAACAGACTGCGCCTGCCTTTGACCCCCGCTACGGACGAAACGGCCGACGGCCTCAAGATCTTTGCCCACTTAAGTTAAAAAATGCACCTATTTTATACTCTGTTTGCTTTGTTTTAACTTTTTTAGGAGTGGGAATGAAGTAAATGGAGTAATTTTGCGGTTCAAAGCATAGAACATAAACAAATCCATTATGGAACAAAACGTAGATATCCGTTCTTTGAACGAGTTGATTGAGAGCAAATCGGCCATTGTTACCAATATAAAGATTGGTATGGGTCAGGTGATTGTAGGTCAGTCGCACCTGGTGGACTCGCTGCTGGTGTGCCTACTGAGCAACGGTCATGTGCTGCTGGAGGGTGTGCCAGGTCTGGCAAAGACATTGGCCATAAAGACTCTGGCTGGCATCGTTGATGGTAGTTTCAAGCGTATCCAGTTTACTCCCGACTTGTTGCCTGCCGACGTGGTGGGCACGATGGTGTATAGCCAGAAGAGTGAGGAGTTTATGGTGAAGAAAGGTCCCGTGTTTGCCAACTTCGTGCTTGCTGATGAGGTGAACCGCGCTCCCGCCAAGGTGCAGAGTGCATTGCTGGAGGCGATGCAGGAGCGTCAGGTAACGATTGGCAACGACACCTTCCGTCTGCCCGAGCCCTTCCTTGTGCTTGCCACGCAGAACCCGATAGAGCAGGAGGGCACTTATCAGTTGCCCGAGGCTCAGGTGGACCGCTTCATGCTGAAGGCAGTGATTGGCTACCCCTCAATAGAGGAGGAGCGCATGGTGGTGGACAACCATATCAAGGGCAAGAGCCAGGAGGTGAAGCCGATGGTTGGGGTGAAGGAGATTCTGGAAGCCCGCGAGGTGGTGAAGCAGATTTATGTGAGCGAGGAGATAGAGAAGTATATCACCGACATAGTGTTTGCCACCCGCTACCCCGACCGCTACAACCTGCCCGACATGAAGCAGAACATCAGTTTCGGTGGTTCACCTCGTGCGAGCATCAATCTGGCGCTGGCCGCCAGAGCGTATGCCTTCCTCAAGCACAGGGGTTATGTGATTCCCGATGACGTGAGGGCGATGGCTCATGATGTGCTGCGCCACCGCATAGGGCTCACCTACGAGGCTGAGGCTAACAACATCACGGCTGACGATATCATCAACCAGATACTGGAGAATGTAAAAATCAGCTAAATGGACACCAACGAACTGCTCAAGAAAGTGAGGCAACTGGAGATAAAGACCCGGGTGCTGAGCAACAATGTCTTTGCGGGCGAGTATCACTCGGCCTTCAAGGGCAGGGGCATGTCGTTTAGTGAGGTGAGAGAGTATCAGATTGGCGACGACGTAAGAGATATCGACTGGAATGTGACTGCTCGCTTCGGTCGTCCTCACACGAAGCTATTTGAGGAGGAGAGAGAGCTGACAGCGGTGCTTATGGTAGATGTGTCGGGCAGCCTGAACTACGGCGCCTACAATGGTGTGGGGCGCGATATGGTGAGCGAGATTGCTGCCACGCTGGCCTTTTCTGCCATCCAGAACAACGACAAGATTGGCGTGGTGTTTTACAGCGACCGTATAGAGAAATATATCCCGCCCAAGAAGGGACGCAAGCATATACTGTATATCCTGCGCGAGCTGTTGGAGCTGGAGCCCGAAGGGCGCGGCACTGACCTGGGTAATGCGCTGGAGTTTCTTATCAACACGCAGAAAAAGGCCTGCTCGGTGTTTGTGCTGAGCGACTTTGTAGGCGGCAGCAACTTCAAGAAACCGCTGATGGTTGCCAGCCGCAAGCATGAGGTGGCCGCCATACAGGTGTATGACCGCTTCATGGCCGAGCTGCCCAACGTGGGTATGATTAAGGTGACGGACAGCGAGAGCGGCGAGGACCAGTATGTGGACTCTGCCTCCAAGAGGGTAAGGCAGGCGCATGCCCAGCACTGGGTGGAGCACGAGCGGAAGCTGAAGGAACTGTTCAGTGCGCAAAAGGTGGACTTTGTGAGTCTGACGACGGAGGATGACTACGTGGCGGCGCTCAAGGAGCTGTTTGATAGGAGAGCTAGGAACTAGGAGAAGAGGAGATGAGGAGTAAGATTATATCGCTGCTGTGTCTGTTGACCACCACAATGGTGATGGCTCAGGTGAATGTGACGATGAAGATGGACACTAACCAGATATTCATCGGCGAGCAGGTGCTGCTCAAGCTCAAGGTGAGCGCGGGGAGCAACGATATTGTCATTGTGCCACAATATCCCGACAGTGTGCTGGTGGAGGGCGTAGAGGTGCTGAGCCACTACCGCGAGAGCACCGCCAGTCTTGATGCCGGACGCCGCCAGACGATAGTGGAGGCCTACCGCATCACTTCGTTTGACTCAGCGCTATACTACATACCGCCGATGGAGGTGCAGGTGGGCGACAGCGTATATAAGAGCAAGAGCGGCATGGCACTGAAGGTGGTGAGTCCAGAGGTGGACACTACCAAGGTGGATAAGTTCTACGGCCCCAAGGAGAACGCGGAAGTCTATTATGACTGGAGCGACCTGCGGCGTCCGTTCCTGCTGTGGCTGATAGGTGTGCTGCTGCTATTGGCGGCTGCCTATATGGCTGTGCAGATAAAGAATAATCATCGCATATTGCCTAAACTGAAGCTGCATCTGGAGGGGCCGCCGCATAAGTGGGCGATGCGCCAGATAGCCAAGCTGCAGGTAAATCGTCCCGAGGCTCCCGAGGAGGCTCACCGCTACTATGCCGATCTCACCGACATTGTGCGTACTTACATCGCACGACGCTATGGCTTCAAGGCCACGGCGATGACCTCGGCGCAGATTATAGAGCGCCTGCAGGGTGCCAACGACACCAAGCTGTTGGCGGAGCTGCAAGAGATGTTTGAGGCTGCTGACCTGGTGAAGTATGCAGGCTTGAATACAGCGATAGATGAAAACGACCGCAACCTGCTCATTGCCATTGAGTATGTGAACGCCACAAAGGAAACGGAGGCTGACAAGAAGCGTGCTCCCAAGCTCAAGGAGGAACCGAAAGTCAAGCGCAGTCGCCGACAGAGGGCTCTGCTGGTGGCAGCCAATGTGGCTGTGGCAGCGGCGGGCCTGTTCTTGTTTGTGTGGGCGGTAGTAATAATGTATAATATGTATTATTAGAGGAGTAAGGAGTAAAGAATTATGGAGTTTGTCAATCCTGCATGTTTGTTGCTGCTGTTGCTGCTGATTCCCTACGGCATTTGGTTTTTCCTGTTGAGGGGACGTAAGGAGCCTTCGATGAAGATTCCTTCTACGCAGGCGTACCAGAATGCAGCTAAGTCGATGCGGCAGCGCCTGATGTGGGTGCCGTTTGCATTGAGGGCGCTCAGCTTCGCCATGGTAGTGGTGGTGCTGGCCCGACCGCAGAGCAGCAATAGCTGGAACGACTCCGAGGTGGAAGGTATAGACATCATGCTGGCGATGGATATATCGACCAGTATGATGGCAATGGACTTCAAGCCCAATCGTGTGGAGGCGGCACGCATGGTGGCGACAGACTTTGTGTCGCGCCAGCGTAATGATAATATCGGACTGACCATCTTTGCCGGTGAGGCATTCACTCAGTGCCCGCTCACCACTGACCACGAGGCGTTGCTGCAGATGTTTACCAACATCAGTTGCGACCTGCCCGCCACGGGTATGATTGACGATGGTACTGCAATAGGTATGGGCATCGCCAATGCTGCGAGCCGCCTGCAGGAGAGTAAGGCCAAGAGCAAGGTGATAATACTGCTTACCGACGGCTCCAACAATATGGGCGAGATATCGCCGCTTACTGCTGCCGAGATGGCCAAGGCATTGGGAATCCGCGTTTATACTATCGGTGTGGGCACCAACGGCACAGCCACATTCCCATATCCGCTGCCTGGCGGCGGGGTGAGCTACACTCGCATGCCGGTGGAGATTGACACTAATATGCTCAAGGAGATTGCCTCCGCCACCGGCGGCAAGTTCTACCGCGCCACAAACAATAACGAACTGGAGAAAATTTACGAGGACATCTCCAAACTGGAGAAGTCGCGTATCATGGTCACCAACTATACCAAGCGCCACGAGGCCTACTACCCGTTTGCGCTCATAGCCCTGATAGCGTTGCTGCTGGAGCTGCTGCTCAGCAATACGCTGCTGAAGAAAATTCCGTAACTCTTAAACTCTCGAACTTTTAAACTCTGCTATGTTTCGTTTTGCCAATCCCGAATACTTGTATCTGCTGACAGTGCTGCCACTGCTGGTGCTGCTGTTTTGGCTCAACCGCAAGGCAGGGCATAAGCGTTTGCTGCGCCTTGGCAAGGCTGAGTATGTGAAGCGGCTGATGGCTGAGGTGTCGGAGACGAGAGTATGGATTAAGTTCGGCTTGCTGATAGGTGCCCTTGCTATTGTGGTGCTCATCTTGGCACGTCCTCAGATGGGTATGCGCATGAAGACCGACAATGTGTCGGGCATAGAGGTGGTGGTGGCCATGGATGTGAGCAACTCCATGATGGCTGACGATGTGGAGCCCAACCGTCTGGCTAAGGCCAAGCAGGTTGTCAACTCGCTCTGCAGCCGACTGAAGAACGACAAAGTGGCTTTGGTGGTCTTTGCCGGCAATGCTTTCCTGCAGATGCCTATGTCGGCCGATAATGTGTCGGTGAAGATGTTTTTGGACGCTATCAACACAGGCATGATTCCCACTCAGGGCACATCCATAGCTGAAGCGCTGAAGATAAGCAACAACAGTTTCTCTGCGCAGAAGGATGTGAAGCGAGCCGTGGTGGTCATCACCGACGGCGAAGACCACGAGGGTGGGGTGGAGGAAGCGCTCTCCGAACTGAAGAAAAAGGGCGTGAGCGTCTATGTGCTTGGTATCGGCAGCACAAAGGGTGCTACCATCAAGCACGGCAACGACTATATGCGCGACATCGACGGCAATATAGTGGTGACGCGACTCAACGAGGATATGTGCCGGCAGATTGCCAAGACTGCTGATGGCAATTACATACATGTGGACAATAGCAACTCAGCGCAAGACCAGCTGGTGGACGAGCTCAACCATCTGCAGCGCAGCGAGCTCAGCGGCTCAGCCTACGAGGAATACAACGACCTCTTCCCGTGGCTGGCAATAGTTGCGTTGGTACTGCTGGCCCTCGAGGTAGTGGTGCAGCCGCGCAAGAGCCACTACTTCGACTCCTGGAACTTGTTCTCTGTAAGGCCTCCTCACAAGACGATGTTGCTACTACTGCTGATGGGCGTGAGCATAGCGGCTAGCGGTCAGTCGGCCACCAAGGTGCAGACGCATAAGGGCAACATCTCGTTCACCAAGAAGATGGACTCTCTCGCAGTGATTCATTACCAGAAAGCCATAGCGCTCGACAGCACCAACTTCAAGGCGCACTACAACCTCGGCAACACCTATCTGCGGCAGGGGAAGGCACAAGATGCGCTGCGAGAGTATGAGAAGAGTGCTACCCTCTCACCGTCGCGACTGGTGAAGGCTGGCATATATCATAATATCGGTGTTATCAACCAGAGCACCAAGCAGTTGGATAAAGCTATCGACGCATACAAGAAGTCGCTGCGCGCTTACCCCCTCGACGACCGCACCCGCTACAACCTTGCCCTGTGTCAGCATCAGCGCAAGAAGAATCCTAATCCACAGCCTAACCAGCAGCAGGACAAGGACGACAAGCAGGGACAGGACAAAGACAAGAAAGACCAGCAACAGCAACCCAACCAGCAGCAAGATAAAAACCAGCAGAAGCAACAGCCGCAAGACCAGCAGATGTCGAAGCAGAATGCGGAGCAGATGTTGCGTGCTGTGCAGATGCGCGAACGAGAGACACAGGATAAGCTCAAACGCAAGATGCAACCTGTGGGACGTAGGCATCTGGAGAAAAACTGGTAACCAGAGACCTTTCATGAAGCATATAATACTATCCATAATTCTATTACTTACAACACTGGGTGTAAATGCTGCTGTCACCGTGACAGCCAAGGTGCCGGCTGTTGTGGGGGTAGGCGAGCAGTTTCGTCTGCAATACACGGTCAACTCTGGCGATGTGGCCGGCCAGCCTCATATAGGCAGCGTTGCGAGCTTTGATGTCGTGTATGGCCCTGCTGTATCTACCAGCCATAGCTTCACCTCCATCAACGGTCATTCCACCGAGAATTCGTCCACCACATTCACATTTACGCTTATCGCTCGCAAGGAGGGTAAGTATCAGTTGCCGGCTGTCACGCTTAATGTGGGTGGTCACAACTATACATCCAACACCCCCACGCTCCAAGTGGTGAAGGGGAATGGAAACTCCACGCCTCAAACTCACTCCTCACCCCTCAGCCCTCAGCCCTCACCCCCCAGCCCTCACTCCTCTCACCGTGTAGGGCCCGGTGACCTGTATATAGAGGTGTCGGCGAACAAACGCACCGTGTATGAACAGGAGCCCGTGCTGCTGTCATACAATGTTTATACCACTCAAGCTCTTGAACAGTTGCAGGGAAAGATGCCCGACCTGAAGGGATTTGTGGCCAAGGAGGTGCCGTTGTCTCGCGATAAGCATCTGAGCATCGTCAATCGCAACGGTCGTACGATACAGACCACCACATGGAGCCAATATGTTATGTTTCCGCAGCAGAGCGGCAAGCTCACTATCCCTTCGATTCCTTTTGAGGGCATCATCGCGTATGTCAACCGCAATATCGACCCCATCGACGCTTTCTTTTTCGGCACCAACGCTACTACTCGCATCAACCACACTGTCCATGCGCCCTCTCTCGACATAACCGTCAAGCCGTTGCCGCCCAAGCCATCGACATTCTCTGGCGGTGTAGGCAATAACTTCACTATCTCGGCAGCCCTCGCCAGCAAGACACCACGCGAGAACGAGACACTCACGCTCAAGGTCAAGATTAGTGGCACAGGCAATATAGACCTTATCACTCCGCCGGAGGTGCATTTCCCCGCCGACTTCGAACAGCTGGACAATAAATCTGAGGCAAATACCACCCTCACACCCGAGGGAATGAAGGGTGACCTGACTATAGAGTATTACGCCATACCCAACCATAAGGGACAATATGTTATTCCTCCTGTGGAGTTGACATATTTCAGTCCTGCCGACTCACAGTACCATACCATCTCCTCCGGTAAGCCCATCGTGGTGAAGGTAGCCAAGGGTAATCCCAATTCCTATGCTGCCCGCCAGCGTATGAAGAATGATGACATCCGCCATATCCATCTCGACCCCATATCTGCCGACAGCGCTGCCGGCGGCGGTGGTATGTTGCCCGTAGCAGTAGCGTATGTGCTGCTCGTGGCATTATTTGTGGTGGCATATATGATATTGCAACTCAGGCAGCGCCGCAGCGCTGATGTGCAAGGCCGACTGCTGCGCAAGGCCGGCACCAAGGCCAATGCCCGACTACGCACCGCCCTGCGGATGATGCAGAGCGGTAAGGCGTCAGAGTTCTATGCCGAGACACTGGGCGCACTGCGCGACTTTGTTGCCGACAAACTGGCGCTCCCGGTCACCGATGTTACTAAGGAGAATATCTCCGCGCTCTTTGCAGAATATGGTGTGTCAGAAGAACTTAGCTTGCGTTACAGCGAAGTCGTGAGCGAGTGCGAACTGCATATCTACGGCGTAAGCTCTGACGATGCCAATCAGATGCAGCGCACCTACCACGACGCTGAAGAGATAATCACCCTGCTCAATCCTTTGCTTAAGAAAAAGAAGAAATAATGCGCTATTCACTATTCACTGTTCTCTTTTCACTATTCACTGTTCTCAGTGCTCAATCTTCCCCCTTCAGGGGGATAAGAGGGGGTCCCTCTAAGCCTACAGCCGACACCCTCTATTCACAGCACCATTACGCTGAGGCAGCAGAGGCATACACCAGTCTGCTCAAGGCTAACCCCGACAATGCACAGCTGCTTTATAACCTGGGCAACTGCTACTATAGGCTCAAGGATATTCCTCGCGCAATCTTAGCATACGAGCGTGCCGCCAAGCTCAATCCCTCTGACGGTGACTGCCGCCATAACCTCACCTTGGCTCGTGCCCAGACACAGGATAAGTTCTATTCCTCCTCCGACCTCGACATAGCGTGGTCCATCAATAGCTTTGTCAATACCTTCGGTGCAGCGGGCTGGGCTTGGCTCTCTGCTGTCGCACTTGCGGTGATGCTTGCTGCCATCCTGCTGATGCGCTTCTCCAATGTGAGGTGGGTAAAGAAGTCCGCCTTCGCAGTCATCTTGCTTGCAGCCGTGAGTATAATCCTCTTCATACTCTTAGCCTTTGTCCAGCGTAGCAAACATGCCGATCACTCCCATGCCATCATCATGCGCACTACCAAACTCATGAGCACTCCCGACACCACGGGCACCAACCTCTTCACCCTCCATGGCGGCACCAAGGTCTCGCTCAGCGATACCACACTCCCCGCGTGGTCAGAGGTCTCCCTCAGTGATGGACAGAAAGGATGGGTAAACAATAAGGATTTTGAGAAAATATAATTGAAAATTGTTAACTTGTTAACTCGTCAACTAAATTATGAAAAAGGTTTTCTTTCTTTTCTATCTGCTGACTGCCTCTCTCTTTGCGGTAGCACAAAGTGATGCCCTCGAAGTGTATATCATCGATGCCAGTGGCACTCCTACCAATGTGCGCAATGCGCCGAAGGGAAAGGTAGTTGATCAGGTTCCTGTAGATGGAGAGTGGGTCTTCTATGTCAGCAACCAGCGCAATGGGTGGTGGCAAATCGTTGATGATTCTTATTTTGATTCCAACCCTGACAATGCGGACGAGGATGGCAACTGGCCCCGCAAGAAGCTCCAGGGTTCCCAGACTGGTTACTGGGTGCATTACAGCTGTATAGGCTTCGGACTCGTTGGTAGTGTTGAAGAGCATAAGCTACGCGCCGCCCCCAGCAATAATAGCAAGGTTGTGTACACTACTTTTTCTATGGAGGAATACTTCCATCCGCTTGCCGTAAAGGGAACATGGGTGAAGGTTGTTAGTGTCAACGGCAAGCATACAGGTTGGATAACGCGCGACATGATATGCTCCAACCCCCTGACAACTTGTCCCTGATTTTTTCTAATTTCTCCTTATTACTTTGCTCCTTACTCCTAAAAAAGTATTACCTTTGCATCCACAACTCTTAACTTTTGAACCCTTGAACCCTTAAACTCTTAAACTTTCGAACTCTCCATGTATAGAACTAAGACATGTGGCCAGCTGCGCATTAGCGATGTAGGCCAACAGGTAACCCTGGCGGGATGGGTGCAGCGAACCCGCAAAATGGGAGGTATGACATTTGTGGACCTCCGTGACCGCTATGGCATCACTCAGCTAGTGTTTAACGAAGAGACCGACAAGGCACTCTGTGACGAGGCCAACAAGCTTGGTCGCGAATATGTGGTTCAGATAGAGGGCACCGTCAACGAGCGATACAATAAGAATCCCAAGATGCCTACGGGCGACATTGAGATAATCGTCTCTACGCTCAAGGTGCTCAATGCCAGCCTCACGCCCCCGTTCACTATCGAGGAGAACTCCGACGGTGGCGATGAGCTCCGCATGAAGTATCGTTACCTCGACCTGCGTCGTAGCAATGTCAGGGCCAATCTGGAACTGCGCCATAAGTTCTGCCTCGCAGTAAGGCATTTCCTTGACAGCAAAGGTTTCCTTGAGATAGAGACTCCCGTACTGGTAGGCTCCACTCCCGAAGGCGCCCGCGACTTCATCGTGCCTTCCCGAATGAATCCCGGGCAGTTCTACGCCCTGCCACAGAGTCCGCAGACTCTTAAGCAGTTGCTGATGGTGGCTGGCATGGACCGTTATTTCCAGATAGTGAAATGCTTCCGCGACGAAGACCTCAGGGCTGACCGTCAGCCTGAGTTTACGCAGATAGACTGCGAGATGAGTTTTGTGGAGCAGGACGATATCATCCGCACTTTTGAGGCGCTGACCAAGTATCTCTTCAAGGAAGTGCGCGGCTATGACCTCGGCGAGGAGCCCTTCTTGCGTATGCCGTGGATAGAGGCGATGACACGCTTTGGCTCTGACAAGCCCGACATGCGGTTTGGCATGGAGTTTGTTGAGCTGATGGATGTCCTTAAGGGCACCGGCGAGTTTGCTGTATTCAATGAGGCAGAGTATATCGGCGGTATCTGCGCCAAGGGGTGTGCAGTATATACCCGCAAGCAGATAGACGAGCTCACCAACTTTGTGAAGAGTCCGCAGATAGGAGCCAAGGGCCTTGTCTATGCTCGCGTTACAGAGGAAGGAGTCAAGAGCTCCGTTGATAAGTTCTATAGTCCCGAACAATTACATGCTCTGGCTCAGAAGATGGGCGCCGAGGTAGGCGATCTCATCCTCATCATCAGCGGTCCTGATGCTATGAAGGCTCGCAAGCAACTCTGCGAACTGCGACTGTTGATGGGCGAACGCCTCGGGCTCAGGGACAAAAACAAATTTGCTTTGCTCTGGGTCGTTGACTTCCCGATGTTTGAGTGGAGCGACGAGGAGCAGCGCCTCATGGCTATGCACCACCCGTTCACTGCCCCCAAGCCCAGCGATGTGCCCAAGCTCAATACCGACCCCGCTTCTGTGCTTGCCGACGCATACGATATGGTTTGCAATGGCGTGGAGGTAGGCGGTGGTTCTATCCGTATCCACGACGCAGTGCTGCAGGCCAAGATATTCGAGGTGCTCGGCTTCACTCCCGAGAAGGCACAGGAGCAGTTCGGTTTCTTGATGAATGCCTTCAAGTATGGTGCGCCGCCTCATGGTGGACTGGCCTACGGCCTAGATCGTTTCGTCAGTCTGTTCGCCGGCCTCGATTCCATCCGCGATTGCATCGCTTTCCCGAAGAACAACTCTGGTCGCGATGTGATGCTTGATGCTCCATCCGCAGTTGACCAGGCACAGCTCGACGAACTGCAACTGGCACTTGCACTTAAGCCATAGTGAAAACCCTTAAACCCTTAAACTCTCGAACTCTTATATTATGGATCAGTCACAAGAGAAAATGGTGCAGGATGTCCAGGCACAAGCCATGGAGCAGGCACAGCAAGCCGCAGAGCAGGCTCGCATTGCCGCTGAGGAACAAGTAAAGGAGATGCAGCGCAAGCAGCTGGAAGATATGCCGAAGGAGTACGCCAAGTCGATGGCTAAGCAGGAAGTCAACAGAGTGGTGTCGCAGGCTCTCCCCGACGAGGTGAACCGTCTGCGCTGGGGTGGCCTACGCGCAATTCCAGTTATCGGTCCCATCGTGCAGTGGATTGATAATATCAAATGGCTGCGTGGGCTGTTCGGCTCAAAATAGTAACGACATAATTTCCCCCACTTTCTCTTCCATTGGTAGTGTGCCGTCAATCCAATGGATGGTGATGCCGCGGCGCTCCATGCCACGAAACCAAGTCATCTGGCGCTTGGCGAACTGATGGATGGCTATCTCCAGGTCATGGACCATCTGGTCGTAGGATAGCTGGCCGATGAGGTGTTGGGTGAGGAACTTGTACTCCAGACCATAATAGATAAGGTCGTCGGGGGCTATGCCACTGTCGAGTAGGCCGCGCACCTCGTCGAGCATTCCAGCCTCAAGGCGGGCATACAGTCGTTCTGTGATACGCTGACGGCGCAATTCGCGGTCAATCATTACACCAATTATAATAGATCCGATGGGGGGTATCTCGCGCTTGGGCATAGGGGTATGCATTGTGTAGTCCTCTATCTCTATGGCACGGATGGCACGCTGTGGTGAGTCCACATCGGTAGTGTTGTGCATGTTGGAGCCGTTGCGTGCCTTCAGTTCACGTAGGATATCGGTGAGTTCTGTCAGCGATTTCCCTTCCAGCCGTTCCCTCAATCCGGGATTGGGTGGCACGGGCGACAGCTGGTAGCCTTTAAGCACCGCCTCAATATACAGGCCGGTGCCTCCGCAGAGGACGGGCGTCTTCTTTCTTGCCACGATGTCCTTGTACGCATCGTAGAAGTCGCGCTGATACTCGAAGAGGCTGTACTTAGTCCCTGGCTCGGCAATGTCAATAAGATGGTAAGGCACCGTGTAGTCGCTGAGGTCTTTGCCGGTGCCGATATCCATACGCCGATACACCTGGCGTGAGTCGGCAGAGATGATTTCGCCGCCTATCTCGCTGGCCAGTGCTGATGCCAATGCTGTCTTGCCGCTGGCTGTAGGGCCAAGGATGGTAATCATTTTGTTCACGCTGCGAAGTTAAGAAAAAAAAGGCTTTCCTGCAAAACAGAAAAGCCTTTTATTATATAAAAGTAGGTCTTTTGGCTGCTTACTTCAGCTCGGCGAGGTACTTGATGGTGCGAACCATCTGAGAGGTATAGGAGTTCTCATTGTCGTACCAAGCAACAACCTGAACGAGGGAGTTGCCGTCACCAATCTTGCTGACCATAGTCTGGTTGGCGTCGAACAGAGAACCGAACTTCATACCGATGATGTCGCTGCTGACGAGCTTCTCCTCAGTGTAACCAAACGACTCGTTGGTGGCAGCCTTCATAGCGGCGTTGATACCCTCAACGGTAACCTCACCCTTAACAACAGCGTGAAGGATAGTGGTAGAACCGGTGGGAGTCGGAACACGCTGTGCGGCACCAATCAGCTTACCGTTCAGCTCGGGGATAACCAGACCAATGGCCTTGGCAGCACCTGTTGAGTTAGGAACGATGTTCTGAGCGCCGGCACGTGCACGCTGCACATCACCCTTGCGCTGAGGACCGTCCAGAATCATCTGGTCGCCAGTGTAAGCGTGAACAGTTGTCATGATACCGCTCTGGATAGCAGCGAAATCATTCAAAGCCTTTGTCATGGGAGCCAGACAGTTGGTGGTGCAGCTTGCTGCAGAGATGATAGTGTCGGCAGGAGTCAAAGTCTTGTGATTGACATTGTAAACGATGGTGGGCAGATCATTGCCTGCGGGAGCAGAGATAACCACCTTCTTAGCACCAGCCTGGAGGTGAGCGGAAGCCTTCTCCTTGGATGTATAGAAACCGGTGCACTCCAGTACTACGTCAACACCCAGCTCGCCCCAAGGTAGCTCAGCAGCATTGGGCTTAGCATAGATGGTAATCTCCTTACCGTCAACGATGATAGAGTTCTCTGTAGCCTCCACAGTGTGCTTGCCCTCGCCAAACTTGCCGGCAAAGCCACCCTGGGCAGTGTCGTACTTAAGCAGGTGAGCGAGCATCTTGGGGCTCGTCAAGTCGTTAATAGCGACTACTTCATAACCTTCAGCCTCGAACATCTGACGGAAAGCGAGGCGACCGATACGGCCGAAGCCATTGATACCAACTTTTGTTGCCATAATCTTTAAGTTTTTGAGTTTATTGTTTTATTAGTTTATGAGTAATTCGTGTAGAAAAATGCTTTTTTATCTAAAGTTTTCCCTAAAGCGGTGCAAAATTACGAAAAAGTTTTTATTTTTGCAGTGCATACTAAAGAAAAATATTGAAAACTCGAAAAATAAACTTTCAACCTTAAACTGTTTAATCATGGGTTTTATTAAAGAATTCAAAGAATTTGCCATGAAGGGCAATGTGATGGACATGGCTGTCGGTGTAATCATCGGTGGTGCGTTTGGTAAGATTGTCAGCTCATTGGTTGACGATGTAATCATGCCGTTGATAGGCAAGCTCACGGGTGGAGTGGACTTCACCACGCTGGCTGTCACCCTCGGCGATGGCGACAATGCCGCCAAGATTACCTACGGCAACTTTATTCAGAACATCATCGACTTCCTTATCATCGCCTTCTGTATCTTCCTGATGATTAAGGGCATGAACAAGCTCAGCAAGAAGAAGGCCGAGGAGCCCGCACCCGCTCCCGAGCCCAGCAACGAGGAGAAGCTTCTCGAAGAGATACGTGACCTCTTGGCAAAGAAGTAACAATTAATAGGCAATGAATAAGCTTAACACTATGCTGGTGACAGTCTTCATGGCTGCCGCCAGCATCACGGTGTCCGCACACGATGTGGACTCCGTAGTCGTGGCTGGCCCATACGCCGTACAGAAGCCATTAGTGATAGATAGCGTTGATGTCAAGCAGAAGAAACTGGCAGAGACGTATGTGCTCGACGCTCCTCTCTCGCTTGACGCTGTGCGGCAGGGGAGACCGATGGCACTTTGCGATCTCAATGCCGACACGTCGCTTCGCGGACAGCTCGTCATGGCGGCTTTCACCTTTAGCCTCGACGCATACACCAAGATTGAGATAAAGGCCGACGGCCCCAAGCATAAGAAAATCATTGTCAATGGCAAGCAGGCTACCGGCCCCCAAGGATACCAGCGCGGTCAGTACTCTGTCGTCGTTAAGTATATCCCCGACACCGCAGCCCTCACTTTGAAGGTAGAGGCCGATAGTTCTCAAATCTCAATCCTCAATCCTCAATGGTCAATGGTCAATGGCAAGCGTCCGTTCTCTCTCGACGATGTCATGGAGATGAAGCATTTCACCGGACTCGGTCTTTCACCATCCGGCCGCTACGCTACCATCAGTACCTGGTGGTACGACCACGAGGGCAAGCAGCAACGCCGCAACGAACTCATCAATCTTGCTAATGGCACCCAATGCGTCGTTCCCCTTGGCGGCCTACGCTGGATGCCCAAGTCGGACCGCCTCCTCGGCACTCGCACCGTTGATGGCAAACGGCAGCTCGTCAGCTATTCACCCGATAACTTTAGCGAGCAGATACTCTGTGCCGACCTCCCTGCCGACAACTACGCAATGTCGCCCACCGAGGATTTCCTCATCCTTACCAAGAGTGAGGATGGCCCCGATCGCGAGAGCGGAGTCTATGAGATACTCAATCCGGAGGACCGCCAACCTGGCTACCGCAAGCGTACTAACCTCTCGCGCTTCGACCTTAATACAGGGCTTTTGCAGCCCCTCACCTTTGGCAATCGCAATGTCACTCTCGATGCCATAGCTCCTGATGGCAGCTATATTATTTTTACGGTGAGCCAGAACGCCATGGGGCCGCGCCCCACAGAGATCAGCTCTGCCTATCGCCTTAACCTGCAGACCATGGTGTGCGACACACTCTTCGTGCGCGACGGCTTCGTCAGTTCCCTCACACTGCTACCCGGCACCGACAAACTCCTTGTCAAGGGTAGCGCTGAGGCTTTCCACCGCATCGGATGCACTCTGCCTGAGAGTCTCACCCCCAACTACTATGACTTCCAGCTCTTCCTGCTCGACATCAACACCCGTCAGGTGCAGCCCCTTACCTGTGACTTCACTCCCGCCATACAGACTGTCAAAGCGCAGCGCGATGGCAAGGCGGCCTACTTTACTGCCGAGAATGGTGATTCTGTCAGTCTCTACCGCTACAATGTAGCCAACTCTACCATCACCCGCGTGGATCAGCCCCTCGAACTGGTACAGGACTTCGCTCTCTCTACCGACGGCACTACCTTATTATATTATGGTAGCGGCCCTTGCACCCCAGAGACGCTCTATTCTATAAAGTTCGAAAGTCGCAAATCTTCAGTTTCCCCCATAGAGGGGGGACGGAAGGGGGGTCTCTCAAAGTTAGCCGACTCCGATCCCGACCGTATGGCGGAAATAGCCCTCGGCACTTGCCATGACCTGCGTTTCCGTAGCAGCCGCGGCTATGACCTCACCGCGTTCTACTACCTGCCGCCCGACTTCAATCCCGCCGCCAAGTATCCTGTCATCGTCGATTACTACGGCGGATGCACTCCCACCTCCAAGCGTTTTGGTGGGGGCGGTCATTACCCCGCTCACTATTGGAACGCGCTGGGCTATGTGGTACTGTGTTGCAATCCCTCTGGCGCCTCCGGTTTCGGACAGGAGTGGGCTTCACGCCATGTCAACACCATGGGCGAGGGAGTGGCCGAGGATATTATCGAGACTGTTCAGCACCTTATTAATAATACTTGGGTAGATGCCGATGCCATCGGTTGCGTCAGCGCCAGCTATGGCGGCTTCATGACACAGCTTTTGCTTACAAAGACCGACATGTTTGCTGCAGGCATTAGCCATGCCGGTATCTCTGACCACACCAGCTACTGGGGCGAGGGCTACTGGGGCTACACCTATAGCCAGGTCAGCGCCGCCAACTCCTATCCCTGGACACGCAAAGACCTCTACGTAGATCGCTCGCCGCTATATAACGCCGACAAGATACACACGCCGTTGCTCTTCACCCATGGCACCGCCGACACCAACGTGCCCGTAGGCGAGAGCATACAGATGTACACCGCTCTCAAGCTGCTCGGCGTGCCCACCGCCTTTGTACTCGTCGAGGGCGAGAACCACGGCATCATGGACTTTCACAAGCGTAAGAAATGGATCAACACCATGGTTGCCTGGTTCGACAAGTACCTCAAGCACCAGCCCGCTTGGTGGGATGCCATCTATACTCCGAAAGATTTATAGAGCAAATCAAATTTCTATTTTCTAATTTCTAATTCCTAATTTCAATGACAAAGTTTTTTCCCATTTTAGTTATAGGAGCCGCATTGTGCATCGCATGCGGATCGAAAGAGAAAACCGCTGAACCTACGACGACTGAGAATGACTCCGTAGTGGTAGCCCAAGATACAAGTGCTGTTATTGCGGAGGCAGAACAGGCGACAGTTAAAACTACCGAAGAATGTAAAGCATTTCTGGAGGACTTTTATAAGAAGTTGGACAAAGACCTGCTCGACTATGCCTTTGTTAAGCGCAACCTCACCCGCAAGGCGCTCCAATATCTTGCCGATAATTATGAATACGATTGCGAGGGCGGTGACTGCCTTGCCACATGGCTGTTCCTCTATGAGGGTGGCGGCGACATAGGTCCGCTAAAAAAGCGCACCATCCAGTCGATAGACGAAAATACCTATCAAGTTACTAGCGTCTATGATAACCCCGATGGCGATTATAAGTACACCGTGCAGCTCGGTCTTGTAAAGGATGGCGACACCTACAAGATTGACACCGTCAAGCCCATTTAAGTAGTAATGACCAAACTCCTCTTCATCTGTCTCGGCAATATCTGTCGCTCGCCTATGGCGGAGACCATCTTCCGTCAGCTCGTGCAGCAGCGTGGCCTTGAGGATAGTTTCGAGATAGACTCTGCCGGTCTCCACAATTACCACGAGGGCGAGATGGCTGACAACCGTATGCGTCGCCACGCCTCTATGCACGGCTACCATATCACCCACCGCTCGCGCCCGATAGAACTGGCCGACTTCTCCCACTTCGATTACATCATCGGCATGGACCGTCAGAACATCCGTGCCCTTGAGTCTATGCAGCCAGTTGGCAGTAGTGCGCAGATACTCGACATGGCATCATTCCTCCGCAAGCATCAGGCGGATAGTGTCCCCGATCCCTACTATGGCGGCGACCAAGGCTTCGAGTACGTCATCACCCTCCTCGAGGATGCCTGCGCAGCGCTACTCGACCATCTCTCCAACAGCTGAGGCTTTTTTCTAGGAAAAATTCTTTGTTTCTGCGAAATAATACCGCGTGTTTCGCGTTATTAAGATAAAAGATAAACCCTAAAATTTGATATTATGATTAAAAGAAACCTCTTCCGATTGATGGCCCTCATGATGGTCACAACCCTCTGCATGGGCTTCGCAGCCTGTGGCGATGACGACGACGACAACGATTCTCCCATCGTCTCCACCTGGACTAACGTCAGCAATGATAACCAGGCCTTCCAGTTCAAGTCCAATGGCGAGGTGATAAACCATCTCGTTAACCCCAAGCTCAAAGGAGTGGTGGACAACGAGCTCAGCGACTCTGAAGTCGAGAGATATGTATATGGCACCTACACACTCAGCGGCAACAACTACACCATCACCTGGACTCGCGAGAGAACTCAAGTGGTGAAGAGCGACGGCTCACGCGAATGGGTGGAGAAGACCTACAGCCCGGCCAAGATTGATCAGGGTACCTTCACCATCACCAAGGACGGTGACACCTACTTCCTCACACTCAATACCGACGAGGGCGGTGGCATCTCTTCCTCCTGGCGAGGGTGGAGTGAATAAAATATAATAGAGGCGGAGCCCACGGGTTCCGCCTCTATTAGTTAAAAGAGAATAGAGAAAAATTTCTAATTTCTAATTTCTAATGTCTAATTATTGTTCCAGCCCGTGCACGCGGACACCCTCCTGGCCGTGGGCTATCTTGGCAATCATGCCCTGGAGGGCCTTGCCGGGACCGCACTCGGTAAAGTCGGTGGCACCGTCGGCTAGCATGGCCTGCACCTCGTAGGTCCAGCGTACGGGAGCCGTGAGCTGGGCGATGAGGTTCTGCTTGATCTCGTCAGCGTCGGTGTGAGCCTTGGCGTCCACATTCTGATAGACGGGACACTTGGGAGCGCTGAACTCGGTGGCCTCGATGGCTGCCTGCAGCTCATCCTTGGCGGGCTGCATGAGGGGCGAGTGGAAGGCGCCGCCTACGGGCAGGGGCAGTGCGCGCTTGGCACCGGCGGCCTTGAGAGCCTCGCATGCTGCGTTGACTGCCTCCACATTGCCGGAGATAACGAGCTGGCCGGGGTTGTTGTAGTTGGCGGGCACCACGATGTTGCCGGGCTGCGAAACCTCAGCGCACACCTTCTCTACTGTCTCGTCGTCGAGACCTATGATGGCGGCCATGGTGGAGGGAGCTGCCTCGCACGCCTTCTGCATGGCCATGGCACGCTGGCTGACAAGCTTCAGGCCATCCTCAAAACTGAGAGCACCGGCTGCCACGAGGGCAGAGAACTCGCCGAGGGAGTGACCGCCTACCATATCGAAGTCGGCCTTGTCGCCGGCGCAGATGGCGCTGATGACGGAGTGGAGGAACACGGCGGGCTGCGTCACCTTAGTCTGCTTCAGCTCTTCGGGAGTGCCCTCAAACATAATCTTGGTAATCTCAAAGCCAAGAATCTCGTTGGCTTTGTCAAACAGTTCCTTTGCCTTGGGATTGCTGTCGTAGAGGTCTTTGCCCATTCCGGGGAACTGGGCGCCCTGACCGGGGAATACGAATGATTTCATGTTATTTGATATTTGAAATTTGATATTTGAAATTCAATTCTTCAATGCTCCGATTATTTCATGCACATCGGCTACGCCGTGACGGTCTAGCCACTGGTCGATGCCGTCGGCTATCTTGCCACTGGCGGCGGGGTCGATGAAGTTGGCGGTGCCCACCTGTATGGCCGTCGCTCCGGCCATGAGGAACTCGATGGCGTCTTCAGCAGTCATGATGCCGCCGAGGCCGATGACGGGGATGCTGACGGCCTTGGCCACCTGGTGCACCATGCGCACGGCCACTGGCTTGATGGCGGGGCCGGAGAGTCCGCCGGTGCCTATGCTCAGACGCGGGCAGCGACGCTCAATGTCTATGGACATGCCCATAAGAGTGTTGATGAGCGAGACGGCATCGGCGCCCTCGTCCTCCACAGCGCGAGCAATGGCGGTGATGTCGGTGACATTGGGCGAGAGCTTGACGATGAGTGTCTTGCTATAGTTGCGGCGCACGGCACGCACCACAGAGGCTGCTCCCTGGCAGCTGACTCCGAACGCCATGCCCCCGTCCTTGACATTGGGGCACGAGATATTGAGCTCGATGGCGGGTATCTTGTCGAGAGTGTTAACCACAGCGGCGCACTCGGCGTAGTTGTCGGGACTGGAGCCGCTGACATTGACAATGACATTGGTGTCCATATCCTTGAGCTGAGGATAGATATGCTCGACGAAGTAATGGACGCCCTTGTTCTGCAGGCCCACGCAGTTGAGCATGCCGCTGGCTGTCTCTGCCATGCGGGGATAGTCGTTACCCTCGCGTGGTAGCAAAGTGGTGCCCTTGACGATGATGCCGCCGAGCTTGCTCATCGGCACGAAGTCCTCAAACTCCAGGCCGTAGCCGAAAGTGCCGGAGGCCGTCATCACGGGATTGCGCAGAGTGAGTCCTGCTATCTGTACGCTCAGAGTTGCCATGTCAGTTGGTTGATATTGAATACGGGGCCTTCGGTGCATACGCACACGTTACCCTTCACTGTCTTCTCCACGCAGCAGAGGCATGCGCCGAGGCCGCATGCCATCATATTCTCGAGGCTCACCTCGCAGTCAATGTTTTGCTGCTTGGCATAGTGGGCCACAGCTACCATCATAGGCTTGGGACCGCACACCATTATCTTGTCGAAGTGCTCCGACTGCAGGGCGCTGTGCTGGGTGACGAAGCCGCGCTCGCCGAGGCTGCCGTCTTCCGTGGTTATCAGCACGCGGCCTATCTGCTCAAAGAGGTCGCGCTCCAGCACCCCGCTGGCGGTGCGTGCTCCGAGCAGGAAGACAGGCTCTGCGCCGTTGTCTTTAAGTGCACGACCTGCGTATAGTAGGGGGGCAATGCCCACTCCGCCTCCTACGAGGAGCACTGTACCCTTGGCCTCGCTGACGCTGAAGCCGTTGCCCAGCGGTAGCACGAGGTTGAGGGTGTCGCCGCTGCGCAGGGTGCCGAGTGCCTTGGTGCCTTCGCCAATCATCTGCACCATGAGCCATAGCTGCCCGCCCTCTACATTATTTATAGAAATAGGTAGGCGCAGGAATGTGTCCTTGTTGGCCGGCGAGAGCACCTGTACAAACTGTCCGGGCTGCATCGTCGGCATATTGCCGTCGGCAGGCCGAAGCTTGAGCAGGATGTTGCGCAGGTCGAGCTGCTCGTTGCTGGTGATGACGAAGTCTTTGGCGTATTTCACGATTTTAGAATTCTGCTGTCTTAGGAGTGCGTGGGAACGGGATGACATCGCGGATGTTCTGCATACCCGTTACGAAGAGCATCAGACGCTCGAAGCCGAGGCCGAAGCCGCCGTGGGGACAGGTGCCGAAGCGGCGGGTGTCGAGGTACCACCACATGTCCTTCATCGGGATGTTGCGCTCCTTGATCTCGCCCATCAGTTTGTCATAGTCCTCCTCACGGACGGAGCCACCGATAATCTCGCCAATCTGCGGGAAGAGCACGTCAGTGCCTTGCACAGTCTGCTCCTGCGGCTGGCCGTTGAGCTCTGGCACGGTGTCGTCAATCTTCATGTAGAAAGCCTTTATCTTCTTGGGATAGTGCGTCATGATGACGGGCTTCTTGAAGTATTCCTCCACGAGGTAGCGCTCATGCTCGGAGGCGAGGTCATCGCCCCAGTTGCACGGGAACTCAAACTTGCGGCCCTGCTTGATGGCCTCCTGCAGTATGCGGATGCCCTCGGTGTAGTCGAGGCGCACAAAGTCGGTGTCGATAACGCTGTTGAGACGCTCGAGCAGACCTTTGTCAATCATCTTGTTGAGGAACTCGAGGTCGTCCTGGCAGTTGTCGAGAGCCCAGCGTACGCAGTACTTGATGAAGTCCTCCTCGAGATCCATGAGGTCGTCGAGGTCAATGAAGGCTACCTCCGGCTCTATCATCCAGAACTCTGCGAGGTGGCGCGGTGTGTTGCTGTTCTCGGCACGGAAGGTGGGACCGAAGGTGTAGATGGCTCCCAGTGCGGTAGCTCCCAGCTCGCCCTCCAGCTGTCCGCTGACGGTGAGCGATGTCTGCTTGCCGAAGAAGTCGTCGCTGTAGTCTATCTTGCCTTCCTTATCTTTCTTGAGATCGTAGAGATTCTTGGTAGTAACCTGGAACATCTGGCCTGCTCCCTCGCAGTCGCTGGCGGTGATGATGGGGGAGTGGAAGTAGTAGTAGCCATGCTCATGGAAATAGGTGTGGATGGCCATTGCCATGTTGTGGCGTATGCGCAGCACAGCTCCGAAGGTATTGGTGCGCAGTCGCATGTGGGCATGCTGGCGCATATATTCGAATGTCTGGCCCTTCTTCTGCATGGGGTAGTCGGCGTCGCAGGTGCCGAAGACCTTAATCTCAGTGGCCTGTATCTCTGCAGCCTGTCCTGAGCCGATGCTCTCCACCAGCTGTCCGGTGCAGCTGAGGCATGCACCGGTAGTAATCTGCTTGAGGAGCTCCTCGTCAAATTTGTCGGCATCGGCCACAATCTGTATGTTTTTGATTGTGGAGCCGTCGTTGAGGGCGATGAAGTTAACGGACTTGCTGCCGCGCTTGGTGCGCACCCAGCCCATTACTGTCACTTCGCTTCCGTAGTCTGTGCGCTTCAGCGCATCGATTATCTTTGTACGTTTCATAGGTTTATCTTCAGTTCCAAATTTCTAATTCCTAATTTACTCATACGCTCCCATGCGGAGGAAGTTCACTTCGTTCTCCTCGAGGAAACGCCACTGTCCGCGGCGCAGATTCTTCTTGGTTAGTCCGGCGAAATAGACGCGGTCGAGCTTTTTTACCTTGTAGCCGAGGTTTTCGAAGATGCGGCGCACGATACGGTTCTTGCCGCTGTGAATCTCAATGCCAATTTGCGTGCGGTCATTCTCGCTAGCATACTCCACGCGGTCGGCCTTTATCTCGCCGTCCTCCAGGGTGATGCCCTCGAGAATCTTCTGCATATCGGCAAAGCTGACGGGTCTGTCGCAGAACACGTGGTAGATCTTCTTCTTCATATACTGCGGGTGCATCATCTTGGCGGCCATCTCGCCGTCGTTGGTGAGCAGCAGCACACCGGTGGTGTTGCGGTCGAGGCGTCCTACGGGGTAGATGCGCTCGGGGCAGGCGTTCTTCACGAGGTCCATCACAATCTTGCGTCCCTCGGGGTCGTCGGCGGTGGTGACATAGCCCTTGGGCTTGTTCATGAGGATGTATATCTTGTCCTCCATGCTGACGGGCTTGTCCTTGAAGAGCACTTCGTCGGTGCGCAGCACTTTGTGGCCGAGCTCAGTGATGACGATGCCGTTGACCTTTACTTCACCAGCGCTGATATGGGTGTCGGCCTCGCGGCGTGAGCATACTCCGGCATTGGCGAGGTAGCGGTTGAGGCGAATGGGCTCGTTGGGGTCGATGTTCTCCTCCTTGTATCGCAGCACCTTCTGAGTGTTGTACTTGGCGCTGGGGTCGTAGTCATCGGTGCGCTTGCGGTAGGGGCGCTGTGGACGGCTCTTGAAGCCGCCGCGCTGGAATCCGCCGCGCTGGAAGCTGCGTGGCTTGAAACCGTCCTCGCGGTCGAAGCCGCTGAAGGAGCGCTCGCCGTCAGCGGCATACGACGGACGGCTGCCATAGGGTTTGCTGTAGCGTGGACGCTGCTGGAACTCCTGACTGCCATTGTAGCGCGGAGAATAGCCGTAGCTGCGCTCTTTATACTGCGGGCGATAGGGGCGCTCTGCTCTCTGATATGACGAGCGGTAGGCTCCCTGGCCTCCATAGTTAACTTTCTCGCCTCTGGTGAAATGCTGGCGACGGTGGCGATAGGTGGTTTCACCTGAGTTTTGCTCCTGACGGTCGCCGGACTGCGTGTTTGTCTCTTCGTTTAACGGTTTGGTGTTCTCTGTCTCGTTGTAGTTGTTGTCAAAATCCATTTGTTTGTTTCTTTTTTGCGCCTTCACGGCGTGGATGTTAATGATTTGCTAAATGCCGGTGTAGTTGGCCGGTGTTATCTTCATGAGCTCCTCTTTTACTTCGTCGCTGACCTCCAGGTTGGCGATAAAGTCGTGGATGCTCTTCTCTGTTATTGCCTCGTTGGTACGGGTGAGGGTCTTGAGGGCCTCGTAGGGGTGGGGGTATGCCTCGCGTCGCAGGATGGTCTGGATGGCTTCAGCCACCACTGCCCACTGCTCGTTGAGGTCGGCGTCGATGCTCTCGCGGTGGAGCAGCAGTTTGCGCAGTCCCTTGAGAGTGCTGGCAATGGATATCATCATGTGGCCGAGGGGCACACCGATGTTGCGCAGCACGGTGGAGTCGGTGAGGTCGCGTTGCAGGCGGCTGATGGGCAGCTTGGTGCTGAGGTGCATGAGCACGGCATTGGCGATGCCGAGGTTGCCCTCCGAGTTCTCGAAGTCAATGGGGTTGACCTTGTGGGGCATGGCGCTGGAGCCCACCTCGCCGGCCTTGATCTTCTGCTTGAAATAGTTCATCGAGATGTACTGCCAGAAGTCGCGGTCCAGGTCAATGATAATAGTATTGATACGCTTGAGTGCGTCGAATATCTCACCCAGTCCGTCGTAGTTGCTTATCTGGGTGGTGTATTGCTCGCGCTCCAGTCCGAGGTGATTCTTCACGAAGTCGTTGGCCACGGTCTGCCAGTCGTAGGCAGGGTAGGCCACGTGGTGGGCGTTCATGTTGCCTGTGGCACCGCCAAACTTGGCGGGGTAGGCCATGCCTTTCAGTCTGTCGAGTTGGCGCTCCAGACGGTAGCTGAACACTCGCACCTCTTTGCCGAGCCTTGTGGGGCTGGCGGGCTGTCCGTGTGTCTTGGCAAGCATGGGTATGTCTTTCCACTCCTCGGCGTAGCTGTTAAGCTGGTCGATGAGCTCCTGCAGGGCGGGGATATATACCTCTTGCAGGCAGTCCTTGAGCATCAGTGGGAAAGAGGTGTTGTTGATATCTTGCGAGGTAAGGCCGAAGTGAACAAACTCCTTGTAGTCATCGAGTTTGCCAATTTCGTCAAACTTCTGCTTGATGAAGTACTCTACGGCCTTGACATCGTGGTTGGTGACCTTCTCTATGTCCTTTACGGCTTGTGCGTCGGCCTCGTTGAGGTTCTGGTAGATGGCTCTCAGCTTGGGGAAGAGGCTTTGGTCGAAGCCCTCCAGCTGTGGCAGGGGCAGTTGGCAGAGCATGATGAAATACTCTATCTCAACCCTAACCCTGTATTTGATTAAAGCGTATTCTGAAAAATAATTGGAAAGACTCTCCGTCTTGCCGTGGTAGCGCCCGTCAATCGGTGACACTGCCGTAAGTGCGTTAAGCATCATGGTTGTTTGGGTGTTTGGGAGATTGGTCGTTTGGTCGTTTGGGAAGTTGGTCAAGGTTGTGCGAAGTTACAATAATTTTCCCGTTTTGGTGTGTTGGAAGCAAATAAAAACGTTCCCTTTTTTCGCTATTGCGAAATAGTGCAATTTACTCATTGCAAATGACCGCCCAAAACTCTCTGGGCAGCCTGATGTTGCTCACCTCAGCGGCGTCCTTGAACAGCGGAGCCATCTCCTCCGCGGTGAAGCCGGCTATGCCGCAGCCAATCAGCGTGACGAGGAAGGTGAGCTCGCTGTGTTCCTTGGCGAAGGCGATGAACTCGTCCACATAAAGCTTTATGGCCTCGGGGCCTCCGTGCATGGTAGGTATGCCGTAGCTGCGTCCCTGCAGTCCTACGCCCTGTCCCATCACGGCGCCAAACTTGCGGTATGCCAGCAGGGCGGCACCACCACCGTGCTGGCCCTGCAGGTTGCTCCCGAAGACGAAGATCTCGCCTTCCTTAAGCTCCGTAATCCATTGAGGGGTGATTCTGTCGGTCATATTGGGAAGTTTAGGAAGTTTGAAAGTTTTTTTTGAGTTAAGTAGTTATCGGGAGTTATCGGGAGTTAGCGGACGATACCTGTTTTCGCACCGGACTTGGGACATACGTCCGTTAACTTCCGCGGCTGAAAGTCGCTAACTTCCGTTAACTTCCTGAGCGAAGCGGTAACTCCTGTTTAATGCTCAATGAGCAGTGCAAAGTTACGCAATTATTTCCAGATGGGACAATAAAACGTTCTCCCGTTTCGTTATAATAATGAAAACCTTAACTTACAGCACCATGAAAACACGCATCTTTAGATTAGCTATTATTGCGCTGACACTGGCCTTGGCGCAAAGTTGTTCAAACGACGATGAATCCAGCGGCAGCAGCAACAGCGGCAGCAATGGCAGCAATAGCGGCAACAGCTCGGAGTGGAGCGGCACGCTGCGCTACGGGACTTATTCGTCGGAGCTCGACGACAATACTGTGGAGGTCGTCTGGAGCGACACCGCCGTTGTGTCCATCGCCCAGAACCTCTATGGCGCGGTGTCGGCGGAGATACGCGACGGCCATGTGGCCATAATCGCCGAGGAGTCGCTGGCCGAAGAGGTTACGTACAACCTCTCGGGCTCATCCTCCGACGGCTCGCTCTACATGGCGGGCTCCTACAAGTCAACGTTCACCCTCGACGATTTGACGCTCGCCAATCCCGACAGCGCTGCAATAAGCATCGTCAACGGCAAGCGCATCAACATCAAAGTCCCCGACGGCACTGCCAGCACACTCACTGACGGCAGCAGCGGTTCGCAGAAGGGCTGCCTCTATGTCAAGGGTCACGCCGAGTTCAAGGGCAAGGGCACGCTCAATGTGAGCGGCAAATACGCCCACGCCATCAAGGGCGGCGAATACATGACCGTCAAGAATTGCACCATCAATGTCCTTGCCGCAGTGAAGGACGGCATCAACTGCAACGAATACTTCCTTATCGAGAGCGGCAGCCTGAACATCTCCGGCGTTGGCGACGACGGCATACAGTGCGACCTTGACGGCGACACCTCCACCGGCGCTACCACCGACCATGAGGACGAGGACTCGGGCAACATCTACATCGAGGGCGGTACTGTCACCGCCACCATCACCGCAGCGGCAGCCAAGGGAGTCAAGGCGGCGGGCGACATGTATGTGTCCGACGGAGCCGTAGTCATCACCACCTCCGGCAGCGGAGCCTATGACAGCGACGACAACGACGCCAAGGGGTGCGCAGGGCTCAAGGCCGACGGCAATATGACGCTCAGCGGCGGCACTCTCACCCTCAAGAGCACCGGCTCAGGAGGCAAGTGCATCAAATGCGACGGAGCCCTCACCATTACCGACGACGTGGCCATCAGCGCCTCCACCACCGGCTCCAAATACTCATACGGCAGCTACACCGCTTCGCCCAAGTGCATCAAGGCCGACGGCGCCCTCACAGTCAGCGGAGGCAGCACCGTCGCCTCATCGACCAACCACGAAGGGATAGAGTCCAAGTCAACCATCACCGTCACCGGCGGCCACATATATAGCTACTCCTATGACGACGCCATCAACTCCGGCAGCCATTTCTACGCCAAGGGAGGCTACATCTGCGCCTACTCCACGGGCAACGACGGCCTCGACTCAAACTGCAACTGCTACATACAGGACGGCATCGTCTATGCCATCGGAAAATCCTCTCCCGAGGTCGCCATAGATGCCAACACCGAGAAAGGATACAAGCTCTACATCACGGGAGGCACCGTGGTGGCGGTAGGAGGGCTGGAGTCGGGCGCAAGCCTCAGCCAGAGCTGCTACGCCACCAGCTCATGGAGCAAAAGCAAATGGTACGCCCTCTACAGCGGCAGCGAAGTGGCCCTGGCCTTTGAGACCCCCTCCAGCGGAGGCTCCACTATGGTCGTATCCACCTCCGGCAGCACCACGCTGAAGTACGGCGTGAGCGTGGCGGGAGGCACCACCCTCTTCAACGGCATGGGCAACGTGGGCGGCAGCGTCAGCGGTGGCAGCACCGTGAGCCTCTCGTCCTATTCCTCCGGCAACCGGCGCGGCATGTGGTAGCTACTCCCACTCAATCGTTGAGGGCGGCTTCGACGAAATGTCGTAGCACACGCGGTTGACACCCTTTACCTTATTAATAATATCATTGCTCACCTTGGCCAGAAAGTCGTAAGGCAGATGAGCCCAGTCGGCAGTCATGGCATCAGTGGAGGTCACGGCGCGCAGAGCCACGGGGTGCTCATAGGTGCGCTCATCGCCCATCACGCCCACACTCTTCACGGCAGCCAGCAGCACCGTGCCCGCCTGCCATATCTGGTCATACAGATTATGCTCGCGCAGCGCGCGAATGAAGATGTCGTCGGCCTCCTGCAGCATGCGCACCTTGTCGCGCGTGATGTCGCCCAGAATGCGCACCGCCAGCCCGGGGCCTGGGAAGGGGTGGCGCGTGATGAGGTGTTCGGGCATACCCAGTTGGCGGCCCACACGGCGCACCTCGTCCTTGAAGAGCCATTTCAGCGGCTCGCACAGACCGAGCTGCATCTCCTCGGGCAGGCCGCCCACATTGTGGTGGCTCTTGATTACCTTGCCGGTGATGTTGAGGCTCTCGATGCGGTCGGGGTAGATGGTGCCTTGGGCAAGCCATTTGCATTTACTATCTGACGAGTTACTATTTACTATTTTCTTGGCCTCGGCGTTGAACACCTCGATGAAGTCGCGGCCTATAATCTTGCGCTTTTCCTCTGGCTCACTCACGCCGGCGAGGTCGATTAGGAACTTGTCGCTGGCATCTACGCCGATGACATTGAGTCCGAGGCACTCGTAGTCGTGCATGACATCGCGGAACTCATTCTTGCGGAGCATGCCGTGGTCCACGAAGATGCATGTCAGTCGGTCGCCGATGGCCTTGTTGAGCAGCATGGCGCATACCGAGGAGTCGACGCCGCCAGACAGGCCGAGGATGACGCGATCGTTGCCAACCTGCTGGCGAATTTCCTGCACGGTGGTCTCTATGAAGGAGGCGGGGCTCCAGTCTTGGCGGCTGCCGCAGATGCCTACCACGAAGTTGCGGAGCAGCTGCGTACCCTGCACGCTGTGGAACACCTCGGGATGAAATTGCACGCCCCAAATGGGCTCTTTGTCAGACTGGTAGGCTGCATTTGTTACACTCTCGGTGGAAGCGATAACTTTCCAGCCAGCGGGTAGGGCGGTGATGGTGTCGCCGTGGCTCATCCACACCTGCGAGCCGGGCGTGAAGTCCTTGAAGAGAGGGTTGTCCTGGTCGAAAGTGGAGAGATTGGCGCGGCCATATTCGCGGCTGCCGGCCGGCTCCACGTTGCCGCCGTTGGTGTAGCTCATATACTGCGCGCCGTAGCAGATGCCGAGGATGGGCAGTCGGCCGCGTATCTGCGAGAGGTCCACCTTGAAGGCCTCGGGGTCGTAGACGCTGTAGGGAGAGCCACTGAGCACCACGCCTATCACAGAGGGGTCGTCGTGGGGAAACTTGTTGTAGGGGAGAATCTCGCAGAACGTGTTCAGTTCGCGTATGCGGCGGCCGATGAGTTGCGTTGTCTGGCTGCCGAAGTCCAGGATGATTATCTTTTGTTGCATAGGGGTGTTTGTTTTTTAGGCTGCGAAGTTACACTTTTTTGCGCAAATGTGGAAGGCAAAAAGAAATAAATCCTGAATTTGACCAAGGGAAGTCCTATATTCCAGGGTGTAATTTGGGGTTGAAACAGTAAATTGTGATTTACGAAAAATTTTGACAAATTTTATGTTGGGATTTTTCGCAAAATAGAGAAGAATTGATGTCTTGATGCTATTTTCGGTGAAATTAGTAGATGGAGAAGATGCCTGGATTTTTGCGACGAGTGACACGAAATTGGATGGTGGCGTCATTGCGTCAATATTAAGGCACAAAACGCGGACAATTGTGCATGAAAACTGAGGGAAGTTGGAGCTGGAAACGAAAAAAAGAGTGAGTGTGAGGAGTGAGAGTGAATGCGTGAATTTTGTGTCAGTTCGTACAAAGTTTAGGTCTTTTCTTGCTTCAACAAAGACGCCTTTAGTTCCAACTAGAACGGCCTTTTTTTCAACTAGAACAGCGATAGTTTCCGAAAATGCGGCTTTAGTGGGGGTCAAGAACGGCCTTTTTTTGAATTAGAACAGCGAAAAATTTGACGAGCATGCGGTAAATTTTAGTGAGGTTTGGTAGAATTTCAGAGAGGGCACAACATATTGATAATCACTGCGTTAATACAAATCGCCATATTCGCGCTATTTCGGTGCGATGTTCAGTTCGTTTTCGTACACGCGATTCTAGAGGCCTGAAAAGGGGCTTTTTGCTACGAAATATTTTGACAAATATGGGTTACGGGGAGTATTTCGCACAGAAATCACGGAAATCACAGAAGTTAAACGAAAACGTAAACAAAAATTAGGAAAAATCTCCGCTGTGCGGAGACAAAAAATAAGAAAAGAGGTTAAAGTCAAATAGCTTAATTGTTGAACACGGATTACACGAATCGACACGGATATTAAAACAAAAACCATAAAAACCCTTTCGTTCAGGTAGAGACTGCGTCTAAGGATGAAGTGTCTGTATGCTTCCCCTCATGAACAAGTTCACGGGCGAAGCCCCAGACCCATCATCCACCTCTGCGAGGTTACTACCTGAGCGAAAGAAAAACCGAGAAAATACTATATAACATTGAACATTACGATAACAAAAACCTGAAAAACACTTTGTCTCATCCGATGAGTCACGTACTGCATACGTTTCTTGCCGTAGCCTCTGCATATATCTGCAAGTAAACTTTCCGCTCTATGCAGCGACTACATCAAGGAGCTGACGCTCACGGCTCATCGTCTGATGCAAAGCAAAAACAGAAAAGACATTTTATTTCTCACTATCACACTCACTCTCACTCTCACTCTCACAAATCTTCCCTCTTTTTTCTAATCATCATGAAGCGACGAGGTCGCCTTCATCTCATTGGCAAAAACATGAAAAATTTGAGGAGGAAGGAGAAAGGAGAAAAGGAGATATAGATTGTTTTTACTATATTTTGTGGATTCCAAAAAAAATCACTAAATTTGCAGCGAGATAGTTAGAAACGACGTAAAGGCCGAATAGGCATACAGTAGAATACTAATCTGCAAAAAGAAAAAGCAATATGATGAGCGACCAAGATAAGCAATCCCTGCTCGATGTGCTTCGTGAGCAGAAAGCGAAGAAGATGAAGGGCGGCATCTATCACAAAACGCAGATAGACCTGACCTACAACTCCAATCATATAGAGGGGAGCCGGCTGACCCACGAGCAGACACGCTATATCTTCGAGACTAATACTATCGGGACGACTGCTGACGAGACGGTGAACGTGGATGACATCGTAGAGACGGTGAACCATTTCCGCTGTATTGACTTGATAATTGACAAAGCCGAGGAGCCGATCTCGGAAGAACTGATAAAAACGCTGCATGGCATCCTGAAGACGGGAACCAGCGACAGTCGCAAGGACTGGTTTGCCATAGGAGACTATAAGCGTCTGCCCAACGAGGTGGGCGGTGAAAAGACGTGTGAACCGGAACTGGTGCATGACTGTATGCTGCGACTCCTGAAATGGTATAACGCTAAGCAGCAACGCTCGTTGGTGGATATTCTGGACCTGCACGTGCGCTTTGAAAAGATTCATCCGTTCCAGGACGGGAATGGCCGTGTGGGGCGCCTCATCATGTTCAAGGAGTGTCTGCGTAACGGCGTCGTGCCCTTCATCATTACCGATGAGCTGAAAATGTTCTATTACAGAGGACTTCGCGAATGGGGCCACGTTGACGGCTACCTGACCGATACCTGTATGACGGCACAAGACCAATATAAGGCAGCGCTCGATTATTTCAGAATCAAATACTGATATCGTTCCCAAAATGGGTAAAATGGGAACAATAAAGCGGCCTTTTTTGCGTTATTCAAGGTAAAATAGGAACAAAATGGAATATATCAAAGTAAGTGAAGTAGCAGCTAAGTGGGGTATTAGTGCGAGGCGCGTAAGGGTACTTTGTGCCGAGGGGCGAATTGGTGGAGTAGTGCGCAAGGGTAACCTATATCTTATTCCGCAAGATGCGCTTCGTCCTTCTGATGCACGTAGCAATCGTGGCATGGCAACAGGATATGCTATGCTGCTGGATAAGGTTGACCTAATGAAAAGTCAGCTTGCAGACTATCGCCCTTTGTCACCTGCCGAGACGGAGACACTGCGTCAGGAGTTCATAGTTGAACATACCTATAACAGTAATGCTATAGAGGGCAACACGCTGACCATGAAAGAGACGCAGTTGGTGCTGCAAGGCATTACCATAGATCGTAAACCCTTGAAGGACCATCTGGAAGCCATTGGTTACAAGGATGCCTTCGAATATGTAGAGCAGTTGGCCATTGAACATAAACCTCTGACCAACTACGAAGTCTGCGCCATTCATTCGCTAGTGTTGGCTGACAGGAAAGAGGATCGTGGGCGTTGGCGCCGTGTGCCGGTAAGCATTGCAGGTGCGCTGACCAAGCCAGTGGAGCCATATCAAATAGAGCCCATGATGAGCGCCTTGCTTGCCGATATGGATACGGCATACAATAAGCTGCATACGGTGGAGAAAGTGGCATTGTTCCATTTGCGTTTTGAAAGCATCCATCCTTTCATAGACGGCAACGGACGTACAGGGCGACTTCTGATGAATCTCCAGCTAATTAAGGCAGGCTATCCGCCCATAAACGTGAAGTTTGCTGACCGCATCAGATACTATGAAGCATTCGACGAATATGCTCGTAACGGGTCGCCCGAGGCGATGACTGCCCTCATATCGGAGTACCTTGTAGAACGCATGCAGTCAATGATAGATATAATCAATCAGCTCCCGGCAAAACAGTGAAAGGAACACGGGGCACTGAAACCATCTGACCTGCATGGCATATTCCAGAAATTTTCACTAAATTTGCAGCGAATATGACGTTGCGTTGGAAACAACGGTCAAAATAGGAATAATAGAATAATGAAGACAGAGAAACAAATGGCGGCGGCAGCGGCGGAATTTGCTGCGAGGTGGAAAGACCGCGGTTACGAGAAAGGCGATTCCCAATCTTTCTGGATTGAACTGCTGACGGAAGTCTATGGAGTGGATAACCCTTCCGAGTTTATCCGCTTTGAAGAACAGGTGAAGGTTGACAAGACGAACTTCATAGACGGGCATATCCTTTCTACCCGTGTGCTGATAGAGCAGAAGTCTCTGGGTAAGGATTTGCGTAAGGGCATTGTGCAGAGTGATGGCTCAGTGCTCAATCCTTTTCAGCAAGCCAAGCGCTATGTTGCAAACATGCCTTTGTCGCAGCATCCGCGATGGGTAGTGACCTGCAACTTCTCTGAGTTTCTAGTCTATGATATGGAGCAGCCCAACGGTGAGCCAGAGCAGATATTGCTAGAGAATCTGGGCAAGGAGTACTATCGCCTCAAGTTTCTTGTGGACGTAAAGAGCGAACATCTCTCAAAGGAAATGGAGGTGTCAATACAAGCAGGCGATATCGTTGGCAAAATATATGATGCACTACTGAAGCAATACAACGACAATTCGCCCGAAGCCCTACGCTGGCTCAACATTCTCTGTGTGCGCATAGTGTTCTGCCTGTATGCCGAGGATGCAGGCATATTCGGCCATGACCAATTCCATGACTTCCTCTCTACCTACGAGGCAAAAGACTTGCGCAGGGCGTTGCGTGATTTGTTTGAGGTTCTCAACACTCCGATGGAGGAGCGCAGCAAGTATTTGCAGGATGACCTCAAGGCATTCCCTTATACCAACGGAGGATTGTTTGAAGAGCATATAGAGATACCTCAGTTCACGGAAGAGCTGAAGCAGACGCTACTTCAGAACGCCAGCCTTGACTTTGACTGGAGCGAGATTTCGCCTACCATTTTTGGAGGAGTATTTGAGAGTACGCTCAATCCCGAGACACGCCGCAGCGGTGGCATGCACTACACCAGTATTGAGAATATCCATAAGGTTATCGACCCGCTCTTCCTCAATGATTTGCGCCGTGAGCTAGACGAGATTTTGGAGGAGAAAATAGAGAAGCAGCGTCAGAGGAAACTCGACGCATATCAAGACCGTCTGGCATTGCTGAAGTTCCTTGACCCTGCCTGCGGGTCGGGCAATTTCCTGACGGAGACATATCTCTCGCTGCGTCGTTTGGAGAACGAGGCTATCCGTGAACGTCACCACGGGCAGGTGCTGATGGGCGAGTTTGTTAATCCCGTCAAGGTGAATATCCAGCAGTTCTACGGAATAGAGATAAACGACTTCGCCGTGAGTGTAGCAACCACTGCCCTCTGGATTTCGGAGGCTCAAATGCTGGCAGAGACAGAGCGCATAATGCAGAAGGACTTCGACTTCCTGCCCCTAAAGCCTTACCATAACATTCGCGAGGGCAACGCGTTGAGAATGGACTGGGATGTGATTGAAGTCATGGAAGATATTCCGACGATACAGGCCAAGAACACTTACGTAGTTTTTGATGAAAGCCCAGCAATGGTGGGTGAGCCGGTAGTGCAGTTCGGCGATGTTAATCTGATTACGGACGAAATAAAGAAGGGCCCGAAGCCGCCGACGAGAGTCCGCGTAAAGTTTGACTATATTATAGGTAACCCGCCGTTTGTGGGGTATGCATACCAGACGAAAGAGCAGAAAGAAGACTTGAAGGCCATAATGAAAGGTTTTGGTAATAATATTGACTATGTTGCAGGTTGGTATTACAAAGCATCTGCACTCATTCAGAATACGAATACAAAATGTGCTTTGGTTTCGACTAATTCTATAACCCAAGGTGAACAAGTTGCGGCTATTTGGAAACCAATGTTTGAGAAATTTGGCATTCACATTGATTTTGCGTATCGCACTTTTCGTTGGGATAATGAAGCTAGCATAAAGGCGCACGTACATTGTGTAATTATAGGCTTTAGCGCTTGCAATTGTCAAAACAATAAAGTCCTCTATCTTAATGATAACCAGAGCGTAGCTGCAGACAATATTAATGGCTATCTTTTAGATGCTCCTACGGTCTTTATTGAGAAAAATTCAAAACCACTTTGTGATGTCCCACCAATGATTCGAGGGAGTTCACCCATTGATGATGGAAATCTTCTTTTGACAATAGAAGAGAAAAAGGAATATCTTGAGAAAGAGCCGCAAGGAGGAAAATTCTTAAGACCATTTATGATGGGCAAGGATTTTATAGAGAGAAAACCACGTTGGTGTTTTTGGCTTGTAGGAGCAAATCCAGCTGAAATAAAGATGTGTCCTATACTGATGAAACGTATAGAGGCAGTACGATATTTTCGTTTGAAAAGTAAAAAGACAACAACAGCCCAAAGCGCAGCAACGCCAACCCTCTTTGGCGAAATGCGTCCATGTGATAGCGATTATGTGGCAATACCGAAAGTGTCTTCGGAAAACAGACGTTATATCCCTATCGATTATCTAAAGGCTAACATCATTGCAGGAGATAAATTGTTCCAAATGCCCTATGCTACACTCTATCACTTTGGAGTTATCACCTCTAATGTTCACATGGCGTGGATGCGTGCCACATGCGGTCGCTTGGAAATGCGTTACAGCTATTCCAACACTATTGTTTACAACAACTTCCCGTGGCCGACTCCTACCGAGGAGCAAAAAGCAAAGATTGAGCAGACGGCACAAGCCATCCTTGATGCTCGCGCCCTCTATCCTGACTCTTCGTTGGCTGACCTGTATGACGAACTGACGATGCCCGCAGAACTGCGCAAGGCTCACCAAGAAAATGACCGCGCCGTGATGCGAGCCTACGGCTTTGATATCAAGACTATGACGGAGAGCCAGTGCGTAGCAGAACTGTTCAAGTTGTATCAGGAACTGACGAAATAACAGAAGGCCAAATTTATGGCGACAACGCTACGTCAATTGACGAATATAAAGAGATTTAATCGTCGTCATAATCATACGTGTCATATTCTGGATAGTTCTCTTCCATAGGGTATCCGAACATGTCTAGATTCTCGCCGCAGCTGGCGTGAAGAGCACGGGATGGGATACCTTAATGGGAGCTATGGGAGAAATGGGAATAATGGGAATAAATGATTTACCCTTCTTGGAATAAGTAACACGCTACAAGTAATACATATATTCTCTTGCTTTTGCTTGCCCGTGCGTTGTCGCGCGGGTATTTTTATATGGTAAAGGCAGGGTTTTCAAAAAAAATATTTGAAAAAGTGCAAAAATGTTGGCTAAGCATGAGGGGGAAATGAAAACTTTTTCGTAACTTTGCGCGGAAGTTTGGGTTATTGTGCCCAAATGACAAGAAACTGTTTGATAACAATATAATTTTTAAAACATAAACACATGAAAAAGTACAATTTTAATGCGGGGCCCTCTATCCTGCCCCGCGAAGTGATTGAGGCAACTGCTGCTGCCTGTTTGGATTTTAACGGTATCGGTCTCTCGCTGATGGAGATCAGCCACCGCTCAAAGGATTTCCAGCCTGTGATGGATGAGGCTGAGGCTATTATGAAGGAGCTGCTCGATATCCCCGAGGGCTACAAGGTGCTGTTCCTCGGTGGCGGTGCAAGCCTCGAGTTCTGCATGATTCCTTACAACTTCCTTGAGAAGAAAGCTGCTTACCTCAACACCGGTGTGTGGAGCAAGAAGGCTATCAAGGAGGCTAAGCTCTTTGGCGAAGTAGTGGAGGTGGCTTCCTCTGCCGACAAGAACTTCACCTACATCCCCAAGGGCTGGACGATTCCTACCGACTGTGATTATTTCCACATCACTACCAACAACACCATCTACGGTACTGAGATCCGCGAGGACTTCGACTCTCCCATCCCGATGATTGCCGATATGAGTTCCGATATCCTGAGCCGCCCCATTGACGTGAGCAAGTATGTCTGCATATATGGTGGTGCGCAGAAGAATATCTCTATGGCCGGTGTTACCTTCGTAATTATCAAGGAGGACGCTCTGGGCAAGGTTAGCCGTCAGATTCCTACCATGCTCGATTATCGCACTCATATCGAGAAGGGCTCTATGTTTAACACCCCGCCAGTAGTGCCCGTGTACAGTGCACTGCAGACCATGAAGTGGGTTAAGGCCCAGGGCGGTGTGAAGGAGATGGAGCGCCGCGCTCTGCAGAGAGCTAAGATCGTTTATGATGAGATTGACCGCAATAAGCTGTTCGTAGGCACCGTGGAGCCTGACGCTCGTTCGGTGATGAACCTCTGCTTCGTAATGAAGGATGAGTATAAGGAGTTGGAGGCTGACTTTATGGCCTTCGCTACCGAGAAGGGTATGGTTGGCGTGAAGGGTCACCGCTCTGTGGGCGGTTTCCGCGCCAGCTGCTACAACGCCATGAGCATCGAAGGCTGCGAGGCTCTCGTTGCATGCATGAAGGAGTTTGAGAAACTGCACTAGGCAGTTTCCAAACTCAGAGAACAGTTAACAGCGAACAGAGAACAGTTAATGTAGAGAATAGTTAATAGAGAACAGCTAACAGATATAGATATGAGCGTCTTGCAGGAGAAAAGTGAGAACTTCGCCGTTCGTGTTGTCAACTTATATAAATTTCTTGTAAAGAAGCAGGAATTTGAAATAAGCAAGCAACTTAAACGCTCCGGCACCAGTGTAGGCGCAAATATCACGGAAGCACTGTTTGGTAGCAGCAAGAAAGACTATCTCGCCAAGATGTATATCGCATTTAAGGAATGTAATGAGACTATGTACTGGCTGAGAGTTCTTCACAGGACAGATTATCTTAATGACTCTGAGTACAATTCCATATATGGCGATTGTAGGGAACTGGTTAAGATGCTTGCTTCCACGATTAAAACGACCAAAGAAAACCTTAATTAGTTTTTCTCTTTTCTCTTTTAGTTTTTATCTAATTTTTTGAAGTATGAAAAAAGTTTTAGTTGCAACAGAGAAGCCTTTCGCGCCGGTGGCGGTGAAAGGAATTAAGGATGTGGTGGAGGCTGCCGGCTACGAGCTGGCTCTCCTGGAGAAATATACCGAGAAGAAGGAACTGCTCGACGCAGTGGCCGATGCTGACGCACTGATTATCCGCAGTGACAAGGTTGATGCCGAAGTGCTCGACGCTGCCAAGCAGCTGAAGATTGTGGTACGCGCTGGTGCAGGCTATGACAATATAGACCTGGATGCCGCTACCGCCCACAATGTGGTGGCCATGAACACCCCGGGCCAGAACGCCAATGCTGTGGCTGAGCTGGTGATGGGTATGCTGGTGTACGCCGTGCGTAACTTCTACAACGGCAAGGCCGGTACCGAGCTTCTGGGCAAGAAGCTGGGCATCCTCGCCTTCGGCAACGTGGGCCGCAATGTGGCTCGTATAGCCAAGGGATTCGGCATGGAGATATTGGCGTTCGATGCCTACTGCCCTGCAGAGGTTATCGAGGCAGCCGGAGTGAAGGCTGTGGGCAGCACTGCCGAGCTGTTTGAGCAGAGCGACATCGTGAGCCTGCACATCCCTGCCACCCCCGAGACGAAGGGAAGCATCAATGCTGAGCTGGTGGGCAAGCTGCCGAAGGGCGGCATCCTCATCAACACCGCCCGTAAGGAGGTGATTGACGAGGCTTCACTGCTCAAGCTGATGGAGGAGCGTACCGACCTGAAGTATATCGCCGACATCAAGCCCGATGCTGACGCTGAGTTTGCAGAGAAGTTTGCCGACCGCTATTTCGCCACTCCCAAGAAGATGGGTGCCCAGACTGCTGAGGCTAATGTTAACGCCGGCCTGGCTGCAGCCCGTCAGATTGTAGGCTTCTTCAAAGAAGGTATTACGAAGTTCCAAGTAAACAAGTAAGACATGGCTATAATCAAACCGTTTCGCGGCATACGTCCGCCCAAGGAGTTTGTAGAGGAAGTGGAGAGCCGTCCCTATGATGTGCTGGACTCTGAGGAGGCTCGCGCTGAGGCTGGTGACAACGAGAAGTCGCTCTACCATATCATCAAGCCGGAGATAAACTTCCCCGTAGGCACATCGGAGTACGACCCCAAGGTGTATGAGAGTGCTGCGGAGCATTTCAAGATGTTCCAGGAGAAGGGCTGGCTACGTCAGGACGCAGAGGAGAACTACTACCTCTATGCCCAGACCATGGGCAGCAAGACGCAGTATGGTCTGGTGGTGTGCGCCTATGTGGCCGACTATCTCAATGGTGTCATCAAGAAGCACGAGCTTACGCGCAAGGATAAGGAAGAAGACCGCATGAAGCATGTGCGCGTGAACAACGCCAACATGGAGCCGGTGTTTTTCGCCTATCCCGACAACAAGGTGCTGCTCGACATCATCGACAAATATGCCAAGACGACGCCCGAGTATGACTTCATCGCCCCGATAGACGGTTTCGGCCACAAGCTGTGGGTTATCTCCGACAAGGCAGACATCAAGGCTATCACCGAGGAGTTTGCCCGCATACCGAGCCTCTACATCGCCGACGGTCACCACCGCTCGGCTGCCGCTGCCCTGGTGGGAGCGGAGAAGGCCAGCCAAGACCCCAACACTACGGGCAAGGAGGAGTATAACTACTTCATGGCAGTGTGCTTCCCCGCCAGCCAGTTGACCATACTCGACTACAACCGCGTGGTGAAGGACCTCAATGGCAAGACAACCGACGAGTTTCTGGCTGCTCTGGCTGAGGACTTCACGGTGGAGGACAAGGGCACGGATATCTACAAGCCCCAGCAGCTGCATGAGTTCTCGCTCTATCTGGAGGGCCGCTGGTACAGCCTGAAGGCCAAGGCCGGCACCTACAACGATGCCGATCCTATCGGTGTGCTCGACGTGGACATCTCTTCGCGCCTCATCCTTGACAAGCAGCTTGGCATCAAGGACCTGCGCACCAGCAATCGCATCGACTTTGTGGGTGGTCTGCGCGGTCTGGCAGAGCTGAAGCGTCGTGTGGACAGTGGCGAGATGAAGATAGCGCTGGCTCTCTATCCGGTGACCATGCAGCAGATCATGGACATTGCCGACAGCGGCAAGATTATGCCGCCCAAGGCCACGTGGTTTGAGCCGAAGCTACGCAGCGGATTGGTAATCCACAGTCTGGAATAAAAGAAAGAAATTAGAAATGCCTCGGCGTTTCTAATTTCTAATTAAAAAGGTTTGCTGATGCAGAAGATAGATGTTGTGCGTTGGGGCTTTATCGGTTGCGGCGAAGTGACCGAGAGGAAGAGCGGACCGGCCTTCAAACTTGTGGAGGGCTCGGAGGTGGTGGCTGTGATGAGCCGCACCCTCGAGAAGGTGCGCTCGTATGCCGAGCGGCACGGAGTGGAGAAATACTACACCGACGCGTCGGAGCTAATCAATGACCCGAGGGTCAACGCTGTGTATATCGCCACACCGCCCTCCACCCACGCAACCTACGCCATCATGGCCCTCAAGGCCGGCAAGCCTACATACGTGGAGAAGCCTCTCTGCTCCAATTATCAGGACTGCAACCGCATCAACCGTATCTCACATCAGATGGGAGTGCCTTGCTTTGCGGCCTACTACCGTCGCGAGTTGCCTTACTTCCAGAAGGTGAAGCAGCTGATAGAGGAGGGCGCCGTGGGCGAGGTAATCAATGTGCAGATACGATTCTCAGTGCCACCGCGTGACCTCGACTACAACAGTCACGACTTGCCCTGGCGCGTGATACCCGACATTGCCGGTGGTGGCTATTTCTACGACCTGGCGCCCCATCAGATAGACCTCTTGCAGTGTATCTTCGGCCCTATCACTGAGGCCAAGGGCTATTGCTCCAACCGTGGTGGGCTGTATAAGTCGGAGGACACGGTGAGCGCATGCTTTAAGTTTGCCATCGGGCTGCCGGGCTCGGGGTCGTGGTGCTTCGTGGGCCATGACTCGGCCAAGGAGGACCGCATAGAGATTATCGGCAACAGGGGCAGTCTGCATTTCTCTGTGTTCAACTACGACCCGATAACCCTGTTTAATGAAGACGGCACCCAGACATTCGTGGTGGATAATCCGCCATACGTTCAGTTGCCGCTTATCAAGCAGGTGGTGGAGCACCTGCAGCAGAAGGCTATATGCACTTGCGACTCGGTAAGCGCCACATCGGTCAACTGGGTGATGGACCGCATACTCGGTAAGTTCTGATTAGTATATCGGCTATGCGCAGGCATCTGTATATAACGTTATTGCTTTTATTGGCAGGCATCGGTGCAGGCGCCTATGACGGCTATGACAGTACGGAGGTTGTCACAGAGGTAACGGACACGGTTGCTGTCGATACAGTGCTGCAGAAGGATGCGCCCAAGAAGCGCTTCTTTCTGCGTCGGCTACTGGACAAAGCGCTGGATGTTGACACCAATTATATTGAGCAGCCCAAGTATAATATCACGCTGATGACCGAAGCGGACTGGCGTTTCAAGTATATATGGTTGCGTGGCTCAGATGATGAGGGACATCACCAGACGTTGTACTTCCATCCCCATTCGCAGGTGACCATTGGTCCGTATGTGGGCTATAGCTTGTTGTTTCTCGGATGGACGGTGGATATCGGCTCGCGACTGACGACCAACAACTCCAACATCTATCTATCGCTCTACGCTCCGATGTTTGGCATCGATTATTATTACGAGAACGATATAAATGGTTATAGTATCTCGCGCTTGTCGGGCTTCAGCGACGATGTAAGGCAGCGTAGTGTGGGACTGGAGTTTCCCGGGCTGTCAACAAATATGAAATATGTACACGTATATTATATATTCAATCACCGCCGTTTCTCCTATCGTGCGGCATACAGTCAGACGACTGTGCAGCGTCGCAGCAGAGGAGCCTTTATTCTCGGATATACCTATTCACGCCAGCAGACAAACTTTGACTACAACCTCCTGCCAGCGCCTTTCTATGACGACAATGGAGAACTGATAATAAACGAAGCCCTCAAGGTGAAGCGCGCGCGCTATACCAACCATTCCATATCACTCGGCTACACATATAACTGGGTGTTTGCCCGCAACTGGCTCTTTAATGTGTCCACCTCGCCCGCCATAGGCTACAACTTTACCAAGGGAGAGAAGATGACGAGTGACAAGTTGTATAAGCTGCGAAACCTAAACTTTGACTTCATCGGTAAGTTGGCGGTGGTATGGAACAACAACTTCATGTTTGCGGGCGGCTCCTTTACGGCGCACACCTATGCCTATAAGAAATCTACATTCTCGTGCCAGAACGCCTTGCTCTCAGCGCAGCTATATATGGGCATCAATCTATGGAGGAAGAAGCGTTGAAGTTAGGAGTTAGGAATTAACTAAACTATATAAATATGAACGAGATCCAATTAAAGTATGGGTGTAATCCCAATCAGAAGCCGTCACGCATTTTCATGCAGAGTGGCGAGCTGCCCGTTACGGTGCTCAATGGCCGTCCGGGGTATATCAATTTTCTTGACGCGCTCAACAGTTGGCAGCTTGTCAAGGAGCTGAAGGCAGCCACCGGTATGCCAGCCGCGGCGAGCTTCAAGCATGTCAGTCCTGCGGGTGCAGCCATCGGTTTGCCGCTGAGCGATGTGCTGAAGAAAATCTATTTTGTTGACGATATTGACTTTGAGCTCAGTTCGATAGCCTGCGCGTACGCCAGAGCCCGTGGTGCAGACCGCATGTCAAGCTATGGTGACTTCATTGCTCTGAGCGACACCTGCGACAAAGCTACAGCATTGTTGATTAAGCGTGAGGTGTCGGACGGAGTCATTGCCCCCTCCTATACCGAGGGTGCTCTTGAGATACTGCGCGACAAGCGTAAGGGAACTTACAACGTGATACAGATAGATCCGGCCTATGTTCCCGACCCCATAGAGCAGAAGCAGGTGTTTGGCATAACATTTGAGCAGGGGCGCAACGAGATAGACCTGACATCAGACAGCCTATTTGAGAATATACCCACCGCCAATAAGGAATTTCCCGAGTCTGCGCGTCGTGACCTCAAGATAGCCCTTATCACCCTCAAATATACTCAGAGCAACTCGGTGTGCTATGTCAAGGAGGGCCAGGCCATAGGTATAGGTGCCGGTCAGCAGAGCCGCATTCACTGCACACGCTTGGCAGGCAACAAGGCAGACATCTGGTGGCTACGCCAGCACCCGAAGGTGCTCAGCCTGCCGTGGATAGAGAAGATACGTCGTGCAGATCGCGACAATACTATCGATGTGTATATCTCGGACGACTACGATGATGTGCTTCGCGATGGCACCTGGCAGCAGTTCTTTACCACCCGTCCCGAGCCGCTGACCCGTGAGGAGAAGAAAGAATGGATAGCCAAGAACACAGGTGTGTGTCTGGGTTCGGACGCCTTCTTCCCCTTTGGCGATAATATTGAGCGTGCCCACAAGAGTGGGGTGCAGTATATTGCCCAGGCTGGCGGTAGTGTGCGTGACGACAATGTGATTGAGACCTGTGACAAGTACGGCATGGCTATGGCCTTCATAGGTATTCGCCTGTTCCACCATTAAACAATAACCGTTAAACAATAACCGTTAACCGTGCCTACTCAGGAAGAATTAAATCAGGCTATGCTTGGTGGCATCTCGTTTAGGAAAGCTCCCAAGAAACCTGCCGATGACACCGACAAGGTAAAGACAAAGGCCAAGAAGAAGGGCTACATTACTGGTGCCCATGGCTCAGGTGCAGCCAAGAAAAAAGCCAAGATACGCGAACGCAGAGCCAACAAGAGTAAGAGATAATTTTCTCATATTTTATTGGAAGTCCCAATATTTTTTGTTAACTTTGCCGAGAATTAAAAAGACAACTAGTTAACTGCGTTAACTGCGAAGAAAGAATACAAAAATATTATCCGTTGTGAAACTCTCTGCCGGTTTGATTGGTTTTGGACGCATGGGACGTTGTTATCTCGAGGCGTTGCAGCGTGACAGCCGTTATCGGGTAACTTATATATGCGATCCAGTTGAGGACTGCCGTACTTTAGCCAAGTCGTTGGTGCCAGATGCTATTGTGTGCGACAACGAAGAGGTGGTGTTCTCTGCCCCAGATGTGCAAGTAGTGATTATATGTGCGTTGGCTGACGTTCGTCCCGAACATATACGGCGTGCCTTGGACTCGGGGAAGCATGTGATAGCAGAGAAACCGTTGGCTGACAGCGTAGAGCGCGAATGGCAGGTGGTGGCGATGGCTGAAGAGGCAGAACGTCGCGGCCTGTTTAGCACCGTGAACATGTATCTGTTGAACTCGTGGTATTTCCACGAGATGCAGCGCATCGTGGCCAGCGGCGAGATTGGCGAGTTGGCTATCATGCGTATCTGTCATATGACTCCTGGCTTGGCACCTGGTGAAGGGCATGAAGCGGAGGGGCCGGCGTTCCACGATTGCGGAATGCATTATGTGGGACTGGGGCGCTTCCTTTCGCAAAGCGAATATAAGACATGGCATGCACAGGGTATCAGGATGTGGTCGTGGAAAGACCCATGGTGGGTGCAGGTGCATGGCACGATGGAGAATGGTGTGGTGTTTGACATAACCCAGGGCTTTGTCTATGGTCAGATGTCGAAAGACCAGACGCACAACTCCTATGTGGAGCTGATTGGCACGCAAGGATTCTGCCATATGACGCATGACTTCAAGACCGCGGTGCTTGACCTGCGCGGTGTGAATACTACAGAGCGCATTGAACGTCCGCATGGCGGCAAGAATATAGAGGCCCTGCTTGCTCAGATGGCAGAGAGTATAGCTGCGGGCCAGCATCATGCTGATATGCCACGACTGCGTGACTCTGCTATCGCTTCGGAATACGCATGGCGCATGGTGGAAGATGCTCGGACGCATGAGTTGCCCGCCATTGGCACTCTGGATGAGCTTGAGCGCATACGTGAACGCCGTCGCCACATGACCGACGGATATGGACTGTTGCCGAAAAACAGGGAGAGGAGTTAGGAATTAGGAGGTAGGAGTTAGGAATTAGGAGTTAGGAGTTATAATTTTAAATTTCATATATTATGGCAAAAGTATCAAGAAGAGAATTCATCAAGAAGAGTTCAGCCGCTATGGCTGGCCTTATGGTTGCTCCCTACATCGTGCCTAATACGGTGCTTGGCTCCAGCTATGGGCACAAGGCTCCGAGTGACAAACTAAACATCCTCGGTGTAGGTGTTGGTGGACGTGGTGCCGCTGACATCGCTGAGATGGCTAAGACCGACAACATCATCGGTCTGTGTGACTGCGACTGGAAATATGCCAAGCATGTGCTTGACAGGTATCCCAACGCGAAGAAGTACACCGACTACCGCAAGATGTATGACGAGTTGCTGAAGTCGGCAGATGGTGTTATGGTGGCTACTGCTGACCATACTCACTGCATTATTGCTGCCGATGCTATGATGGCTGGCAAGCATGTGTATGTGGAGAAGCCGATGACGCTTTATGCATACGAGAGCCGTCTGCTCACCAAGCTTGCAGAGAAGTATAAGGTTGCTACCCAGCAAGGAAACCAGGGCGCTTCATCGTCAGGTACACGCAAGGCGATCAACTGGCTGTGGAATGGTGAGATTGGTGAGGTTACCAAGATAGAGGCTTTCACCAATCGTCCTATCTGGCCGCAGGGCATGGCAGCTCCGAAGGAGGCTCAGCCCATCCCTTCGACGATGGACTGGAATGCATTTATCGGCCCAGCCAAGATGCGTCCGTATAACGAGGTCTATACCCCGTGGAACTTCCGCGGATGGTGGCCCTTTGGTTCTGGTGCTCTCGGCGATATGGCCAACCACATTCTGGCTGTAGCGTTCACGGGCTTGAAGCTTGGCACCCCAACCAGCATTATTGGCAGTTCGACTATGTTGATGCCCGACTCATGCCCCTCGGCTCAGAAGGTGACCTATCGCTTCCCCGCTCGCGACAATATGCCTAAGCTGGGTCTCCCCGCATGTGAGCTGACATGGTACGACGGCGGTCTGCGCCCCAATATCCCGTTTGGCATGCCCGAAGGCAAGAAGTTTGACGAGAACGGTGTCTGCATATTTTATGGCACCAAGGATACTATGGTAGTAGGTACTTACGGCAACGAGCCGTTCCTCGTGAGCGGTCGTGAGCCTAAGGTGCCTGAGCTGTGCCGCATCGTTAAGGACAACAATCACCAGCAGGACTGGCTCCGTGCTTGCAAGGAGAGTGCTGACAGCCGCGTGCCGGCAAGTGCCGACTTTGCCGTGTCAGGTCCACTGAACGAGAATATCGTGATGGGTGTGGCAGCAGTACGTCTGCAAGACCTGGGTCAGTGGCTTGACTGGGATGGTGCCAAGATGCGCTTCACCAATATTCCTGCAGGTGCTCAGATACATGTGTCTAACGCCATCGAGTTTGAGATTCACGACGGCCATCCGTCATTCGACGCTGCTGACAAGACGCTGATTGATGCTAACGAATATGCCGCACGCCTCATCAAGCCTGTTTACGAGAATGGCTATAAGTTGCCTGAGCTACCGTAAGGCATTATTGATTAAAAGAAAGATTAGTATGAAAAAGATATTATTCTTGATTAGTTTTGCAGCCATTGCTACATGCGTTCCTGCGCAGAAGGGTACTGCCCCAAAGACTGTGACCATCGTTTGCTCACAGGGCTTCCAAGGGCCCGAGTTGTGGGATCGCCACGAGTTGCCTATTGACAAGAACGGCTTTATCACCATCTTCGACGGCCAGACTTTTGCAGGCTGGCGTGGCTATGGTAAGAGTTACATGCCATCCAAGTGGAAGGTGCAAGACGGCGCTATCTTCTTTGACAGCAAGGCAAAGGGAGAAGGCGGCGATATCATCTTTGCGCATAAGTTTAAGAACTTCGAGCTGGAGATGGAGTGGAAGATTTCCGAAGGTGGAAACTCTGGCATCTTCTATCTGGCACAGGAAGTGGCTAACAATAGCCAACCGAAGGGTGGCCTGGAGCCGATATACATTTCTGCTCCTGAGTGCCAGGTGCTGGACAACGAGAGGCACCCCGACGCCAAGCTTGGCGTTGACGGCAATCGCCAATCGACTTCACTCTATGACATGATACCCGCCAAGCCGCAGAATGCTAAGCCTGCGGGACAATGGAATAAGGTACGCATACGCGTGAAGGACGGACATGTGCAGCATTTCCAGAATGGAGTGGAGGTGCTCAGCTACGACTTGTGGACTCCCGAGTGGACGGAGTTGCTGCAAAAAAGCAAGTTCAGCGAGAAGAACTGGCCTGTGGCCTTCGACCTGCTCAACGAATGTGGTGGTCCCAATCGTGAGGGATTGATAGGTATGCAAGACCACGGTGATGACGTGTGGTATCGTAATATTAAAGTCAAAGAATTATAAGAAAATATCATTATGAAAAAATCGATTATTGTTTTTGTCCTTGGTTTAGCTGTCGGCTTTGGTGCCAAATGGCTGTTGGATGTCTGCTGCAAGGACTCTTGCAAGGCAGAGGGTGAAGCAACAGAGAGTCTTGTGGCAATGGTGGCCGATGGACCGAACATTGACATCGCATCGCTGCCTGTGGATGACGAAGGTTTCATTACTCTCTTCGACGGTAAGACGCTCAATGGTTGGCGTGGTTACGGTATGGAAGTGCCGCCCACCAGCTGGGAAGTAGCTGATGGCGCTATCCACCTCAAGGGCTCTGGCACTGGCGAAGCACAGGCAGAGGGCGGTGGCGATCTTATCTTCGCTCATAAGTTCCAGAACTTCGAGTTGCAACTTGAGTACAAAATCTCGGAGGGCGGTAATAGTGGTATCTTCTATCTCGCCCAAGAGGTGAAGGATGCCGAGGGTAAGGAATACCTGCCTATCTGGCAGTCGTCCAGCGAGTTCCAGGTGCTTGACAATGCCAAGCATCCCGACGCCCAGTTGGGTGTGGATGGCAACAGGCAGTCGTCGTCGCTATACGACATGATTCCTGCCAAGCCGCAGAACTCCAAACCGGCCGGCGAGTGGAACCAGGCCAAGATTATGGTGTATAAAGGCACTGTGATACATGGCCAGAACGGCACCAATGTGCTGGAGTATCATCTGTGGACACCGAAGTGGACTCAGATGCTGCAGGATAGCAAGTTCCGCGAGGGCGGTGACTTCCCCTATGCGTTTGGTCTGCTCAACAATATGGGCGGTGACAACCATGAGGGTTATATCGGTCTCCAGGATCATGGCGACGATGTGTGGTATCGCAATATCCGCATAAAGATAATGGAATAAAAAGACTCTCCCCCAGCCCCTCTCTTGTAGCGAGGGGGGCGGTTACTAATGCCAATATATAAAATGAATACCATACGCAACCATCGTTCCTATATACTCTCCTCCCTTCATGGGAGGGGTAAGGGGGTGGGTCTTCTGCTCCTCTTGTTGCTGACAGTGTCAGTTTCCGCCAAGCCCAAGAAGGAGATGGCGCTGCAACTCTATTCCATTCGCGAGGTGATAGGCTCCGCCGAGAAGTATGCCAAGAATCACGAAGAGGTTTTTCGCAAGCTGTATTCGTGGGGCTACACAGCCGTGGAGGCAGCCAACTATGATCAGGGCAATGGCACGTTCTATGGTGTAACACCCCAGCAGTTTCGTGCCGACTGCGAGGCAGCCGGACTGAAATGTCTCAGCAGCCATGCCACACGTGGACTGAACAAGGATGAGTTGAACAGCCACGACTTCACCGAGGCATTGCAGTGGTGGGACAAGGCCATTGCCGACCACAAGGCTGCAGGCATGGAGTATATCGTCACGCCGGGGTGGGGGACACCTAAGACTCTGGAAGAGGCACAGACGCTATGCGACTATGCCAACGCCATCGGCCAGAAGTGTCGTGCCGCAGGTATTAAGTATGGCTACCACACTCACTCTCATGAGTTTCAGAAGGTGGAAGGCACACCGTGGGTTGACTACATGATGCAGCACATTGACGCTGACAACATGTTCTGGCAGATGGACACCTATTGGTGCGTCATGGCTCAGCAGTCGCCCGTGCAGTACTTCAAGCGCTACCCTGGTCGCTTCACCATGCTCCACATTAAGGATCTCTACGAGCTTGGGCAGAGTGGTATGCTTGGCTTTGAGGCCATTTTCGACAATGCTGCTACAGCTGGACTGAAGGACTATGTGGTAGAGATGGAGGGCACCGACGGCACCATAGACATAATGGAGGGTGTACGTCGTTGCGCGGTATTCCTCAACAAGTGCAAGTCTGTTAAGAAAAGCTACAACAAGTAAAGCACTTCTAATATAAAACATCTAACATATTTCTAATTTCTAATTTCTAATTTCTTTAACATCTTACATCTAACATAAAATGCTAATCCATCCATTATTCATCGGTACGACCGAACTGATAATTATCGCCTGTCTGGCCTTGCTGCTCTTTGGTGGCAAGAAACTGCCGGAACTGATGAAGGGACTCGGACAGGGAGTCCAGAGTTTCAAGAAGGGCATGAAAGAGCCGTTGGAGGATAAAGAGCAAAAGTCAACTGACAACGGACAACAGGCAAAAGATGCGGAGGCAGAGAAATAACACTCTCGCTGACCGCGGTCTCCTTTCGTTTGGCGGACACCTCGATGTGTTGCGCCAGATGCTTTTTCGTATCATCGCAGTAGCAGGTGTGCTTGCTGCGGTGGTATTTTGTTTTAAGGAGCAGACATGGCGCATCTTGCTGGCTCCGAGCGAGTGGGACTTTTGCACCTATCGCTGGCTGGAGGCGATAATGCAGGCGGTGGGCATAGATTTCCATTTTCAGGAATTCCATGTCAGCATGATAGCCACTGAGCTCTCCTCCCAGTTTATGACGCACATCACCACAGCCTGCTACCTTGGCCTGCTGGGCGCCTCGCCCTACATAGTCTATGAGTTGTTTCGGTTCATTTCGCCAGCACTGTATGAGAATGAGCGCAAATACTCGGTGCGCGTGACGGTGATGGTGTATGTGTTGTTTATCATCGGCGTGCTGATAACCTACTTCGTGCTGTTTCCCATTTCTTTCCGCTTCTTAGGCACGTACAGTGTGTCGCCGAAGATAGTTAGCAATATCACGCTCGACTCTTACATCTCCACCTTCACCGTCCTCACCCTGCTGATGGGTGTAGTCTTCCAACTGCCCGTGATAGCTTGGTTTCTTGGCAAGATGGGCGTCGTCACGGCCTCCGCTTTGGCGCGTTACCGTCGCCATGCCTTCATTATCATTGCCCTCGTGGCTGCCATAATTACGCCTCCCGATGTGATGACGCTTATTCTCGTCACCATTCCCCTTTATCTGCTCTACGAGGTCAGTATCCGTATACTGCGGCTTCAAAAGAAGCGTCGTGTAGAATCATAGAGCCATTGCGTGGATACGAGATGTGGCTTTGGCACACTTTATGCATACCAAGATTATTGAAAATCGAACATAAAATACATTTGTTATGCAAAAAGGTAATATAGGTGTAACGACGGAAAACATCTTTCCGGTTATCAAGAAGTTTCTCTACAGTGATCATGAGATTTTTCTGCGCGAGATAATCTCCAATGCAGTTGATGCCACGCAGAAGATGAAGACCCTGCAGTCGCAGGGCGAGTTTACGGACGACCTCGGCGACCTCACCATCCGTGTGAGCCTTGACGCTAAGAAGAAGACTCTTACCGTCAGCGACCGCGGCATTGGCATGACGGCAGAAGAGATTGACAAGTATATCAACCAGATAGCCTTCAGCGGTGCCACTGACTTCCTCGAGAAGTTCAAGGACAATGCCAACGCCATCATCGGTCATTTCGGTTTGGGCTTCTACTCTGCCTTCATGGTAAGCAAGAAGGTGGAGATTATCTCCCTCAGTTACAAGGCAGGCAGCAAGGCTGTGAAGTGGACTTGCGACGGTACGCCCGAGTACAAGATGGAGGAGTGCAAGAAGGCTGACCGAGGCACTGATATCGTGATGCATATCGACGATGAGTGCAAGGAGTATCTCGAGAAATACAAGATTGAGCAGCTGCTCAAGAAATACTGCCGTTTCTTGCCTGTGAGCATTGCTTTTGGCAAGAAGACGGAGTGGAAGGATGGTAAGGAAGTTGAGACAGATGAGGACAATATCATCAACGACACCGACCCCATCTGGCGTCGTAAGCCAGCTGACCTCAAGGACGAGGACTATCAGAAGTTCTACCGCGCCCTCTACCCGGGCTACGAAGAGCCTCTGTTCTGGATTCACCTCAATGTGGACTACCCGTTCAATCTGACGGGTGTGCTCTTCTTCCCCAAGATAAAGAACGACCTCGACCTGCGTCGCAATAAGATACAGCTCTACTGCAACCAGGTATTTGTGACTGACAGTGTGGAGAATATCGTGCCCGATTTCCTCACCCTGCTCCACGGCGTGATTGACTCGCCCGACATCCCGCTCAATGTGAGCCGCTCCTATTTGCAGAGTGATGCCAATGTGAAGAAAATATCCAAGTATATTACCAAGAAAGTGAGCGACCGCCTCGAGTCTATCTTCAAGGAGGACCGCAAGGCCTACGAGCAGAAGTGGGACGACCTCAAGCTCTTCATCCACTATGGTCTGCTCAGCGAGCCCGACTTCTGGGAGAAAGGAAGCAAGGTTACGCTGCTAAAGGACACTGATGGTAAGTATTTCACCCTTGATGAGTACAAGACCCTCATCCGCGACAACCAGACCGATAAGAACAAGACGTTAGTCTATCTCTACGCTACTGACGCTACGCAGCAATACACCTACATCCAAAACGCCAAGGAGAAGGGCTACAGCGTGCTGCTGATGGACGGTCAGCTCGATATCCCTCTCGTGGGAATGCTTGAGTCTAAGCTCGGAGACGGCGATAAGGAGCGTGTCCGCTTCAGCCGTGTGGACAGCGACACCGTGAGCCGCCTCATCCCTAAGGAAGAGGATGCACAGGAAGTGCTTGACGCTGATGAGAGCGCCAACCTCAGCTCGAGCTTCAAGAGTCAGATCCCCAAGATAGACAAGGCCGAGTTTATGGTGGAGGTGCAGCCCCTGGGTGCCGACGAAGCCCCTGCCGTCATCACGCAGAGCGAATATATGCGCCGCATGAAGGAGATGAGCAAGTTGCAGTCTGGCATGAGCTTCTATGGAGAAATGCCTGATATGTACACACTTATCCTCAACAGCGACCATCCTGCAGTGAGCAAGCTCAATGCAGAGCTCAAGACTCAGACCGCCGAGGCCATCAAGCCGATAGAGGCCGAGCTCAAGGGGCTCCGTGCGCGACAGGCAGCACTGCGCGACGAGCAGAGCAAGGAAGGTGACAAATTACCCGAGCAACAAAAGAAAGACCTTGAGCAGACCAACGCCGACATCAAGGCGCAGGAGGACAAGAAAGAGACTGTTCTCGCCGACTTTGCCAAGGGGCAGGACAAGGTGCGCCATCTCATCGACCTCGCCCTGCTGCAAAACGGCATGTTGCGCGGTGAAGCGCTCAACAACTTTGTCAGACGCTCAGTTCAGATGCTATGAGAAAGTTATTCTGCGAAATATGTCCCTTCACCTATCGCCTGTCGATGGAGAAGGAGATACTGAAGCGTAAGATAAAGGATATGCTTCATCATACGCAATTTGCCAAGCAACGGACAGAGTCATCTCTGCCCGTGCTTGTGTACAAACACAACTCCCTTATCCGTCGCCGTCTGGGTAATGTCAATATGCAGCTCCAAGAGAACAAAGCCACCAATCTCTCACTGGCTGTCACCCATATTGACGGACTCATTCTCCGTCCCGGCGACACTTTCTCCGTATGGCGGCAGATAGGCCGCACCACCCGGCGCAAGGGCTACAAGGAGGGACTCACCATTCAGCACGGCCGGCCCTCGCAGGGCATTGGCGGCGGCATGTGCCAGTTGTCCAATCTTATTCACTGGATGGTGCTCCATAGTGACCTTACCATCACCGAGCATCATCACCACGATGCACTCGATCTCTTCCCCGACTTTGGCCGCCAGATACCCTTTGGCACAGGCACCAGCATTTCATACAACTATATCGACTATCGCATAAAGAACGAGACCTCCAACACCTATCAGCTCCGCCTCTGGGTGGACGATGAATACCTCTGCGGAGAGCTACGCGCGGCAGAGGCACAGCCCCACACCTTCCACATACATGCTGAGAACGAGTATTTCTCTCGCGAGGAAGGGGTGGTGTATCGCAACGGAGAGGTGTATCGCGATGTCATCGATTGCGTAACCGGGGATCGTCTGGAGAGCCAGCTCATACGCACAAATCATGCAAGGGTTATGTATGAATGTCCTCCCGATATGGAGATCATAGAAAAATAATGTGTAAATTTACAGTTGAAGCAATAACCTACAAAACACCCAAAATAATGAAAAAGATTCTCTTTGTGTTAGCCATGTCATTCGCTTATATGGCAGGCATGGCACAGATTGACAGGGCCAACCTCGACCTGAGTGTAAAACCTGGCGACAACTTCTGGCAGTACGCTGTAGGCGGCTGGCTGGAGGCCAATCCTCTAGACAAGCAGCATGCTGAGAATGGTGCCTTCACCGATTTGGAGGAGCTTAACAAAGACCGCATCAACGAACTCATCATGGAGTATGCCGGCAAGCAGTTGCCTCAGGGCACCGATGGCCAGAAGATAGGCGCCCTCTATCGTCTGTATATGGACAGCGTAGCCCGCAACAACCTCGGCTTTGAGCCCATCAAGCCTTACCTGGAGCAGGTGCGCCAGTTGCAGACTCGCGACGACTTGCTCAAGCTGATGTATGAGTTTGACTCCAAGGGCTTTAACACCACACCGTTTGGCATCAGCCTAACCCTTAATCCCTTCAACTCGTCAGAGTTTATGATGAGGGTGGGACATGGAGGAGCGTCGCTGCCGCAGGAGTACTATGCTGATCCCAACGAGCAGCAGGCTGCCGTGGTGGCTGCCATCAAGAGTCTCAACAAAGATCTTCTCAAGATGGTGGGTTACACCGACGAGGTGGCTGAGCGGATGATGGAGGCAGAGTGGGCCATCGAGCACAAAATCGGTGTCAAGACACTCGATCAGGTGGCAAGTCGCAACCCTATGGCCACCATTCACTTCATGCCGTGGACTCAGTTGGTTGACGAGTATAAGGGCATTGACTGGGAGAGCTACCGCGCTGCCATCAACTATCCGAAGGACATCGACACAGTCAATGTTTCGCAGCTCGACCCTCTCCACGAGGTGGAAGATGTGCTGGCCAACACATCGCTCGAAGACCTCAAGGCCTATATGGAGATACATGTTATCAAGGCATACGCCAGTTTCCTCTCCGACGACTTCAACGACCGCATGTTTGAGGCCACCAAGGCCATTGCCGGTGTGCAGGAACAGCAGCCGCGTTGGAAACGAGCCGTCAGCACCATCAGTGGTAATTTGGGCGAGACCATCGGCAAGCTATATGTGCAGAAATATTTCCCCGAGACCAGCAAGCAGCGTGTAGTCAAGCTGGTCAAGGACTTGCAGCAGGCCTTTGAGGACCGCCTGAAAGAAAACACCTGGATGAGTGATGCAACCAAAGCAAAAGCGCTGGAGAAGCTCCACGCCATGTATATCAATGTGGGCTACCCCGACAAGTGGGAAGACCTGGAGAAGTTTATCGATATCCGCGAGAATGAAAACCTCGTTGAGAACTTTATCCGCATCACCCAGGAGGCAGAGCAGGCTCAGCTTCGCAAATACTGGCACCAGCCCGTCGACAAGACTATGATGGGCATGCCGCCGCAGACTGTCAACGCCTTCTACAATCCGATGTTCAATAGCATCAACTTCCCCGCAGCCATCCTGCAGCCGCCATTCTTTGATCCCGATGCTGACTATGCCAGCAACTACGGTGCCATCGGTGTGGTGATGGGCCACGAGATGACTCACGGCTTCGATGACCAGGGTTGTCAGTTTGACAAGGACGGCAATCTCACCAACTGGTGGACACCTGAGGACAAGGCCAACTATGACAAGCGCACCAAGGTCATCGCCGACTGGTTCAGCCAGCAGGAGGCAGTGCCCGGACTCAATGTCAATGGCGAGAAAACCCTCGGCGAGAATGTCAGCGACAATGGTGGACTGAAGATAGCCTATCGCGCATTTGAGAACCGGATGGGCAGCGAGCCGCTCAGCACTATCGACGGCTTCACTCCCGCGCAGCGTTTCTATCTGGCTTACGCTCGCGTTTGGGCAAGCAATAGCACACCCGAATACATCGCGTACCTTGTTAATACTGACGTGCACTCGCCCGCACGCATACGCGTGAATGCTGCTCTGCCGATGATCGACACATGGTATGACGCCTTTGGCATCAAGAAGAATGCCAAGATGTATATACCAAAGAAGCAGCGAGCATTAGTATGGTAGTAGATTAATAAATTAAGAGCGGCGATTTCGCCGCTCTTAATTTATTAGTACTCTTCCTGATCGTTGGGGAAGGTTACGTTCTTAACATCGATTATGTATTGCCCGACGGCCTCATTGATGATATTGCTCAGGTCGGCGTAGCGTCGTAGGAACTTAGGCGAGAACCCGCGGTCCATGCCCAGCATGTCCTGCAACACCAGCACCTGGCCGTCCACCCCGTGGCCCGCACCGATGCCAATCACCGGAATGCTCAGTTCGCTCGCTACCTTCGTAGCCAACTCGGCAGGCACCTTCTCTATCACCAATGCGCAGCAGCCTGCTTCTTCCAGCAAGTGAGCGTCGTTGATAAGCTTGTCAGCCTCATCCTTGTCTTGGGCACGCACGGCGAAGGTGCCATATTTGTTGATGCTCTGCGGACGCAGGCCGAGGTGACCCATTATAGGTATGCCCACATCGAGGATTTTCTTTACCGTGTCGATAATCTCTTCACCGCCTTCCAGCTTGAGGCAGTCGCATCCCGTCTCCTTCATGATGCGGATGGCGTTCATGGCACCCTCGGTGGGATTGACCTGATACGAGCCGAACGGCATGTCGCACACCACCAGGGCGCGCTTCGTGGCCCTCGTCACAGCCTTGGCATGGTAAATCATCTGGTCAAGGGTGATAGGCAGAGTGGTTGTGTTACCGGCAATCACATTGCTGGCGGAGTCGCCCACAAGGATAACATCCACACCGGCCTCGTCAACAAGCTTGGCCATAGTATAGTCGTAAGAAGTGAGCATGGCAATCTTCTTGCCCTGTTCTTTCATCTCTTTCAGTCGCAGGGTGGTCACCTTGCGAGTGTCGTCAATAAGATATTTGGACATAGCTAGTTCAGTTTTTCAATTCTTCAATATTGATGTTGTGTTTGCTGAATAGGTTGCGTGCTGTTTTAGCGAAGAAATCGCGCATCATTCGCTCCCGTCCATTGAGTAGCGAGTCTGCTATCTCGATAGGATAGACGCGGTGTGTCTTGTGGCCGCTTACGCCGGGACGGCTGGTCCACACGAGAGAATAATCGGTAGCGCTCACTCTTGTGGTGCTGTCTTTCTCCAGTTTCAGTGTTACCATCAGTCCGCCATAGGTGGTGTCCTTGGTCATATTGCTGATGTAGTTGCCGAGGCTCCATACCACAAGATTGGTGGAGTCTCTGAACTCTATCGGCTCTACCACGTGCGGGTGACCGCCTATCACGTGATCCACGCCGTGAGCCAGCAGCCAGTCAGCCTGCCAACGCTGCGAGCTTACAGGGGTGAGCACATACTCTGTACCCCAGTGGATGATGGCTATGATAGCGTCGGGGCGCATCGACTTGGCGCGGGCAATGTCCTGCTTTATCTGTGTCGTGTCAATAAGGTTTACGATATAAGGCTCAGGCACCGGCAGTCCGTTTGTGCCGTAGGTGCATGCAAGCAGGGCGATGCGAAAACCATTCTTTTCCACGAGCAACGGGTAGCGCTGGGCGCGGTCCTTTGTGTCGCGGTAGGTGCCCAGTGAGGGTATGCCCAGTGAGTCGAGCACGCGGAGTGTGCGACCGAGACCACGACGCCCTGTATCGCAGCAATGGTTGTTGGAGGTTGTCAGGATATCAAACCCTGCGTCCTTTATGGCGATGGCAAACTCGTCGGGGGCGCAGAACATCGGGTAGCCCGTGTAGGGCTTGCCGCCGAGCGTGACCTCGAGGTTTGCGATGGCGATGTCAGCGGCGGATATCTGGTCTTTCACATATGTGAAGCACTCGCTGTAGTCGTGGGTGCCGTCAGCGCACTGCGCTGCCTTGATCTGTCCTGCGTGCTGCATCATGTCGCCAGCGAAGAGTAGGGTGAGGGTAGTAGTGCTATCTTTCTTGGCAGCCAGAGAGTCGGCTTCTGCACTACCTCTCTGCGCCTTGGCGGCGCAAGATGCGAGAGAAGTGGCAAGTAATATGCAACAAATAATATTTGATAGAGCTAATCGCATATAGAAAAGGTGTGATGTACTTAAAAAACGCTGCAAAGGTTGCTATTTATTTTGGTTTACGCAAATAAACGGGTATAAAAAGCGCGTTTTTCAAATAAAATGACTATCTTTGCGGCTAATAAGTGTCTAACAATAACAAAGGAAAGAATATGAACATGACCAGATACGTACTAATCGGTTTGGCTGTCCTTATGGGTATGACAGCAGGCCGAGCGCAGGACGACGCTGGCTCCGGCAGTATCAGAAAGTGGACTCTCAAGGAGTGTATAGACTACGCTGAGCAAAACAGCAGCGACATCGCAAAGGCTCATGCCCGGGCCGATCAGGCCAAGGTGGAAGTGCTACAGTCTAAGGCAGAGTGGTTGCCATCGCTGTCGGCAAGCACAAGTCATAGCGTTAACTATACGCCGTTCATCAAGGAGCAGGCAGGCATAGATGTTGACAAGGCTAGCTACAACGGCAGTTACGGTGTCAATGCCGGCTGGACAGTGTGGAATGGCAACCAGACAGCTAACAACATACGCCTGGCCAAACTCTCAGCCGAGCAGAGCGAACTGCAGAGCGAACAGATCCTCAACAGCATCAAGGAGCAGGCTACTCAGCTCTATGTGCAGATTCTCTATACTGAGGAGGCGCTGAAAGTCAATCGTGAGCTATTGGAGCAGGACGAAGTCCTCTACCGCCGCGGCGAGGAGTTGCTTAAGCAGGGACAGATTGCCAAGTACGAATTGTTGGAGTTGCAGACACAGGTTGCCAACGGGCAGTACGACATTGTGAGCACTCAGACTCAGATAGATCAGTATAAGCTACAACTCAAGTATCTGATAGATTTGCCAGGCGATATGCCATTTGATGTGGCAACCGTCACTATCAGCGATGAGCAAGCCCTCGCAGCCATACCCGCGACAGCCACTGTCCATGAGAAGGCGTTGATGGTGCGTCCCGAGGTTAGGGATGCCGACCTTGCCATCAAGCAGTCGGAGCTCAGCTACTCTATCGCCAAGGCTGGCTATCTGCCTACCGTGTCCATGAGCGCCGGTCTGGGCACCAACCACAGCAGTGGCAATCACAGCGACTATTTCGAGCAGATGAAGCGCAGCTTTGATGCCTCTATTGGAGTGAGCGTCAGTGTGCCCATCCTCGACAATCGTCGCAACAAGTCCAACGTACAGAAGGCCGACATCAGCCGCACCCTCGCCAAGCTAGACCGCGAAGATGTGGATTATGACCTCTACAATACAATTGCCAATTACCGTCTGCAAGCCGTCAATAATCAGCAGAAATTCCAGGCAGGCCTTGCGCGCCTAAGATATAATAAGGAGAACTATGCTGCTATCTTTGAGAAAGCACGTATTGGTACAATGAACATAGTGGAGACCTTTAATGCTCGCACCAATCTCCTTAATGCACAGCAGGATGTGCTGCAGAGCAAATACCTCACCGTATATAATATGCAGATGTTGCGTCTGTACAGTGGCGAAGAGATAACACTGTAAACCTCACATTTCATATTTCTAATTTCTAATTCCTAATTTCTAATTTCACATTTCCTTTATATTATGAAACTTAACAAAAAGAAGACAATTACTTATGCAATAATTGCTGCAGTAGTGTTGATAGCACTGCTATTCCTTTTTGGCGGCAAGAACAGCATGCCCAAGGTGGAGTATGTGATGGCCAAGGTTGAGACTACCGACATCAGTACCACCGTTACGGCTACCGGCACCATAGAACCCGTTACCTCGGTGGATGTGGGTACTCAGGTCAGTGGTATCGTAAGCAAGTTGTATGTTGATTACAACAGCGTGGTAAAGGCCGGCCAGGTGATAGCCGAGCTTGACAAAAGCAACCTCACCAGTGAACTCAACAGCGCTCGCGCTAATCTGGCCTCTGCCAAGGCGAGCCTAGCTAGTCTGGAGTCGGAGCTCAGCTACCAGAAGGAGAACTATCAACGCCAAAAGACGCTGCACGACAAGGGTCTCATTAGCGACGATGCCTTCGATCAGGCATACAAGAGCTATGTGCAGTCAACGCAGAGCGTTAGCCAACAGCGCCAGATGGTGGTGCAGAGCGGTGAGAATGTTAAGAAGGCCACCACCAACCTTGGCTACGCCACCATCACCAGTCCTATCGACGGCGTGGTGCTCAGCAAGGAGGTTGAGGAGGGTCAGACGGTTGCTGCCAGCTTCAATACCCCTACGCTGTTTAAGATTGCCCGCGACCTCACCGATATGCGCGTGATTGCTGATGTTGACGAGGCTGACATAGGCACTGTGCAGGTAAGCCAGCGTGTGGAGTTCACCGTTGATGCCTATCCCGACGATGTGTTTGAGGGACAAGTAACCCAGGTGCGCCAGCAGGCCACTACGGAGAACAATGTGGTGACATATCAGGTTGTTATCTCCGCTCCCAATGAGGATCTCAAACTCAAGCCTGGTCTCACAGCCAATGTCACTATCTACACCTCCGAGAAGAAGGGCGTGCTTGCCATCCCGTCAAAGGCCTTGCGCTTTGCTCCCAATGAGGCACTGATAGCTGACGACGAGACGATAGAAAACAAAGATGTGCCAGTGAAGGTTTGGATGAAGGACGGCAAGGTGTTCAAGGCACTGCCCATCGTTACGGGTCTCACCAACGGCACTGTTACTGAAGTGGTTAGCGGACTGAAGGAAGGCCAGGAGATAATCAGCGAGTTTGTGATGCATGGCGAGGATGAGGCAATGGGCGACGGCAATCCATTTATGCCGAAGTTCAAGAATCGTAACGCCGATAAGAAGCAGGGCGCATCTTCTGGTTCAGGCGGCGCATCCGCAGGTCAGGGCGGCGCATCCGGCAACAGCAAACCCGCAGCTCCAAAGCAATAACACTCAGATGGAAGAGAGAAAAGTAGTAATAGAGCTCGACAAGGTCAGACGCGACTTTAAGGTAGGCGAGGAGATAGTCCACGCCTTGCGCGGAGTCACCTTCAAGATTTACGAAGGTGAGTTCGTGACCATCATGGGCTCCTCCGGCTCAGGCAAGAGTACACTGCTCAACCAGTTGGGATGTCTCGACACACCCACCAGCGGCGAATATTTCCTTGACGGAATCCCTGTGCGCAAGATGAAGAAGAACGAACGTGCCTTGCTTCGCAACCGCAAGATAGGCTTCGTCTTCCAGAACTATAATCTGTTGCCTAAGACTACGGCGGTGGAGAATGTGGAACTGCCGTTGATGTACAACAGCCGTTATTCTGCCCGCCAGCGAAAGGAAGCAGCCATCGAGGCACTAAAGGCAGTCGGGCTTGGTGACCGTCTCTACCATAAGAGCAACCAGATGAGTGGTGGACAGATGCAGCGCGTTGCCATAGCCCGTGCACTCGTCAACAACCCTACCATCATTCTCGCTGACGAAGCCACGGGTAACCTCGACACGCGAACTTCCTTCGAGATGCTTGTGCTGTTCCAAAAGCTCTACAATGAAGGGCGCACCATCATTTTCGTTACTCATAATCCCGAGATAGCAAGATACTCCAGCCGCAATATCACACTGCGCGACGGCAAGATACGTGAGGATGTCGTTAATACCGATATCCAGTCCGCAGCCGAGGCTCTCGCAGCGTTGCCCGTAAATCAAGACGATTGATACTATGTAAAATGTTATATGTAAAATGTAATAATTACATAAATGAACGATAAAGACAGATATAGTGATTTCTTTAAGGAAAAATGTATGTGTTTTTCTATCAGGATAGTTAAGTTGTATAATTATCTGAGAGATAAGAAAAAAGAAACAACTATATCTAAACAACTTCTACGATGTGGAACGAGCATAGGTGCAAATTATGCCGAAGCATTAAATGGTATTAGTGAAGCTGATTTTCTTGCCAAGTGTTATATTGCATTAAAGGAGGCAAATGAATCACAATATTGGATAGAATTACTATATCGAACTGAATATTTGACAGAAAAAGAATACCAGTCGCTAATATATGATTGTGAGGAATTAATTAAACTGTTAACTAGTAGCATAAAAACAATTAAACAAAAGAATATTCGCGGGTCTTCTTAAACATTTCACATTTCACATTTCACATTTCACATTTTACATATTACATAATATAGATGAATTATTTGAATCTGTTAAAAGTTGCCGTCAAGGCAATAGCCAGCAATAAGTTCCGCTCGTTCCTCTCAATGCTCGGAATTATTATAGGTGTGGCTGCCGTAATCATAATGATGGCTATAGGGCAGGGCTCCAAGGAGAGCGTGCGCCAGAACATCAGCCAGATGGGTACCAACCTTATCATGGTGCGCCCGGGGGCCGATATGCGTGGTGGCGTAAGGCAGGACCCCTCTGCCATGCAGACCCTTAAGCAGGATGACTACGAGGCCATCGTGCAGAATAAGAAATATGTCACCTATGTCAGCCCCGAGGTCAGCGCCGGCGGGCAGGTAATCTATGGAGCCAATAACACTACCACTACCATCTATGGCGAGAGCCTCGAATACTTCGACATCAAACAGTGGACCGTAGAGCAGGGCGACAGCTTCTCCGAAGAGGACATACGTAAGGCCGCCAAGGTATGCGTGGTCGGCAAGACCATTATCGACGAGCTGATGCCTAATGTCGGCGAACCGCTGGGCAAGACCATCCGCTTTAAGGCCATCCCCTTCCGCATCATCGGCGTGCTCAAGAGTAAGGGCTACAACTCATGGGGCATGGATCAGGACAATGTCATCATCGCGCCCTACACCACCGTCATGAAGCGTATCCTGGCGCAGACCTACTTCAGTGGCATCAACTGCTCCGCCATCACCGAAGAGCTCACCGACAATGCCATCGATGAGCTTACCGACATACTCCGGCAGCGCCACAAGATAAAGGACGGCGAAGAAGACGATTTCACTATCCGTTCGCAGCAGGAGATGATGGACACCATGTCGAGCACAATGGACTCCATCACGATTATCCTGGTCGTGGCTGCCGCCTTCTCGCTCATTGTGGCAGGTATCGGTATCATGAATATCATGCTCGTCAGTGTCACCGAGCGCACCAAGGAGATTGGTCTGCGCATGTCGGTGGGCGCCCGAGGCATCGATATCAGCAGCCAGTTCCTAATAGAGAGTATAATGATTAGTGTCACGGGTGGCGTGCTGGGCATACTGGTGGGCTGGCTGGGCACCGTCATCTGCGCCAATTTCGGCTTGCCCGTCAGCATACCGATGTGGAGCATCTTCCTTAGCTTCGCGGTCTGCACTGTCATCGGCATCCTGTTTGGCTTCTTCCCCGCCAAGAAGGCCGCTACCATGGATCCCATCGAGGCTATACGCTACGAGTAGATGTGAGATTTGAAGAACTCTTGAACTCTTGACCTCTTGAACCCTAAGATAGTTATATACCAGCTCTTGCCGAGACTGTTTGGCAACAGGGTGACCAATCCTGTGTTCAACGGCAGCAAGGAGCAGAACGGCTGTGGGCGTATCAACGACCTCACCCTCCTGGCGCTCCGCAAGATAAAGGCGATGGGCGTGACACATATCTGGCCGACGGGTCTGCTGGAGCACTCCACGCAGACCGATTACTCCGCCTACGGCATACCCCGTGACCATAGCGCCATGGTAAAAGGTCGAGCTGGCTCACCTTACGCTATCAAGGACTATTACAGTATTGACCCCGACCTCGCCACCCGCCCCGACAAGCGAATGGCGGAGTTTGAGGCTCTGCTGGCGCGAGTACACAAGGCGGAGATGAAGCTGGTGATGGACTTCGTGCCCAACCATGTGAGCCGTCAGTATCGCGGTGACCTCGGCAAGAAAGACAACACCCTGCAGGCGTTCAGTCCGCAAAACAATTTCTATTATATCCCGGGCCAACGCCTGGCGTGCCGCTTCGATATGACGGGCACCGAGACAGAGCCCTACCGCGAGATGCCTGCTAAGGCCACGGGCAACGACTGTTTCAGTGCGCAGCCCGACCGCAACGACTGGTATGAGACCGTCAAGCTTAACTACGGTGTCGATTACTGTGCCGGTGGGGTGAAGCACTTCACTCCCGTGCCCGACACATGGCACAAGATGTTGCAAATACTGCGTTTCTGGGCTGCAAAAGGCGTTGATGCCTTTCGCTGCGATATGGCGGAGATGGTGCCGGTGGAGTTCTGGGACTGGGCTCTGCGCCAGGTGAAGGATGAGTTTCCGCAGGTGCAGTTTATTGGCGAGGTGTATAACCCGAGCCTTTATCGCGAGTTTATCTACCGCGCACACTTCGATTACCTATACGATAAGGTGGGACTCTACGACTGCCTGCGCTCAGTGATAAGGCAGGAGCGCGGTGCGGGCGACATCACTGGATGCTGGCAGAGTGTGGACGACATACGCAGCCACATGCTCTACTTTCTGGAGAATCACGACGAGCAGCGACTGGCCAGCGATTTCTTTGCTGGCGATGGCCGCAAGGGAATTCCGGCTCTCGCCGTCGAGGCTCTGATGGGCGGTAATCCCTTTATGCTTTATTTCGGCCAGGAGTTTGGCGAGCGGGGAATGGAGCGCGAGGGCTTCAGCGGCGAGGACGGGCGCACCACCATCTTCGACTACTGGCGTGTACCAACGGTGCAGCAGTGGTGGAACGGTGGCAAGTGTTGCTCAAAGCATATCGATGCCGACGCCCGCAGTCTCTACACGCAGTACAAAAAGATACTGCGTCTCGCCACCTCTGAGGAGGCATTCACCGATGGCAAGTTCTACGACCTCCAGTATGTGAACTATGACAATGCCCTTATGGACCCCAACCGTGTCTATGCCTTCATGCGCTCCGCTGCCGACAGCCACTGGCTGGTGGTGTGCAACTTCAGTGACAGCGAGCGCGAGGTGGGAGTCAACATACCGCAGCATGCCCTGGACTTTATGCAGATTATGCCCGCCACCTATGAGGCCCACGACATCCTGAGTGGCAAACGCTACGCTCTGACCATGTCCCCTCAGCAGCCCGCCCTGGTTAGGGTAGGGGCGTGGAGCGCAGCAATACTCAATCTGAATTAACCCTTAACCCTTAACCCTTAACCCTTAACCTTTATATGTCATTCAAAGAATTAGCACAAAGGAGGCGCAGCATCCGCACCTTCACCGAACAGCCCATTACCCAAGAGCAGCGCAAGCAATTGATGACCGCCGCACTGATGGCCCCCACAGGCAAGAACTGCAGGGCGTGGGAGTTTATCCTCGTTGACGACAAAGAGAAATTGCAGCTCCTCTCAGAGAGCAAAGCCAATGGTGCACAGCTTATTGCCGGTGCGCCGCTGGCGGTGATAGTCACTGTTGACAAGGAAGCCAGCGAGACATGGGTGGAGGATGCCAGTGTGGCCTGCACCATGCTCATGCTGCAGGCAGAGGACATGGGGCTCGGCTCCTGCTGGGTGGAGATGGCCGGTCGCAAGCGCGAGGACGGCACTCTGGCGGAAGATATCATCCGTGAGGCGTTTGGCATCCCTGGCCAGTATGGTGTGCTGGCGGTGGTGGCCGTAGGCTACAAGGCTCAGGAGCGCAAGCCGCAGAATGAAGACAAACTCCTGTGGGAGAAGGTGCATGTCAACAAGTGGTAATCTTCAATCTTCAATTTTTCAATTTTTCAATTTTTCAATTCTTCAATGAATATCGTCATTCTCGGATCCGGCAATGTGGCAAGTCACTTGGCTCGTGCCTTCTGTGGTGCGAGTCATAAGGTCGCGGTGTGGAATCGCAGCGAAACTGCTCTCAAGCAGATAGCTTATGAGCTGGCTTGCCCATGCACCACCGATATGGGGACACTGCCTAAAGATGCGGACGCCTATATCATCTCCGTGAAAGATGATGCGGTGGACTCTGTGGCGGAGCAGTTGGCTCACACTTTGGGCAAGACTAAAGCCACCGTGGCCCACACGGCAGGCAGCCTGCCTAAGAGTCTGCTCGACAAGCATTTTGAGCACGGCGGAGTGCTGTATCCTATGCAGACATTCAGTCGCGACAAGGCTTTGGACTACAGCAAGATACATTTCTTTGTTGAAGAGCAGGGTGATGTTCTGAAGAGTCTTGCTCTGACCGTGTCAGAGCATGTCTTTAGTCTCACCAGCGAGCAGCGCAAGGTGCTGCATCTGGCCAGCGTGTTCGCTTGCAATTTTGCCAACCACTGCTACACGATTGCCGAGGATATACTCAGGCAAATAGACATACCATTCTCCACTCTACTGCCGCTCATCAATGAGACAACGAGTAAACTGGAAGTGCTGTCGCCTCGCGAGGCACAGACGGGCCCTGCTGTGAGAGAGGATGACACAGTGCTCGGCAGCCAGATACATCTGCTCGACACTCGGCCCGACCTCCGCGACATCTACATCCGTATGAGCAACAGTATCATTAATTATAAATAGACTATCTACCTCTACCTACCTCTATCTACCTCTATCTACCTCTATCTACTTTTATCTACCTTATAAACTATGATTGACTACGACTTGAAGAAGATCAAAGCGTTCGTCTTTGATGTTGACGGCGTGCTGAGCACAGAGACAATACCCGTGGGACTTGACGGCATACCGCAGCGCAGCGTGAATATTAAGGACGGCTATGCCATACAGCTGGCGGTGAAACTGGGACTGCACGTGGTTATTATCACTGGCGGTAATTCGCCTGCCATCTCCCGTCGCTACGAAGGCCTCGGAGTGAAGGAGGTTCATCTGTCGGCTGGCGTAAAGATAGAGAAATACCGCGAGGTGGTGGAGCGTCTTGGCCTCAATGACGAAGAGGTACTCTATATGGGCGACGATATTCCCGACTATGAGGTGATGCAGGTCTGCGGTCTGCCGTGCTGTCCGCAGGATGCCGCTCCTGAGATACAGGATATCTCGCGCTATGTGTCGCCAAAGACTGGCGGCAACGGATGTGTTCGCGATGTGATAGAGCAGGTGCTGCGTGCTCAGGACCTGTGGAATATGGACAAGACGGCCTTCGGCTGGTAAAAGAAAAACTCACATTTCACATTCCTAACTCCTAATTCCTAATTTTACATGTCCACTATCTGGCTTATCAGTCATTCGCCGCGCAGGGTGCAGTTGCTCCGCGACCTCGGTCTGGAGTTCAGCATAGGCGAGGCACACGTGGAGGAAGTCTATCCCGCGGAGTTGGCTCCCGAGGAGATTCCTGTCTATCTGTCTAAGCTTAAGGCGGATGCCGCCGTGGTGCCGATGACTGACGAGACGCTTATCATCACAGCCGACACCATTGTGTGGGCGGAAGGCAAGGTACTGGGCAAGCCCGCTGACGAGGTCGAGGCTCGCGCCATGCTGCAGTTGCTCAGTGGCAAGACTCATCAGGTGATAACTGGCGTTACGCTCCGCACCAAGGACAGCAGCAAGTCCTTCTACGAGAGCACCGACGTTACTTTTGCCACACTTAGCGCAGAGGACATCGATTATTATGTCAGCCACTACCGCCCCTTCGACAAGGCTGGTGCCTATGGCATTCAGGAGTGGATAGGGATGGTTGGCGTGGAGTCGATAAAAGGATGCTTCTACAATGTGATGGGCCTGCCAGTGCATCGTCTCTACGAGGAAATCCAGGGCTTTTTACATTAAAAAGGTGCAAAACCCCCGTTGTTATAAAAAGAAAGTAGTATATTCGCAACTCAAAAGTTAAGAAAACAGGTATGAAGAATCTATTTGCTATTCTCGCCGTGCTGACTGCCGGCTTGATATTTGTGTCGTGCGACAATGACGACGATTATAAGGTGGTGCTGCCTCTCTACGAGGACGTGGTGTTCACTCAGCAAGGTGCGCAGGTTAATGCTCGCAGCATCGTCGCTGGTAAGCAAGTTACTGCCACTCTGGTGCAGGTAAAGAAGGGTAGCGGCATCTATCGCTACAGCTATAAATGGACGGCTGACAGTGAGCAACTGGGCCTTGCCACCTACGTGAAGGATATGCTGGACAATGCTGACGCTACCTGCACATTCACTCCCTCCACACCGGGCGACTACACGCTGACTATCGACGTGGATTATAACTACGGCTCCAGTGGTACTCCCGACAAGCCTTCGTGTGAAATACCCAACGGCTCTGTAGTCTATACCATGGGCGGTGCAATAAAGAGTCAGGCGAAAATCACCAAACAAATAAGGATAGTGCACCCGTGAGTGCTAAGCGGATAATATGGAGCTTTGTTGTTGCTACTGCATTTTGCGTTTCGATAGCAGCAGATAAGGGAGACAAGCATGTCATTCCCCTCAGCGGCAACACGTACTACGACGAGATGAGTCGTGCTAATTTCGGCTTCTATTTTGGCAGGGACAAAGTGCTGACTCTCTCTCAGGAGAAGGGATTATCTGCCACATCCTACATATATTTCGCTGCGGGAGAGCAGCCCCATTTCACCTTGACCGCCGAGGGCAAGGGCGAGGTGGAGCTGAGTGTGCCAGACCAAAAGGCTGCTGTGGTTAAGATTGACAGCCACCAGCCTAAGGACTATAAGGTTGCCACTTTCCGTAGCACAAAGGATGGCTATATGGTACTGCATTTCCGTCTGTTGAAACCGAGCGACAAGGTGCAAATCAGTAGCCTGACGGTGAGCGGAGTAAACATGACCCCTGTCTTCATCCACGAGAAAGCAAACACTTATTTTGGCCTCCGCGGCCCTTCGTGCCACCTCAACTACAGCGTGGGCAACAGGCGCACCGAGATAGACTGGGCCACCATTAGTGTTACTGTCCCCACAGAGTACGATCAGGAGGGCTCCTACTATATGGCGCTGGGGTTCGGCGGAGGTTATTTCGGTATCCAGAATAATGGCCGTGGCAAGCGCAACGCATTGTTTTCTGTCTGGAACACAGAGAACAGCGATGACCCCAACGCGGTGGCTGCAGAGAACAGAGTGCGGGTCATTGACCATGGCGAGGGAGTCACCGCCAAGGACTTCGGCAACGAGGGCAGTGGCAAGCAGTCGTTTATCGATGCTGGCTGGCAGCCCGATCACACCTATCGTTTCCTTCTCCATGCTGCCAGGGTTGACAGCAATGCCGTTGACTACAGCGCCTGGATGTATAACAGCGACACGGGTAAGTGGATATATCTCTCCACTCTGCGCCGTCCCAATACCCAGCAGTTGCTGACGGGTCTCCACTCATTCCTTGAGAACTTCTCGCCGGCGCAGGGCAATAAGACCCGCAAGGCGTACTACCACGACGGATGGGCGCACCGCGTCGATGGCGAATGGGTGCCCTTCAAGCGGGCATATCTCACATGCGATGACACCGGCAACAAGGGCAAGCGCCTTGACTTCAACGGTGGGGTAGAGCAGGGGCGTTTCTTTCTTACCAACGGTGGCTACTTCGACCGTGCGGAGCAAATCGACCGCCTGCTGTCTGTGGGCGATGATGTGGGGGACGCTCCCGACATAGACCTCTCGCAGTTTAACCACTAACTCTCGAACTTTGGAACTCTCGAACTTTGGAACTTTAAATCTCAAATAAACTATGACACTTATCAAATCAATCTCCGGTATTCGCGGAACCATCGGCGGCAAGGTAGATGAGTCGCTCACCCCGCTTGACATCGTAAAAATCGTAACAGCCTATGCCATCCAGCGTCGTCGTGTATCCAACCTCCCCAGCAACGCTATTGTCCTCGGACGTGATGCCCGTATCTCGGGCGACATGGTCCACATGATAGTCTGCGGCACTCTGCAGGGCATGGGTTTCGACGTTATTAACATCGGCTTGGCCACTACGCCAACCACCGAGATAGCTGTCACCATGTCAGAGGCCTGCGGCGGTATCATCCTTACCGCCAGCCATAACCCGCGCCAGTGGAATGCCCTTAAGCTGCTTAACGAGAAGGGCGAGTTCCTGACGGCTGAGGAGGCGCACGAGGTAGTGACTCTGGCCGAGCAGACCAGCCTCTTTGAGTATGCCGACGTTGACAGCTTGGGCAAGTACTACAAAGACCTCAGCTTCGGACAGAAGCATATCAATCTGGTAAAGAACCTGGAGCTCGTGGACATCGAGGCTATCCGCAATGCCCACTTCAAGGTGGCCCTTGACTGCGTCAACTCAGTAGGCGGCATCATCCTTCCTAACCTGCTCAAGCAGCTGGGCGTGGAGAAGATCACCAGTCTCTATGCCGACCCCACCGGCAACTTCGGCCATAACCCCGAGCCGCTGGAGAAGAACCTCACCGATATCAAGAATCTTATGAAGTTGGGCGACCACGACCTGGCCTTCGTCGTTGACCCCGATGTTGACCGTCTGGCTATGATATGCGAGGACGGCACTATGTATGGCGAGGAGTACACCCTCGTGACTGTAGCCGACTATATCCTGCAGAACCAGCGCGGCAACGCTGTGAGCAACCTCAGCTCCACCCGTGCCCTGCGCGATGTGGCAGCCCGCTACGGTGCCACCTACACTCCTGCCGCTGTGGGCGAGGTGAATGTGGTGACCAAGATGAAGGAGACGGGTGCCATCATCGGTGGCGAGGGCAACGGCGGTGTCATCTATCCCGCAGCCCACTATGGCCGCGACGCCTTGGTAGGTATTGCTCTCATCCTCACCTATCTTGCCAAGAAGAAGATGAAGCTCAGCCAGCTGCGTGCCACTTATCCCCCGTATGAAATCGTTAAGCACCGTATCGACCTGCAGCCCAGTATGGACATCGACGCCATCCTGCAGTCGGTTAAGGAATACTTCAAGAAGGAGAAGGTCACCGACATCGACGGTGTTAAGATTGACTTCCCCACTTCTTGGGTTCATCTGCGCCGCTCCAACACCGAGCCCATCATCCGCGTCTATGCAGAGGCTGCTACTGAGGAGGAGGCCAATGCTCTTGCGGAGAATGTCATCAATCAGGTGAAGGCGCTGATATAAATCAGGATAATGAGCCGCAAGCTTGGTCTGCTGATTGCGCTCTTGTGGTCAGTGACGCTCTTCGCCCAGCGCCCGGAGATTCTCAATAGCGACATCCACACATTGAAGGTGGAGCGCAACGGGCACTGGAACTCACTGCCCTGCATAGAGCTCGGCACTCGTGACCGACTGCACATCTCCTTTGATGTGATGGGTCACGAGTACCGCCGTCTGCGCTACCGTGTGGAACCGATGACGTGGGACTGGAAGCTCAACGAGCGCCTGCTCACCTCTGAGTTTCTCAAGCGTGGCATAGGCGACGACCCGATAGAGGATTTTGAGGAGTCGATCAACACTACGGTGCTCTACACCAATTATCGTTTCCATTTCCCCAATCAGCAGACAGCCATTGAGCTTTCCGGCAATTACCGCCTCGTTATCTACGACGACGATGAGGGCGAGGACATGCTGGTCATCCCCTTCTATGTGCTGGAGGATGGGGCGCGTATAGCAGCGCAGGTATCCTCCGACACGGAGATAGACTTCAATGCCCATCATCATCAGCTCTCCTACACGGTGCAGCCGCTGCCAAGCCTCAATGTCCATTATCCTGAGAGCGAGATACACACCGTGGCGATGCAAAACAAGCGTCAGTCCTCGGCTGTCTTCGATCCCAAGCCCGACTACATCACGCCCTCCGGCTTGCAGTGGGAGCATTGCCACGAGCTTATCTTCCCTGCGGGCAACGAGTACCACAAGTTTGAGATGACCACTCTGAAGCATGGCGGTATCGGCATGGACAATCTGCGATGGTTCGACCCTTACTATCACGCCACGCTCTTCACCGACAAGGTAGGCCGCAACTACATCTACGATGAGGAACAGAACGGCTCGTTCTATATCAACGACATCGAGCACTCCGAGCCCGACATAGAGGCCGACTATGTCTTCGTCCATTTCGGATTGGAGGCTCCCGCCGACCTGAAGGGCGACATCTACCTCAACGGAGAGTTTACCTACGACTGCTTCACGCCCGAGTTTAAGATGGAGTACAACTCGGACAGCGGATTGTATGAGAACACCCAGCTCCTCAAGATGGGCTACTACAACTATCAGTACCTCTATCTGCCTGCTGGGAGCCGCACCCTCTCTACGGCTGAGATACAGGGCGATTTCTATCAGACTGAGAATCGCTATACCGTCCTCGTCTATTACTCCCAGCGCGGCTCACGCTACGACCGCCTCATCGGCCTCAGCGACTTCCAGTTCGCACGAACAAAATAACTCCTAACTCCTAATTTCTAACTCCTAACTCCTAATTTCTAATTTAAGTGTACTCCCTCCCTAATGCCAAGATAAATATCGGCCTCCGCGTGGTCGGCAAGCGCCCCGACGGCTACCACAACCTGCAGACCATCTTCTATCCCATTCCCCTCACCGACTCCCTCGAGGTGAAGCGGGCCAAACACCTGCGGCAGCCCTATGAGTTCATCCTCTCCGGCCTCCCCATTCCCGGTGGCGGCAACGCCGACGACAATCTCGTGGTGCGCGTCTTTATGAGCATGCGTGACGAGTTCAGTCTTCCTCCCACCAGCATCTTCCTCTGCAAGCATATCCCCGTGGGAGCGGGCCTCGGCGGAGGCAGCAGCGATGCCGCCGCCATGATGCTGTTGCTCTGCGACTATTATGAGCTCGACCTCACCGACGCCGAGATAGAGCAGCGCCTCGCCGCCTTCGGAGCCGACTGTCCCTTCTTCGTGCGCAACAAGCCTGTCTATGCCGAGGGCATCGGCAACCAGTTCACCCCCATCGACTTCACCCTCAAGGGCATGTACCTCGTCCTTGTCAAGCCCCCCATCCATATCTCCACCGCCGAAGCCTATGCAGGGTTGGAAATAAAAGACCCACCCCCAGCCCCTCCCATAAATGGAGGGGAGCAGATAGCAATTTCTCAATTAATACAGGACATTTCGCTCTCCCCCTTCACGGGGGAGCGGGGAGGGGGTCTGCTTATCAACGACTTTGAGCCCTCCGTCTTCCGCCGCTATCCTCAGATAGCCGCCATTAAGCAGACGCTCTACGACATGGGCGCCACCTATGCCTCCATGAGCGGCAGCGGCTCCGCAGTCTATGGCCTCTTCACTCGCCCCATAGACAACGCCCCCACCATCTTCCCCGATTGCTTTACCTTCGCAGGCAAGTTGTAAGTACCAAAATATAAGTACAAAATAAGCATCGCCCATAATCACTCACCCTCGAAAGTCTCGGACTCTCGAGGGTGGAGTGTTTTTGTGCGGTTTCCCCAATTTTACACATACTTCACCAAAACAAACGCAGCCCTCGCCAAATCTTACGCACCCCTTGCTGAATCTTACGCAGACTTCGACAAAACTTACGCAGACTTCGCCGAATTTTAAGCAGACTTAATCGAAAAAAAAGCTGACTTCCCCGTCGTATCTCGGCCGAAACACTGATTTGTATCGGCCGAAACAAGGGCGAGTTCTCGCCGATACACGGTTGTGTTTCCGCCGAAATAAATTCAGGAAGTCGCGCTTTTTTCTGACGAAGTCAGCTTAAAATTGCACGAAGTCGCTATAAGATTGTACGAGGTCGCGCTAAAATTGCGTGAAGTCGCGCTAAAAATCGGCGAAGTGGCTCTTAGTTTTCATTAAGTTGTGTTAAAAAACGGCCAGAGTGGGGATAGTTTCTTTGAAAAAAAACTGCGGAACGGGCGTCAGTTAAAAATATTTCTCTAATTTTGCAGCAAAATTAATGTTTACAACTTTGGGACTCTTGAACCCTTGAACTTTGGAACTTTAGAACTTTGGAACTTTAGAACTTTGGAACTTTAAAAACTTAGTTATATTATGAAACGTACATTATTATCTCTGCTTCTGCTGTGTGTATGCTTCGCCCCGATGATGGCTGAGGAGCCCCAGGCAGAAATCAAGTTTGACAAGATCTTGCACGACTTCGGTCAGTTTACCGAGGATAACGCTCAGGTGAGCTGCACCTTTACGTTCACCAATGTGGGCGATGCTCCGCTGGTGATCACTCAGTGCGTGGCTTCGTGCGGCTGCACGGTGCCCACTTACTCCGACAAGCCTATTGAGCCGGGCAAGACTGGTCAGATTAAGGTGACTTACAACGGCAAGGGCCGCGTGTTTGGTCCCTTCACCAAGGTCATCACGGTGATGAGTAACGCGAAGACGAAGATGACGCGACTCAGCATCAAGGGTGAGATGGTTGAGAAGGAGAAGAAGTAGGTAGAAGGAGGTAGAAGTAGATAGAAGTAGGTAGAAGTAGGTAGAGGTAGGTAGAAGTAGGTAGAGGTAGGTAGAGGTAGGTAGAGGTAGGTAGAAGGAGATAGAAGTAGGTAGAGGTAGGTAGAAGTAGGTAGAAGTAGGTAAAGGTAGAATATGTCCACTCATGTGGTGATAATGGCAGGCGGCATAGGCAGCAGGTTTTGGCCTATGAGCAGCGAGAGTGTGCCCAAGCAGTTTCTTGACGTGCTGGGCACTGGCAAATCGCTGTTGCAGATGACGTTGGAGCGTTTCCAGGGTATCTGCAGTCTGCAAAACACATGGGTGGTGACATCCAAGGCTTTCAGCGATCAGGTGCGCGAACAGCTGCCGGAGTTGCCGCCGCAGAATATTCTGCTGGAGCCGTGCCGCCGCAACACGGCGCCGTGTATCGCCTACGTGAGTTGGGTGATTAAGTCGCTCGACCCGACGGCTAACATCGTGGTGAGTCCCAGCGACCATGCCATTACTGACGTGGAGAAGTTCCGAAAGGCTATTGCCGGGGCTTTGGCGTTTACGGCGGAGAGTGATGCCATTGTGACTCTGGGTATGCGTCCCGACCGCCCCGAGACGGGCTACGGCTACATCGAGGCTGACCTGAGCTATGCCACGCTGACCAACGAGAATATCTACCGCGTGGACTCGTTTAAGGAGAAGCCCAATCTGGAGGTGGCGCAGGAGTATATACAGAAGCCTAACTTCTTCTGGAACTCGGGCATCTTTATATGGAATGTATCTACGATTGTGAATGCCTTCCGTGTCTATCAGCCGCAGATGGCTGCTATCTTCGAGGGGCTGCGCGACAAATACCGCACTCCTGAGGAGCAGGACCTGATTGACGAGCTGTTTCCCAAGTGCGAGAATATCTCGGTGGACTATGCCATCATGGAGAACGCTGACGAGATATACGTCTATCCCGACGAGTTTGGTTGGAGCGACGTGGGCAGTTGGTCGTCGCTGCACAAGCTGATGCCCAAGGATGAATATAACAATGCGTTGATTGGCCCCAATATCCGTTGCTACGAGACGAGCAACTGTATCATCCACACTACCTCGGAGCAAGAGGTGGTGGTGCAGGGCCTTGACGGCTATATAGTGGTGGAGAAGGAAGGCACGCTGCTGATTACCCGAATGGAGGAGGAGCAGCGGATAAAACTTTTCCATTAAGAAAGAAAAAAATAGAGGACGTCGGTCCTCTATTTTTTTGTTTGGGATGTGTTACTCAAACACCAATTCCTCGTTTTTGGCTTTGCGGGTGATGCGTATCACTCCGCTGTCGTTCTTGGGAATGCTCTCGTCGAGGATGTAGTCGCTGATGCCGTCCTCCACGTATGTCTGCAGGGCACGCTTGAGCGGACGGGCGCCATACTTCTTGTCGTAGCTCTTGTCGATAAGGAACTCTTTGGCTTTCTTGTCTATCTCAAGGGTGTAGCCGAGTGCAGCGAGGCGCAGGTTGAGCATGGCGAGCTCGTTGTCGATTATCTGGCCTATGGCCTCACGGCTGAGCTGGTCGAAGAGAATGATGTCGTCGATGCGGTTGATAAACTCGGGGGCGAACTGACGGTTGAGCTCCTTCATTATTATCTGCTCGGCGTAGGCTTTGTTGTCGCCGTCCTGCGAGCCGAAGCCGATGGCGTTGCCGAAGTCCTGCAGGCTGCGCGAGCCAACGTTGGAGGTGAGTATGATAATGGTGTTGCGGAAATCGACTGTCACTCCGTTGCTGTCGGTGAGGCGTCCTTCGTCCATCACCTGCAGCAGGAGGTTGAAGACATCTTTGTTGGCCTTCTCTATCTCGTCAAGCAGCACGATGGAGTAGGGGCGGCGGCGCACTTTCTCGGTGAGCTGTCCTCCCTCCTCGTAGCCGACATATCCCGGAGGTGCGCCGACAAGGCGACTGGTGGTGAACTTCTCCATATATTCGCTCATATCGATGCGAATGAGTGCCTCTTCGCTGCCAAACATATATTCGGCAAGTTTTTTGGCGAGGAATGTCTTGCCCACGCCGGTGGGACCGAGAAACATAAAGGTGCCGATGGGCTTGTTGGGGTCGCGCAGTCCGATACGGTTGCGGGTGATGGCCTTGATGAGCTTCTCGATGGCTTTGTCCTGTGCTATGATGGTGTGGGAGAGGTCGGTCTTGAGTTCCTTGAGCTTGATATTCTCGGCCTGCGCCATCTTGTGGACGGGCACACCGCTCATGATGCTGACCACCTGCTCCACGTCTTTCTCGTCAACGATGCTGGGGTTCTCTTTCAGTTTGAGCAGCCACTCGGTCTTCTTGAGAGTGAACTGTGCCTTGAGTCCGGCGAGCTGGGTGCGTGCCTTGCCTGCCTCGGCGTATTTCTTCTGTTCGGCGAGCAGGGCTTTCTCGGCGCGCAGCACGTCTATCTGCTGCTCGAGCTCCTTCAGCTCGGCGGGCATCTCCACGTCGAAGAGGTGCTTGCGTGAGCCAGCCTCGTCGAGGGCGTCGATGGCCTTGTCGGGCAGTTTGCGGTCGGAGATGTAGCGCTCGGTGAGTTTGACGCATGCCTCAAGGGCACGGTCTGTGTATTTCACATTGTGATGGTTCTCGTAGTTGCTCTTGATATTGGAGAGTATCTCGAGGGTGTCCTCCATGCTGGTGGGGTTGATCATCACCTTTTGGAAGCGGCGCTCCAGGGCTCCGTCTTTCTCTATCGACTTGCGGTATTCGTCAACGGTGGTGGCACCGATGCATTGCAGCTGTCCTCTGGAGAGGGCAGGCTTGAGCATGTTGGCGGCGTCCATGGTGCCTGATGCTGAGCCGGCACCGATGATGGTGTGTATCTCGTCGATGAAGAGGATGACCTCGGGGTGTTCGCGCAACTCTTTCATGATGCCTTGCAGGCGTTCCTCAAACTGGCCGCGGTACTTGGTGCCAGCCACTACGCCGGGCATGTCGAGGGCAATGAGTCGCTTGTCGAGCAGGGTGACGGGCACACTGCCTGCCACGATGCGCTGGGCCAGGCCTTCCACGATGGCTGTCTTGCCCACGCCGGCTTCGCCTATGAGGATGGGGTTGTTTTTCTTGCGGCGGCAGAGTATCTGTGCTACGCGCTCTATCTCTATTTTGCGTCCCACCACGGGGTCGAGCTTGCCCTTTAGGGCGAGGGCTGTGAAGTCGGTGCCAAACTTGGTGAGGAACTGCAGCGGCTTCTTGTTGCTCTTGCCTTTGGCTTTGTTGCCGTCGGTGGCAGCATACTCCTCAGCGTAGGAGCGGCCGTCGCCGTCGTCATCTTCATCATCGTCTTCGTCATCCTCGTAGTTGTCGGCGGTGTGGGAGGTGTTCTCAAAGCGCAGCTCGCTGCTGCTCCACATGCCACCGTTTTTGTCTTGCTCGTCCTGGCCTTCCTCGTCGAGGCTGTCCTCCACGTGGTACATCTCGCGCAGCTGTTCGCGCAGCTGGTCATACTCCAGTCCTGCCTCGGCCAGTGTCTTGCCGACGAAGTTGTCGCGCTTGCGTATTAGCGCCAGCAGCAGGTGGGGTGACATCACCTTGTCGCAATGCACCACCGATGCCTCCATCATACTGTTTTGCAGGGCGGCGCCTGCCACAGCATCGAGTGAGATGGCCCCGTTGGGCATGTCGAAAGGCAGCACCTCGGCCTTGTCGTAGGTCTTTATCCTGTTGAGCATGAGCACACGCAGCTCCTCCAAGTCCTTGAAGTGGCGGACGAGGATCTCGTATGAGTCGTTGTTGGGCTCTCTCAACATTCCGAGGATGAAATGCTCGGGCCTGATGAGCTTGTCGCCGGTGCGCATGGCCTCGGCGCGGCTCTGTATCAATACGCGCTTAAATTCAGCGGAATAGATCTTCTTCATATTATAATATAAATAAGGAGTTGTTCCTTCTCGTTTGCAAGAACTATGCCAGAGTGTACTTTTAAGGCTAAAAAAATACACAAGCTCTTCGAGTGGGAGAGCCTGTGTATATAGTTATGTAGCGACGCTGTGGGGCTACTTCTTGCCGTGTACCTCGTCGCTTACAGTAAGCTTCTTGCGGCCTTTGGCGCGGCGCATGGCAAGCACGCGGCGACCGTTCTTGGTTGACATACGCTGACGGAAGCCGTGCTTATTGTTGCGCTTTCTGTTGTGGGGCTGGAATGTTCTCTTCATGATTGTATGTGTTTTTTCAGATTTCTGCTTTAATGCGGCTGCGAAGTTAAACATTTTTTTTGTTACAGCGATGTTTCTCAACTAAAAAATGCGTTAAAAATGTGTTTTTTTGTTGTTATGTGTCGTTTTTGGCTGTCAATTTAGGGTGTTTTGAGATATTTTTAGTATCTTCGCAGCAATTATTCAATTAATAACAAATCACAAAAACATATCATTATGATCAAATCACAAGACATCAAGAAAGGTACTTGCATCCGTATGGACGGCAAGCTGTATTTCTGCATCGACTTCCTTCACGTGAAGCCGGGAAAAGGTAACACTATCATGCGCACCACTCTCAAGGATGTGGTAAGCGGCAATGTGCTGGAGCGTCGCTTCAATATCGGTGAGGCTCTGGAGGACGTACGCGTGGAGCGTCGCCCCTATCAGTTCAGCTATGCTGAGGGTGATGCGTTGCATTTCCTCAACCAGGAGACATGGGATGACGTGGTGATAGCCCGCGACCTTATCACCGGCGTTAACTTCATGAAGGAGTCGGACATCGTTGATGTGGTGAGCGATGCCGATACCGAGACTATCCTCTACGCTGAGATGCCTGTCAAGACTGTGCTCAAGGTTACCTACACCGAGCCGGGCGAGAAGGGTAACACCGCTACCAACGCCACCAAGCCGGCTACCGTGGAGACCGGTGCCACCGTGCGTGTGCCGCTCTTCATCAACGAGGGCGAGCTCATCGAGGTGGACACCCGCGACGGCTCCTATGTTAATAGGGCAAAATAAGTAGTTAAAAGCTGATATTTATGAAACTGAAAGGACGACGCGAAAGCACCAATGTGGACGACCGCCGTGGCTTGACCGGCATGCAGAAGGCCGGCCTTGGCGGATTAGGTGGTATAATAGTAGCTGTGGTTATGATGCTGCTCAGCGGCGGCGACCTCAGCAGTATTATCTCTTCGGTGGATCTTGGCAGCCTCACCAGTGGGGCGCAGGAGACCAATACTAATCCGCGCGAATTCACCGCTGAGGAGCAGGAGCTGGCCAAGTTCTCTAAGCAAATACTGGCGGGCACCGAGGATGTGTGGGCCGAACAGTTCAAAAAACTCGGCAAGACCTACACTCCGCCCAAGATGGTGCTCTACACCGGCAGCGTGCAGACTCGCTGCGGCAACGGCATGTCGAGCATGGGTCCGTTCTATTGCTCTGGCGACCAGTGTCTGTATATCGACCTCTCGTTCTTCAGCTCAATGAAGAAGCAACTGGGGGCTGACGGCGATTTCGCTTACGCCTACGTCATCGCCCATGAGGTGGGCCACCATGTAGAGTATCTGCTCGGCACCCTTGGCAAGGCTCACGAGCAGATGTCGAAGGTTAGTAAGACCGATGCCAACCGTATCAGCGTGCGACTGGAACTGCTCGCTGACTTCTATGCCGGCGTGTGGGCCCACCATGATAATAAGATGTTTGCCTCGCTGGAGGATGGCGACCTTGAGGAAGCCATCCGTTGTGCGCAGGTTATTGGCGACAACTATCTGCAGGAGAAGGCGCAGGGCTACTCGCAGCCTGAGACCTTTACCCACGGCACCTCAGCCCAGCGCATGAAGTGGCTCAAGCTCGGCTTCACCACCGGTGACGTAAGGCGCGGCAACACCTTCCAGCTGAGCGACAGCGAGCTGTAGGTAGAAGTAGGTAGAAGTAGGTAGAAGTAGGTAGAGGTAGATAGAGGTAGATAGAGGTCGATAAAGGTAGATAAAGAAGATGAAAAAGCTATTACTTTCAGTGGCAGCGATGGCAATAGTCACCGCTGCCACTGCGCAGAAAATACTGGTGTTCTACTACTCTGAGACAGGCACCACAAAGGCTGTGGCTGAAGAGCTGCAGCGCCAGCTCGGTGCAGACATCGAGGCAGTGGAGGCCGTGGTGCCCTATACCGGAAATTTCCAAGAGACTATAGAGCGCTCCCGTCGTGAGCGCGAGAGCGGCGAGTTGCCCGCCATCAAGCCGCTTAAGTCGCGGATAGCCGACTACGACGTCGTCTTTTTGGGCTATCCCATCTGGTTCGGCACATACGCCATGCCTATTGCTACGCTCGTGAAGGAGCAGGACTTCGCCGGCAAGACCATCGTGCCCTTCTGCACCTTTGGCAGCGGTGGACTCAACAGCTCTGCCGACGCCCTGCGCAGCGCATTGCCTAAGGCGAAGATACAGCGCGGCTATGGCGTGCGTGCGGCCCGAGTGGCAGCAGCCCCAAAGGAGCTTGACCGTTTCCTCAAGGAGAACGGCTATAAGAAAGGCAAGGTAAAGAAACTGCGCGACTACTCCGCCCAGCGGCCCGTGACTGCCGAGGAGCGTGCCATCTTCGATGCCGCCTGCTCCAACTACCAGTTCCCCCTTGGCACACCGCAGACGGTGGGCAAGCGCCGCACTCCCGACGGCACCGATTATAAGTTTACGGTGAAGGGTCGCGGCATGAACGGTGAGGAAAGCACCTCCACCATCTACGTCACAGTAGGGAAGGCACCAGGCGCCAAGCCCGAGTTCACGGAAGTAGTGAGATAGTATTATAAATAAGGTTATAGAAAGAATGACAAGGGCGATTTGCATTGCTTTCTTCTTATGCCTTTCTTCGGTGGTGGGCGCCCAGCAAGGCAGTGTGCTCGATAAGGTAAACCTCTACATCGGCACGGCCGATGACTACGGCCAGATGGCGCCTGGGGCTACGGTTCCCTACAGTCAGATACAGGTATGTCCCGACAGCAAGCCACGCCAGCATCCGGGCTACGACTACGAGGTGCCCAGCATCTCGGGCTTCAGCATCAACCGCCTCTCCGGTGTGGGTGGCAGCGGCTGCGGCGGCAACGTCTCGCTCATGCCCGATGCATCGGGAGAGGATGTGCGGCTCCTGAAGGAGACGGAGCAGGCTACACCAGGCTATTACAGCGTGCAGCTGAACAACGGCGTGAGCTTCGCCGCCACTGCCGACCATCGTATGGCCGTGGAGCGTTTCTCTTTCCCCGACGCATCGAAGGCCGTCCTGCTCCTCAATCCCCGTTCGGCGTTCGACAAGGTCTTCGCCGCCCGGTTCGGCCAACGGTCGCCGACGATGGGACAAGGCTTTGCCGAGTGTGCCAACACCTGTGGCCGCGGACGCTATCATCTCCACTACCGACTCTACACGAGCACGCCTTTCGCACTCGACACCATAGCCGACGGACGGTTGAGGCTGAAGTTTACGGATTCAGGTTTCAAGTCACAGATAGAGGTGCGCATCGTGGTCTCTACGGGTCTCGCCGATGAGCTGGACAGGATGACAGAGCAGGCCGTGTGGCAAACAGACTTCCAGACGATGGTGGAGCGCGCACGCCTCCAGTGGGAACGCCTGCTCTCGGCTGTCGAGGTTGAAGGCGGCACGCAGGATCAGCAGACACTTTTCTACACCTCTTTATATAGGACCTTCCACAGTCCGTTTCAGGTCACCGACGGCCTGATGACCCACTATCTCGGCACCGACGGCAAGACCCACGAGGCAAAGGACTGGACGTACTACAGCTCGTGGTCGCTGTGGGACACCTACCGCACTAAGTTCCCGCTCATCACCCTGATTGACGACGTCCACTCATCCGACATCATGCAGTCGTTGGCACAGCTCTACCTGACCGGCAAGAAGGACTGGAGCACCGACAAGGAGTGTGTGCCGACGGTGCGCACCGAGCATGCCATTGCCACCCTACTGGATGCCTATCGTCAAGACATCAGCATCCCGTCGCTCCGCGATGCCTATCCCGGGATGGTGGCGGAGGTGGAGCGCCTCAGCCTGAAGAGTCCTGACCAGTGCTTGGAGGCGAGCGGTGATTTCTGGGCTTTGGGACAGTTGGCAGGCGAGCTGGGCATGAGTGACGAGGCCGCCCGCTGGACGAAACGGGGCGAGGCCATCTTCGACAGCATCTGGCCACGGGAGTTCCAGCACATCGACGATACCTTCACCAAGATGAAAGGCAACGGTCTCTATCAGGGCACGCGTTGGCAGTATCGCTGGGGTGCGCCCATGTACCTGCCGCGTATGATGGACCTTGTCGGCAAGCGGACGCTCGGCGAGCAGCTGCAGACCTTCTTCCGCGAGGAACTCTACAACCAGGGCAACGAGCCCGACATCCATGTGCCCTTCCTCTTCGGTCGGCTCGGCATGCCGAAGGCGACAGGTGCTGTCGTCCGCAGTCTCACCACAGAGAGAATCACTCATCGTTACGGCGGCAACGATGCCTATCCCACACCCTTCGTTGGCTGCGCCTTTGTCAACCAGCCTCGCGGCTACTGTCCGGAGATGGACGAGGACGACGGCGCCATGAGTGCCTGGTATGTCTTTGCCAGCATGGGCATGTACCCGCTGGTGGTCGGCGAAGCCGTCTATGAACTCTTCCCGCCGCTCTTCGACAAGGTGACCCTCCACCTCGGTGCCGACCGTCAGACGACTGTCGTTGTCCGAACCCAAGGCCGCACATCAGGGCAGCAGCCGCTGAAGCGTGTCACCTGGAACGGCAAGCGTTTGCGCAGCCATTCTATTTCCGTCCATGAACTCAAGAAAGGCGGCGAACTCGTATTCCATTTTTGAACTCACGCCGCTTTGGAGGCTTTGCATGGGATGTGACGGATGACGACATAGAATAGTGTAGCGAAGAGTCCCCAGACGATACCGAAATATAGTAATCCCGATGCGAAAACCATTTTTCGCGTCGGGATTATTTTTTAGCGCGACTTGCCGAAAACTTAGCGCAGACTTCGCAAGATGTGATAAAATATTCCCTATCTGTTATGCTTTTTATGCTAAAAAATTAGTAATTTCGCAACATAAATTCGGTTTGCTGTATGTTGACAGACAAAGATAAGGATTTTTCTGGTGCTGAATCCAAGCCCGTCTCTACCAAGGAAGGTAAGGACGGCAAGGTGGACGCGCCCAAAAAGAAACAGAAGAAATACCCGCTGTGGAAGAACGTGCTGGCCATGGTTGTATTGGTGGCTTTGTTCATCACAGGTGCTTACTGGGCAAGTATCTTCTACACTCGCCATGGCAAGGAGGTGGCTGTGCCCGACCTCAAGGGCCTTACGGTGAGGCAGGCTTACGAGCGCCTCGACGCGCTGGAGCTCTATGGCGAGGTGCGCGACTCTATCTATAACCGCAACATCCCTCCCGGCGTTATATGCGACCAGAGCGTGCATGCCGGCAACTATGTAAAGATAGGGCGCACCATAGGTCTCACCGTCAACTCCGACCATGCTCCCACACTGGTGCTGCCCGATGTGGCCGACAATATGTCATACCGCGAGGCGACGGCCAAGCTGCGCTCCATGGGCTTTACCCTCGGCGACCCCGAGTATATCGAGGGCGAGAGAGACTGGGTGTATTCGGTGAAGTATAAGGGCTACAATGTGTCGGTGGGCACGCGCATCGACATCAACGAGCCCATCACTCTCGTGGTCGGCGACGGCCACTACATGATGGACGAGCTGGAGTTTGACGCCTACGGCGATACCATCGGCTCTGTCTATGGCGATATACTGGAGATATTCTAGGAGTGAGGAGTTAGGAGTTAGGAGTGAGGAGTTAGGTGTTAGGAGTTAGGAGTTAGGAGTGACAGAACATTGGCTGAAGAACTTCAGATATTAGAGGAGGATGCCCTATACGAACATTTCCGTGTGGTGGCCGACAAAGGGCAGAGCCTGCTGAGAGTTGACAAGTTTCTCTTTGACCATCTGCAGGATGTGTCGCGCAACCGCATACAGAAAGCTGCCGATGCAGGCTTCATCCATGTGAACGGTAAGCCCGTCAAGAGCAACTATAAGGTCAAGCCCCTCGACGTGGTGAGCGTGATGCTCGACCGTCCGCGCTACGAGACAACCATAGAGCCCGAGGATATCCCCCTCGACGTGGTGTATGAAGACGACGACCTCATGGTGGTCAACAAGCCAGCCGGACTGGTGGTGCACCCGGGCTGCGGCAACTACACCGGCACACTGGTCAACGCGCTGGCGTGGCATCTCAAGGACAATCCTGCCTTTGATGCCAACGACCCCGAGGTGGGGCTCGTCCACCGCATAGACAAAGACACCAGCGGACTGCTCGTGATAGCCAAGACACCCCTGGCCAAGACCAGGCTCGGCGTGCAGTTTTTCAACAAGACAACCTCGCGCCTCTACCACGCGCTGGTGTGGGGCGACTTCGACAATATGGAGGGCCGCATAGAGGGCAATATCGGCCGCGACCCCAGAGACAGACTTAAGATGGCAGTCTTTGACCCCCATTCGGATGTGGGCAAGAGTGCTGTCACTCATTGGAGGGTGCTGAGGCGCTACAACTATGTCACCCTCGTGGAGTGTAGGCTTGAGACGGGCCGCACCCATCAGATACGTGCCCACATGCAGCATATCGGCCATCCGCTGTTCTGCGACGAGCGCTACGGCGGCGACCAGATACTGCGCGGCACGCGCGACAGCAGCTACACCCAGTTTGTGCGCCGATGCTTCGAGGCTTGTCCGCGGCAGGCACTACACGCCAAGACGCTCGGCTTTGAGCATCCCACCACGCGCCAGCCGATGCACTTCGACTCTCCCTGGGCGGCTGACTTTGGGCAGCTGATAGACATGTGGGAGGAGTACTCGAGATTGAAGATTGACACACCCCATCCCCCTTGCGGGGACTTCCCCTAACTTAGGGGCAGAAAGATTGAAAATTGAACATTTTATAAATAATGAAAAAGATTATAGCAATAGTATGCGGTGGCGACAGCTCCGAGCACGATGTGTCGCTACGCAGTGCACAAGGCATATACTCCTTCGTTGACAAAGACATCTACGACTGCTACATAGTGGAGATGAAAGGTCTCGTATGGGAGGCGCTGCTGCCCGATGGCAGTCGCACCGCCGTCGATCGCAATGACTTCTCCTTCCAGTGCGGCGGCGCAAAGGTGGTGCCCGACTTCGCCTACATCACCATCCACGGCACGCCAGGCGAGAACGGTATCCTGCAGGGCTACTTCGACCTAATACGCATGCCATACTCCACCAGTGGGGTGCTGATAGAGGCATTGACATTCAATAAGTTTGCCCTCAACAACTATTTGCGTTCCTTCGGAGTTACGGTGGCAGAGAGCATGCTTATACGCCGCGGGCAGGAGCACGCCATCACCGATGACGAGATAATCGACAAGATAGGGCTCCCGTGCTTTGTCAAGCCCTCCGACGACGGCAGCAGCTACGGCGTCACCAAGGTCAAGACCAAGGAGCAACTGCGCCCCGCCCTCGAGGTGGCCTTTGCTGAGGATAACGACGTGATGATTGAGGCATTTCTCGACGGCACCGAGATAACCTGCGGCTGCTACAAGACACGCAAAGGCAGCCATGTCTTTCCCATCACAGAGGTGGTGACCAGCCAGGAGTTTTTCGACTACGATGCCAAGTACAATGGCAAGGTCGATGAGATAACCCCTGCCCGCATCGACCCGAAGACTGCGGAGCGCGTAAGCAAGCTTACCTCTGCCATCTACGACATCCTCGGATGCCGCGGCATTATACGCATCGACTATATCCTCACCGGTCCCAAAGGCAAGGAGACCATCAACATGCTTGAGGTCAACACCACCCCCGGTATGACGGCCACCAGCTTTATACCCCAGCAGATACGCGCTGCCGGCCGTGAGCCCGGCGAGGTGATAGCCGACATAATTGAAGACACTCTTAACCCTTAAAGTTTCCCATGAATACTAAAGTTTTTGATGATATCCGCCCCTTCACAGCCGAAGAGCTGCCAGCGGCCATAGAGCAGTTGCTCGCTGATCCCCACTTCCGCGAAGTGATTAGCGTGGTGTTTCCCCAGATGACCTTCGACGACTTCGCCGCACAGGCACGCAGTTGCAAGACACCCCTCGAGTTTCAGAAAGCGTTCTGCTATCACTTCCTCAAACAGCTCGTCGCCACCAAGAGCAGCGGACTCACCATGGACAGCAGCGCCATTGACAAGACAGGCAACTACACCTTCATCAGCAATCACCGCGACATAGTGCTCGACAGCGCCTTCCTCAGCATCCTGCTACTCGACAATGGCTTCAGCAACACCACCGAGATAGCCATTGGCGACAACCTGCTTATCTATCCCTGGATAGAGACGCTGGTGCGCATCAACAAATCGTTTATTGTGCATCGCGGACTGACCATCCGTCAGCAACTCGCTTCCAGCATCCAGATAAGCAGTTATATGCACTATGCCATACAAGAGAAAAAAGAAAACATCTGGATAGCACAGCGGCAGGGTAGGGCGAAAGACTCCAACGATATCACACAGCGCAGTGTGATCAAGATGTTTGGCATGGGCGGTGAAGGCACACTCATTGAACGCTTGCAGCAACTCAACCTTGTGCCCACAGCCATCTCCTATGAGTTCGACCCATGCGATTACCTCAAAGCAAAAGAGATGCAGCAGAAGCGTGACAATCCCGACCATCAGAAAGCACCCGACGATGACCTCATCAACATGCAGACCGGCATCTACGGATGGAAAGGCGAGATACACTATAAGGCAGCGCCATGCCTCAACGAGTGGCTCGGCACACTTAATGCCGATACGCCCAACAACGACATCTTCCTTATGCTGCGCGATAAGATAAACGTAGAGATACACAAAAACTACAAGCTCTATCCCAACAACTACATCGCTGCCGACATGCTCGAGGGCAACACAGCGTGGGGCGAGCGCGGACACTATGGTGAGAACGACAAGGCGGCCTTTGAACAATACCTCAACGAGCGCGTAGCTCTGGTCGAGCTGCCCAATCCCGACCGCTATTACCTCTGCCGTCAGATACTGCTGATGTACGCCAACCCCCTGTACAATTATAACAAAGCCATTGAAAGCTAGACTATATATATTGTGTGTATTGATGGCTGCGCTGCTGACAGCATCATGCTCCGACGACGAGTCGTGGGCACCGCCATTCCTTACCGACTTTGCCGAACTGGGCACTGACGGCAACGGAGTCATTGCCAGTATGACACTGGACAACGGCGTTAGGTATGAGAGTGCCAGGCTGGTTGTCAAGTGCGCAGAAGGAGACGGACTCACGCCTGACAGCATTTATCGTGCAGTGTGTGTATATACGCGCATGGATAATGTTGCCACTCTATATAACTATACTAGGGCTTTCGCTCCTGAGCCCATAAGTCCTGATGTGCTGGCCAACGGGGAAATAAAGACCGACCCTTGCATAATCCAAAGTATCTGGCGTGGCGGCGACTATATCAATGCCCTTATGCTTGTGCAGGGTAAGAATCAGCCACACATTGTGGGGTTTATAGATGAGGGGATTGCCGGCGAGGAGTATAAGGAACTGACTATTCGGCTCTATCACGACCAAAATAAAGACCCCGAGGCGTTCACTCGTACCATTTATCTCTCCTGTCCTCTGCGTCAATATGCCGGACAGCTGGTGAGTGGCCGCGATAGCATCGCCTTTGTAGTTAATGAGCAAGACAAGGGAATGGCAACCTACAAGTTGCCGTATTAAAAAGGGAGATAGAGGTAGATAGAGGTAGATAGAAGTAGAACTATCTTATTTCTTCGGGTAGGATATAGCCGTGCTGCACGGCATAGATTGCAAGTTTGGAGAGAGACTGCGAGCGAAGTTTATGCATGATGTGTTTGCGGTGTGTGATGGCGGTATTGACGGAGATATGAAGTTTGTCCGCAATCTCTTTGTTGATCATTCCCTTTGCCAGTAGCGTCAACACTTCTTTCTCTCGCTTGGTTAGTGGCGGTTCTTCTTTTGCGGCAGCCTGCTTTATTTCGCTGGGATAGTTGCTATAGTGACGATGGCCTATCTGCTGCACATGTAGTATCTGCCGCAGAATATCCTCGCGTGGCTGTAGCATGTTTATGCTGGGAGTAGGGAGGTTAGGAGCGAGGAGTAGGGAGTCGGTAATTGGCTCACTTTCAATAAGTACGATAGTCTTGCGTCTATGCTTTGTGTAAAAATCTCTGTTCGCGATATAGTCTGCCGCACTGACGAAGTAGTGAAAGAAGAGGCGGCTATCGTGCTCATTGCACATGAGGGGGGTACTACTGAAAGTGTGGAATGTAGCAAAGGGCATGACTTCTTCCAGCAATGCCTTAAGGCCGTGCATCATCAGGGAGTTTTTGCCTATCAGTGCTATCAGCGGCTGCATTGACGTTGCTTTTTTTTATTCTTAATTAAGGTAGGGGTTGTAGCGGCGTTCACGCTCTATGGTGGTGGTGTTGCCGTGGCCGGGATATACTTTGGTGGAGTCGGAGAGTTTCATGACTTTGTCGCGGAGGCTACTGACGAGGTGGAGTGCGTTGCCGCCAGGGAAATCGGTGCGGCCGATAGACTGCTCGAAGAGGTTGTCGCCGGAGAAGAGGGCTCCCTCTTCCTTGCAATAGAAGCAGATGCCGCCAGGGGTGTGGCCGGGTGTCTCAATCACTTTAAAGCAGTGGTTGCCGAAGGTGATAGTGTCGCCTTCCTTGAGCATGTTGCCGAGGGGTGCGACATCGACCTTGAGGCGGTAGCCGAGTATGCTCTGCACCTGGAGGGAGAGGTTGGTGTAGAGCTCGGCATCGTTGGCATGCATCTGTGGCTTGAGGCCGTAGGCGGCATAGAGATGGGCGTTGCCCATGGTGTGGTCGAAGTGGGCGTGGGTGTTGAGTACATGCTTGAGTGTCAGCCCTTCTCGCTGGATATATTCATCTATTGCTTGATGTTCGCCACGTATGCATGCGCCGTCGTCGATGATGACGGCTTCTTTGGTTTCATCGCTGACTACATAGCAGTTTTCTTCTACCATGTTGACTACAAAACACTTGATGTTTAGCATGGGATGTAAAGGATTTTCTTTGTTTCGAAGTAGGGGTGGTTGAAGTAGTCGGTGATAGGTGTGATCTCGTACCAGCAGTGCAAGTGGGCGAGTTCGTCGGTGAGGTCGCCGCCCTTAAGGCAGATGAGTCCGTTGGGTATGGCGTTGTGTTGGGTGCGGCTGATGTTTCTCTGCACGAGTTGGAGCAGTTCGGGGGCTGTCATGACGGCACGGCTGACGACGTAGTCGTATCGGCCTCGCTCTTCCTTGGCGTTGCGGTGGGTGCAGGTGACGTTGGTGAGACCGAGGGCTGTGGCTACCTCAGTAGCTACGCGTATCTTCTTGCCGATGCTGTCAATGAGGTGGAAGCGGCTCTCGGGGAAGAGTATGGCAAGTGGTATGCCAGGGAAGCCTCCGCCGGTGCCGACATCGAGGATAGTGGTGCCCGGGGTGAAATGGATGTATTTACCAATGCTCAGCGAGTGGAGCACGTGGTGCAGGTAAAGGTTGTCGATATCCTTGCGCGAAATGACATTGATCTTGCTGTTCCATTCGCGGTAGAGCTCATCGAGCATGGCAAACTGCGCCACTTGCTCCTCGCTGAGCAGGGGAAAGTATTCTAGTATTCTAGTAAGCAAAGAGCGGGTAGTTCTTCATGGTGGCGTTTACTTCACCGCGCACCTTGGCAATAACTTGCTCGTTCTCGGGATCGTTGAGCACTTCTTCTATCCATGCTGCTATCTGGAGCATGAGGTCTTCCTTTGCTCCGCGTGTAGTGATGGCGGGTGTGCCAAGGCGTATGCCGGAGGTCTGGAATGCGCTGCGGCTGTCGAAGGGCACCATGTTCTTGTTGACAGTGATGTCGGCTGCCACGAGTGCGTTTTCAGCTACTTTGCCGGTGAGCTCGGGATACTTGGGTCTGAGGTCGATGAGCATGGAGTGGTTGTCGGTGCCTCCGCTTACTACTCCGAAGCCACGCTTTACTAGTTCGTCGGCTAATACTGCAGCGTTCTTCTTCACTTGCTTTGCGTATTCCTTAAACTCAGGCTGGAGTATCTCGCCAAAGGCAACGGCTTTGGCTGCGATGACATGCTCGAGCGGTCCGCCCTGTATGCCTGGGAAGACAGCGCTGTTGAGTATCTGGCTCATCATCTTGACGGCGCCCTTAGGTGTGGTGAGTCCCCAAGGATTCTCAAAGTCTTTGCCCATGAGGATGATACCTCCGCGCGGACCGCGCAGTGTCTTGTGGGTGGTGGAGGTGACGATGTGTGCGTACTTGACGGGGTTGTCGAGGAGTCCGGCAGCGATGAGGCCTGCGGGGTGTGCCATGTCAACCATGAAGATGGCACCTACTTTGTCGGCTATCTGGCGCATGCGTGCGTAGTCCCATTCGCGGCTATAGGCTGAGCCTCCGCCTACGATGAGCTTGGGCTTGTGCTGGAGAGCGAGCTGCTCCATCTCGTCGTAATCGACGCGGCCTGTCTCGCGGTTGAGGTTGTAGCCCACGGGGTTGTAGAGGATGCCGGAGGTATTAACCTTAGAACCGTGGCTGAGATGGCCTCCGTGGTCAAGGTTGAGTCCCATGAAGGTGTCGCCGGGCTTAAGCACAGCGAAGAACACGGCTGCGTTGGCTTGTGCGCCGGAGTGGGGCTGCACATTGGCGTACTCTGCATCAAAGATTTTCTTGATGCGTTCGATGGCGATGGTCTCGCTTTGGTCAACGTTGACGCAGCCGCCATAGTAGCGTTTGCCGGGGTAGCCCTCGGCGTACTTGTTGGTTAGGCAGGAGCCCATGGCTTCCATTACCTGGTCGCTTACGAAGTTTTCAGAGGCGATGAGTTCTACGCCTTTGAGCTGGCGCTGGTGTTCGGCCTCGATGATGTTGAAGATTTCTTTGTCGCGGATCATGATGTTAATTTATAATTTAATGATTTACTGTTGTTTTATTTTAGTTTGGCATCTTTTATGCGCTGCTCTTTCTCGCAGTAGTGGCATTTCATGATGCCTTGGTGTTTGTCGATGACATGGAAGATGGTGCGCATAGGCTCGTTGTTGGTGATGCACTTGGGGTTGGCGCATTTGACGATGTTGCATAGCTCTTCGGGCATCTCAACGCGCTTTTTCTCTACCACTTCATAGTTGCGGATAATGCAGAGGGTGACATCGGGAGCTATGACGGAGAGTTGGTTGAGTTCTTCATCGGTGAAGTAGCGGTCGGCGACCTTAATGATAGACTTCTTGCCCACTTTCTCGCTGTTGAGGTTGATACCTATCATGACGGTGGAGGTGAGCAGATGTAGCTTCAGCAGTGTGACCACATCGTTGGTGCGGTCGCAGGGAATATGGTCTATGACGGTGCCGTTTTCAATGGCTGACACGAGGAGTTTGCGATTGTTCATGAGATGATGGTTTGGTCGTTGGTGATGTCGTCGAGAGTGTAGTTGAGCACGTCGCTGATGAGTGCTTCACGTGCGTAGAGCCCGTTCTGGGCTTGCTGGAAGTAGTAGGCATGTGGATTGTCGTCAACGTCGGCTTTTATCTCGTTGATGCGGGGCAGGGGATGGAGTATCTTCATGTTGTCTTTGGCCTTGGTGAGCATGTCGGCGCTGAGGATGTATGCGTCCTTGACGCGCTCGTATTCCATGAGGTCGGTGAAGCGCTCTTTCTGCACGCGTGTCATATAGAGGATGTCGGCGGTGCTTATCACGTCTTCGTTGAGGTCGGTGCCTTCGGTGAATCGTATGTTTTGTTGGTGGCAGTAAATCTTGTATTCCTCTGGCATCTCAAGTTCCTTGGGTGCGATGAAATGGAAGGTGGGGTTGAAGTGGCGCATGGCCATGAGCAGTGAGTGGACGGTGCGGCCGTACTTGAGGTCTCCCACGAGGTGGATGTGCAGGTTGTCGAGGGTGCCTTGCGTCTTGAAGATTGAGTACATGTCGAGCATGGTCTGCGAGGGGTGTTGGTTGCTGCCGTCGCCGGCATTGATGATGGGCACATCGGTGACCTCGCTGGCGTAGCGGGCTGCTCCCTCAAGGTAGTGGCGCATGATGATGACGTCGGCATAGTTGCTGACCATCTTGATGGTGTCCTTAAGGCTCTCGCCCTTGGTGCCGCTGGTTATCTTGGGGTCGGCAAAGCCTATGACACGAGCACCGAGACGGTTGGCGGCAGTCTCAAAGCTAAGGCGGGTACGAGTGGAGGGCTCAAAGAAGAGGGTAGCGACAACCTTGCCCTCAAGCATTCGACGATTGGGATGACGCTCAAACTCGGTGGCCATCTGCAGGAGGTATTCTATCTTTTCTCTTGTTAGATTGGCCAGGGTTATTACACTTCTGTTTTCTGACATTATTTATGTGTTTTAGGTGGCGATATTATTGGATATCAAAGGACCAGTCCAATCCCATTGACAGGTATTCCTTGAATTGTATCCTGGCGTGGCTCTTGTCACTGTGGTAGGCGTCGTCAAAGCGCGGGTAGAGATATAATGTGCTGGAAAGGAACTTGTTGATCTTGAAGCTAAAGGTGTTTTCCCACTCAGCCACTACGCTTTTGTAGTTGGTGAAGCAGAACAGGCGTGAGGTCCACGTAAGCTCCTTGCATATCTTCCAGTCGATGTTGCAGGTGATGTTGGAACCAATCTTCTCATAGCTATGATGGCGCCCGGGTACTCCATAGCGGCCGGTGAGGTCGTGGCGACCTACAAAGATGAAGTCGTAGGACAGGGGCGCCAACACAAGGGTAAGGTTGTATTTTTGCTTGTTTTGCTTGTAGTCCATACCAAGTGAGAGGATGCTCTCAAAGGGCGACATGAAGTCGGAGTAGATATAGTCGCTGTTGTTGGCGTACTTGCGGTAGAACTGTGTCCAGCTTTGAAGTGATACGGTGTAGTACCAATGTCCACTGGCCCTAATGCCCAATTTGTTGGTCATGCGCAGAAGGTCGGTATTGGTCTTGAATTTGTGGAACTGGTCATCTTTGTTGGTCTGGAAGCCTAGATTCATCTCCAGTTTGTTGTCCCACTGCACTTTCTGTTTGTTGTTGTAGTTGGCCCAGAATGTGGAGTTGTAAATCATGGAGTTGCTGCTCGACCCACCTTTATACCAGTTGTCGCTGATATAATTCTGCATCAGCTGCAGCTTCAGTTTGCCGCCGAAAGACCAGAAATTAGGTTTGCGACTTATGGCCACGATAGGTTCTACCACGCCTTCCACCTCTTGTACCTTTACTTTGTCGGAAACAGTGGCCTTGTAGTCAACTTTTTTCTCTATGTCCTTGCGTATGCCTCCCTCACGATCGAGGTCTGCGTCGGTGTAGCGAACCAGATGGGGGTGCTGGGTGTACATATCGAGGAAGAAGCGGTTGATGGCGCTGTTAAGTTTCAAGTTGCCGGAGCTGGCGGTATGACCTTTGGGAATGTCCATCGCCTCCTTGAGTGAGCTGCGATAGAGCATGGGTGGCACAAAGAGACGATAGTAGTAGGGATTGATGAGAAGGTCGCCGCTCTGATTTATATTCCGTGTGTTGGCAATGGAGTCGAAGACGGCCCTCATATTATGCAGCGTGTCTATATATTGCTGCGCAATACTCTCTGCCTGCAGCGCAAATGGAGAGTGCATGTCATGGGAGTCAGGAGCACTCTGCGCGTTGGCCTCCAGTGCCGCTACAAGGGATAATATGATGGTTATTTTGTATAGCTTCATTCTATTGATTCTTAATCACTTTTCCGTCTTGGATAAAGATACCCTTTGGCGATTTGTTATTAAGTTTGCGGCCTTGCAAATCGTAACATTGACCATTGACCATTGAGGATTGAGAATTGACTTCTTGTACGGCAGTCGGTTCGTCGCTAAACTCAAGGTTGAGCATGCCGGTCGGTGCGTCGTCTCCAAATTGTAGGTAGGCACTGTTTTCGGGTATATTGCCTGAGGTGACCTTGGTGAAACGTCCTCCGCCAAGAGTGTTGAGGGCGTAGATGGTACCCTTGAGTCCGTTGCGGGCAAAGTAGGTGCCCTTGAGCATATTGTCGGCTATTGGCCTGCCGGAGGGTGCAGCTATCTGGAGTGTGAGCTGCTGGCTGTCTTCGCCGCGGATGATGGCGGGAGTACCGGCTGGCAGACGGTCATAGACACGCAGGAAGCACAGCTTGTTGCCGTCGAGGTGGTCGGCCACATATACCTGCAGGTCTTCGGGCACGATGATATCGAAGGCGTAGTTGATGGTTTTCATTCCCGCGGAGTTGAGGGTGACATTGATATTATCTACGAGCTGCAACTGGAACTGTGAGTTGGTGTTGCCGTAGTAGGCCGTGGTGTTGTTGTAGAGTGCAGAGAGAGCCATTCCGCCCTGCTGCGTGGTGGAGATGGAGAATACGCCGGGCTTGTCTTCTGTGACATAGTAGCGCCCTGCCTGCTTAGTGCCGCGGCGTGCATGATTGACAGTGTTGCCGGCATTGTCGGGGAGGCGTCCGAGGCTTACATCCTGGCTGGTGGGGCTGAGTGCCTCGCCATTGGTGGGGAAGCCCCATATCTGTGCCACGTTGTTGGCGGTGAGCGCTTTGTATTGCGTTGATGGCTGGTCGGTGGCAGTGAGGATGGGCGTGGAGCTCTGATTGCTGGCCATTGACTGTATGCGATAGACATAGGTAGTGGGGTCGAAGGGTATGCGGTTGCATCCGTCAACAGCTTTGTAGAGCTCGCTGCGCTGGTCGATAGAGATGCTGCCATTGTTGTATAGCTGGGTGAGGTAGTCGCGCTCTTCGCCCTGGGGGACAGAGCCCACCAATCCCTCGGACACCTTGAGGATGTCGCGCAGCCGAGCTACATAGGTGTCAAACTTGGCATAATCAACACATTTATTAATAATGTACTTAGCCTCGGCATCGGTGGGAGTGAGGTAGTAGTTGTCATAGAGGTCGAAGTAGCTGGCCTCGTTGCCGATAGAGAGAGCCTTGACGGGCTGGTCGGCATCGGCGGGGTCGAGGGTGATGTATTTACCGCGACTGGTGATGAGGAACGATGACTGACGGTACATATAGTCGATGCTTACCTCGGCGGGAGTCTCGCTGAGACAGTTCTGGGCATCGGCATCCACATAGCGGCGTATGCCTGGATTGTAGAGGTAGTATTTGTCGTAGCCTTCAGCCTTGATAATCATCCAGTTGTTGCGGAGGTTGGTGACATCCACATTCTTCTTGTACTCATCAATAGCACCGTTTGTGGTTGCCTGTCCGACGCTAAGGTGGTTGTCGGCGTCGGCAACGAGCTTGCCGTAGCCGTAGTGGCTGCTGAGCTGGTAGCGGTGGGTGGTTATGATGGCGTTTTTGTTGATGGCGTGTCCGAACTTAAGTAGTGAGCTGGTATTGTTGAGGTCAGTGATTGCTTGTGCTATCTCATCGATGTCACCCTGCCCGTTGTTGTATACACGGCGCAGTGCGGGTAGATCGCGAATGGGGTAGGAGTTGAAGCATCCTGCGTTGTCGAGCAGCTCGGCAGCGTATTGGTATATCTTGTTGGAGCTGAGGTCAGTGGCCAATGTCAGTTCGTTGATGTAGAGCATCACGCCGTGGCCCTCGGTGAACTCTATCTTGAAGTACTGCGAGTTGATGCGCTGGGGCAGTTGTGTGGTGGTTGTAGCAGCGCGTGCGATGAGCAGCGTGTCGGTGGCTTGTGTCCATGTGTTGCCGTCCTCAGAGGTAAAGATGACAGCCTTTGCGGGCCAATAGAGATAGGACTTCTTGTCAATAGTCAGGCTCATCTCGCTGATGCTCACCCTGGTGGGAGCCTTCAGGGCAATCCAATGAGGATAGAGCATGCCGCCGTTTTTCCACTTATTGCGCCAATAGCTCTTGGGGTCGCCGTCGATAGCCTGCGAGGCACGGCCGTAGTCGCCATCGCCCTCCTCTTCCTGGTCGGAGAATCCGAGAAGGGTCCATTTGGTCAGGTCGTATGTCTCGCCAGTTGATTTGAGGCGAGCCTGAGCTTGGCGGGCGGCATCTTTCTTTATGGCCTCGTTGACGCGAGCTACTTTGGCGTCAATGTTTATAGTGTCAACGCATGAGTGGTCGAGAGGTACGCCTACATAGTGTGAGGAGTCGTTGACGGTAGAGGTGTATCCGCCATGCTCCATATAATATGCATTGGGAGTGGCATCGGTGGCTCCTCTACCGAAGTCGTGGCGCGAGGTGCGAGCCGAGCCGCCGTCGTTGTTGGTGAAGCTGTAGCCGGAGATGCTATACCACTTGCCGCTACCGGCGGAGCGCAGAAAGCCCTTTCGCCAATAGGCACGGGTGTATATCTCGCCGCAATCGCCATAGTTCTCGAGGAAGGAATAGAAGGTGGAGAAGAGGTATGACTTGCCGGAGGCGCGGTGGGTGGCCAGATAGGTCCAGTCGGGGTCGCTGGCCATCTTGTACCATGCCGTGACGATGCTGTTCTCATAGACAAAGGTAGAGTCCTTGCCGTTGGCATCCTTTACGACAACGTTGACCTGCTCGGGTCTGGTGTTGAAGAGGAACTGCACCCACTGGTCGGGCTTCCACCATTGTCCGTGGTGATACATGGCCTGAATGCCGGTCTTCTCTCCGCCAAAGCGTGCGATGGTAATGTTGGGATCGTGGTCAAGGTTGCCAGAGCGCATATATTCGGGCAGGTTGGGATCGCTGTCCACGTCGCCGTTATCCCACATGGAGAAGATGACCTTATAGTTTTTCTCAGCGTTATAATCGCCGTCGTACTGTATGCCCATATATCCGCCCATCACGCCCATCGACTCAACGTAGGTAGCGACACGCAGGTACTGTGAGGGGTACATCACCTCCTGGTACGACCAGTCGTAGCTCTCTCCGCTTGGTGCCATGGGGTCAACGGGCTTGTAGTTCCACAGATGTGTGGAGGCAGCCATGAAGCGGTTGGAGGTCACGATTTGCTGGGTTGACTCGCGCTTGAACTCCAATTTGTTGATGGCTGCAACGCTGGAGGGCTTGCTGGAGGTAAACTCAAAGCGATACCATTTGTCTTCAGGGAACTGCACGTCTTTTATCATCTCCAGTTCAGCATTGGAATTGCTGCCGGTGGATGCTACCTCATTCTCAAAGATAAGGGCGTGGGTGTCGGGGTCAGTGACTCTGAGTCGTATCGGGGCCGCCGTCTTGGTATTGACAAACGCTGTCATAGAAATATATCCCTCAGGCACATGCAGATAGTAGCATACCTGTGCATCGCTGCGTGATGGCCAAGAGTAAGAGCCAGTGCCGTTTTTGTCGCCAGTGGTATAGTGCTTGCCGTTAACTTCTACAAAGCAGCGCTGGCCGTAGATTACATCTGTCGTTGACTGATAGTTCTGCGATAAGGCCGACGCTGCGGTGAACAGTGCGGCCACGATGGTGGAGATATTTCTGATATTCATTTTTGTTTTTTGTATTATGTTATTCTTTAATTCTCTGTTCAATGCGTGCAAAGAGTTGTTTAACGTAGTCGATAGTCTTCTTGCGGAATTTACCGTTGGCCTTGCGTAGGGCAGCCTTGTCTTTGGTGAGAGCATATTTGTCGGTAATCCATTCTTCGGCCTTGTAGTTGAATCCAATCTCTTCGTAGCTGTAGGAGATGAGCCATACGCGTAGCTTAGCCATGCCCTCGGTTACGCTTGCGAGATACTGATAGCGTATAAGCGCGGAGTCAGTCTCCCATTTAGACTTCTTGAAATATATTGGTTCGCAAATGGTAGCGATGAGCGTGTCGGTGCTCTCCTGCATGATGCGCGATATTTCGTGGGCGGCATTAGGGCTGTCGATAATGTCCTGGGCCGTCTGCTTCATAATGTCGAAGGCCTGCTGCTTGCTCTTGCCGGCGGTGTTGAAAGTCTGCTCAAAGCATACAATACCCTCGGTGGTGGTGGGCACAGCACCGGCCAGATAAGGTACATCCATATTGGCTTCAATGTCTGCGGCTTTCTCCTTTGTGGTGACGCTACCATCTTTGGCCTTGACGTAGTAGGTTGCCTGTCCCTTCTGCGGCTTAGCCTGCGTGACGCCCTGTTTCTTTAGAGCTTTGCGTTCCTTTCGGGCAGCCTTGCGAGCGGCGGCTTTCTGCGCAGTCTTGGAGTTCTTGTAGTTTTCGCGCAGATAGGAGTTGTCGGTAGTCATTTGCGCCTGTATGCCTATCGTGGCTACAAGGGCAACAAGCAGAAGTATTATTTGTCTCATAGGTGCGGTGTTTTTGATTCTAATTTTACAAAATAAAAAGTAACTGCCTACAAAGTTAGCAATTACTTTTCAATATCACGTGCTTTCGTAACAACTTTCAGTTGTTTAACCTATCTTTGTACGATTATCTGCATACCTTTGAGCATTGCCTGCTCGTTAACGGGTATAAGATTGTGGTGTCTCTCTGGGAGCGTCTTGGCTAGTGCTTTCTTGATATTCTCAATCGACACTATTGGGTTTATCTTGATAAGTCCGCCCAGCACAATCATGTTAAAGGTCTTGATATTGTGCATCTCTGCGGCGGCTTCCATGGCGTCCATGCTATAGATGCGTATATCATCGCGCTCTGGCGGAGTGATAATGCTACTGCTGTCATAGATGAGGGCACCGCCTGGCTTAACTGTGGGTAGGAATTTATCTACCGATGCTTGGTTGAGCAGGATGGCTGTGGCATATTGGCTCACGATAGGGGATGGTATCTTGTTGTCACTAACAATCACTGTGCAGTTGGCTGTTCCGCCACGCTGCTCAGGGCCGTATGCTGGCAACCACGACACTTCTTTGCCTTCCATCATTGCAGCGTATGCAAGCAGTTTGCCCATAGAGAGCACACCCTGACCGCCGAAACCGGAAATAATTATTTCTTCTTTCATTGTATTTTTTAGTGTTGGATGTCTTTCAAGTCTCCGACTTTATAGAACTTAAACATATTTTCTTCCATCCACTCGTTAGCCTGTACTGGAGTGGTCTTCCATCCTGCAGAGCAGGTAGAAACGATTTCCACCATGTTGGAGCCGATGCCGTTGATACTGTTTTCAAAAGCATGGCGTATGGCGCGCTTGGCCTTGCGGATGGCAGCCACGGTGTGCACACTCTGGCGCGACACAAAGGCGGTGCCTTCCAGGTTTGCCGCCAGGTCGGTAATGTTTAGCGGATAGCCATGCAGCTTGACATCGCGGCCATAGGGACATGTCGCAGTCTTCATACCCACCAGTGTGGTTGGTGCCATCTGGCCGCCGGTCATGCCGTATATGGCGTTGTTGATAAAGATGACGGTAATATTCTCGCCACGGTTGAGGGCGTGGATAGTCTCGCAGGCTCCTATGCAGGCCAGGTCACCGTCGCCCTGATAAGTGAACACGAGGCGGTCGGGCCACAGATGCTTTATCGCGGTGGCTACAGCAGGTGCACGACCATGGGCAGCCTCCTGCCAGTCAATGTCCAGGTAGCGGTATGCGAACACGGCGCAACCCACGGGGCAGATGCCTACGGTCCTTTCCTCGAGTTGCATCTCCTCAATTACCTCGGCTATTATTTTATGTACCATGCCGTGCGAGCAGCCCGGGCAATAGTGCATTGGCTCATTATTCATGAGGGTTGGCTTGCCACAAACCAGATTTTCCGGCATTAAAAGTTCTTCTTTCGTCATATCTCTCTTCTCTGTTTCTATTTCTTGTATGTTATGCGAATCATTACTTCGGCCATTTTTACTATCACAGCCGCGCTGCCTACCGCGAATATCACAACGCGCCTGTTGGACTCATTGTAAAAGAAGAATATCAGAATCGTTGCAACAGCCAGCACCATGAATATGATGTTCAGCCAGTTGCGCAGCCTTAGATTTCGCGGTCTTTCCTTCATACCTGATTTTCAATGATTCTCTTTGCTTTCTTCACCACTTCGGCAGGGTCGGGCACCATACCGCCCAAACGGCCGAGGTGTTCGCAAGGTATGTCACAATTCACAGCCAGTCGCACATCCTTAATCATTTGTCCGGCATTCATCTCGCAGACCATTATATTGCGGGCATGCTTGGCTGCCTCTCTCAGTTCTTTCTCTGGGAAGGGCCAGAGGGTGATGGGGCGTAGCAGGCCTACCTTGTGGCCTTCGTTCCTCAGCAGGTGCATCGCCTCTTCGGCAATGCGCGCCATGCTACCGAATGCAACGAACAACAGCCCGGCATCGTCACAGCAGAGTGCTTCTGCTCGGGTCTCGTTCTCCTTTACGCGGGCAAACTTGGCCTGCAGGGCTTCGTTGCGTTTTTCCATCAGTTCGGGCACAGACTCCAGTGAGCTGTGGAAGTTGGGCTTGCGGCTCTTGAGATGCATACCGTTGGTGGCCCAAGGGCACTCTGCGTAAATCTCATCATCCGTGCGGCGTGGCTTCTGCTCAGGCAGCTTGACGCGCTCCATCATCTGGCCAATGACGCCGTCCGAAAGTATGATGGCGGGCATCCTGTACTTAAACGCCAGATTGAAGGCTTCATCCACGAAGTCGGCCATCTCTTGCACAGAGTTGGGGGCCAGTACGAGAGTGTTGTAGTCACCGTTGCCACCGCCGATGGTAGCCTGATAGTAGTCGCTCTGACTGGGCTGGATAGTGCCCAGGCCGGGACCGCCTCGCTGCACATTTACGATTAGGGCGGGAATCTCGCAAGCGGCCATGTAGCTAAGGCCTTCTTGCATCAGTGCTACGCCGGGACTTGACGAGGAGGTCATTACTCTCTTGCCACTGCCGCCACCGCCGTAGAGCATGTTGATGGCTGCCACCTCGCTCTCAGCCTGCAGCACCACCATACCGGTGGTCTCCCATGGTTTGAGCACCGACAGCGTTTCCAATATCTCCGACTGCGGAGTGATAGGGTATCCGAAGAAGCCGTCGCAACCACAGCGGATAGCTGCGTGAGCGATAGCCTCGTTGCCCTTCATCAGTACATATTCGTCGTTCATATCTAGTCTTCTTTTTTTCTGTAAACACTAATACAGCCGTCGGGGCATACTACGGCACATGAGGTGCAACCCGTGCAGCGCTCCCAGTCGTGTTGCTGGATGTATGGGTATCCCCTTTGGTTTACCTTTTTCTCTACAATGCTCAGCAAGTCCAGCGGACAAGCCACAATGCACAACTGGCAGCCTTTGCAGCGCTCAGTGTCGATAACTATTACACCTTTTATTTTTCCCATAATATTAAAATGGTCAATTATTTCTACTGCCCGTACACATCCTTGTTGTAAAATTCGAGGATCTCGTAGGCCATTTTCAGTTTCTCGCGAGCGGGACTCTCGCTGTTGAGTTCGCAAGCCTCCATGTAGTGCTGTATAGCTTCTTTCCAATCGCCTTTCTGGTAGTAGGCATTGCCAAGGCGATAGTGGAGCATGTGAGCATCGCAGTCTGTCTGGTTCAGCTGCTCAAGGAGTTCGCTTATCTGGTCGGCGTCCTGCATCGCAGATTGATTTTTGCTACGCAAAATTACATGATTTTTTGCTCACGCCATAAGATATGTGCAATTTATTCGCTTGTTAACCTTTAATTAGAATTTATTAACATTTTCTTTTATTGCTAATTGTCAGTATTTCAGTACTAATATATTGTGAAGTAATGGTTGCACAAAAAACTAACACACCGCAAATGCGTGCGCAATATTTAAAAGAGACTGCACTTTTTGGCCTTTCTTTGTGCATAAACACGGGGTAGTCCAGAGAAGGGCAGATTAGGCCCGAGCGCCGTCAGCTTTAAATCTCACGAAGTCAGCTTTAAATTCTACGAAGTCAGCGTTAGTTGCAGACGAAGTCAGCGTTAAATTTCGTGCATTTGGAGGTAATCGTTGAGGGCGTCGGGGTTGGTGTCCTTAAGGATTACTTGTCGGGAGGGGGAGAGGAGGTAGAGGGTGGGGAGGGTCTTAAGGTCGTATAGTGCGTTGGCATTGATGTCGGGGGCGTTATCGGGTATGATGGTGAGCAGGGCGAGTTGGTTGTTGGCGAGGGCCTGGGTGATGGCGGTGCTGTTGTGAAGCTGAGTGATGGTGTGCTGACATGACTCACATTCGGGGTCGTAGAAAAGGAGTAGGAGAGGCTTGCCTGGGGCGAAGGTGTAGAGGCTGTCGCGCTGTCCGTCGGGGAGTTCGAAGGCGAAGTTCTCGGCAGGTGTGCCGGGTTGATTGCGACTAATGAGTTGGCGGAGGTATTGGGCATGTGTCTGCTCATATTCGCTGCCTGTGGGCAGAGATAGCATACTGTTGAGCACCTGGAGCAGGAGATCCTCGTTTCTGATTGGTGAGTCGGGATGGTAGAGGTATCGCTCAGCCTCCTTAGTGAAGAAGGAGTAACTCGTGTCGTTGGTGGCAGCGAGGGCTATCCACTTGTCTATGGCTTGCTGTTTTCCCTGCGGCGAGGCATAGGAAAGCAGCGCGATGAAGTTGGACAAGGCTTGCTCCGCATATTGGGGAATGGAGAGTAGGGTGGTGTCCTTAAAGTTGTAGGCTTCCCAGTAGTGCCCGACCATGTAGTCGGCACGCTGCTCCAGTTCAGTTATGCTGTCAGGAACAGTGGGCAGGGGGTAGTCCTCTGTCTGCTGTCCTTTGGCGGTGGGGCAGAGCAGCAGTATGGCAAGTGCTATTATCAGGGTCCTGCGGAGCATCGAGAGTTTAAGGGTTTAAGGTTTTCGCCCACTCGGTAAGCAGCCATGTCTCGTTGAAGTCGCCGTATGGGCAGAGAGTAGCGTTGTCGGTGTATTTTTGCTGTGGCACAAACATTGAAACGGCGCAGAAGTCGTCGGCCAGGTAGAAGAAACCGTCGCCCACTTCGCTGCTAGCATAGAAGGTCGGGGTGCCAGCTTTATAGACGATGCACTTGTCGAGCTGCTCGCGCCAGATGGCGGCATCGTCAGCGGGTAGTATGGCGCTCATGGCTGCAGCTGCGTCGAAGAAATCGGGGCGGTAGAATGTACGGTAGGTGTAGGCGTTGTAGGCTTGGACGTTGTCCATGGACCATTGACCATTGACCATTGACAACTGGATATTATTCTTTTCGAGCAGCTGTTGGGTGAGGTTGGCGAGGCTGTCCAGCCCGGAGGTCTTTACTGCGGAGACGACGATGCCGAGGGAGTAGGATGATGATACCCTGTCTATAACATCTGTATAATAGGTACGCGCGATGTCGGCTGGGTCGTCAGCAAAGAGTCCGTCGGTGAGCTGGTGAGTGTAGTATGCCCCGTCGGCTGTGGTGCTGATGGGTGCGCCAATGATGTAGTCGGCAGTGTGGCGCAGGGCATAGTCCACCTCAATGCACTGCATGAGACATGCGTCGAAGAAGATGTATCGGAACTTCATGCCGCTGTTGCGCAGCACGGTGGCCAGATCTTCTATAGCCATCGAGGTGCCCCTGTCAAGGTCAAAGACATCGCCATCGTCTATGCCGAACGACTTGAGCCATTTGCGGCTTGCCGCACTCTGATAGTTGGTGTTGAGCGGCTGCAGCCATCCGTCGGCATGCGACCATAGCGTTAGTCCGTAGTCCAAGGCGGGGTAGTTCTCCTTCACCCATGCGAGCAGCCATGCCATCGTGGCGGGGTCTGACGAGTCGAGGTTGCTCTCCATAGTCATGGTGGGAGTGAGGTCTGCGTGGTTGCGGTCGAAGACGTATATCTCTGTGCCTTCTTTGCGGTCGAGATATACCACTACTGTCTCGCCCCGTTTCAGTGATGGTGCACCGGCGGCTATCTCGCTCAAGTCGCGCATAACATAGCTTCTCAGGCTGTTCTGTGCAGAGAAGTATATGATGGCGGTCTTCTGCTTGACGAGGTCATCGGGCGATATGCCGCTGTCGGAGCATGACACCAGCATCGTAGCGAGGAATAGTATTGAGATAATCTTTTTCATAGTGCAAAGTTACGACATTTCCCAGTTATTGCCAAATAAATATGCGCATTTACATTTAACATCTATATCACACACCTCCTCGGCCTGCGGCCACTCCCCCTAGTTTAGGGGGAGAATTAGGATGGGCAGCAGCTGCTTTTGTTTTTTCCGGTTTTTGTTGAATTATCAAAGAAATGATTATCAAAAGTATGATAATTTATCGTGTCGAGATTTTATATTGTCGCGTCAAAAACTGAAAAAAGCGCGTCAAAAGCTGAAATTATCGCGTCAAAAACTGAAAAAAGCGCGTCAAATCTGTGGATTCAACGCGCTTAGTTATAGGATTGTGTGGTTATTAGTCATTCTTCTTGCCGATGACTACGTTGGTGTTGCCGGTTACCTCGGCCTGGTTGCCGCCACCGAAGACATTGCCACGGATGTCAACGCCAACGACGTTCTTATCCGAATGGTTGGTATCCGACACATAGTTAATCTTTGTCAGCGTGCCGATGTTCACATTCGTGTCACCTTGCACTTTTGCTGCATTACCGCCACCGAAGACGGTACCGATGGCACCTATCTTGCCCTTTTCGTGAGTGGGCACAGTCACGGTGGAGGTCACTAGGTTGGGATGATCCGGGTCGTCCTTGAACTGGATGGTCCATCCCTTGAAGTTGCCGTTGGCATCAAAGTAATCGTCGGCGGTGAAGTTGCTAATGGTTGCCTTTGGGTCGTTATGCAGACCTAGCACCTCGTTCACGTTTACCGTCGGACTGCCCTTCACGACGGCCCTCGTTCCGAGTCCGCCGCCAAACACACGTCCAATGCTGGTGAACGACTTGATATTAATGGTAGGCTGCTCGGTACCAGGTGTCTCATACGGAGCCTTGTTGCCACAACCGTAGAGCTCGCCGATGACTATTGGGTGACAGCCCGTCTCCTCGATGTTCACCGTGATGGAGCCGTGGATGGTACCGTCGATGTTGTTGCCGCCGAACACGCGCTCGAAGCGTCCGCTGGTGATGGTCAGCTCCACGTTGCCTCCCACGTCAGCAGACTTGGCACCTGCGTAGAGAGTCTTCAAAGAGGTGATACATCCCAGCTTAATCTGCGAGCCGCCATACATCTCGGCCTCGTTACCACCGCCATAGACCTCGTTGATGACGAGCGGACAGGTGCTGGCTTCGTCAAGGTAGGCCACCGAGGCGTTGCGGATGTCGCCCTTGGTGTTCGAGCCACCGAAGACGTTGTGGATGGTACCGCCCATCACCTCGACCAAAGCTTCGCCCGTACCGTAGGTCGTCGTGCCGTCGGAGCGGTAGCCTACGTTGGCACCCGGGTTTTCGTCCCATGCACCATTCTTGTAGATGCGGTCCTTACCGTTACCACCGCCGAAGAGGTAGTCCACCTCGTAGCAGCCCATCATGATAACATCGGTCGATGGGGTGCAGGCAGCATTGCCGCCGCCATAGACATAGCGTATGCTGGCCTCGTCGCAGCCGTCAATGAGCACCTGCAGGGGACGATGGGTATTACCCTCGGGGTTCTGGGTGTACTGGCCGTTGGCGTTGGTGTCCCACGGGTCGTATTCGGCCAGGTTACCGCCGCCATAGACAGCCTCCAGCTCGTAGGTGTCGGTGTCCTTGGTGGGCTTGGCGTCAACATCCTTGACGGTATAGGTGCCGTCGCCGTTGTCTGTCAGACCCCTGGTCTGAAGGACCTTCACCAGCACGGTGCCCTGTGGCGTACCGTTCAAGTTGTTGCAACCGAACACACGTCCGGAGGCAGGAATGTCGTTTTGCTGATCGTCCTTCTTGGTGGTGGGGTAGAATGCAGTACCGTTGAGCGTGACGGTTACGTCACCCATCACCAGAGCGGCAGCGTTGGCAATCTCTTCAGCCGAAGCTCCGCTGGGAGCTATCACACCCTGTCCGCCGCCGTATGCATCGCCCAGTATGATACCACCCGTCAGGTTGACCTCTGTCTTGGCATTGCCCCTATTGGCGTCGCCACAGTCGGTGCTGGTGACAGCTGCATTTCGTATGTCGTGTACATTGGAGTTGGCAATGGCGCCTCCGCCATAGACATCCTTTGCAATCAGACCGCCTTTGATGTTGACTGTGACGTCGTGGTTAACGAGACCGGCAGTAGGTGATGCCAGTGCGCCTGCACCGCCGCCATAGACGTTGCCGTCAATCTTTGCAGAACCATCGATGGTAACATCAGTGTTCTTTCTGACGTGGCCGGCATTACCGCCACCGAACACATTCTCAAAGACATGGGCACTGCCCTTGACGTTGACGAGGGTGTTCTTGACGTATGCCGCCTGCTTGTACTCCTCCTTGGTGCTGGCCACACCGCGACCAGAGCCATAGACGGAGCCGTGGACGGCTGTCGTCGTGCCATCGATGACAACTCGGGTCAGACCGCTGGAGTAGGGGAACGGGTTGTTTGTAGTAGGATCGTCAGTGACATTCTTCTTGCTGTCGGCAGCCGTCTCGTCCGCTTCGCCTACCGAAGCTAAGGAGCCGCCGCCATATACATCGCGCCAGATGGTGCCGCCGGTGATGTTGACTGTGGTATTGCCGCGCACCTTACCGGCCGTCTCACTGATTTGCGCATGCGGATGATCGACACCGCGTCCCGAGCCATATACATTGCCGATATATATGGTTGTGGTGTCCGCACGGCTGTACTGTGTCGGGTCACTGCCAATCTGACCGCCGCTGATGTTGATACGGGAATCCTGCCATAAGTGACCGTTCTCGCCCGAGCCGAAGACGCAGCCGAATATCTGGGTGTTGTCGCCGCTGATATTGGTTATGGTGGAGTGGGCATAACCCATCTGGCGGTACTGGATGTCAACCTGCTGGCCGCTTTCTACATATGTATCTGCCACCATACCGCAGCTGGAGCCGAACACGAAGCCGTTGTTGTCGCCCGGCACGAGGTATCCTGAGCCGAGGGCCGAGCCGTCGGTATTGACATTGCCCACGTAGCCGCCGGTGATAGTGATGGTGGCATTGCCGCCAGTGGCCTCATCCTCAATCATATCGACGATGTGCATGTCGTCATCCTTGTTCAAGCGGTACATACCGACGGAGGCCAACAGTCCGCCGCCGTAGATGGAACGGCGCACCACGCCGCCCGTCATCGTCACGTTGGTATGGCCATAGACACGGCCTGCCGACGAGCTTCGTTGCTCAGAAGTGCCGTGGTGAACGGGATCGACACCACGTCCGCCGCCGAAGACATTGCCGCGGTAGGGGTTCTTGGTCGAACCGTCTTTTTCAGTTCTGTACACCTTGCCGTCAGACTCCTCCACGAGCGGCCATCCGATGATGCCGCTATGAATCTTGACATCGGTGTCGGTCTTCACGTGACCGTTCTCACCGCCACCGAACACGGCACCATAGATATAAGGTGCATCAGTGCCAGCAGTGTAACTTGTCTGATTTTCTGTTCCGATGGTGACGAAGGTCTTGTTGACGTACTCCATGCTGGCGATATAGTCGCTTCGATTGGCCGACACACCACGTCCGGCACCATATACGCGTCCGTTGTTGCGGCCTTCCTGACCTGAGGTGGTGTCACCGACAGTACCTCCGAGAATGCTCACCTTCACCGTGCCGGTGCCGTCCTTGAATACACCTGTCAGGTAGTTGATATCACTCTCGTCGGGATTATAGACGACATCGTTGACCAAGGTGCCGTTATTATCCACCACCTCATCGTGTACATGAGTGCCGGCAGGCTTAGCCTCAACCGTACCCACCGATGCCATAGCACCCGAGCCATAGACATTGTGCCATACATGGCCGCCAGTCATTTTCAGCTCAGCATTGCCATAGACGGCACCAGCCGACAGACTGTATCGGGCTTCTGTAGTGCCGCCACTCGATGTATAATATTGATCCACACCGCGTCCGCCTGCATAGGCGTTGCCGCGGAACACAGGCTTCACGGCTACACCGTGGTCGTCGAAGCCCACTTCGTCGTCGAGAAGTGGCGTGCCGATGGAGCCGCCGCTGATTTCCACGTAGGTGTCGTTCTTCACGTGACCGTTGGCACCGCCACCGAAGACAGAGCCCTTGATGTCGGCTCCGTTTTCGATATATACTTTGGCATTATGCACGTAGGCCATCTTGATAAGGTCGCTACTGGGTGCTGCCGACAGTCCGCGGCAGCCGCCATAGACGAAACCGCAGTTGAAGCCCTGCTTGGAAGCATTCTCATCGGAAGTGTAGCCGATGATGCCGCCCTTGATGTGTACTTCAGCCAGGCCGGAGTCGTCGGGATAGGTGACCTCACCATTGGTGTCGATGACTTCCTGACCGACGGAAGCCAGCGAGCCACCGCCAAAGATGTCGTGATAGACCTTACCACCGCTCACCTCAAGGAAGGTGTTGCCATAGACGCGTCCTGCGGTCAGCGAGAGGTTGCCGTCATCGCCAATGTCAATGCCTCGACCGCCGCCATAGACATTACCGCGGTAGAGGAGTCGGCCACGTCCGTTGTCGTCAATCACGTGCTCGGCATCGATCAACTCTGTACCGACAGTACCTCCTTTGACATAAACCCCAGTATTTACGCGCACGTGACCGTTCTCACCGCCACCGAAGACGGAGCCGGTGACATTGGCTGTGCCCTCAATGTTGACGAGGGTGTTATTGGTGTAGGCCAATTGCACGATGGTGGAGTTGCCCACTGCGCCAGCAGCCATACCACGACCGGAGCCGAACACGAAGCCGTTTTCACGGCGGTTCTCACGGTCGGGGATGTTGGTCGAGTAGTTGTTAGCGGCCGCACCACCGTCGGTACCAATCTGTCCACCCTTGATGGTGACTGTGGCCAGACCGGTGAGGTAAGAGCCGTTTGACTGAGGAGTCTCATCGCGATTGCCGACACTGGCTAACGAGCCGCCGCCATAGACATTACGATAGATGGTGCCGCCTTCAATGGTAACATTGGTGTTGCCAGCCACCTTGCCTGCGGTGATGCTGTAGTCGCCGCCTGAGGTCGGGTCAATACCACGACCGCCACCATAGACGTTACCGCGATATATCATGTTATCGACGAGGTTCGCATCTGTCACATTGTCCAGCTGGATACCTACTGTGCCACTCTTAATCTTGACATCCGTGTCGTTATATACATGGCCGTTCTCACCGCCACCGAAGATGCATCCATAGACGGTGCCGCCATTGAGGGTGACATCAGAGTTATTCACAAACGAATAGCCGGAATAGGTAGTACCTGCCTTACCGAGGCAGCCGCCGAAGACGAGGCCGTGGGTGTCGCTGAGGTCGTTCTGACCGATGGTGCCGCCAGTGATGCTGATAGTAGCAAGACCAGTACCGTCTTCGTCCAATCCAGACACATCACCTTCAGCCAATTGGCCGGTGGCTGTTGTGGCGTAGGTGTAGGAGCCTACCGATGCGAGCTCGCCACCGCCATAGACGTTGCCGTAGATGGTGGTGGGCTTGCTGTTGTCAGCCTGCGAGATGTTCACGGTGGTGTTCTTCACCAGACCGAGCTTCTGACTCTTGGCCCAGTCGTTCATCAGCGCACCCTTACTGCCACCAAAGACGTCGCCCACGCTGAATGAGTGACTGGCCATCGCTGCCTGGGTACCTATGGTACCACCCGTGATATTGATAGTGACATTACCATGGTCGGTGCCAGTCTGCATCGCTCCGTAGTTGTCGCTTCCTGTACCTGTGGCAGGTGCCAGATGGGTACCTACAGCAGCCATACGTCCGCCACCATAGACGGAGCCGAGAATCTTGGCATTCTCGCTGATATTAACCTCGATGTTACCGCAGATAACGCCTGCCGTGAGTGCCAGAGCCGAGAAACCACGGCCACCACCGAAGATGTTTCCGTCAACGCCCGAGGTACCGAAGGTACCTATGAGGGCATTGCCCTTGACGGTGGTTTTGGCATCGCCCAGCACGTGGCCGTCCTCACCTCCACCGAAGATGGAGCCGAAGATGACGGCATTCTCGTCGATGAAGACTTCTGCCTCACCTACGTTGGCCCAGTTATAGAACATAGGACGCGGGTCGCCCATACCGGCACCGAAGATATAGCTGTTGACAGGACGTGCCTGGATGTCGGCCACCGAACGGGGCACACCAACGGTACCGCCCGTCATCTTCACCGTACTCTTGCCAATCACATCAGTAATCTCATTACCGCCATAGACATTGGTCAAGATGTGTCCTCCGCTGATTTCAACTGTAGTGTTACCCAGCACACGTCCGGCAGAACGACGCCACTTGCCGGCAGCAAACGGGTAGTAGCCTGAGCCGCCTCCGAAGACATGACCATAGTAGCTATGGCCGTCGCTACCGGGCTTGGCACCGCCCTGTGCGTCATATCCTGACGTGCCGGCATAGTAGTCATAGACATGGCGGTCGCCTTCAGGTCCGTAGGGCCATGCGTCGCACTGGTGGAAGCCGGCGGCATCGGCATCGGTGAAGGTGCCGGCCTTGATCTTATTTATGGCTGTAGTCCACTGTGTTTCAGTATAGACAGGATCCCAGTGGTCAACATTGCTGCCGTCTTTATAGTGTCCGGAACCAATCTGGCCGCCTTTTATCTCTACTTTGGTATCGCCCAGCACCTGTCCGTTCTCTGAGCCGCCATAGGCAGAGGCAGCAACCAGTCCGCCAGTGATCTCCAAATGGGAAGAACCGGAAACGGCAAGCAGGTGTGCCTTATTGTATGTAAGGGAGTCGGCCACACCCTTGCCGGCGCAGAATACATAGCCATAGTCATCGTCGGAAGTTGGGTTGGCAGGATTAGGCATCAGCTGTCGGACAAGACCCACCTGTCCGCCGCTGATCAGCACCTCAGTCTTGCCAGTGCCGTCCTTGACGGTCTTGGGCTCACCTACTGCATGGTAGGGATGCGATACCTCTGACGTATATGTTTCGGTGAAGGTTCCCACTGAGCTCAGCTCGCCACCGCCGTAGATACTGCGGCAGATTTTACCTCCGGCCATGTTGACCTGGGTGTTGCCAGTGACGATGGCTGCATTGGGGTTAGTTGCAACGCCCTTACCGGCACCATAGACAGTTCCGGAAATGAAAGCTCCGACAACCGTCTCTGTCGTGCCGGTTGATGTCAGGTTGATGCTCTGATTGACCTTGGTACCTACATTAACGGTCGTGTTACCATATACGGCAGCCTCGTTACCGCCGCCATAGACATCAACCAACACTCCCAGATTATTGGGGTTGTCAGCGGAATTAAGACCCAGTGCTGTCATCTTGGCCGGAACGCCAACGGTAGAGTTGTTAGCAAACGTACCCTGAATCATGTTGATGTTCACAGTCGGGTTGGCATACATCGCAGCACCTTCACCCAGACCGCCACCAAACACCTTGCCGATGTACGTGCAGGAGATAACATTCAGGACGGGTTCGTTATAAGGAGCATCGTGATTGCCGGTGACTGCGGTATGCGTGTCGTCGGCAGATGTTCTGGGAGAATACTTGGTCCTGCCATCAGCAAGCGTGCCATCTGCATAGTAGCCGTATCGTGAGTAGGCGGCTTCGTTACCGCCGAGGTAGAGTTCATCAATAGTGATAGGTGTTTCACAACTACCCGTCTCCTCGATGTTCACCTTGATATGTCCCTTGACAATACCACCTAAGTTGTTACCGCCAAACACCTTACCGTAGTTACCGCTGGTGATGGTCAGCTCAATATCACCGTCGACGTTGGCATTGTCGGCACCGGCAAACAGCAGAGGAATCTTGGCAGCAGGCTTACAGCCAAGCGTCATGATGACGTCGCCGTCGATATCAGCATTCTTACCGGCACCCACCATCTTGCCTAAGTCGAGTGTACATGAACCGCCGTCTTCTGCGTCTATATTTGCAGTACCGACAATCGTACCCTTCTGGTTGCTGCCGCCGTAGGCCTCATGAATCGTACCACCATAAATAAGTGTAGTGGCTATACCTGTACCATAGTTGGTTCCACCCTTTACACCCACGTCGGCACCCGGGTTGGTGTTCCATGTCGTACCGCCGTCCAGCGTGAACTGGTCTTTACCATTACCACCGCCGAATGAGTAGCCAATCTCGTAGCTTCCGAGTATCAGTACATCAGTCGATGGGGTAGGAGCAGCGTTACCGCCGCCATAGACGTATGCAATACTTGCCTCGTCGCAACCGTCGATGATTACCTGCAGCGGCTTCTTGGTATTATCATGCCCACCAGTGGTGTATTGACCGTTAGCGTTAGGATCAGCAGGATCGTAAGCTGCCAGGTTACCACCTCCATAGACGGCATTCATCTCGTAGTTGTAGGTAGTGATGGCGCCACTGGCATCATGCGCGCTCTTGGCGTGAGCACCGCCATCGGCACGAGCCGTCTTGTTCACCAGCACGAGCACCGTGCTCTTTGGCGAACCATTCAGGTTGTTGCAACCGAAGATGCGGCCTGATGTCACCACTGCCTGATTGTGATTGTCATTAATCGTAGCCGTGACAAAGGCTACGCCGTTCTGCGTCACCGTCACGTTACCGTAAACGTTAGCAGCCACTGCCGAGACACCGCTTGATGCTTGACGTCCTAGACCGCCACCGTAGGCATCGCCATAGATGGTGCCCTTGTTCAGGTTCACGTGAGTATGCTTGGTGGCATCAGCGCTCGTTCCATTCACGCTTCCCAGAGCTGAGCCGCCATATACATCGCCGTAGATAGTAGCGCCGCCCGTCGTCTGTCCGGAAGTACCGATATTCACCTCCACATTACCGCTGGTTCCCGTGGCCTCACCGAAGCCGCCACCGAAGATACCGTCCGCCTTTGTAGTGCTCGAACCGACCGTACCGCCCGTTATGTTGACTACGATATTGCCATCCACTGTGCCGCTGGTGTTACAGCCGCCGTAGATACCACCCAGTACTTCGCCGCCAGACATGGTTACATCGCCACCGCCTACACCAGCCTCATTGCCGCCGCCATAGACATTGTGGCTTACCGTACCATTGATAATATTGACATCGGGCGTTCCGCTATAAGCGGCCAGATTACCGCCACCGAAGACGTTGCCAACGTACCAACCGCAGGTCTGAGCATTCTTATTGATGTTTACCTCTATGTCGCCATAAATGGTTCCGCTGGTATTGTTGCCACCAAATACGTTGGCCACCATACCGCTGTTAATATTAAGGACGATATTTGAAGGCTGTGAGGATGTACCGATATTGGCCTCGTTGGCTCCGCCATAGACGGTACCGATACCTTCAAGGGTAGTACCGATGTTTTCGGGATGAGCGGCATGACCATTATCTCCAGCAACAATAGCGCCGGTACATCCAACGCTAATGCTTGTGGCATTGCCGGCGGCCAGGTTGCCACCACCATATACCTCGCGAATCTTCATGTCGCATGAGTTGTCACCCTTGTTGATGGATAGAGTGTTGTTGGTGCCGGTGATGGTACCGTTGATATTGCTGCCGGCAAAGACGCGGTCGATAGTACCACCAGTAATAGTTACGGAAGCGTTACCATTAACGTCGGCCACTTTGTCGCTGTGATCAGTGCCAAGTGCAGCCTTGTCACCATGACCACCGCCAAACACATCGTGGACGATGGTGCCGCCATCGATGGTGACGTTGGTACCGCTTACGTCAGCAGCATTACCGCCGCCGTAGACATATCCCACGGAGGTGTTGCACTTGTTGATGACTTTTACAACAGGAGTGCCTATAACGTCACCGGCATCGCCGCCACCATAGACATCGCCAGTGACTACTGCCACAACATTGTTGTCGTTCAGTTTTGTGGCATCGCCGATGGTCACAACGGGATTACCCGTCACCTGACCTTTGGTGTGGTCGTTGGGGTCGCCCTTACCGCCACCATAGACGTTTTCGGTCACGGTGCCGTTGAGGATGTTGACAGCCAAAGTCTTGCCACTAGGAATGGTATATTGTGCCAAGTTACCTGCTCCGAAGACACTGCCAAGATAATTGTATCCACACTGGTCAGTTCCAGTTTTCCAATTGACATCAACTTGTATGCCTCCGCTGATGGAGCCACTTACATTGTTACCACCGAAGACGCGGTTTATGCTACCACCAGTGATGTTAAGAGTGATATCGCCAGTGATATTGGCTTGATTTGCCCCGCCATAGACATCACCGATACCTTCAGTGTCGCCACCTGTGCAACCGATAGTGAGACTACCGGCTTGGCTTGCAGCCATATTACCGCCGCCATACACCTCATCGATGTGCATATCGCAGGCTGTTGATGAGCCATCAGGATCAGTATCACCACTCTGCTTCTGGACAGTTACGTTGATATCACCACTAATAGTACCTTGACTATTCGAACCTCCGAATACCTTGCCGATGGTGCCGCCGTAGATTTTTGTCACGGCATTGCCATTCACGTTGGCTGCGGTCACAGTACCGTTACCACCACCGAAGACGTTGCCAATCTTGTTACCGCCCCATATCGTAACGTCGGTGGCAGAAACAGCGGCAGCATTACCACCGCCATAAACATATTCGATACTGTTGTCGCAGTTATGTACGGTTACCTTCGGATAGCCATTGCCGTATGTGTAGTCAGCCTGGTTACCTCCACCATAGACGGCATAGAGAGCGTATTCATTGGCAGATGGGGCAGGGTCGGTACCATAGATGTCAACAGTGACACTGCGTTGGGGAGCGCCATTGACGTTATTAGCGCCATACACACCGCCAGAGCCATTGGCTCCGTTGGAGTCAGTTTTCTTTACGCTACCGCCATATACTTTTACAGCCACGGGGCCATAGACATTGGCTGCAGTACCAGATGCACCAAGACCGCCACCGTAGAGCGAACCATTGATTGTTCCGGCATTGAGAGTTACGTTTGTATGGTATGTAGTGTTGGCAGAAGTACCGTTAACGCTACCGAGAGCAGAACCGCCATATACATCACCATATACAGTAACGCCAGGTTCTGTCTGGTTTGTAGCACCTAGTGTTATATCTACATTACCAGAGACTACGGTGTTCTGACCATAGCCACCTCCGTGGATATTGGCAGGGGTTGAGGTAGTTCCGACTTGGCCACCGTCAATCTGCATGGTGACAGGGCCCGTTATAGTACCAGTAGCATTCGAGCCACCATAAACACCACCTTCAACAAGTCCGTCGGTCATGGTGATATTGACCGTTCCACCTTGGTTCTGACATGCACCACCAAAGACACCACCAGTGATGTTTGCACTATAAGAAGTACCACTTACACCACCGTTCTTTCCACCGACATGGCCACCAAGAACATAAATGTTAGATGTATTAGTGGTATAACCATAAGAGCCTCCACCATAAACACCTCGCTCCACATAAGACTCGTCGGCAACTACAATATTAGTATTATATGTTAGAACCTGTCCAGAACTACTTGAGTTACTATAACCACAGCCTGCTCCAAAAACATTTCCTCCAATTGCACGATTAAGAACTTGTGTCGAACCATTGCTATCCACATTGGTTTTACCTCCAATATATACATATGTAGCACCAGTAAGAGCTCCATTTGTGTTTTGAGTTCCATTTGCTCCAGCTGCTACCCAACCATTTACAGTGCCTCCTGTAAATATCATTGAGCGTATGCCTCGAGCATTCGCATATTCCGCAGCACCATATACGACTCCATCTATTTGTGCTGTGCCACGAACTCGAAGGTCAAAGGCTCTTGCGGTTACCGTTTGGTTGTTTGTTTCGTCCATTCCACCTGCTATACCGTCAATGCGTCCACCTTCCATACATAAATATCGTCTTCCGGCGTTATGCGTATTTGAAACAGAATAATAGTAAGTGTTCGATCCACCAGCGCCAGTGTATGAGGTATTTCCCGCAACAGATACAGTTGATCCAAAATTGCCGCTTTTGATATATGTTCTTGTATATAAGGAATTGGCCGAACGATTAAGTTGGATGCCTGTGCCGATAAACATATCTCCACGAATAATAAGTTTCGTGTTGTCGTTCTTTGCTCTATCATAGTCGCAACCAAGAATCATCAGTTGGTCACAATTGCGTGAAGCATTCAAACCATTGGTGAAATTATGAAGTGTTGCATATGTTCCGCTCTCTATCTTTACTGTTTGTACACAGTTCGCATCTGATGTGCCGCCTCTCAAATCACCTCCATTATTAGAGTTGACAATGCCGCGTCCCATTGTAAAAGTGTAATTTGCGGCGCTAACATTACCCGTGCTATTCATATTGACAAACTCCACCTTTGCGTTGTTGCCGCCTGCTGTAATGGTGCCTGTTAAATTATTGTTGAAGTTCACAGTTCCATCAGGATATCTGGCCGACATTGTACAATTGCCTGTTATGGTAAGATTTCCTATATTATTATTGCCACTGAGTACCCAGAAATTTGTTTCGTATGTGCCGCCTGTGAAAGTTTGTGCACTATTGCCAGTCTTGACAGTTGCTGTCGTCCAAGTAGCTTCGAAGACAATCTCCGCAGAGGTGCAGTTGGGCGTATAGCCATTGTCGAGATTAGTAAAGTGGATTGTCGCATCAAGAGGGATGACGTCATTGTCCCCATATTCTGAGATATATTCACCACCACTTATGATTTTCCATCCAGCAAAGCCGTAAAAACCATTTGTGCCTGTTGAACCTGTAGTTCGAGGACGCTTGCTGAAAGGATTGCTGATAACTGTATATGGATAGTTACCTGTCATACCAGGTACGCTCTTCTCTAAGGTCTTGTAGTAAACCATCTCGTTTTGCCCTTCTCCATCAAGGGCAGAAATGGCTACAGCTGATGCACCAGATACGCTGCCTCCACGATATGTAATCTTAACATTACGTGGGTCTGGAGAAGAAAGATATTCTGTAGGATATCCTGTAGGTAAATTGGTTGAAGATTGATAATAACTCCAGTTGTGATCTTCGTAGTCAAAAATGGTAACCGTCCCACCAGATACGCCGGATGGAATAGATACCGTTTCAGATGCTACGGGAGAGTTGTTCCAACCACTCTTAACGGCAATGGCCTTGATGGTGGTCATGGCCGATAGACTAGAGAGGCTGCCTGTATATTGTGCGCTCGAAGTGGTCGGGTCGGAGCCGTCGGTAGTATAATAAATAGTTGCACCAGAAGTGGCGCTGATAGTTGCCGTGCCAGCAGAACCATCAACGGTGATAACAGGCTCGGGAAGTGTCAGAGTCACCGTTTCTGTGGATACCGCAGACGCGTTGCCGTTACGAACAGTGACAGCCTTGATGGTAACAGGCGATGTCGTACTGCTGGAAAGGTCTATAGCACCGTTATATACAGTACCCGTCGTTGCCGTGGGGTCTGTGCCATCGAGAGTATAACGAATTGACGTCGTGCCTGCTGCTTCTGTGCTGAGGGTCACACTCGTTCCGCTGACATTGATGATTGGTGCGGAAGGGGTTGTGCCTTGAATCGTGATTTCTTTTGTTCCTGTGAGGGTCGTGCCTGAAGGAGCAGTTGGCGTACCGCCAGTGGCCGATGCCGTGACAGTCAGTGTTAGGGTAACATCGCTTGCGGGAAGGCTGCTTACGTTTACTACGCCAGAGCTATTGACTGTTGCATAGGTGTTGTCTGTCAGAGTCCATGTATTGGTAAGGGTAGCAGCAGTAGGTGTTATTGCAGTGTTGCCATCAAAGAAGTGATCAGTGTCATTGAAACGATAGTTCTTATAACCTCCTGCCTGATATGCTGCACCTGTTGCTGTGTATGTGGAATTACCTGTTGCCGTTAAAACATCCGCTCCATTGATGGTGGGATTGGTGGAGGTTGCGCTTTGGGTAGAAATTGTGACATTATGCAATTGACCATTATTGCTGTCGGTGTTGTTTATCTGCCAAGTGGTGCCATTGAGCCGGAGATAATAGTATGTTCTGTTGAACCCGTTTCCTGTTCTGTGATATATATTCTCATTGTCGTCTCCTCTATACCAGCTTCCCCAATCGGTACCTAGAGATATTGACGTGTATTGTAGGTAGTTATTGTTATTGTTAATGGCCTCACCATTGCTATTTGCAGTTCGGATATAGTCTCGTCTTGCATATGACCACAGGCAGGTTGCAGGATTGAAAGTATTACTGGCAGTTGCATTGACAGTTGTTCCTGCTTCATTATGAGTCAGGAAATAATTACCATTCATAATGACAGCTTGCGCCTTCGCCCCTGTGGCTGAGAGGAGGAGGGTGAGGGAGAGGAGGAGCTTGGTTGCTATCTTTCGTAACATAGTATGGTTGGTCATATTGTTGGTAATATTGTGTTTCATATCGTTGGTCATAATTGGTTTCATATCGTGAGTTTATTATATCGTTTCAAATGCTTTTATTTCTTTGCTTAGCCATTGTGTCAATTCCTGTTTCGGAGGCAATTGCAATAAGTATTTGCTGATGAACAACTGCTGGTCCATGCCTGCAAGTGCATATTCCACTTGTTCCTTTCCTACCTCTGTGCATAACAGGATACCGATAGGAGGATTGTCATCTGCTTGCATGATGTTCTTTTGGTAATAGGCTACATACATGTTTAGCTGGGCCAAATCAGCATAATTGAAAGTGTGGGTTTTCAGTTCCACAATGACGTGACATTTCAGGACTCTGTGATAAAATACCAAGTCGCAGAAGAAGTATTCGTCATCGACAAGGATGCGTTTCTGGCGAGCCTCGAAGCAGAAGCCTCGCCCCATCTCCAGCAAATAATCTTGAAGATGATCCATGATTGCCTGTTCCAAATCCGTCTCTTCAATGACATCCTTGTCCTTTAATCCAAGGAACTCATAGACATGAGGCGACTTCACAACTTCTGCAAGCGACAAATGCTCTGCCTGTTTTTGGATTTGAGCACTCATTTTTTCTGGCGAAGCTGAGAGAGCAGTCCTTTCGTAGTAATTGGTATCAATCTGACGTTTCAGTTCTTTTACACTCCATGTGCCCTTTATGCACTCCAGTTCATAGAACAAACGTTTTGTGGGGTCTTGAATTGGAAACAATAAGGTAAGATGAGTATATGGTATTCTCCTGAAAATTGTATCTGCTGGCAATTGGCCAATTGCCGATTGGCCAATTGGCTGAGATGCCTCTAAACTGTTTTCGTAACTTCCATCGAATTGGCCAATCAGTAATTGGCTTATTTTTGCAGGCAGAATGCCTTCGATGTTTTTTCTTTCTGTAATATAGTCTTTTATAGGTAAGGCAAGCATTGGGAACTCTTGGTAGAATCGACGATACATCTTCAGATTTCCCGATGACATGGAAGGAGAATTCAACTCTTCGGCCAAAGATTTCAATAACCGTGTGCCATACTGGGCACGGTCGCTCCCATGTTGCTCATAATGGAACAGATAATAGCCAACAAGCCAATTGCGTGCCGTCAAATTGCGATTGACGGCTTTTGCGGTTTCCTCTTTGAAGAGCTGATCAATTGCTCGTATTGATTGGGCCAGTTTCAGGAAATCGCCGCTTCTTTGTGCTATCTCGTTCTCCTTCATAGAGTGAATCTATCTTTATCTTGCAAAGTTACTTAACCAAATATTCAAACCCAAATTGCATTACAACCACCCTGCACTCCCAGCAGATAGCTGGACTTCGAGCTCGTGGATGCGGGTCTTGAGGCGGGCATTCTCGGCCTCCAGCTGGCGGAGTTGCTCACGCTGGTCGGTGCGATAGCCGAGACGGGCGGCGGTCATGCGTTCCTTGATGCCGCCCTGAGTGACGAACTGTCCCTCCAGCTGTGTGATGAATGTGGTCATCATTTTGTCCACCATGTGGCAAAGGGTGAGCCCGATGTTGCACATCTCCTCGTCTGTCCACTTCTCAAAGAAGGGCAGGTAGTCCTCGGGGATGTTGTGCTCGCGACAGAAGGCGAGCATAGCGTCGTAGCGCGGATGGTCGGTGCTCCATTTCTCCAGCCCTCGCGTGGCGAGATAGTCAGCATAGTCCTCTTTGAGCTCCTTGATGCTGGCGCGAGCGACATTCATCAGGCGAATCTCCATCTCCGACGAGGTAACGCCATCGGCTGCTCCTTCTACTATGTTCTGCTTGCCGGAGCGAGCCGCCTGCACCATCTGGTCGATGGTTCGGTCGCCCTTTTTGAGGAAGCGCTGTGTGAAGGCGAATGTCATCTGGTAGAGGACATCGGTCTTCTGGTAGAAGTGGAGGCTCTCCCAATGCTTCTGGGGTCTCAGGAAGCCAGGCCTTCTAGCCAGACTAGCCTGACTAGTCTCTCTAGCCTCTCTAGTCTGGCTAGTAAGGCTAGCTTGGCTAGGACTGCTATTTCTTCTCTCTGCGCTCATGTTAGTGGATCACTACCTTCTTGCCTGCGACGATGTATACGCCCGGAACGAGCATCTTGGTCACGGTGGTGCCTGGCTCGAGCGTGAACTCTGCCATGGTGACACCCGCGGCATTGACTATGCGCACCTTGGTGGGCTGGTCGAGACCAGAGTAAAGGGTTACGCTACTGTTGCCGACACTGATGTGGACATCATCACCATGGTTGGAGAGGTTGATATTCTCGTCAACCTTAAACTCGGTGGCTGACGGGTCGTTGAAGACGATGGTGCGATATGCCTTGCTGCCACCTGACGACGTCTTAGTGAAGTAGGGTCGGAAGGCGGCTACGGTAGCTGCCGTTGCGGTGGCATCGAAGCTGCTGCCAGGCAGCGTGGCTGCGTTGGAGTTGAGCAGATAGCTTGTATTGGCCTCCACCTCTGTGTTGAGATAGTTGGGCACGAAGGCGTAGCCGCTGGCTGTCACCTTACCGCTAGCCAGCTCATTATCACTCTTGGCGATGGTGGCACCCTCGAAGGAGGCAAGGGTAATGACTTGCCTTGGGAGTTTTGTCGGTACTGGCGCATCGGTGTGCTGAGCCTCAAAACTACCGCTGAGGTCAAACTCATAGTATATAGAGCCCGGGAAGCCGATGATATATGGCTTGGCGGCTACAGAGTATGGATAGTCGCTGTAGGTATGATAGTTGGCGTAGTAGTTCTGCTGGTACTCGTCCTTGTTTTCATCCTTACGTGGGTTGCTGGTGTATTGATAGTAGTAGTCGTAGAGGAATGTGTTATAGTATTCCTTCTCGCTGCCTGCGACTTTATTGGGATATGCCATTGTGGCTGTGGCTATATCGTTTTCAGTCTTTTCAATACCACGGTACTCACGCAGCCAGTATTCATGACCGGTGTCGTAGCCTTCGTTAAACGAGTTATCATCACCCTTCTTGTAGAAGTGGGTCAGTTCGCCCTTGTCCTGAGTGGTGACAAGCTCGGCAGAGTAGGGTAGGCTGATGGCCTCCCATCCGCTCTGGCGGACAGCGTAGTTGTCAGGACGGCGCTGATACCACATACGTTTGTTGCTGCCTAAGGTGTAGGCAATAGGTGCATTGAAGTCCTGACGATCAACGAGGAGGTGGTCGGACTTGGTGATGAAGTTGTTATTGTCGTCCTTGTAAACCAAGTGACCCTTTACGCTGTTCATGTCAGCTGCTGATACCGCGCCTACATTCTTGTATTCATTGTCTATCAATGTGAATGCCCTATCGCTGAAGTAGGTGTTGAGGATACCGGTCACATTGGTATTGCTTTCCGGTGCGTAAGCCAGCAGGTTTTGTGTCTGACCATCACTGCGGAAACCTGTCAGGGTTTCGATGTCGAGCACCTTCTTGTTGAAGAGGCCGTCAGACCATCCTTCAACGAAGCTGTTGTCATTATAGCCGGTGAAGTCGATGGCGGTCATGCCCGGGTATGCACTGCGTGCTCCTGTCTCATCGGTAGATTTCGCGGGCACCATGGCGAAGGCGTTGAAGTGAGCCACATCCATAATGCTGTTGCGGAAGTATGCAGGTGCTCTGTAAACGCGGTTGCTGTTGGTTCCGGTCACTAGCCATGCTGTGGCACCCTTCTTTCCCTCAGAAGCCGAACGGTCGGACTTGGTGATGCGCGACGGTGTGTACTGATATGGGCGGTTGGCCTCATAGTAGCCATAGGTCAGCATCTGTCCGAAGTAGATGTAGTCATCTGGCCAGATGGGATAGTAGCAGTCTTCGTCGGCATCGTAGCGCTCGTTTATGTCGGTAGGTATTGAACCTCCGGAATAGATGAAGTCACCATCGATATAGCGCGACTCAACATATCCGAGATACTTGGTATTGTTTCTGAAATGGGGATATATAGCGTATGTGTCGCGATAGTATCCATCCGACGGTGTGGTGCTTAGCGTGTTGTTAGCATTGTCGGTGATAGTGTAATAGCTATATTTGTTGGTGGTGATGCCTGAGTTGGGACTGTCGGCATAACGCTTTGCCAGGTAGAATCCGTTCAGGTCGTAGGCTACCTCGCCGTTATTGAACGACTTGCGCGGCTTCTTGATGGCATCGCCATGCTCGCTATGGGTCTCGTCGTAGGCATTGTCGGCCGGGTAGTAGCAGTTGACGAGCTGTATAGGCTTGCTCGCGTCTGTACGGTTCGGATTGTTGAATACAGCACGAACGCCAGTGTCGGGTGTGCCCGTGGTGCTAATCCAAGCGTTTTCGATATAGCCGACGCCTGTATCCGCGATACCGGCGGTTGTGAAGCTACCTGTCACACCGAGGTTATAAACGCTTCCACAGAGATTGCCGAAGAGCGAGTTGGAGAGACCGCTGATGGTATAGCCATCGCCATGCAGTCTGCCACCGAAGCAGTTGGTTGCATCGCCGATAGGTGTCCAGGTGGTGTATGCCTTCGGAGCAACATTGCTGTTGAGGATGAAGTCAAGGTACTGACCACCATTGACACGGCTATTGAGTGTCTTGTGACCATCCACTACGCTGCCATCACTGATGGTTACGGGGTTGCCGTTGGCATCCATCGTGTTGTGCAGAGTGAGCTGGAAGAAGTCACTGAGCAGGTCGAGCTTGCTCTTGGTGTTGTCGGACGAGCAACTGCCATTGTTTATATATATCTTGCTGTCGCGCTTCACATTGGGATGATCCACATACAGGTGGTGCTCTTTGTCGTTCATCACATTGTCGATGTCGTGGTAGTTGGCAATGGTGAACGGCACGGCATTGCTGAACGTGCGTCCGAGATATGTCTCGGCATAGTAGGCCACATACCAGTCGTTCTGATACCAATACATAGGTGTAGTGTAGTTGGTGTAGGGCACACCATTCTTATGAGCGTTGGCATCATTGACATTCTGGTAGAGTTCCCATCCACCACCAAGCACAGTGAAGGCACCTTCGCTTACAGAGGGCACGTTGAGGCCGACTGTGGAGCCCGGCAAGATGGTTGCCGGCGGCAGGAGCTCGGAGATAGTGGGCTCACCGCTCTCGAAGTGAACACGGATATTCAGCACATGGCGCTCCGAGATGCTCTCAATAGAGTTGCCTTGCTCGTCTTTCTCGGTGTATGCGTAGCGGTAGATGACGGTGAAGATGCGGTCTTGCGAGAAGTCGTAGATATCGCAGTCGCTGGAGACATAGAGTGCTGATTTCTCCTGCGGTGAGTTGGCTACGACATTGAAATCCGTTTGATTGTTGGGAAGATCCGCATACTCACTTCCAAGGATGAGTGTTCCCTTCGGGACTGTGCCACCTACAGCAATGGCAGTGCTTTCTCCTGCTGGGGTAACAGCAGTTCGGGTGGTGTAGGCCTCTGTACAGTAATAGTATGTCTGTACATCAACATTACCGCCTGTACTCTTGTAGAATGTTATGAGATCTACCTTGGGCTTCTTATCGTCGCTAAGCAGAGCAAACTCAGAGGCAGTAAGTGTGGTACCCGGTGTATAGATACGTCCGCCTTGTCCTATTTCTTCACGCACTACATAGACTTCCTGTGTAGCGTTTTGGCTGAAGTTGAGTGAAATAGGCGTGTAGTATTGCTTCTCGTTGAGTAGCGACTCGTATTGCTCACGGGTGTACTCGCTGCCATTTGCGACAGCAAAACTTCCGCCCGTAGTCGTGGTTAGTGACGATGCCGAACCAGTGTATATTACGCTATAATCTACATACTGCTTGCCGGAGTATATAGGATTGCTGGCGGGATCCTTGTCGTAGATGGCAATATTGGCCGGAGTGGTCGTATTTCCTGCGAAGGTCTCGTCCAGCATGATGTCCAGAGCGTCGTAGTTGTAGGTGAAGTTGCTACGCTCATTTGCCTTCAGACCTGAGTATTGAACGGCCTGGTAGCTTTGTCCGCTGGAGAACTCTATACCGCTGTAGTATCCGGCCTTAGAGCAGTAGTATGCTTTGGGGAACTCGGCTGAAGTAACCTTGTCAGGATAATCATGCAAGTATTTATTTACTTCATCGGTGGTGAAGAGTACGCCTGCACTCAGTAGATGCTGGTCGGTAAGCTGGACCGTAGTGGTCAGTATGTGTGCTTCCTCAAAGTTTGTCTTAGCTTCGTTGGACAGCTGGTTGTAGTACGATGCGGGTATCGCACCATTCTTGACAACATGTACCGACTGGTCTGTATTGACGGTAATGTAACACTCCTCGAGAGCCAGATAGGCCGGTTCGAAGTCTGCCTGCGGATAGACACTGGTGTCAATATTGTTCTTGGCTGTAGTGCTAAGACCATTCTCATAGTTATCGACGATACCTTCTTCCACCAAATCGCCTAAGATATATTCCTTTTGTCCGAAGACATACGAATTGTTGCTGCCGTTGAGCTTAAAGGTGGGACCAAGCAGATCGTCACCGTCCTTAGAAGCCTTGGGCACGGTTACGCCTGTCGTTGGGTCGGTATAGTATTCATCCCATATAGCGGGATTATCGAGTGTGACGGCCAGTTCAAAGCCCTTACTATGGGTCAGGTCATTGGTCACGCGGAATGCCTTTGTTCCAGCCAATGTTTCGCCCTTTGCATCAAACCACGACTGGGCAGAGAGGGTGTTGTATGCAGTTTCGCCTGCCAGTACTTCGCCTGCCTTGTGGACGGGGGCAACATTGTTTTCTGCGTCGTCTGCGGTAGCATAGACATCCATCACGCAGACATAGCTCTTGTTGACAAAGTAGGCCTGCTCAGATGCACTGAGGTTAGACCACTCCCAGTAGGTGATGGGGTCGTTAGAGCGGTAGGTGGTACCGCGGCAGATGACCTCAGTCTCTCGTTCTGTTGTGCTTCCCTCCTTGAAGGGGAATCTGGCGGCATCGGCATAGAGGTTGGTCTTGATGTCCTCAATCCATAGCTTGCCATTGCCCTGAGCAGTGATGGTGAGCGGTATGTTAACTGTCTCTGTGTAGGCCTGTGATGAGCCGGTGTACGCAGAGATTTCCTGATTGTAGATATAGTAGTAGCCACGAATGTACCAGAAGTGAGCCGGTGAAGTATCATCTCCACCTGTGGTTCCGTATTCGGGATAGAATTTGTTGCTGGCAGGGAAGCAGTCGTCGATGATACTCAAGGGAGAGTCGATAACGAAGTTGCCGGAGCTTTCCATCCATTGGCTAGAAGTACTTTTTTCATATTTATACGAGTTTTTCGTCACTGCACCGGTGTTTGCAGTTGAGATGGTAAGGTGGTTGAGGCCGCTGGCACTCTTTGTGCCGTGGATATTCTTGGCATAGACATAGCCACCACCCTCACCTGTGGAGACGGATATCAGTTTCAGGCCTATGACACCGGTGACCGGTCCCCATACCTTCTCATCGCCCACATAGTTGCGCGAAGGTTCCTGAAGCAACTCCAGATAGACACCCGAAGCCATAGCCAGCTCATTCTCGCTATGTGCCACATTGCGGTTGCGATTTCCCTGGAGACCCAACTTATATGAATAGTAAGTCTTTCCATCGGGATCGTCATAGATGTCATTACCAGATTTATATTTGCGGGTGGATTCAAAACTTACATCGGAGGTCAAGGCGCCAAGATATTTGGTGATATTGTAGATGCCGAAATAGTTGCCATGGTTGTAAGTGCTAACACTTTTCTGATTAAGTGATACCTCGCCAACACGGTTGATGGTGTATTTGGTGTAGTCAACCTCAGATGGGATACGGTCCAAAGCGCCCTTCATTACCAGACGGCTACCAAAGACGCCACAGAAGTCGGCACGCTGGATGGTGTTCATCATACGTCCGGCATAGATGCTACATACGCCCTGATTAACTGCCCAGTGTGCTTTATCTTGATCCGACAATCTCTCATATACTTCATCGTCTATCTCATCATTGACATTATGGGTTATATGATTATTGTCGGTATAAGCCTCTGTACAGAGATAGGTCAATTTGAAATAGGCACGCTCGCGGTCATTAAGTGCAAGATACTGTGCATAGGTAATAGCTTCAGACAATCCGTAGTAGTCGGTACCGAAATTGGTGATATTCAGTTCGCGATAGCCATCAACAAATGTCAGATTGCCGTCGCCATAGAGACCGCCTACACCATCTTCGCCCAATGTGATGAAATCGCGACTGAAGACATCAACCAACGATGCAGTAGAGTTGCCAAATACTGTGGTGGCCTGTGCGTAGAGGAGGTCAGAGCCTTGGGTAACATTACCACCGGCAAAGACAGCATTGTGGATAACGATGCCTGACTCTGTGTCCATCTTGTTCCATATCGCATCTCCCTTGGTGGCAATAGTGTTAAGGTCCTCATTGGTGACATACTCCCCTTTTGCGTAGGTATGTCCATTGACGGTGACACCGCCATCAGCGGTAACAAGACTGTAGGGAGCCACAACTACCTTGGTATCCTCGGTGAGGATTTTCTCATGAGTGCTTGGGTCTGTCACATAGGCGCCGTTCTCATATAGATAGTAGAATCCGTCAGTGTCTTTCTTGCCAATGCTACTATATACATAGCCGATGTTTCCACCGCCAAAGACGTTGCCGTAGCCGCGGGCTATGCCTTCTTCGGTGCCTATCTCACCACCGTGGATATTGGCCTCAGCCTGACCGAACACATAGCCATCAGTATAGCGGCGTACAGAGCCTATACCATACTGTTCACCTCGCTCAGCAGTGAATCCCTTGCCACCGCCAAACACATTTTGCAATATATGGCCTGAGAAGATGGACACCTTGGTTGTGCCGCCCTTCCAAATGCCTTTGAGTTCGCGCACCGAGTTGTCGGTACCGCTTTCCTTGGTTTCGCCACGTCCTACAGCGGCAATCTCGCCACCGCCATAGACGCTGTTGCGGATGTAACCTCCATAGACGGAGACTTCGGTATTGTCGGCATAGCTTCCGTCGTCGAAGCCGCTGCCGAACAAGTTGCCGTGTTCTTGCAGGTTGCCTATACCTCCGTTGGCAGCTGTCTCATCATTGATTTTCTCTATGTATCGCTCATCGATGGTAGTAGCGTTGTCGTCATTGTGTGCCACATCCTCGCCTGTTATCACAGCATCGCTGCCAAGATAGCGGTAGCCAACATAGCCATTATACATAGTGAGGTGGGTAGTGCCTATGATACCACCCTTCTCACCGCCACCGTATGCGTTCCATTCCACGGCAGGCACGCCCTTGTAGAATCCGTAGGACGGCTTGGTGTTGTCAGCAGCGTGAACGGCGTTTATCGTTTCCTTCTGGCTCTCGGGAATGCCGATTACCACATTGGTGTAGGCTGGAGCATCGTTTGCAAGCAGGGTAGGCACGCTAGATATCTGGCTGTCTTCCACGGTGAAGGGAAGCTCGGTGTATCCTACGTTGCCCTGGTAGCCTCCGCCGTAGGGACGGCGCACTTTGCCACCCTCGACAAATACATTGGTGCCTGCGGTGAAATCAGCTATCTTATCAGCAGCAGCGGCGGTAGCATTATATGTGGCTCTCTGGGCTTTATATTGGTCATACACCGAGCCACCCCATCCGCTGCCGTACATGTCCTTAGCTACATAGCCTCCGTGGAGTCCGATATATGATGTTCCGCTTACGGTGGCTGAGGTTCCAAAGCCGGCACCGTATGCGTAGCCGCCGCTAAGGCTTCCGTTGTACATGTAGCCACTTACCGTGGCGCCCTTGTTTATATAGACGTTGGTATTACACCGCATGTCAAGGCCATTAAGCTTAACCAGATTGTTATCCATAGTCCAGTCATCGTAGCCAGCGCCTATTTTTGTATATATAGTGGGTTCAGTAATCGTCCATGTCTTATATGATTCCATATTCAGCACGCGGCCTTGGCTGCCACCGCCATAGACCTCATTGACACGGGCACCATTGTTAAGATTAACCTCGGTGTATTGCGACCATGTGTCAGCTCCCAAGCCGGCGCCATAGACTGTAGCCAGCCAGCCTTTCTCAATGTCAGACCATACGGGAGCGTTGATGTTGACGATGCCGTGTATGGTGCGGCGGAAGTTGTTGTTACCGCCATAGATGCCTGCCTGATATCCTCCCACCATAGCTGTTGAGCTGCTGTAGTTGACATTGGCTTCATACACATCACAAGGCACATCGTTGGCTATACCAAAGGCACCACCGAAGATATTCTTAACTTGGATTGTGGATATGCTCGGTACATTGACGACAGTGCGACGTGTGACACCTTCCTCATGGCTACCGCCATATACATTGGCATTGCTGATATCACCACGGAAGAGGTCGATGACTGCCGATACAGCATCGGGATTGGCTGTGGCCGTAGCCGGGGCAACACCCATGCCAAGACCACCATTCTGTCCAGCTCCGAATACGGTGAGGTCGCTGAACTCGGTGGATGCTGCCGGGATGTCGATGAGCACGTAGCTGCGTGTCTGCATGGAGTCGATGCCGTAGTCGCCCATCTTAGTGGAGATGCCCTGTCCTGCACCATAGATACGCTTAGCCTTGTTGAGCGGGTTGTTGCTCACCACGGGGCGGAAATTGACGAAGGCATTGCCAAGTCGGGGCTTGGTATGACCCTTGCGCGACCAACCGTACTTCTCTGAGCTCACTCCGGAGGCTGTGCTATAGAAGTAAGCGTTATAGAGAGGATCTTTGTAGTCGTAGGTGCCATAGCATCCACCAAAGATGTAGTCCACACGTCCCTGTTGATATTCCGTGTAGGCAGCTGCCTTGGTGCTGTTGTCTTTGTCGTAGATATTGTCTTTGATGCCTGCTACATCCTCGCGTACACGGTCTATGAAGTCCTTTTCACCTAATATCCTGCCGCCGAGGTCATTGCCACCATAGATGTGGTCGCGGATGAACGGGAAGGCTAATTGTCCTTGGGCATTAACACCCACGTAGGTCTCTGTATGCCCCATGATGTCGGCATTACAGGAGCCTGCAAAAGAGTTGAAGATGCGGCCGTTGCCAAGGTGCACGATGGCACTACCCATGATGGGACCTTCGAAAGCGCCACCGTAAATAAACTCTGTCTCAGCCATTTCTGGAGTGTCGGACGTGGAATGGCGCGACACACCTGAGCTACCACCGTCGAGGTTGACGTAGGTGCTGTACCTTTCATCAGCCTTATAGAGATAACCATTGAAAGCGTAGATTCCAGTGGCGGGGTTGTAGGTGCCGTCAGGATCGGTTGTAGTCTGGTACTGCGTTGTCGAGGTGCCGGTAACAACCTCCGGTTTGCCTATGACACCCTTCTCAGCTCCACCGAAGACCTGGAAGACATAGCCTTCCTTCAGGTTGATGGTGGCACTGCCCCATATCTCTGTGTCGGCACCAAAACCGCCACCGAAGATGTTCATGGCACGTCCCAATACGTCCATACCTTGCTCGTCAATGATGACACCGCTGTTGACCTTGGTGATGTTGTATTCGTCGTTTGCATAAAGAATTCCCTCACCCTCATTGTCTTCCTCTACATTGGCGAAGACATTGTCTCGGTCCATAATGGTTTCGTTGACATTGATAACCACATTTCCGTTAACAATACCTGCGCTGTAGCAGCCGCCGTAGATGTTTCCTCCCTTGAGGCGACGGTTGATGTCATCAGTGGTGCTCTTGCGTGTTGCACCTGTAGCCAGTTCGGCAGGATTAGCCACATCTTTGCCTGTTGTTACATCGATAGTGTGCCACTCCAGATGAGCCTGCTTGCCGTGAGAGCAAACTGAGTTGATAGTGGATAGTTCGCAGCCGTCGGTTGCCAAATATGTCGGTTTGCCATCTGAAAGGATAGGTTCATAGCTGGCATCTCTCTTTGTAACCCAACGCATTGGCTGAATTTTCAGACCGGAGAGGTTCAATATGACTGCATCGTTGATAGTGCCACCGGTAGTTACATTATCCTGGATAACACCATTGGATTTGGGACCGGTTATACCACCCCAATAAACAGCGTTTAGATTAGTGTGGGCAGGTGCATAGGCATAATTGCAACCTGCCACGAATTTGTCGTAAATGATAAGTTTGTGTTCCACATTGATAGTGGCGGTGCCAGGCCATGTCATGCTGCCGACGTTGCCACCGCAATATAAGGAACCGATGGCCGAAGAATACGGAGTATAGGTGTCAGGATCACCATTTTCAGTGTTGTCAAACACGATGTGCGGATCCAGCGACATGGCGCAACCATCCATATATTTGTCGAAAGTGACGGGGTCGGTCAGATCTATTTGGCTATAGTCATAGGATGTTCCGTTGACGGTGACAGAGCCCTTGTATAATTCCAGCACACCGTTGGCTGTGGCATCCACCATATTCGCGCCGTTGTCGCCGAGGAATACATTTTCGGCAATGACGTTGGAACCCATCTTCAACTCAATAATCGGTTTGGTTATACTGGTGTTTTCAATCACCGTCGCACTGTTGCCACCCACAAATACCGAACCGCCGATGATGGTGAGGTGGTCTCTGTCCTTGCCCCAGAGACGCAGCGAGGTCTGCTCCACGTGGGGACGGAAAGCGTTCAAAGCATCGACAGATTCTACGCCAGCAGGAACCTCATAGTAGAAATCGCCATAGTTGGGGTCGTCCTTCAAGTTGGGATTGTCGGTATAAGCGTATGAGCCGTTACCGCCGCCATATACATCGCCGCGGATAGAGGTGCGGATACCTATTGCTGTGCCGCCCCACACACGGCCCGTGATGTCGTTACCACCATATACATTGGTGATATCGCCGCCACTCACAATTACACGTGCTGAAAGACCGTCAGGGATATGGTAGTTGGGATCGAGATGGCCCTCATCATCTAACAGTTGAACCTGTGATGCGGGAACTTCATGTCCATTGCCATACAGAGGATGCACATTGGCCTTACGACAACCGCCATATACGTTGACGACGCTGATGTTAGAGCCCTCTTTTATTTCAAGGAGCAGACCTTGTTGGTATGTCATGTCTCCCTCGTTACCACCGGAGTAAAGGTCACGAATCTTTCCGTTTCGCAGGTTCCAGTGAGGATGGATGGCCATCGTGGCCTTGTTGTTACCACCAAATACACGCGAAGAGGTGTAATTAAGGCTGGAGATGTCGCTCTGGAATGTGGAGAGGCCCATATAAGCGGCCAACTCCATAAATGATGTAGTAAGTCTGGCCGCATAATCTTCATCGGTTTCATTCGGGAGCCGTGACGGCCTCACCTCTGCCAGTCCCTTACTCGTGTTGTTCATGCTGATGACGGTGTTGTTCGTTACTGTCGCCATGTTACCGCCACCATAGACGTGAGCCACACAGCCACCGTTCAGCTCTATATAGGCCTTGGCAAGCTCGGGCTCAGTGAAGCCGGCCTCACCCGTGTCGGTTACCTTTTGGACAATGACTGCACCAGTTACTTTATCTTTGATGTAGTGGGTGGTCTTTCCTGTTGACGGAACGTCATCTTCCGAATCATAGGTATAATCGCCGTTACCACCACCGAAGAGGCTACCGATAACGATACGGTGTTCACCATCTTCTGTTGCCATCTTGCTGGTACGGACAAAGGCACTCCAGCTGTTGTCGATGGCGTTCAGAACTTTTTTCTCCTCTTCTGTTTCTGTACCGCGAATCACATCGGTCAGTTCTGCGGGTACTTTATCCACACCCGTGGCATCAAGACTAATCCCCGTGCCGACAGTGCCGGATATATCGTTTCCGCCATATACCACCTTGGCGCGTATCTCACCATCTGCGTGCTCGCCGTCGATATTGACAAATGCGCTGCCAGCCACATTGGCCATGCGTGCACCACCGAAGATATGGTTGATTTCTGCAGCACGGACAGTAACAGTGGTGTTGCCTCCTGTGTCGCCCTCATTACCGCCGCCATAGACATTGCCGCCAATGATGATTTGAGCAGAGACTGTGCTTAATTGAAAATTGAAAGAAAAAAACTGAAAGTTGGCTACGCCTATCAGCATAGTCAGCATTATAAATAGTCGCTTGATAAATATATTTCTATAATTAATCATATTGTAGTGTAGTTGCTTTCAATTTATGTGGCCAAAATAGCAATTTCCAACGATCAATTAGTTGAAAGGTTGATGGTAGGATTGTCGAGGTCGGGGTCTGCCAGCTGGTAGAGATAGGTGGGGGCAATGGTGGCAGATACTATTACCTGCTTACCTGCGCCAAAGTCGCCATCCAGAGCCTTAAGTGTCCATTCGTTGCGGGCGGTGCAGCCTTTTCGTACTATTTTGTCGGAAACGGTGCCGTCTGTATTTCGGTAATAGACATCATAAGTGGATATGAAGACAATATTTCTGCTTGTACCATTTGGCATCGGAGTGAAGAACGCGGGTACAGTAATGCCTGTTGGGGTAATCTCTATTCCGTCATTATTGGTATCATCATTGTCGTGCTCGACATCAAGTATGGTGACAGTCTGTTCGGATGTAGAGCTAGATGGGGTGTAGGTGGTTTGTATGCTATAGTTGGGATCACTCTTGATGGTGATGGTAACTCCTCCCACGCTAGTGACCATATCCACTTGTTTGAGCTTTATAGCACGCAGATTGTAGTAGTTGGATGTTCCCTCTACCTTGTAATCTAGTCTCAGCTTGGCGTATAGATGGTTCATCAGCAAGTAAAGGTCGTTGTCGCCATCCTGAACAGTGATATAGAATTTGCCTGCGCTGGTGTAGTCATTTGTGGCTGCACTGGTTATTACGCATAAATCTTTTGTGCTCACCGTGTTAAGACCTGTCAGAACCATTTGGGCGCCGGTGGAATAGTCGTCATTAGTGTAGGGGGTGATAGTGGCGGTTGCAGCGTCAGCGGGCATATAGCCATAGATATAATAGTAGTCACTGTTGCTACTGCTGGGCTCAATAGGCACCTTTTTAGACCACTGGTTGGCGGTGCTCCACTTAAACAGTACTCTCTGGACAACTTCGTTGTCCTTAGTTATATATATAACGAGGTCGCTGTTGGCGTTGCCATTGGTTCCCATATCTACAGTGTACCCCGCTGGCACAGAGCGTAGTAGGGGCACGGAGCCATAGCTCTGCGCAGAAGTGCGCAGGTTGAAGTTGACCTCCTTAGCTTGCTTGTGATAATCGTTATCGTCAGAGCAGGCATTGAGCATCAGTGCCAGTGCGAAAAATACAGGCATTAGCAAGAAGGCCTTTATATACCTTATTATATATATATATATATTATGCATTGTATATTAGTAATTATTGATTTGCTCAGTTAACTACCAATTGTATAGGGGATGATTCTCGGCAGAGATTGTTTGCCAGGTATTTACTGCCACATAGACTGTGAACGGCAGACCAACATCCATGGATGGTACCACATTGCAGGCATTTTTCAGATTGCTTATAGTGACATTGAGAGTGGTCGCCTTATCCTGCTGAAATACGTAATGATCTGTAGATTCCAGAATTGCTGTGATGGGCAGATAGAGCTTGCACCCGGGGGGCACTAGGCCGGTCTGGGTCGTTATATCGTGGTCGCTGTTGTTTCTTAGCTCAAAATAGATGTTGACGTTGTCATCTGCTTTGCTGGGCAATACCAGAGTGTGGTTGACGATATAGTTGGATGTCTTGCCTATGTTGCTTGCCAGAGTGATAGGCGTTACAGGCGTAGTAGTGGCATCAGCGGGGTTGATAGTGTTGTCGTAGATGATGTAAGGCTTTTCCGTTCCGCTGGCTGTGATGGGGGTGAACTCAAAGTCAACAGCGTATTGTCCGCCTACGAGCACTCCCGTCAGCTCGAGGTCTGCGGCATTGGTGCCTACATTGTCTTTATCCAACAGTGTGGATACACCGGCATCCACAGTTGGGGGGTCAACCAATAGAGCTGCGTCCAGACGTGCCACAGCATACTCCAGCGGGTTGATTAGCGCTACCGACCTTGTGGCGGGTGTCACTTCACCTTGTTGTTCTTCATACTGGGCCAGTATGGTAGTCCAGTTTGACGTGGTGACAGTAGTGTTGTCAAGGTGTGTATCATCGTCCACATTTATCTTGGTGTTAGCGCGGTAGTAGAGTGGGGCGGGGGTGGCGTAATGGTTTAGAGCCACTCCGGTGCCGAATATTTCCGGATTAGTTCCCTGCGACGGCCTATTGTCAACATTGTCAAAATTGCCGTCTATGACAGTGATGAATTTGTTGTTGACACCGGCACTCCATGCAATATATGCTGCTCCGTCGGGCAAGTTCAGGCCTGTTCCCCCTATTGAGGCGGGGTAGTCCTTGAAAGTGACGTTGTCGTTCCATGCCAGAGTGGTGCCGGCAGTCAGGTGGAGCACATCATTAGCTGTGTCGCCAATCTTCATATTGCTGATGATGGCGTCACGCAGAGTGCCTGTCTCAGTGACTATGGCATCATACAATTTCTGCAGCGTAGCAAGCACGTTGGTTGCTGAGCCTGCATGTTGTAACAGGAAGCGATCACGCAGTTTTTTCAAATTACCATTGGTCAATTCGCTCCAGCCACTAGTGTTGGCAATGCTGGTAAGATACTCAGCTATAGCTGTAGCCTCTGCGGGCGTGTTATCTCCTGTGTATATTGCCTTTGGGGTAAAGGTTATGTCAGCGGCGTCACCATTATCCAGTCCGGCATAGTTGAGGCTGCCGTTGGCAGCGTTGTCATCGCCTGTAGCTTTGCCGTAGCAGAGGAAGGCATTGGTGCCTAGCGTAATTGACACATCTTGATATACCTGTGACTGGCTGGTTGCGTTGAGTGCGGCAATGGTGTTGTTGGCAGGTGTGGTAGGTATACTACGTGCTGCCGGCAGTATGAGGTTATAGCCTATCCTCGTGTCAGTATTGGTGATTGCTGTGGCACTACTGCCGAGGCGGAAAGGTATCATCACTATATCCTGCATGCCGCGGAAGATGGGTGTGGTCTGTGCCTGTGTCACCGCTGTGGTTTGCTTGGTGCGATAGGGTGAGCCTCCTTGGTCAGCACCTACAGAGATGACAAATCTCGCCAGCATGGTAGGCTCTCCTAACTGGTATGTCTCTTCTTCGTCATCATATATGCAGGAAGAGGCGATGACGACAGTCATTACCATACAAAACCAAAAGCTAATATTTTTCAGAATAGAGATCATTTTCTTTTTTTCTAGTTAGTCTAGTCAGGCTAGTTTTTCTAGTCAGGCTAGTCTCAGAAGCTAGGATTATACGTGCCTCCGCTATTCCAGTCGAGGGTAACGCTTATGCCCACATCGGAAGCGTTGACAGGTACAACACTTCCATCGTTAGATAGTTGAGCTTTGATTATCTTGAACTGACCGGCCTCCAGAGGAGTTTCCACGGTCAGGATAGTTTCGGTTATGGTGCCATCGTCAAGGGTGACGTAGCAAAGGATTTCCCACTCGCCATCATCGTCGGAGGGGAAACAAACGCCGTAGTTGCACACCGAGTGGGTGGTGGCCGGCATAGTCACGTTATTCATGCGAATAACGGAGTTGGAGTTATGGGTGAAGGTGCTGTCGTTTATGCAGAAGCCATCACCTACTTTATTTATAAATGTGCGCACTTCACGCACGTTGCAGCCTGTGGTGTCGATGACTATAGCGGCAGCGCTGTTAGCCATATAGAGTGTAACAAGGAAGTCTTGGTCTTGGTCGCTCATTACCTCCATTGGCACACGTGCGGTGAAGAGGCCTGTAGCATGGCTGTCGATGGTATCGCCTTTCTGCTGCACGAGTTTGGAGTCTGGGCAATTGCCGTCGCCTTGGAGAGTGACGGTCTGTGCACCTGCTATGTTAGCGACGGCGAGGTGCATGTAGTCGCGTGCAGGGAGGTAGATTGTATAGCTTGCTTCACCTGCATTCATCTGGTGTATCTCCTGCTGCAAGAGTTCTTGCTCGCCGCTGGTATTGTAGAAGGAGAGGTTTACGTCTTCTGCAAATTCTCTGAAGATATGCTCTGTGAGGGCTTCGCGCAGCGCGTCAGCGATTTCTTGATCGACATCAGTACGGAGCACAGTACTGAGCTCTGTCTCTATGTTGGTGACAAGGCGCAGTGTGTAGTCGATAGTGTAATCTGTGCCGCAGTGGTCGAGATCCTCATTGATGGTGTCGCAGATACAACTTGTAGCGCCCAGCGCTATAAGCAGGCAAAACCATATTGGCTTAATCTTCAGCATGATGTCTTGTTTTTTCTATTTTTATTTGCTAGTCCAGCTAGTTTTAATTTCCCTCCCCGCGCCCCCTCCCGCGAGAGTGCGAGAGGGGACGGGACAGAGAAGCGGAACACTCCGCTATGTTAGGATATTACTGGAAGTTAACGGTGAAGGTATTACCAGTCTGCCACTCAAGGTTAACAGCAAAACCAAACTCGAGCTTCGGTGAGCGAAGGTCAGGAACGATGTTGTAAGCATTCTTGAGGTCCTTGATGGTCAACTCAGCAGTGGTGATATAGTCCTGCTCAAATACCTTTGTGCGGGTTTTACCAGCGGGATTAAGCTGACCTACGAGATAGAACTTGGTTCCTTTAGGTATAAGCATACCGTTAACACCGATAAAGTCGTCGCCAGTGTTCTCAAACTCTACAGCCACATTAATAATGGTGGTTTCTGCTGTTTCAAGAACGAGAGTGGAGTTTGCTTTGCTGTAAGCAGTTCCCTTCACAGCATAGATGGCAGAACCATCCTCGTTGCTCTGGACGGTCTTGTCATAGATTGTCAGTTCCTCAGCACCGCTAACGGGCTGGAAGTTCCAACCTACCTGCTTCTGACCACCAACGAGAACACCGGTTACAGGGTATCCTGTTGCAGGAATAGTAACAACATCAGCAGTGGGAGTTCTTCCGTCTGTGATGTCGTTGCCTTCATTATATGCGCGAACCTTAACATCGAAACGGCCTACAGCATACTGAACTTTGTCTTTGAGAATTACAGACTGAGTAGTCTGCTTAACTGCTGCTTCGGTATATTCTGCGGTAATACCAGTGGAACCATCCCAGTCGGTTTTTGCTTTAGCCTCAGCAGTGGAGAGATAAACCTCATCCCTTACCATACCCTTGGAGTTGATGGTATAATACAACTTGGCGGGCTTGGTGTACTTGGAAATAGCCGAAATAGACAAACCATCTACACTTGCAGCATCATAGGCAAACTTCCCGGTAGTACTATTAAACTTAACTGCAACAGATCCGTCAGGAAGGCTATAAGCAGTGTTGGGGAAATCGGGGTCGGTCTTCCATGCAAGAGTGTACTCTGTTGCCGGGGCGACAGGAGCTGTTGCGGTAAACGCGGTCTCAATAGCTGTTGCGATAGCATTGGGATAGGTGGCTACAGCAGTGTATGTGGTAGCGAGAGTTTTTGCAGTGTTGTAAAGATCCTCCAGCATAGCCTTTACACTCTTGGAGGAACCAGCATAAGCCTTGTAGGTGGGAGTAGCTGCACCATCAGAGTAGCGATAGGCTGTCTGGGCGTTCTTCAAGATAGTCTCCATTGCGGTGGCACCATCAGTGTTAGCTGCATTAATCTGAGTAGTTAAGGCTGCGTCAACATCATTGAGAATTTGCAGAATGGCAGCACCATCGGTCTGCTCGTCGGTGACAGTCTTAGAACCCTGAATCTTTGCCAGATCAAAGGTAATGCCAGCAGTGGTGTTGTTTGTTGTGGAATAAGTGGCTGTCAGAGCACCATTCGGCTGATTACCAGTACCAGTGGCAGCATAGAACAGGAAGTCTGTTGTTCCTACGGGGATAGCAACGTCAGTGTACACTTTTGCCTTAACAGTGGGAAGGTCGTTAGTTGCATCAAATGCATCAAAGTTGGCTAAAGAAATCTTGCCAAGGTCGAGGGTCGAACCGGTAGTAATCGCAGCAGTTGCGGGGAAAAGCACGATTTCGCTCATACCTTTGAAAGCATTGTCAACCTGAGCTTCTGCCAGGGTTTGCTTAGTTGCTGGAGCTTTCACATTGTCAATAGAGATTGTGAAGGCTGTTTTCACTGCTTCACCAGGGAGGGTCGTTGTTTCATCGAAGTCTTCATCAGAAGAGCAAGAAGTGAAACCAAAGCCGGTAAGTGCGATGGCACCTACGAAGGCAAACTTAAGAAATTTTCTCATGTCTTTAAAACGTTTTAGAGAGTTAATAAAAGGGTTAATTAATTTTTTTTGTTTTCTGTTTTTAAGGTCCTTAGAGCCCTTGGGAACTTTAGGGACATTGTTCTGTGTTGTCGTAGTTTTTTCTGTTTTCTCTTTCTTTGTCGTTTGTTGTTGTTTTTAAGGTTACTATTAATTTTCTGCAATCATTATTTCAGTTGTTCGAGGTTGCGCTTTGCCTCTGCGTTGCCGTTGGCAGCGGCGCGCTCAAAGCAGCGGAGGGCTGCTGCCTCGTCGCCAGTCATGTGGAGGGCTACGCCCAGAGCGTTCTGTGCGCGCTCATCGTTTTGCACGGTGCGCAGCATCTGGAGAGCCTCTGCGTATTTCTCCTGGCGGAGCAGCTGGCTGGCCTGGTTGATGGTGGCAGCGGCAGCGTCGGGCACATAATTATAATATATACGTATGTAGCCGGAGTTGCGCTGGTCGCTGAGGATGTTCTCGCGCAGGTAGGCGAACGCCTTGCCTTTGGCTAATGCCTTGAGTTTGGCCTCACGCTTGTCGAGGTTGGGCTCATTGTCGATAATGTCGAGCATCTGCTCACGATATTCTGACGGAGTGTCGTTGATCTGGTCGCGGAGCTCTGTCCATGCCTCACCGCCGCTGATGCACTCATATAAATCGTCGGGTGTGTTGACACGCTCCTGCACATAGCGCTTGAGGGCTTCGGCACGACCCTTGCTCAGCTCCATGTTGTGGCTCTGTGCGCCTTCTACGGACGCGAGACCGATAACCTGTATCTTCTCCACGCGGCTGGTGGTGTCGGCCATTATCTGGCGGGTGATGTCAACAATCTTATCGAGTATGGGAGCGTTGTCGCGGAAGTCGCGGCGCAGATCTGTCTTGTCAACAGGGAAGTGTACGTAGAGCATTCCTTTCTCCTTGCGCAGGATACGCGAGGAGTCGTAGGGGCGGTATTTGGAGATGTGCTCCAGCACAGGGTTATCCTTAGCCAGGGCACCAGCCACGCCGGTGTTGTCTTCTACATCGGCAAAGAAAGGCTTGAAAGGCTTCTTGGGAGCCTTGTACTGCACAGCGTCTGTGCATGCCACGCTCAGCGTCTCCACCTTGCAGCAGCCTTCGCGTTCTGTGAGGACGCAGAGGGTGACCGGCTCATTGAGCAGCCACTTCTGACTGGTGGATGTGCGGACAACAAGTGTGCGCGGTTCACTGTTGGGCATGTTCTTGACGGTGTAGTGGTTGGACTCCACCAGATGCTTGAGCTTAGCGGTGCGGTGCGCCTTGCGGGCGTAGCGCTTGCCCTCAACGATGATGGGATCCAGGCGCAGAGTGTCCTTGCTGCCGCAAAGCATGGGGGTGATAATGTTTGCATAGTCACTGGCAGGGCGGGTGAGAGCCACTTGGTAGTTGATGGTGAACTCATCAAGACTACTCTGGCTTTGAATACCGTTCTGCGCAGAAGCAGTGATTCCTAAAAGTAGAATTCCGAGGGAAAGTATGTTGCGTTTCATATAATCTTCAATCTTTCTGCCCCTAAGTTAGGGGAAGTCCCCGTAAGGGGGATGGGGTGTGTCAATCTTCAATTTTCAATTTTTCAATTCTTCAATTTTTCAATCCTACTTAAGGTTGTATACCGCATTGATGCCTACCTTGGGAGCCACGAAAGGCTTCGTGTCTTTACGAAGGAAGGCACCACAGTGGGAGCAGTCGTATTCCTTGAAATGGGCAAAGCCTACATCTACGCCGGCCTCAGCCTCGATGCTCCAGTGGGGCGAGAGTATCCACGAGTAGCCGTAGAAGGCACCAATACCAAACGCTTTGCCTTGGCGGCGTGAGTCCTTGAGTGAGGGGTAGAGCCCGAAGGGATACTTCACATTGCCGTGGTTGAAGCAGGAGGCCATGGCGTTGAAGCCGATGAAGTGGCCTGCGAATACGGAGCAGAACCAGTAGCGAGCCTCGGGGGCGATGATGAAGTGGCGCCACTGCACGCGATCATCGGCGGCACGGGCCGTGCCTTTGCCAAAGGGGAAGGTGTGGCCGCCATCAGCGTGGTGCCACCAGGGGTTGTAGCCGAAGTTGATGCCTACGGTCCACTTGTGACTTACGGCAAGCTCGAAGCCTATGTTGGGGGTTTGTGTTAAATCGTAGAGGAGGTTGTTTTTTACTGCCAGCTTCTGTGCGCTGCAAGTCAGTCCCGCGCCGAGCAACAATAAAGCCAATAACACTGCGTTGCGTCGTCTTTGCGGAGAGAGAGATGTCATTTTTTTCTGCATATTTATTTATTACGTGTGCTCGCGTGCCACGCGTGCGTGTGTTTTAACAGATGCAAAATTAGTGAAAATTCGCCATTCCAACGGCTAAACAGCTTAAATTGCCCCCCCCCCCTATTAACGTTTTTTAACAGACGATAACAATACATAGTATATCAAACGCTACTTTTGCAATATGCGCATTCCAAATAAGGCGTTGCTTTCTCAATACAGCATTAGTTTTAAGCGATAAAAAGTGTATTCTTTTTTCGGAAAAAACAAAGCTTCATTTTGCATAATTCTGTCTTTGCGCTTGTGTAAATACAAATACCATAAAAACCCTTTTCAAGAACTTCAGCACTTCGCGCTGTATCGAGGCCACGACACGAGTATGTCTGTAAGTGCACTTCCGCCATCCTCCTGTCGCAGCCTCGCCACATCCTTACGGATAAGGAAGTTCTTGAAAAGAAAAACACAGAAAATACTTTATTAGGAGTAAGTAGTTTAGGAGTAAGGAGGAAGGAGTAGTTAACATGACGATAGTCTTTTCTCTAACCTTTTTTTCTGTGTTTTTCCAATGAGCCGTGAGCGTCAGCTCCTTGTTGCAGTCTCTGATTTTGGCACAAGCTTGCTTGTCGCCAAAAGCAGGGGCTGCGGCAAGAATGTATGCAATACATGGCTCATTGGTGTATTTGAGGTTTTTGTCATGAAGCACCAAACACAGGGTTTTGTGGGTGACCCAAGAAAATCCCATTTCGCATAATTAAAAAGCGAGTTGAAATATAGAAATAGCGACGTTACGACAACAATGAGCGAGGTGCCCGCGGAGAGGTCGCTGTTAGATTTTTTTAGCGCGCGATTAAAATTTTTTAGGTCGCTGTTAGAATTCGTAAGAGCGCGCTTAGTTTTTGTAAGGTCGCTCTTGGTTTTTGCGAGGTCGCGCGAAAGGGGAGTAGGCGCGCTCCTAACTGCGTGTAAACGTGAGGCTTACGGCGGCGCTGCGCACGTTGCCAGGCATGGGCGGGGCGAGCTTGTGTACGCAGATGCTTACAGCTAGAGCCCTATCAAAAGAACTCAGGATGGCGTGGGCGACTCTGTTGGCAAGGTGCTCCAGCAACCGGCTGGGGGTGGCGAACTCGTCCTTCACTACAGTAAGCACGGCGGAGTAGTCGATGGTGCCCTGAATGTCATCGTGTTCGAGAGCTGCAGGACTGATGTCAGCCTCTATGGTGATGTCTATCTCATACCATGAGCCCACCTTTTGCTCTATTTCTGTGACACCGTGGTGCCCGTATAGGCGAATGCCGTTAAGCTTTATTGAAGATTCCATAGAGAAAGTTTTTTCCTAGTAAGGCTAGCCAGGCTAGTTAGTCTAGTCAGGCTAGCCAGGCTAGTAATCCTAGCCTGGCTAGTCAATCTTATCACTCTAATGCCTGGCTGCGTCTTCTGTCTGATTTGGTACTGCTGCACGGTTAGCGGCTCGTCCACCACTTTGTGACGGATGCTGGAGGCATGGATGAAGTGCAGCTTGCCGTCCTTGCCCCAGTGGGCGATGGTGACGTGCGCCACATCGAGGCCGGTCTTATCAGTTACGAGCGCAAGGATGTCGCCGTCGTGCACGCAGTCAAGTTGCTTGCGGCTTTTGCCCAGTTGCGAGGTGGGTATGTAATGCTCGGTGCGGGTGATGTCCTCCTCTGCTTGGCGTATGGCTGGCAAGAAACGGTCGCCACCGGGATTGCGCAGGGCGGGGTAGAGGTCGGGGTGTGTGGTCATAAAGTTAATGACCTGCTGCTTCTTCCCACTGAAAAGAGGACTGTCATCGGGCCCCAATTCGCGGGCTATGCCATGACGCTCCATATTATCGATTGCGGTAGAGTAATAATGGTTGCGCGAGGCATAGCCATCGATGATGCCATCCTGGTATCTCATGAGGGTGAGATTGCGGCAATAATCAGCAAATTTTTTCTTGCCTTGAAGGGTGGTGATTGTGAGGTTACAGACGGTCTCAACGAAGGTGGTGCAGTCCAATTCGCGCGTATTGATAATAAGCTGTTCCTCAGCTGTCTGCGGCGATTGGATATAGTTAGCCTCAAGGGTTCTTGCGACATACGGAAGCCCCAAAAATTGGCGCGCGTAGAAGAGCTGCAAATTGGTACCTTCCGGCTGCTGAAGTCCGAGGTCGAGGAGCTGCTCAATTCGGATGGAATCTTCGGGCTGGTAGATGACATTTTGGCTCTTGGCGGGGTGGGTGAGCAGAGCCGCAAAGATGAATATAAATATAATATAATGTACGCGCATAAATGGTGTGTTTAGAATGTAGCGTTTGCAAATGTCGCAAAAATATTTGGAAAGGCAGAGTCTAAAGCAAGTTTTTTTTCGGGAATTATGATATTTTGTTTTGTCGGTAGGCGAGGAGTGAGAATTTATTGTTATCTTTGTGGCAAATTTATAGACTATGGCAGATACCAACAAACAATTTGCAGAAGTGATGAAGATATGTCGTGATCTCTTTGAGAAGAAGCTCCACGACTACGGGGCTGCGTGGCGCATCATGCGCCCACAGTCGCTTACCGACCAGATATATATCAAAGCTAACCGTATTCGTTCGCTGCAGACCAAAGGCAGTAACCTGGTTGGCGACGGCGAGGCTGATGAGTTTATCGGTATCGTCAACTACAGCATCATCAGTCTGATACAACTGGAGCATGGCGTTGCCGAGAAGGAAGATATGAGTGCCGAGGAGGCTCTGGTGGAATACGACAAGCAGGTGAGCAGAGTCTTCGAGCTGATGGTGCGCAAAAACCACGACTACGACGAGGCTTGGCGCATGATGAGGATTGCTTCCTATACAGATCTGATACTGATGAAGGTGTTCCGCACCAAGCAGATAGAAGAGTTGCAGGGCGCCACACTTGTGAGCGAGGGTGTGGAGGCCAATTATATGGATATGCTCAACTATGCTGTGTTCGCGCTGATTAAACTTGTTATTGAGCATTGAACCTTGGACTTTGAACATTGAACCTTGAACCTTAACATTGAGGATGTCTGAACGAGTGCTGAAGATAGTGATGCAAGTGGTGCGCCTAATACTGGGCTGCACGTTTATCTTGTCGGGCTTCGTCAAGGCCGTTGACCCGAGAGGCTTCAGCTATAAGGTGGAAGAATATCTGCAAGCTGCCAACATGGATTTTCCCGATTGGATGAATCTGCCGTTGGTGGCTGCAATAGTGATATGCTGCGCAGAGTTTGTGCTCGGCATATATCTGTTGCTTGGCCTGCGCCGCAAGTTCACGGCAGTTGCTACGCTGATAGTGTGCGTGGTGTTCACAATCATCAGCGTGCTGCTGGTGATATTCCATCCCGTGCACGACTGCGGCTGCTTTGGTGAGTTTATCTCGCTTACTGATGCACAGACATTGATAAAGAACATTGTGTTGCTGGGCTTGGCTATCTTGCTCGTGCGTAATCCGCAGGTGGCCAAACCGCTTGTACCTGAGGGATGGCAGTGGATTGTGTCGCTCTATACCTGCGTGTTTATCTTTGTGTTCTGTCTGCGCTCGGTGTATTATCTGCCATTGATAGACTTCCGTCAATATAAGGTGGGGGCTGACTTGCGGGAGATGGTTTTCCCCACCCACGACGACATCAAGCCCGAAGAGATTTCCGATTTTATGGTGCTCGACACGCTTAGCGAGGACCAGACGGCGCAGATACTATTCAAGAAAGAGCCCACAATACTTATCATCGCTCCGCTTCTGAACGAGGCCTCAACAGGCGTCACGGAGAAGTTGGCGACCATAAACGACTGGTGCAGAGATAACGGCTATGACATATTCTGCCTCACGGCTTCGCCGCTGAAAGACATACGCAAATGGTGCTATTACAACGACGCGGAATACCCATTTCTGATTGCTGACCACACGCTGCTCAAGACGATGGTGCGCTCCAATCCCGGAGTGATGTTGCTCAGGGACGGCGTGATACGCAACAAATGGAGCGCCAACAACCTGCCCGAAGTGGAGGATGCTTCGGTTGACGAAAAAGAACTGGAGGCCACGGCTGGCAACAACGGTAAGATATTGCTGAAGATACTGCTGTGGTATCTGTTGCCGATGTTGCTGATTATTATGCTGTCAAACCTGATAAAGAAGAGAAAGCCTAAACTCCCAAAACTCCTTAAAGTCTCTAACGACGCAGACGACACTAACGATTCTTACGACTCTAATAATTCTAAAAATTCAATAACAACTAAAAACACTAAAACAATGAGACAGAAAATTGTAGCAGGAAACTGGAAGATGAACATGACACTGCAGGAAGGTGTGGCTCTGGCCAAGGAGCTGAATGAAATCCTTTCTGCTGACAAGCCCAACTGTGGCGTGGTAATCTGCACGCCGTTTATTCATCTGGCAAGCATTGCGCCGATGCTTGACACCAGTGTGCTTAAGCTTGGTGCAGAGAACTGCGCTGACAAGGAAAAAGGTGCTTACACCGGCGAGGTGAGCGCAGCAATGGTTAAGAGTACTGGTGCCGAGTATGTGATACTGGGCCACAGTGAGCGTCGCGCTTATTATGGCGAGACTCCTGAGATTCTCAAGGAGAAGGTCAACCTCGCATTGGCCAATGGCCTGAAGGTTATCTTCTGCATCGGCGAGGTGTTGGAGGAGCGTGAGGCCGGCAAACAGAACGAGGTTGTGGCAGCTCAGCTGAAGGGCTCCCTCTATGACCTCACCGCTGAGCAGTTTGCCAACGTGGTGCTGGCCTACGAGCCTGTTTGGGCTATCGGTACAGGCAAGACTGCCACTGCAGACCAGGCCGAGGAGATGCATGCCTTTATCCGCGCTGAGATCGCCAAACAGTTTGGCCAGGAGGTGGCAGAGAACACCACCATTCAGTATGGCGGCAGCTGCAAACCCTCTAACGCTAAGGAACTCTTTGCCAAGCCTGATGTTGACGGAGGCCTTATTGGTGGCGCATCACTCAAGGCTGCAGACTTCAAGGGTATCATCGACGCTTGGAAAGACTAGACCCTAAAGACCTCAAGGACTCTAAGTACATAATAAACTAAAAACAATGAAGCGCCTTTACTTGTTCACGCTGTTGATGGCAGTGCTTATGAGTGCATCGGCCAGGATTACCTTTACCCAACGGCTGCAGACGAAGTCAGGTAATAGAATCCATCTGAGACAGGATAAGGAGATTGACCGACTGGTGGACGGAAGGGAGGCTGAGCCTGTGGCTGCAGTTACTACCTCGGTGCCAGTGAGCACTAATATTGCCAAGGCGACACAGCCGACGCAGGCTAAGCCTGCCGCCAAAGGCAATATCAGCACTCTGGCTTCCAATCCCACGCCAACGCATGCTGTGACTCCTACGCAGACTAAGCCATCTAAGCCTACAGCATACACCACAAGGGCAGGCTGGAGGGTTAAGTTCTTCACCGGCGGCAGTTCGCGTGTAGATAAGGAGAATGCCCAGGCTGCGGGCCGCGAGTTTAAGAGACTCTTCCCCGATACGCCGGTGTATATGCACTTTGTGTCGCCTCACTGGATATGCGTGGCGGGAGACTTTGTGAATAAGGAGGATGCCGATGCATTTATTGGCAGAGTAAGAGAATCGCGACAGTTCAATGCTGCCGGCATGACAGTGATGAAGTCTCGCGTGAAAGTGCCAGTTGAATAATGATATGGAACCAATAGAATTTGATCCGCAGACACTCCATCAGCTGGAAGACCTGTTTCGTCAGGAACTGGGCTTGCTGGGCGAGAATCCGCAGCGAGAAGGTCTGCTTAAGACTCCAACACGTGTGGCCAAGGCCATGCTGACACTTACGCAGGGTTATCAGTTGGACCCTATGGCGGTGCTGCAGTCGGCCAAGTTTAAGGAGGACTACCGCCAGATGGTGATAGTGAAAGAGATAAACTTCTACTCTCTGTGTGAGCACCACATGCTTCCCTTCTATGGCCAGGCTCATGTGGCCTATATACCCAATGGCTACATCACCGGTCTGAGCAAGATAGCACGCGTGGTGGACATCTACAGCCACCGCTTGCAGGTGCAGGAGCGTATGACCACTCAGATAAAGGACTGCATACAGCAGGCGCTCAATCCGTTGGGCGTAATGGTGGTGATCGAGGCTAAGCACATGTGTATGCAGATGCGGGGTGTGGAGAAGCAGAACTCTGTGACTACCACCAGCGATTTCACGGGAGCGTTTACTAACAAGGCGACCCGCGACGAGTTCCTCGAGCTAATCAAACAACACTCTACACTATAAAGTGGAGATAAAACTCTCGAACTTTAGAACTTTCGAACTATTAAATATCAACACCATGAAGAATACTGTTGAATTGATGAACAGGGCTGCTGACAATATAAGGATTCTGTCCGCGGCAATGGTTGAGAATGCACACTCAGGCCATCCTGGCGGCGCCATGGGAGGTGCAGACTTTATAAACGTTCTTTTTTCTGAATATTTGGTTCATGATCCCAACAATCCGCAGTGGGAGACACGCGACCGCTTTTATCTTGATCCGGGACACATGTCACCAATGCTCTATTCGGCACTGGCCATGCAGGGCAAGTTTACCATCGATGAGCTTAAGGAGTTTCGTCGCTGGAAGTCCACTACTCCCGGCCATCCTGAGCTGAATGTCTGTCGCGGCGTAGAGAACTCGTCAGGTCCGCTCGGTCAAGGCCACTGCTATGCTGTGGGTGCCGCTATCGCTGCTAAGTTTATGGCTGCGCACCTGGGCAATGAGTCATTCTTGAAGGAGAAGATATATACCTATATCAGTGATGGTGGCATACAGGAGGAGATCTCTCAGGGTGCAGGCCGCATGGCTGGCTTCCTCGGGCTCAACAACCTGATTATGTTCTACGACTCCAACGATATACAGCTCTCTACCGAGTGCAGCACTGTGTCGGACGAGAATACGGCTATGAAGTATAGGGCGTGGAACTGGAATGTCATTACCATCAACGGCAATGATGTCAACGAGATACGCGATGCCCTCGACAAGGCCATTGCTGAGGAGCACAGGCCTACGCTTATCATCGGTAAGTGTGTGATGGGCAAGGGCTGCCTCGACGCCGACGGCAACTGCCTGGAGCGCAGCACCAAGACCCACGGCGCTCCGCTCGGTCAAGGGGCATACGTTAACACAGTGCGTAACCTTGGCGGCGACCCCGATAATGCTTTCGTTATCTATGACGATGTAAAGCAGATGTACAAGAACCGTGCTGCGGAGTTGCTGAAGATTGTTGGCGAGCGTCAGAGTCAGGAACGCGTCTGGGCCTTGCAGAATCCCGAGAATGCAAGGAAGCAGGCTGACTGGTTTGCCAACAAACTCCCAGAGATTGACTGGGACGGCATTACCGTGAAGGATGGCGACCCGACGCGCAACGCCTCGTCGGCAGTGCTTAGCGAACTGGCTAAGAAAGTAGAGAACATGGTTGTCTCCTCCGCTGACCTTTGCAACTCCGACAAGACCGACGGCTTCCTTAAGCAGAGCCGCAACATACAGCCTGGCGATTTCGGTGGCAATTTCCTGCAGGCAGGAGTGAGCGAGCTCACCATGGCGTGCCTTTGTATCGGTATGACTCTGCATGGTGGCGTGATTACCGCCATGGGTACCTTCTTTGTCTTTAGCGACTATATGAAGCCGGCCATCCGTATGGCAGCGCTGATGGAGCTACCCGTGAAGTTTGTATGGAGCCACGACTCCTTCCGAGTGGGAGAGGATGGGCCCACCCATCAGCCCATTGAGCAAGAGGCTCAGATACGCTTGCTGGAGAAGATGAAGAACCATAGCGGTCGCAATTCGTTGCTGGTGATGCGTCCTGCCGATGTCAAGGAGACAGTGGTGTGCTGGCGTATGGCTATGGAGAACTGGAAGACGCCGACGGCGCTCATTCTCAGTCGTCAGAATATCGCCAATCTGCCCGATGGCACTAAATACGAAGGTGCTCTGCGCGGTGGCTACACCGTTATCCCCGAGGACAACCCCGAGATAGTACTGGTGGCTACTGGCTCCGAAGTGTCTACGCTTGTTGAGGCTGCAGAATTGCTCAAGCAGGATGGTGTGCGCTACCGCATAGTAAGCATTCCTTCCGAGGGACTATTCCGCACACAGGACATCACCTATCAGCACAGCGTGCTGCCTGCCGGCATCAAGAAGTTCGGCCTCACTGCCGGCTTGCCCGTAAACCTGCAGGGACTGGTGGGTAGTCACGGCAAGGTGTTTGGAGTGGAGAGCTTCGGCTATTCTGCCCATTTCAAGGTGCTGGACGAGAAGTTTGGCTTCAATGCAGAGAATGTGTATAAGCAGATAAAGCAATATCTTGCTGAATAATTTTCAATTTTCAATCTTTAAATATGAAAATAGGATTAGCATCAGACCATGCAGGCTACGCCCTCAAGCAGTTTGTGAAACAGTATCTCGCGGAGAAGGGCATGGAGTACGAGGACTTCGGCACCTATAGCGAGGAGAGCTGCGACTATCCCGACTTCGCACATAAACTGGGCGAGGCTATCGACAATGATGTCTATACCACTGGCATAGCTATCTGTGGCAGTGGTGAGGGTATTAGTATGGCGCTCAACAAACATCAGAAGGTTAGAGCGGCACTTGTATGGATGCCGGAGATAGCCCACCTGGCTCGTCAGCATAACGATGCCAATGTGCTGGTGATGCCTGGCCGCTTTATTAGCGAAGATACCGCCCGAGAAGTGATGGATGAGTTCTTTGCCACCGACTTTGAGGGTGGACGCCATGTGCGCAGGGTAAATAAGATACCGTTGAAGATTGAAGAACAGAAGGATTGAGAAAGACAGAACTATATACCCAGGTGCTGGAGCGTTTGCGCGAGCAGATGCCGCCCATAGACACTGAACTGGACTACGGCAGTCCGTTTCAGTTGCTGGTGGCTGTGGTGCTCTCTGCGCAGTGTACTGACAAGCGGGTGAATATAGTCACCAAGTCACTCTTTGCGCAATACCCCACGCCACAGCTGATGGCGCAGGCTACGGAGGAGGAGATACTGAGCCATATCAGCTCTGTGTCGTACCCCAACAGTAAGGCGGGCTACCTCAAGGGCATGTCGCAGATGCTTGTCAACGACTTTGGCGGCGAGGTGCCCTCCACGATGGAGGAGCTCACACGCTTGCCCGGAGTGGGGCGCAAGACGGCCAATGTTATATTGGCAATAGTGTTCAAGGAGGCGGCGCTGGCTGTAGATACCCATGTGTTCAGGGTAAGCCGAAGGCTGGGACTCGTGCCTGAGCGCTGCAAGACACCGCTGGCCGTGGAACTGGAACTGAAGAAGCACATAGAGAGCGACATGGTGGCGCAGTCACACTTCTGGCTCCTCTATCTGGGGCGCTACACATGCCTAGCGCGTAAGCCAAAATGCTCTATCTGCAAGATGACAGAGATTTGCAAACATTATAATCAACTTAATAAATTACTAAAGCAATGACAATTAACGATTACAAGTTTGCCGGTAAGAAGGCAATCGTGCGCGTTGACTTCAACGTGCCACTCGATGAGAATGGAAAGATTACTGACGACACCCGTATCCGCGGTGCGCTGCCCACACTGAAGAAAGTACTTGACGAGGGCGGTTCGCTTATCATTATGAGCCACATGGGCAAGCCCAAGGGTAAGGTTAATCCTAAGATGAGTCTCTCGCAGATTAAGGACGCTGTGGCTGAGAAACTCGGAACTCCTGTTATCTTTGTTGACGACTGCATGAAGGCAGACGCACAGGCTGCAGCTCTCAAGCCGGGCGAGGTGATACTGCTCGAGAACCTCCGCTTCTATCCCGAGGAAGAAGGCAAGCCAGTAGGTATTGATAAGGAAGACCCCGCATACGATGAGGCAAAGAAGGCCATGAAGGCCAGCCAGAAGGATTTTGCCAAGCATCTCGCCAGCTATGCTGACTGCTATGTGATGGACGCTTTTGGCACCGCTCACCGCAAGCACGCTTCCACAGCCGTTATTGCCGATTATTTCGATGCCGACAATAAGATGCTCGGTCTCCTTATGGAGAAAGAGGTGCAGGCTGTTGACAATGTGCTCAGCGATATCAAGCGCCCCTTTGTGGCTATCATGGGTGGCTCTAAAGTGAGCAGCAAGATTGGCATCATCGAGAATCTGCTCGGCAAGGTTGACAAGCTCATTCTCTGCGGTGGTATGACCTACACCTTTATGAAGGCTCACGGTGGCGAGATAGGCAACTCTATCGTGGAGCTCGATAAGCTCGATGTAGCTCTTGGTGTAGAAGAACTGGCCAAGAAGAACGGTGTGGAGCTCGTGCTCGCTTCCGACAGCATCATCGCTGACAAGTTTGCCAACGATGCACAGCAGAAGATTTGCCCCAGCAATGCTATTCCTGAGGGATGGGAAGGTCTCGACGTGGGTCCTGAAACACAGGAGCGCTTCAAGGCAGCTATCCGCGACGCTAAGACTATCCTCTGGAATGGTCCCGCAGGTGTCTTTGAGTTCGACAATTTCTGTGCCGGTAGCCGTGCAGTAGGTGATGCCGTAGCTGAGGCTACTGCCAACGGGGCTTTCTCGCTCGTGGGCGGTGGTGACTCCGTGGCTTGCGTCCACAAGTTTGGACTGGAAGACAAGGTAAGCTACATCTCCACCGGTGGTGGCGCACTGCTTGAGGCTATCGAGGGTAAGGTGTTACCCGGCATTGCAGCCATCAAAGGTTAAAAACATTGAATATTGAGCATTAAAACTCTCACTCTCACACTCTCTCTCACACTCACTCTTCTTTCTTGCAGTAAGCAGGAGAAGACAGTAGAGTCAAGGGCTCAGGTGAGCGACAGCACTGCACTACGCGTGGCAGTCTTTCCCTCATCTGATGCCCTACCTTTGTTGCTTGCCAACGACTGGGGCATCCTCGAGGAGCATGGCGCGCGAGCCGAGATAGCCGTCTATCGTTCGCAGTTGGACGCTGAGAAAGCATTGGCCGACGGTAAGGCCGATGTGGTGCTCACCGACAAACATAGAATAGAGTGGTGGCAGCGCAAGGGCACTCCCATACAGTTTGCCTTCGCCACACGCCGTCCACTATACATAGTGCCTAACAAGCAGCTGCGCATCACACGCATCGATCAGCTCGACGACCGTATGATAGCGGGAAGCCGCTATTCGCTTGACGATGACTTCACCGACCAAGCCGTGGCAAAGATTAAGAAGCGCAAGGGCCAGATATTGCGTCCACAAATCAATAGCGTAGAGCTTCGCCTAAGTATGTTGCTCGCGGGTCAGCTTGATGCTGCTGTACTCAACACGCTGCAAGCGGCCAAGGCTCGTGCCGCAGGCTATAGTCCGCTGAATATTGCCGAGGGCGTTGCCCTGGAGGGCGCCGTGGCGTATAGAGCAGCAGAGTCGCAAAGACATAGAGTCGCAAAGCTGCAAAGCGCATACCAGAAAGCTGTGGAACGTCTGCATCGCTCGGCAACTATGCCGACCATCAGCGCTACTACACGCACAGCGCTCTATCTTACTGACGGCATCGACACATTACTTAATGCAAAGACAGACTTTTAGGAGTTCAACAGTTTAGGAAGTGAATTATTTCGACCAATATTGCGATACACTGCGTATGCTTGCAGAGGGCCAACTCTTGGAGGCAATCCGCAAGCAGAAGGGCTATGCTTCGGAGCTCCAGAACTGGGAGCTGATGGATGAGATAGTCAAGACAGAGGAGACCTATGCCTTGATGCTGAAGTATTTTGCACAGGGTATGGACGACGAGCGTCGCAATGACATCTACGGCGATGTGGTGGAGCGTACCCTAGCCGTGGCGGAGAAGATAAAGCGTGCCGCAGGCTGGGCTGAGGCCACCACACCTTATTATTCTAAGCTGCGCACCGTTGCACGCCAAGGGCGTACGCTGCAGTATTATAGCCGTCGCCTGCAGGCTATCAGCGGACAGCAACTCTTTCACGACATTGTTGATAGCGACCAGGCTCCGACATCCGGCCAGCGCTCTTCGCTCGTGGAGGAATTGTTTGATTATATCTGGGTGGCTGGTATCTTGAGTGCGGAGGATCGGGCGGCACTCAGCAGTCTGCTCAATGGTGCGGTGCTTACCCCGGGCGAGAAGATGTGGATGGTCAGCGCTCTTACACTATCGCTGCTGCAATACTACGATGTCGCCAAGCTACAGTTGCTTGCGGCTCTCGCAACCGCGGAGAGCTATGCCGATGACGACACATCTGATGACGCGCTTATCAGATGCCGTGCCATTGTGGGCATATCGCTGGCAGCCATGTACTACAAGCATCGCTTCGCCGTGAGCTGCCCGCGGATTGAACTGCCGTCGGCCATCACGTTTGTCATTCTGCAACTGCAGTATATGGTGCAGTACCAGACACGCCGCTTGCGTCAGACCTTTGACAACGATTTCATGACGCTCCTCAATCAGATGCGCGGACAAATCACTGACCTCAACGAGTTGAAAGATCTGCTTGAGGACGAAGACCCCGAGATGCCGCCCGCGGGCATCGACCCCGAGGTGATACGGGCCATACAGTCACGACTGAAACAGGCCACCGACATGGCTCATCGTGGCCTCGACATGATGTACGGCCATTTCCGTCAACTGAAGAGTTATCCTTTCTTCCGCGAGACACGCTCGTGGCTCAAGCCTACTATGGTGCCAACGCCTGACTTCGAGGCTACGCTCGGCAAGCTCGGTCCGCTACTCAACTATTCGCGCATGTGCGACTCCGACATCCACTCTATGGCAGCCACCATGGCATCGATGCCCCAGACATTTGGCCAGATGATTGCCTCGCAGATGGAAGAACTCGATCTGCATGCTGATGCCGAGGCTAACGAGAGCCTTGGCCGTGAGGAGCGTGGACAGAAGATGAGTGCGTTCATGCAGCAGTACTCTCATTACTTTAAGCATGCCGGCGACGCTATAGACACATCTATTGCTTACGCTACAAGTTATTTGCAGGATCTTTACCGATTATTCACCATCCGCATGGAGCATGAAAAAGAGGGCAACCCTCTCTCTCCCTATAAAGGGGAGCAGGGCGTGGATCTGTTTTTATTCCTCGACAGCCCTCTCATCCGGGACGGCATCAATGGTGCGGACGCGGCGGTGGCACCGGAATACGCTTTCAACAGTAGGCTGTATCGTCATGCGATAGTCCTCAGCGAGGTGTTCAGCGCAAGTTATGAGCAATCCTCTGCGGTGAAGTTGCGCGTTGCTTTTAGCCATGCCATGCTGCACGACAGTCATTCTGCTGTTGAGGTATATCGCCATTGCGAAGAGCTGCCGCCTGAACATTTGATGGTGTATGCCGGATGCCTGATGGAGTGCGGACAACCGCAGGAGGCTATACGCGAGTATGAGATACTTTTCAGTGGGGATGACAAGGGAATATCGCTTTATCCATACGCCGTTGCTCTCAGTCAGAGCGGCCGTTTCGCCGATGCCTGTGAGGTACTTTATCAGGAGGACTACCATCGTCCCGACCAGATAAAGGTTGTGCGCCTACTGGCGTGGTGCAGTCTTAGACGTTCCTTATGGGATGGAGCGGGGGTAGTCTCGTTATACAACCGCCTACTCACTATGTCTCCCCTCCGCTCCAGCGATTGGCTCAATGCAGGGCATGCAATGCTGGCTAATGGTGATGTGCATCAGGCGCTCGACTTTTACCATAAAGCAGAAACCACAGCTATCAGCGATGATGACTGTGAGCTCCTTCTTTCGCTTGGCGTGCAGCCCCTCACTATGCGATTGGTGCGGGACACGCTGAAATTATAAAGTATTAGACAATATTTTAGAACGGCAGTCCTACTGCGAAGTGGAAGGTAAAGTCGCGGGAGAACTTGGGATGAATGATGGGAAGATAGTCCTTGCTGCTAGTTGGGTAGGCGGGGTTGACAGCCTTCATCGCCATGTCGAAGCGTAGGATGAAATAGTCGAGATTAAATCTTAGTCCGATACCATAGGATGCGGCGAGTTGCTTCCAGAACTTTTTAAATCTGAATTGTCCCCCCATGCCGGTGATGTGGTAGCGGCGTGTGGTCCAAATATTACCGACATCGGCAAAGACAGCTCCACTCAGTTTCCACACGAGGTCGGAGCGCAGTTCTATGCTGGTGAGCAGCTTGAGGTTGCCAGTCTGGTTGATGTAGTCCACGCGGCCGTCCTCACCGGTGTAGTTGCCGGGGCCGAGCTCCCTGACCGACCAACCGCGTACTCCGTTAGCACCACCGCCGAAGTAGCGTTTCTCAAAGGGCACGATGGTGCTGTTGCCATAGGGGTGAGCTATGCCGAAGGCGCCGTGAATGGCGAGGGTGTTGCGGGCGTTGAGCAAGAAGTGCTTAGAGTAGTCGATATCGAATTTGAGATATTGTGCAAAGGCTACGTTGAAGAGGCTGTACTGTCCGTCGCTCTTTTTGTGGAATCCCATTGGGCGGGCTAGGCTGTAGAGCAGGTTGCCAGCGCTCTCCACCGACCACTGCAACTGCCAGGGATTGATGCGCCGCTGCCTCGGATTGACCGTTGTTCGTTGTCGGTTGTCGGTTGTCTGAGTGTAGGTGGTATTGAGAATCAGCAGGTTCTCGTAGGCGTAGCGTATGAGGGCTGAACGATAATTGTCGGTCTCAAGGTAGTCGCGGCGGAAAGTGGATGATATCCACGGCATATACACATAGTTGAGGCTGGGAATATCGAAGCGGTGTCGCATTCGACCATTGCCAGAGCTCCACTGATATGCCCATAGGGCTGTGAGCACACGGCGATGAAACTCGGGGCGCTCCTGAGTGTCAAACTGCAGTGACAGGGCGGTAGTTGGATTTAGAATTGAGGATTGATAATTGACTTCCGAACTCTCGAACTTTCGAACTTTCGAACTCCAAAATGGAATAATCAGTCGTGGGAAGGTGAGCCTTGTCTCGAGACCTATCTCCACATAGTTTTGGTTGGTGTAGCCCTCGAGACCAGTGATGGCTTCGTAGGCTCCCTTGAGCTTGGTGCTCCATTGCTCTGAGCCTCGCAGCAGATTGCGATTGGTATAGGAGAGGGTGGCGGCAACTCCAAGATTGCCGGCGGTGTTGGTGCCCTCGAGCTCTACGCCTAGGCTGTTGGTCTTCTCGGGCAGTATGGATATGTCGCAGTTGAGTGTGTCGGGGGCTGTCTCCTGCATACGTATGGCTACGTGGTTGACGGCTTGCAGGTTGGCCAGTGCGAGGTAGGTGCGGTTGACGTCTTGTTCGCGGTAGAGCTGACCGGGATGCACGTAGGTTTTGCTTTCTAGCAGTTTGCGCCGCAAGGGCAGTTCTTGACCACTGTATGTCACCTCACCGATGGTGTAGGTGTTGTTATCTTCGGGGCTGCTGTGGTGTAGATGGAGCACAACATTGGTGGGACCGGCGAGGGTGTCTATCTCGTAGTGTATGTTGTTTTTGTGCTCTCGATAGTAGCCGTGGTTGCGTAGCATGGTCGTGATGCGCGAGCGCTCTCTGTCGAGCAGCGAGAGGTCGCAGAGCATGCCTTTATAGAGATAGGTGTCGGCAATGCTGAGATTGATAAGGCTGTCGATGGCGCGGTCGTCAGCGGCGTAGGTGATGCTACTGATGGTGTAGGGTTGACCTGGATGGAGGGCGTAGTGTATCTTGGTGTGGTGACTGTTGGGGGGCGTGGTGACGGTGGTGGTGACGCTGGCGTTGAGGTAGCCTTTGTCTTTGAGAGCGAGTGCTATGGCATTCTGCGTGTTGGCAGTCTGCTGCGAGCTATAGATAACGGGTGCTTCGCCAATGCGCTGCCATAGGGTGGGTCGCTCGCGCGCTGTGTCGGCAGGCGACGAGAGGCAGTATATGCCAAGGGGCACCTTTAGTAGGTTAAACCATTTGCTGTTGGGCTTTTGCCTTAGGTATTGCTGATAGGCGCTGGCTGTCACGGTGGGCTCGTCGCTGCTCAGCTTTACGGATGTGAGCAGTCGCTGGTCAGGGCCGAGGAATTTTTCTGCCGAGCATCCGCATAGCAGGAGTGCTGCCACTAAGAGTGGTAATATATGATTAACCTGTCTCAATGGTTTAAGGGACTAATTGTCGTAGATGGCTGCCGGGTCAGCAACTATTGGGGTGCTGAGGAACTTGCGATCCTTGCGCCAGCAGTGGCTCTTGCATATCAGGTGGATGAGCGAGATAGCAATAAACAGTATCGCAGCGCATGCGGCGATGACTGGGATACTGAAGGTTGGGAATGGTACCTCGCCTATTGACCATTGGTCACCATAGCTGCTCACGTCTTCCACGGTTGACAGAAACATGCCGGTAGAGAGCAGGGCGAAGGCCAAGAGGGCGAGGATTGTGTAGATGGTGTAACGGCTGCGGCGTATCTTGACCGACGAAGCCAGACGGCGGTATGCCTTCTTGGTCTGCTGGTGCTCGGTCTCCCATAGCTGGAGGATGGGCGGTATGAGCGTCTCCACCTGAGCATCGGGTTGCATCAGCATTTTGGTGTTGCCGTACGTGGCGAAGGTAGTGGCATAGAGCGGCTCGTGATAGTTCGACAGGTTGAGCCAGCGGCCGTAACCTCCATTGTCAAGGAAGTCCTGCTTGCGGAAGGTGAGGTTGGAGCTCTCGGCGTCTATGGGCTTACGTTTGCCGCGGTTGATGGCGCGGAAGTTGAGTATCTGTTGTTGTTGATGCCAGCGCAGAGCATGTTTTTCCCAAGCGGTATTGTCGTAACTGTAGTATTGATTGTAGCCGATACACATGTCGCAGTCCTGCTGTATGGCCTGTGCTATGTTCTGCAGCCAGAGATTGCTTTTTGGAGTAGAGTTGGGGCGCAGCAGCACTATCCATTCCTTTCGTGCCGCTCTCACGCCTAGGGTAGTAGCGATGGTCATGTGGAGTATGCCGTTGCGGTTTTGGGGCAGATGGGTGCTGCGCAACAGGGTGGGGTATTGTTTGGTGGCTCGCTTTATTACGTCGTTGGTGTCGTCAGTGGAGGCATTGTTGACGACTACTATCTCGAAGTTGGGATATTGCTGTGCTGCCACGGTGTCGATGGTGTGCTGCAGCATGCGATCGGAGTCGTGAGTGATGATGACCACCGAGATGCCTGGCCATGACGACAGATCATTTCCAACATACTCTTGATGATTGACGGCGGCATAGCTGCGCCAGTATAATATAAGGTATATTATCAGTAGCAGTATTGATGCGGACAATATGATGAGGTAGAGGGGCATTTGGAAATTATGAATTAGGAGTTAGGAGTTAGGAGTTGGGGATTGGCATTATCCTACGGCGAAACTCTGCGCAGGTGATGGCTGTGGCCACTCCCACGTTGAGGCTTTCTATGGCGGGGCTGCCCATTGGGTAGGGTGGTATGTAGAGTCGCTGAGTGATGTGGCTGGCCGTCTCTTGGCTGATGCCGTTGCCCTCATTGCCCATCACTATTATGCCGCGACTGGTGAGGGGGGCATCGTAGATATTGGTGCCGTCGAGGAATGTGCCATACACGGGTATCTCGTTGCTCAGGCTGGCGAGGTACTGCGGCAGCGGTGTGTAGGCTACTTTCACTTTGCCGAGTGCCCCCATGGTTGCTTGCACCACCTTGGGCGAATAGATGTCGGCAGTGGTTGGGGAGCATATCACGTGGTTGATACCAAACCACCGTGCCAGCCTAAGTATTGTGCCGAGGTTGCCGGGGTCTTGCACAGTGTCGAGTGCCAGGCATAGCTCCGACTGCAGGGCGTCAGTTGTAGGCAGTGCGTCGGGTTGCTTACGGAAGATGGCGATGACTTGTTGTGGTGCTTCCAGCATGCTTGTCTTGGCGAGCTCCTCTGGTTGGAGCGTGTCGCATCTTACTCCGGCTGGGATGAATGTCTGGTTGGCTTCAAGCCATGATTGCAGGGCAGCGATATATGTACACTCAAATGATTGCAGCAGCTCCGCTACTACCTTTGGTCCTTCGCCCACAAAGAGTCCGCTCTGGTCGCGGTATTTCTTTAGGCGCAGGGAATGGATAGTTTTTATCTGTTGCTTGCTTATCATTTGGAGCGATACTTTTTACATTTCACATATCACATTTCAATGAAAGTGATAATACCAGAAATATGTGTTGCCATAGAGGTCATGGCATTTGCGCTTGCTCTCGGCAGTGGAGGAATGGCGCTTTTTCTCTGCGAGAAAATCGGCGTAGTTAGCTTCTATGATTGTGTTGCTGTAGGTAATCTGTGGGTTGGCTGTACGCGACTTATATATGATGAGGGCTTCCTTGTAGTGTTGCGGCAGCGACTGATTGTCAGTGTCATAGATGTGAGGCAACATTCGGGCAAACTCGTTCAGCTTCTTCTGTAGCAGCAGATTGCACAGCATAACATCGGGACTGTTGATATTTGATATGTTATGTTTATCCGGAACAGGATAGTGAAACAACTTGTCAGCCAGCTGGTTGGTGTTGACTATGGCTGTTGCCCTCAGATTGAAGAGGGCCGAATCTACATCTGAGGTGCGACTGCCCACCTGCAGTACTTTGTCGTAATCGCCAGCCATGAGGTAGCGCTGCATCTGGTGGCGATAATGGTTGAGCAGATTGGTGTTGCCGATGGTGTAGCAGAGTATCGCTGCCGTTATTAGCGACCAGATATTGAGATTGAGTGACTTCAACTGTAGTCTTGGCCGCTTGATGACCAGGTATAGCCATGCTACGAGCATGGCAGCGGTCAGGGCTATGGTGCGCCAACCTATGTGTTCATTGCAGATGATGGCGATTATTGCCATGCCGGGCCAGAAGGCGAGCGAATACCACGCCGTGTCGAGTTTCAGACGATGGGCGAGAGAGTAGGGCAGCAAGCATAGCACTACCGCCAGGCATACAATGGTGAGGTCGCTCACACCGTAGTCGGCGTAGATGTTGAGTAGCATTGGTCGCTGAAACAAGCAATAACCGATAAGCAGCAGGATAAAAAATATCCAGCCTACAATTCTTATTAGTTTATCACTCACCATTTCAAATCTCAGACCTCAATCTTCAATCTTCAATTTTCAATCTTCCTCCAACTTCAGCACTTGTGCCGAGCGTGCCGGGATATATAGCTTGAGCCAGCCCTTGTGCTGGCGTGCCAGCAGCGGGTCGTGGTTGGTGAAATGGTCAACGCTGTCGTCGCATAGCCCGAAGCCGCCATACTGCTTGGCATCGGTGTTGAGCACCACCTTATACTTGCCCTCGGGCACCATAAAGCCGTAGTCCTCAAAGCTACGTGTGGGATTGAAGTTAAACACGAACACCCATTTGCCGCGGCTGTAAGCGAGCACCTGGTCGCCGTCGTTGTGCCACACCTCGCGCACCTTGGTCTGTAGCAGATGGGTGTTGGCCCGTAGAGTGGCGAGCATATCGCGGTCGAAGTCACCGAGGTAATGGTAGAGGAGCTCGGGATTATCTACTAGATTCCATTGACGGCGAGCATACTTGTGGCTCCATCCGTTGCCTTCACGCGGGAAGTCTATCCACTCGGGGTGGCCAAACTCATTGCCCATAAAGTTGAGGTAGGCACCGTTGATGGTAGAGCTGGTGATGAGGCGCAGCATCTTGTGGAGTGCTATGCCGCGGTTGGCCACGTCATTTTCGTCGCCTTTCTTGAAGTGCCAATACATATCGGCATCTATCAATCGGAAGATGACGGTCTTGTCGCCCACCAGTGCCTGATCGTGGCTCTCGAGGTACGACACGGTGTGCTCGTCGCTGCGGCGGTTGGTTACCTCCCACAGTATCGACGACGGCTTCCAGTCCTCGTCCTTGAGTTCCTTGATGGTCTTGATCCAGAAGTCGGGTATGTTCATCGCCATACGGTAATCGAAGCCGTAGCCTCCGTCCTCTATCTTAGCTGCGAGGCCGGGCATGCCCGACACCTCCTCGGCTATGCTTACGGCGTGGGGGTTGACCTGGTGTATCAGCCGGTTGGCGAGGGTGAGGTAGCAGATGGCGTTGTCATCCTGATGGCCGTTGAAGTAGGCACCATAGTTGAGAAAGTCCTCGCCGATGCCGTGGCTATAGTATAGCATCGAAGTTACTCCGTCAAAGCGGAAGCCGTCGAAGTGGTATTCCTCGAGCCAGTAGCGGCAGTTGCTAAGCAGGAAGTGGAGCACCTCATTCTTGCCGTAGTCGAAGCAGAGGCTGTCCCACTGGTTGTGGTTGCGGCGATCGCCGGGATAGAAGAATTGGTCGGGGTCGCCTGCCAGATTGCCGAGTCCCTCCACCTCATTCTTCACGGCATGGCTGTGCACGAGGTCCATTATCACCGTTATGCCCATGTCGTGGGCGGTGTCGATGAGCTGCTTCAGTTCGTCGGGTGTGCCGAAGCGACTGGAGGGAGCGAAGAAACTGCTTACGTGATAGCCGAAGCTGCCGTAGTAGGGATGCTCCTGTATAGCCATTATCTGTATACAGTTGTAGCCGGCATGCTTGATGCGCGGCAATATCTTCTCACGGAATTCATTGTAGGTGCCCACCTTCTCGGCATCCTGCGCCATGCCTATGTGGCACTCGTAGATAAACAGCGGTCCTGCTGCGCGTTTGAAGCTTTTGTGGCGCACCTTGTACGGTTTCTCGGGTGCCCATACCTGCGCACTGAATATCTTGGTGTTGTCGTCCTGCACCACTCGCTGTGCCCATGCCGGGATGCGCTCGCCCTGGCCTTCCTGCCAGCACACGAGCATCTTGTAGAGCTGACCATGTTGCAGGGCATCAGCGCCCAACTTTATCTCCCACACGCCGTTGCCTATGGCACTGAGTCGATAGTCCTCCTGCTGTTGCCAGCCATTGAAATCGCCTATCAGATAGATGGCGGTGGCGTTGGGAGCCCACTCGCGGAACACCCAGCTGCCGTTTGCGCAGCGGTGAAGGCCGAAGTATTGATGGCCGGCAGCAAAGTCTTTAAGGGTGCCTTTGCCTATTAGCTCGGCTTCTTTCTGGAGGGCGTGCATGTGACGCCCCTCGATGGCGGCCTCATAGGGCTTGAGCCACGGGTCTCTGTCTATAATTTTCATATTGCGTTGTTATTCTGTTTGTTTCTTGCCGTTTACATATTTGCCTTTGGCGATGACTTTGCCTGTCTTGTCGCGCTCAATAAACTCGCCGTCGCGCACGCCGTTGCGATACGAGCCCTCAAAGCGCAGGCCGTCTTTGTCCACCTCAATGCATTTGCCGTGTTTCACGCCGTTCTGGAATCCGCCACGATATTTCTCGCCGTCTTTCTTTCGCAGTATGGCGTCGGGGTCGTTCATCTCGTCGTCTTTCCAGTTGCCGTCATAGATGTCGCCATTGCCGTAGGTGAGCTTGCCTTTGCCGTTGCGGCGGTCGTTGGCCCAACTGCCCACGTAGATGGAGCCGTCCTCCTTCCAGGTAAAGGTGCCGGTGCCGCTCTTCTCGCCGTTGAGGAAGGTGCCGTTGTATTTGTTGCCGTTGGCAAACTTATATATGCCGGTGCCTATGCGCTTACCGTCGCGGTATTGGCCGTCATACTCGTCGCCGTTGGCGAAGCGGTAGAGTCCCTTGCCATTCATGTTGTCGTCTTTCCACTCGCCGGTATATACATCGCCGTCGGAGTAGGTGAATGTGCCGTAGCCGTTGCGCATATTGGCAAACCACGAGCCCACGTATTTCGAGTTGTCAGGCCACACAAAGGTGCCGCTGCCCGACTTTTGGTCATCTTTCCAGTCGCCGGTATAGTGGGCTCCCTTGGCGTATGTGTAGGTGCCCTTGCCGTGGCGCTTGTCGTTCACCCAGTCGCCGTCGTAGGTGTCGCCGTTGTAGTAGTACATCACGCCGTGGCCCTGCTGCACATCCTTGTACCACAGTCCCTCGTAGCGGTTGTTGTTATTGTAGTAGTAGGTGCCGTTGCCGTGCTGGTGGTCCTCCAGCCATTCGCCTACGTATTTCTCACCGTCGGTGAAGGTGTAGGTGCCTTGGCCGTAACGCTTGCCTTTGAGGTAACCGCCCTCGTAGGTGTCGCCGTTGGCCATCTGCGTCTTGCCTTTGCCGTTGGGGCGTCCGCCCACCAACTGACCGTTATACACGTCGCCGTTCTTAAACGTATATGTACCGATGCTTATCTTCTGCGCCTTACAGTCAGTACTAATGATGGCTGTCACCGCTGCCAGAGCAATAATGTATGCTATGTGATTTCTTTTCATATTTCTTAATTTCTCATTTCTAATTTCTCATTTCTAATTTTAAGTGCTGTGCAGCACGCGCCAGGTCTTCCGGCGTATCGATGCCGATGGTCTCTATGTCTGTCACGCCCACCTGTATCTGGTAGCCGTTCTCCAGCCAGCGCAGCTGCTCCAACGACTCCGCCAGCTCCAGCGGTGACGGCTGCAGCATAGTTATCTCTTTCAGCACCTCGGTGCGGTAGGCATAGATGCCGATGTGCTTGTAGTATGTATGGCGCTTCAGCCAGTCTGCCTGGTTGCAGTTGCGCAGGTAGGGTATCACTGAGCGGCTGAAGTAGAGCGCCCGCCCTTCGGGGCTCACCACCACCTTGGGTGAGTTGGGGTTGGTCAGTGCGTCCAGTGGTGCATCGGGGCTGAAGGGCTTCACCAGCGTGGCAATCTGTGTGGTGGGAGTGTCGAAGCAGTGCTGCAGTGCCTCTATCTGTTGCGTGTGGATGAATGGCTCGTCGCCTTGCACATTTATTATCACGTCAAACTGCTCTGCGCCGATCTTGCTCGCTGCCTCCCAGCAGCGGTCAGTGCCGCTCTTGTGGTCGGTGCGCGTCATTATCGCTTTGCCGCCAAACTGCTCCACGGCGTTGCGGATGCGTTCGTCATCGGTAGCCACGTAGGTGTCAGCCACCGTGCTGCTCACCCGTTCATACACCCATTGTATGATGGGCTTGCCTCCGAGTATCGCCAGCGGCTTCCCCGGAAATCGTGTGGACGCATATCTGGCTGGTATTATTGCTGCAAATCTCATATTTCTTACATCTTACATCTCACATCTTACATCTTACATCTCACATCTTACATCTCATCACCAATCCTCTATCTCAAAGATTTCGTCCTCGGTACCGAGGTTAAAGTCTATGGAGTCGTTGTATAGGCTGATGCCGTAGCCGCACATGTCAAACTCAGGCGGGATACTGAATGTCTCGTTTTGCAGGTAGCCGAGGCTGCGGTCGGCATACACCTTCTTCATATACAGCGCCCAGATGGGCAGCGCCATGGCGGCACCCTGACCGTACGCCATGCTGTTAAAGTGGATGTTCGGGTTCTCGCCACCCACCCAGCAGCCGCTCACCAGTCTGGGCACACAGCCCATAAACCAACCGTCGGAGTTGCGCTGCGTGGTGCCCGTCTTGCCTGCTATCTCGGCAGTGAGGCCATACTTGCTTCTTAGCCTGCGGCCCGTGCCTTGGTCTATCACGGCCTTCATCATGTCGAGCATGCGGTAGCTACTCTCGCTGCTTATCACCTCGTCGGTGTTGGTGCGGAACTGCTCTATCACCTTGCCGTTGCTGTTCTCAATCTTGGTCACCATCAGTGGCAGCACTCTCATGCCGCAGTTCACGAAGCTAGTGTAGGCGCTGACCATCTCCTTCACGCTTATCTCGCAGGTGCCGAGGCACAGCGTCATGTTAGGATTGGCTATGTTGTGCTTGATGCCGAAGTGGTGTAGCATCTGCACGAAGGCTGACGGACCGTATTTGTCGATGAGGTATGCTGATATCCAATTGTTGGATTGCGCCAGTCCCCACTTGAGCGGCACCAGCTCGCCGTAGCGGGCGTGGCTGCCATTGCGCGGACTCCAGTTGCCGTAGGTGCGCTGTATGTTGAGCACCATGTCGCAAGGTGTCATGCCGTTCTCCATGGCCATGGCGTAGAGGTAAGGCTTGATGGTGGAGCCCACCTGCCTGTGGCTCTGCGAGCACATGTCGTATTGGAAGTTGGTGTAGTCGATGCCGCCCACATAGGCTTTTACATATCCGTTGCTGGGGTCCATCGACATGAAGCCAGCCTGCAGGAAGGCTTTGTGGTAGAGTATTGAGTCGAGCGGCGTCATCACCGTGTCCACGTCGCCGTGGTAGGTGAATACTGTCATGGGCACCTTGGTGCGCAGGGCGCGGTCTATCTCGTCGTCGCTGGCCCCGTTGGCTTTCATATTGCGGTAGAGTGCACTCTGCTTGATGGCTTGGTTGACCAGGTTGGAGCGTGTCTTGGCGCCCACGCTGGCAGCGTAGGGATAGTTGGCGCTGCCGCGCTGCTCCTTATAGAACACCTGCTGCAGGTAGCCGCCCAGATGCTCCCTCACGGCCTGCTCTGCGTAGCGCTGCATGCGGCCGTCGATGGTGGTGTGTATCTTGAGTCCGTCGGTGTAGATGTTGTAGGGCTCGCCGTTGCTCTTGAAGTTTTTGTTGCACCAGCCGTACAGGGGGTTGTTGTCCCACTCATATTTGGCATCGGTGTACTCGAGGTCGGTGGCGAAGTTGGCTCTCTCTGGTCGCTGGGCCATCATGATGTGGCGCAGGTATTCGCGGAAATAGGTGGCGATGCCCTTGTCGTGCGACACGCGCTGGAAGTCGAGCCCCAGCTCTTGCGTCTGGTAGGCGGCTGCCTCTATATCGCTGATGTAGCCCTCGTCGGCCATCAGCTGTAGCACCGTGTTGCGGCGCTCCTTCACTCGCTCGGGGTTGCGGATGGGGTTGAAGTAGGAGGGGTTCTTACACATACCCACCAGCATGGCAGCCTCTGGCACGGATAGCTGCGATGCCTCCTTGTTGAAGTATATCTTAGCGGCACTCTTGATGCCTACGGCGTGGTGGAGGAAGTCGAAGTTGTTGAGGTAGAGCGTCATTATCTCGTCCTTCGAGTAGTAGTGCTCTATCTTGAGGGCGATGACCCACTCGATGGCCTTCTGCATGACGCGCTCCGTGCTGTTCTGTGTCACGGAGGTGTAGAGCTGCTTGGCGAGCTGCTGCGTTATGGTGCTGCCACCGCCGGCGGCGGACTGGCGCAGTATGCCGCGCTTCACGATGGCGCGGAACAGCGAACGCAGATCAATGCCCGAGTGCTCGTAGAAGCGCTTGTCCTCGGTGGCGATGAGTGCTTTGAAGACGCATGGGGCTATCTCGTCGTAGCTGGCGTAGATGCGGTTTTCGTTGTAGGACCAGGTGCCGAGCAGTTCGCCGTCATCGGAGATGATTTGCGAGGCGTAGCGACTGATGGGGTTCTCCAGTTCTTCCACTGGCGGCACATAGCCAATCCAGCCGTTCCATATAGCAACGAAGAAAAGGGTGACGCCCACGATGAAAGTAATTGTGAGACCCCAGAGAATAAGTGTTATGCGTTTTCTCATTGACAGAATCTACCTAATAAAACGTCGCGCGCATATACTACACGTGCACGTTGGTCGCAAAGTTACAACTTTTTTTCGGTTCCGCGGCTATTTTAGCCTCAGTTTGCACAAAAACCATTACTTTTGCAGCATCTTTTAACACATTATGGTCACGATAAAGGAAGAATCGCTTCTCTTGCCGCAGCTCATAGTGTCTTTCAAGGACATGAGCCGCACGCGCCTCAAGCAATACTTGCAGAGCGGCCGCATCCTTGTGAACGGCCAGTCCGTCACGCGCTATGACCACATACTCCATCCTGGGGACAGTGTGGAGATAGGGAGTAAGGAGTTAGGAGTAACAACAAAACGGTCAATGGTCAATGGTCAATTGTCAATCATTTACGAGGATTGCCACCTGATTGTGATAGACAAGGCTGTGGGCATTCTCTCGATGGGGATGTCGCCTCGCTCGGAGAGTGTGAAGACGATGCTGGATGATTACTTCGATAGCACGCGTCAGCGGTGTCGCGCCCATGTGGTGCACCGTCTGGACCGCGACACGTCGGGACTGATGGTGTATGCCAAGAGCCGTGAGGTGCAGCAGCTGTTTGAGGCTGACTGGAAAACACTGGTGTATGACCGCCGCTATGTAGCGCTGGTGGAGGGCTCTATGCCGCAGCAGGAGGGTACCATCAAGAGTTGGCTGACCATTGGCAAGGAGTTTGTGAAGAGCAGTTCTGTGGATAACGGCGGCAAGCTCGCTGTCACTCACTATCGTGTGCTGCAACACAACGAGGCGACTTCTCTTGTGGAGGCACGCTTAGACACGGGACGCAAGCACCAGATACGTGTTCACTTTGCCGACCTCGGCCATCCTGTCCTTGGTGACAGGAAGTATGGAGTTCTCCCCCTAAAGGGGGGACGGGGTCCCCTTTGGGGAAGTAGATATGGATTCCTCGCGGAGCGAGGGGGTCTTGGAGGGGAGAAAGACTCGCGGTTGATGTTGCACGCGTACAAGTTGTGCTTTATCCATCCTGTCACCGCCGAGCGTTTGCAGTTTGACACCCCCGTTCCGCAGAACTTCCTCAAGGCCTTGTAATAAACGGTGTTCATCCTAAAACCCTGAGCGCCGTCAGCTTTAATTTCCACGAACTCAGCATTAAATCCTACAGAGTCAGCGTTAGTTAGTGACGAAGTCAGCGTTAGTTTAGATACACCTGTTCAAACACGTTCATTTCTCGCTTGGCTATTCCCAGGCGAGTGCCGATAGATTTCCATTGCTTCACGCCTGCTTTCACTTCTTCGATGATTCGACAGGCTTCTTCTTTGCCAATCATGTATTCTTCAGAAGAATCGAGCAATATCCCCAAGTCTGCGCGATTGGTGGTGGAATTGATGAGCAATGCCTGGTATTCATTCAGCGTAGGATTCATATCGTAAGCAGGTGATAGTGTCCAGCCCTTCGGAGTCAATAGAAAACCATGATTCCGGAAATGATCATCGCTGTTTCCGATGGCGATATTGAATGCCACACGGCGGTAGAGCTGTCGTAGGTTTTCTTCCACGTCACAGCAGTTTTGGAGGATGAAGTCTACGATATCCAAATAACCGTTGCCTGTCTTGGCATCACATCCGTCTGTCAATCCCAACAAAGTCATGGCTGAGGCGAAATGTATTCGGCGTCCATCGGGAGTTCTGTCGAAGCGTTTGGAGAGCAAGACATGATACTTTCTGTCAGTTTCTATGACACTCGTTTCTGCTGCTATCACACCAGCTTCCTTTGCCAATAGATGACTATGATGCTCCCAGAGTCCCACATCGTAATCGTCATTCCTCGATGGGAACTTGGCTACACAGAGCCTGCCGTCATCATTCATCACTCCTGCCTTCGGACGGGCACCACCCAGCGAAGTGCCTGGATGAACGAGTTGCAGCAGCCACTTCTTCTCGGGCAACTGGTTCAGTTCCTCGCTCTTCTCAATCTCCATACTGGCTGCTACCAATGCCCGTAAATCCGTCAATGGAGGGATACGGAGATGGCTGTCGCAATTAATGAACTCGCCGTCAAGAGACTGTTTGAAACGGAAGCCGCCCATGCGCGAGAAATCATCGATGCCGATAAGATAGTCGAAAGAAGACAGTTTGCGGACTGGCCGTTTTTCTTCGTTAGCCAATATTTGTTCGCGTCTGTTGAGCAACAGACGTCCCCAGCGGTCGGGCAGAGCATCGCCGAAACAACCGAAGATGTCTCTGCTCGGCTGAGTGTATTGCTGACCGGGATAGTTATTGATGTCGGCACTCAGGAAAAGGTTGCCATACTGACGCAGCCAGTCATTATTGTATTTGAACGAATAGGAATCCGAGCCGCGAAGCGATTCGTAGCCTAATTCTCCAACCAGCATAGGTTCATTTAGCCAGTCGAAATCCGCATATACATAGATTGTCTTCATACACTCTAAACACTAAACTAACGACTCTATACTTTTTTCGATGCTCTCTCCCTATGTTTGAGCGCGAGATCCTGCAATGTTCGCCCCATCTCGTCATTCTGTGCCAGCAACAGGATGTCGTCATCGAGCTGAAGGGCATACAACACACGAAGGTAGATGCCAATTGCCACAGTGGGAACACCCTTTTCGATTCGCGCCACAGTCAGCGGAGAACAGGTAGCCCGTTCTGCCACTTGTGCCACACTCAGATTACGACGCAGTCGAGCCAACTTGATTTGCTCACCTACCGTCTGCATCTTCTGCTCCAGTTTTCTGGGTAGCTTATTGCCCATAGTTGTCTTGCTCATAATGCAGCTAACTTATAATTACGAGTGCAAAATTACGACATTTTCTTTATTTTATGATATATTGATAGCAAAAAATGCATTAATATGGATTTCCTGCATAATCGTGTGTATATGTTTGACAAAAACCTCGGCTTTTCAAGCCTAAAATACATATTCGCGTGACAAAAAAAGTTACTATTAGTCCCAAAACTCGCACTTTTTTGCGAGTTTTTTGTGACTTTTTTTGCTGCAATATGTCCATTTCGGGCACTTGCCTCCGATGCCTCCGAATTGCCTCCGAAGCGCAAATGCCGACTATCATTACATTTCCTCACTTTTCGGAGGCATCGGAGGCAAAAAATCGAAAAAAATTTTTTAAATGAGAGAATTGGTGATAAGTCGGTGGTGGTGACACATAAGGCAGAGCTCACGTCACGTAACTCCCAGCTCATTTCGCAGAAGTCAGAGTTCCTGCCGCGAAACTTCGTGCTCTTTGTACAGGACTCAGACCTCCGACGGACAAAAGCAGTTCTCGCGTCCACGAGAGTGGGGTTAGTTTACACGAGAGCGGCGTTAGATTTTCTAAGAGCGCTTTTAGATTTCGTAAGAACGCCTTAAGATTTTGTAAGAACGCGTTTAGATTAGCCACCGAGGCTCAAAAACATTTTTCAGGGAAAGCTTTTCCTGTCCTGTCCCTGAAATTTTTCATAGTCCCTCCGCCTCCATAAAATGCTGCTCCATCTTCAGAACACGGTGGCCGCGCAGGAAGCGGTTGAGTTCCGCTTCCTGCGCGCCATCGTCACCGATGGATAATACGAATTTCTTGTATTGCATTATTTTTTACGTTTTTGCACTGTCGCTCTTGCATGGCCTTAACGGCCATTGCTTTTGCGACAGTGCATGTTTTTTCTTGTTAGGAACTAAAGGGCGAGACGGAGCCCGAGGAAGTTGATCGTGTTCGTGGGCGTGTAGTAGCTGCGAAAAGCCGTACGGCAGTAAGTGGCGTAGTCGAACCAGCTGCCACCACGGTAGACACGGAGGGAGCCCGATGATGGGCCGGTAGGATTGGTCTGGGAACTGCTGCTGTAGTAGCCGAACCTGTCCTGGCACCACTCCCTCACGTTGCCGCTCATGTCGTAGATGCCAAGTTCGTTGGGAGATTTGGTGGCGACTTCATGTGTCTCGCGGCCAGAATTGTCGTTGTACCATGCCACATTGCCAAGAGTGTTGCTGCCGCTGTACTGATAGCCCTTGCTTTTGTTACCGCCGCGTGCGGCAAACTCCCACTCCGCCTCGGTAGGCAGGCGGAAATGCTCGCCTGTAAGCTGGTTGAGTTTCTGGATGAAGGTCTGGCAGTCATCCCAGCTAACACACTCCACTGGCAGGTTGTCGCCCTTAAAGTAACTCGGATTGCTGCCCATCACGGCCTTCCACAGAGCCTGAGTCACCTCTGTCTGACCTATAGAGAAGCTGCTCAACGTAACGCTGTGTACGGGCTGCTCGTCACTATCGCCAGCAGTGCTGCCCATCTGAAACGTGCCGCCCTGCACGCCAATCATCTTGAAGCTGACACCATTAGCAGTGTAGGTCTTCGTCTCCGCACTGCCGCTATTATTGTCGCCACCGCTTTGCCCGCCACCGTTTTGTCCGTCTCCTACGGTATATTTTGCACTACCTGCATTAATGTACTTGTTATTCTTGTGGTCCCAAGCACGGAAACTTACCGTTACTGTTGCTGTGGACTTTGTATAAACTGAAATCAATTGACTTGCTTGGCAATCTTCGTCTGCATTGATAAACAAATTTATCTTAGGATTGCTGGAGTTGAAGGAGCCGCCGGAAATGCTATATGTCGCTTCTATTAACGTTATTTGCCGCGAATAGGCATGCGCAGACTCTTTAACTCCGACACTGACCAGGCACGGATAAAAATACGTTCCGCCTCCGATGTCAGAACCGCTTCCTCTTTGCTCACAAGAATGGACAATCTCAAAATCATACCTGTCATCATCATCCATAACCTCATACTTGGCCTTTTCAAGCCACTCCCGGTCAGAATAGGTGATTGAGTTTTGTGTCAACGCACCGGAACCATCCGCAGACACCAAACGACCATTCTGGTATTTGTAAGTCTTGCCATTAATCCTGACACTTGAGCCGCTTACATAATAATCAAACGATTCGGCACTTATAGAGTGGCTCTCGCCAAAATAGCTGTCATACTCCTTAGTAAACCAACGAATGATACCCTCGTTGTTTCCAAGAAAGAATAATGTGCAGGACTCACGAGTAAAGCTCAAATCGTCATCGCCCCACTCCATAAAATCATAATTGGAGTCAGACTGCCAGGCATATCTGGTCAGAATCTCACTTAGGTTACCTGATTCATTCTCTCCATCATCACTGCCACCGCAAGATGTCAAGAAAGATAATGTCATTATTGTCACTGCAAAACACAGTCCCACGTACTTAATATGTCGTTTCATACTTTTTAGTTTTTTATAATTAAGGATTATTTTTGTCAAGTCCAATATCGCGATTGTAGACAGAAAAAGAAAACGCGGACTTAAACTTCGTCTACGTTTCGGAGGTATCGGCAAACACCTTTGCAATCATAATCGAGTAAAAGCCCACGCTATAACACGTGAGCATTAACTTCTACTCTTGATTGCTTCTAAAATTTTTGCCGAAATTTCCGAAACAAGAATAAAGCTAACGCTTCTTATCTTAAATGTCTTTTCATTGCTGTCCACTAAAAATCGCTAAGCGTTCTTTGAAATAATTGAAATATAGTTAGTTGCAGAGATTTTTCGAGTGCACGGATTTGGTTTTGTATCTTTGCAGTCAAAAATAATGACTTCAAATGAATAAATCAAAA
>JAFTAJ010000015.1 GCA_017458585.1 Bacteroidaceae bacterium
AGGACGATATAGACATTACGACACTTCTTGCGCAGATAGGTAATAGCGGTGATATCCTCGTTGCGTTCATGACGCTCGAAGAACACCAAGTAATGCTCGTTGGCCACGTGCTGAGTACATATCTGGGCAGCTTCCTTGTAGGCGTCGGTCATGCGAACCAACTGCCCAGGAATGTATTTCAGACGTTCTTGAGTCTTAGGATTACTGCCTAAGTATACAACACCAATCATGGCATTAACAATTTGACAATTAACAAATTACTGATTTGATCTTACCTATTATATATTACTGAGGCAGAATTTTCTTAACGCGGATTTTCAACTCCATGGGGTTGAAGGGCTTGACAATATAGTCTACGGCGCCAATCTCCAGCAGACGGATGCGTTCGCTGGTGGAATCCTCGCTTGAGAGCATGATGACAGGAATGTGGCGGAACAGTTCGTTCTGCTTGATCCACTCCAGGAAATCATCACCACGCATGCCCGGCATACGGATATCGGAGATAATCAAATCGGGTGTGTTGCCTGCCTGAAGCCACTTCACACCCTGCAAACCATCGGGCAGCCACTGGACGTCATAGTCACTCATCAAATAGATGGAGAGCACCTTTGCGATGGTCTCTTTGTCGTCAAGTATCAGTATTTTCTTTTTCATAAATACGTAAACTATTAGCTAATAAGTTTTGTTATTCTAACGTGCAAAGGTAAAAAATTATTTTTAATTGTAGCCAAATAAAGATAAAAAAATGCAGAAAAAGTGCAAAAAAGTTGGTTTTTAGAAATATTTTAGGGAATTTTGCGGTTGTAAACGTATTTTAGGCAGCAAAAGTAAAACAAAAAATATTTCCACAAATGGCAAATAATTATTTATTAGGTTTTGATGTCGGCACCTCATCGGTCAAGGCATCACTCGTACAGGTCGAGAGTGGCAAATGTGTCGCCTCGGCATTCTATCCCAAGACAGAGGCTCCCATCACAGCACTGCGTGACGGATGGGCCGAACAAGACCCGCAGATGTGGTGGGACAATGCAAAGGAGGCCCTACGTATGGTGATGGCTGAGGCTGACGCCCAGGCTGACGACATTGCTGCCATCGGCATCTCCTATCAGATGCATGGACTGGTGTGTGTTGACAAGAACCTCAAGGCCTTGCGTCCGTCTATTATCTGGTGCGACTCACGCGCCGTACCATACGGCGAGAGGGCTTTCCACGACTTGGGAGCAGAGCGCTGTCTGGGACATCTGCTCAACTCTCCCGGCAACTTTACCGCTGCCAAGTTGGCATGGGTGAAAGAGAACGAGCCCGAGGTGTACGAGAAGATATATAAGGTGATGCTCCCAGGTGACTATTTGGCTATGCGACTCAGCGGTGTGGCCAATACTACCGTCAGTGGCCTTTCTGAGGGCATGTTCTGGGACTTTAAGGAAAACCAAGTGGCCCAGTTCCTGCTCGACTACTACGGCATAGACCGAAGCCTGATAGCCGATATCGTTCCCTCCTTCGGCATCCAGAGCGTCGTTAGCGCTGAGGCTGCTGCTGAACTGGGCCTAAAGGCAGGCACACCTATTGCCTATCGCGGTGGCGATCAACCTAACAACGCCCTGTCGCTCAACGTGATGAATCCTGGCGAGATAGCTGCTACCGCAGGAACGAGTGGGGTGGTGTATGGTGTCTTGGGACAGGTGGGATATGACCCTAAAAGTCGTGTCAATACCTTCGCCCACGTCAATCACGGTATGGCGTTGCAGGGAGAACCGGCAACCGCAACCCGCCTTGGCGTCCTCCTCTGCATTAACGGTACGGGCATCCTCAATGCCTGGACACACCGTAATATAACCCCCGATATCAGTTATGCCCAGATGAACGACCTTGCCGCACAGGTGCCCATAGGCAGTGATGGCGTAAGAGTCATTCCTTTCGGCAATGGTGCCGAGCGTGTACTTGAGAACAAGGAGGTGGGGTGCAGCATTCATGGCGTCAACTTCAACAAGCACTCCAAAGCCCACCTCGTTCGTGCTGCCCAGGAGGGCATTGTGTTCTCCTTCTGCTATGGTATGGAGGTGATGCAGCAGATGGGTATGGATATTCAGAAGATTCATGCAGGCCGTGCCAATATGTTCCTCTCGCCCTTATTCCGCGATACGCTGGCAGGTGTCAGCGGTGCCACTATCGAGCTCTACGACACCGATGGCGCTGCAGGAGCTGCTAAAGGAGCCGGCATTGGTGCTGACATCTATCGTGATGCCGACGAGGCCTTCGCCACCCTCGAGAAGCTCGACGTTATCGAGCCCAGCGAAATCCATCGTGCTGCTTATATGGAGGCATACGCCCGTTGGAAGGAGACGCTGAATGCCGTCCTCTAATTATC
>JAFTAJ010000016.1 GCA_017458585.1 Bacteroidaceae bacterium
AAATCGCCATATTCGCGCTATTTCGGTGCGATGTTCAGTTCGTTTTCGTACACGCGATTCTAGAGGCCTCAAAAGGGGCTTTTTAGTACGAAATATTTTGACAATGGCGGCTTGCGGGAGAGTATTTCGCACAGAAATCACAGATATTAAACAAAAACAGAAAAAACTCCAATGAGCCACGTATTGCATACGTTTCTTGCAGCAGTCTCTGCATCTGGCTGCAAGCAAGCTCGCGCCACACGCAGCGACTACGCCAAGGAGCTAACGCTCACGGCTCATTGGCAAAAACATAGAAAAACATTCTCGCTCTCGCCATAATGTCATTGGAAAAACGTGGAAAAACAAATATTACATCAGACATAATCATCATACGCCCCGGCCTTTCGGGGCCACTCCTAAATGTTGGAGGGGGAGTTTAAGGTCTTTAGGGAGAAGATGGGAGTTGATGGGAGGGGAGCAGGAGATTAAGGGAGTCTCATTTTCTCTGTTTATATTCCAACGGTGTTTGGTTGGTAAAGCGTTTGAAATATTTACTGAAGAAAGCAGGATTTGGGAAGTTCAATTCTTCTGAAATTCTGGCAATTGACTTGTCGGAATGTTTCAGTTCTATCTTGATATGTGCCATTAGTGCGCGGTCAATCCATTCCTTGGCGGTGATACCACTGGCCTGCCGGATAACGGTACCAAGATAGCGCTGTGTGAGATACATCTTGTCGGCATAGAAACCAATTCGATGTTCGCGCGTAGCATACTGGTTGACAAGGTAAATGAAGCGTTCGAAAATAGTTTGTTCACGACTTTGTGAGGCCTGTAGCAATTCTGTGTGCTGGCGATAAAGTCCGTCGTAGTGATGCATCATGGCTGCCACAAGACTGCTGACGGTTTGGCGATTGTAATCTTTTTGTTGGATGGTATGCCAGATGGTGTCCATGATATGGCGGGCAGTATCAATGTCATTTACATCTGCCCTTATTTGGAAGTCACGCACCTGTCCGTTAAATGACAATGGCATTTGCCCTACAGCAAAAGGCATGGGGAAGTCGGCAAAAAGCGCCAAACCATAGATTTCAATATCATCGCTGAAACTGATGGGGCTAAGGATAGAACTGGGTCCCAGAAATACCAATGTGCCAGCGTTAATCCGTCGTTCTACAAGATTGATGCTGGCATGTATTTCGCCTTGCACAATTATGCCTAAACGATAATCGTCAATGCTGAAGGGGGGCTGACTTTGTTTAAGTACCATCAGAAACGCGCTGGGGTCGCCGTATACCATCCCCAGCTCATTGCTGATAAAAGACTTTTCACGTATTTGTGCGATATGGGGACTCAGCAGATCCTTCATCCGCGAGTAGTTCATCAGTTTCGGAGTCTTATTCATATATAATATATCATTAAACTTGGTGCAAAGATAATAAAAACATTTCTATTAATATCCTATTTGTAGGCAAATCAAACAAAAAGGATATTTTTTGCTAATGATAGATAATATGAGTTTGACAAAAACATCATACTTTTGCAGCGTAGATTTAATGTAACGGTTATGCGAAGAATCATTTTTGGACTTTTAATGCTTCCGATGATGGCGCAGGCGCAGACATTGGAAGACTGTTTGCAGTCGGCAGAGCGCAACTACCCGCTGATTCAGCAGTATGGGCTGATTGAGAAGACAACGGAGTTGACGGTGGCCAACATACAGAAAGGTTGGTTGCCGCAGGTGACGGCCTCGGCACGGGCTACGCTACAGAGTGATGTGACGGCGTTTCCAGACCAGATGCAGTCGATGTACCAGACGATGGGTATTAACATGGAAGGTCTGAAGAGGGACCAGTATCGTGTAGGCATTGATATTCAGCAGACGGTTTTTGATGGCGGAGCCATTAAGAGTCAGAAAGAAATTGCCCGTCAGCAGGGCGAGGTGCAGGCGGCCCAGAACGAGGTAAACCTATATAATGTACGCAAGCGGGTGAATGAGATGTACTTCGGGCTGCTGCTGCTTGATGAGCAGATACAACTCAATAAAGACCTGCAGGAGATGTTGTCAGCAAACGAGAAGAAACTGTCATCGATGCTGAAAGGTGGCACAGCTGCTGAGAGTGACTTTCTGAACGTGAAGGCGGAACGGCTAAAGGCGGTACAGCAGGCCACAGGGCTGAAGGCACAACGTAGTGCCTTGCGGAGGATGCTCTCGGCTTTTTGTGGTATGGAGGTGAAAGAGGCCGTGAAGCCGACGAATAGTGTTCAATATCCAATAATCAATAATAGCAGGCCGGAATTGAAAGCGATTGATGCTCAACTGCGCCTGGCTGATGCACAAGAGAAAGCTCTCGATGCAGCACTGAAGCCCAGATTGGGTGTGTTTGCACAGGGATATTACGGTTATCCAGGCTATAATATGTTCGAGGATATGATGAGGCGAAGGTTCTCTTTGAACGGTATGATTGGCGCCAGTGTGACATGGAACATCGGTGCTCTCTATACCCGTAAGAACGACAAGGCGAAACTGAATGTCCAACGTTCGATGTTCAATGTTCAACGAGAGACATTCCTTTTCAATAATCATCTGGAGCAGATTCAGCATAATGAGAACATCGAGCGCTATAAGAAACTGATGGCCGATGACGAGGAAATTATCACTTTGCTCTCATCCATCCGCAAGGCGGCTGAGTCAAAGCTCTCGCATGGCATCATTGACGTGAATGACCTGGTGAAAGAAATCAACAATGAGAATGCAGCCAAGGTCAACGGGCGGATACACGAAATAGAGATGCTGAAAGAGATTTATGACCTGAAATATACAACAAATCAATAACAAAGGTATGAAAAAGATATTGGCAATGGCAGGTGCAATGCTAATGCTGGCATCCTGCGGAAGCAAAGAGAAAGAATTCGATGCCACAGGAACCTTTGAGGCTACGGAAGTTACAGTAGCTGCAGAACAGAGTGGTGCGCTGATGTACTTTGATGTGACGGAGGGCGACGAACTTAATCTTGCACAAGAGGTGGGTCTGATAGACACAACTCAGATTTGGCTGAAGATTAAGCAAGCGGGAGCGACAAAAGCGGTCTATCAGAGTCAGAAACCCGACAGCGAAGCGCAGATTGCGGCTACGCGTCAGCAATTGGCCAAGGCCAAGCAGGAACAGCAACGCTACAAGGAATTGGTGGCTGATGGAGCGGCACCCAGCAAGATGCTTGACGATGCCACAAGTCAAGTACAGGTGTTGCAGAAACAACTTAATGCGCAAATCTCATCACTAAACACCCAGCTTTCAACTCTCAATTCTCAACAGTCAACAGTCGATGTACAAGTTGACCAATTGCGTGACCAGTTGCGAAAGTGCCATATCGTTACTCCTATTAAGGGCATCGTGCTGGAGAAATACGTCGAGAGGGGTGAGTATGTCGGTGTTGGAAAGCCGCTGTTTAAGATGGCCGATACGGAGGAGATGTACATCCGTGCCTACGTCACTTCGGCACAGTTGAAGGACATCAAGGTTGGCCAGCAGGCGAGGGTGTTTGCAGACTATGGCGATGGTCAGAAGAAGGAGTACGATGGAACAGTGAGCTGGATTTCAAGCAAATCAGAGTTCACGCCCAAGACCATATTGACAGATGACGAACGTGCCGATTTGGTGTATGCGGTGAAGCTGGCCATCAGAAACGACGGTTACGTCAAGATTGGTATGTATGGGGAAGTGAAATTCAATTGACCATTGACCATTGACTATTGACCATTTAGAATTATGAATGCCATAGATGTCAGTCATATCAGTAAGAGCTACGGCAGGGTTAAGGCATTGCAGGACGTGTCATTCTCCGTTGGTAAGGGCGAGGTATTCGGACTGATTGGCCCTGACGGAGCGGGCAAGACATCGATGTTCCGCATTCTCTGTACGCTGCTATTGGCAGACAAAGGTACGGCGACGGTGGATGGCTTCGATGTGGTGAAACAGATGAATGAGATACGTCGACGTGTGGGCTATATGCCCGGACGGTTTTCGCTGTATCAGGATTTGACGGTAGAGGAGAACCTGAAGTTTTTTGCCACGCTCTTTGGAACGACAGTTGACGAGGGCTATGACTCTATTAAGGCCATCTATTCTCAGATAGAGCGGTTTAAGGACCGCAAGGCTGGGGCGCTGTCGGGCGGTATGAAACAGAAGCTGGCGCTGAGTTGTGCGCTAGTGCATCAGCCCAGTGTGCTATTGCTTGATGAGCCCACCACGGGTGTTGACCCTGTGAGTCGCAAGGAGTTCTGGGAGATGCTGTCGATGCTTAAGGAGCGCGATATCACCATCGTGGCTTCCACGCCCTATCTCGATGAGGTACGACGGTGTGAGCGTGTGGCGTTCTTGAGCGAAGGAAGAGTGATGGGCATCGATACGCCAGAGATAATCCTTGATAGATTTAAGGAAATCTTCAATCCGCCAGGCCTTGAAAACGGTTCAAGGTTCAAGGTTCAGGGTTCAAGTGACAACGTCATTGAGGTGGAGCACTTGGTCAAGGCCTTCGGTGACTTTCATGCCGTGGATGACATTTCTTTTACAGTTAAGAAAGGTGAGATATTCGGTTTCTTAGGAGCCAATGGAGCAGGCAAGACGACAGCGATGCATATGCTGACAGGACTGAACCAGCCTACGAGTGGCACGGGACGTGTGGCAGGCTACGATATCCGAACGGAACATGAGCAGATTAAGAAACATATCGGCTATATGTCGCAGCGATTCTCGTTGTATGAAGACTTGACGGTGGCTGAGAATATCCGACTCTTTGGAGGCATCTACGGTATGGGAAGTGAAGAGATTAAGACGAAAACGGATGACTTGCTGCGTCAGCTGAAGTTCGAGGATCATAAAAACGACCTTGTGGGTTCTCTGCCCTTGGGTTGGAAACAGAAACTGGCGTTCTCAGTGAGTATCTTTCACGAGCCAGCCATCGTGTTTCTCGACGAGCCGACGGGGGGTGTCGATCCTGCTACACGTCATCAGTTCTGGGAATTGATTTACGAGGCAGCATCACGAGGTATTACCGTCTTCGTGACGACCCACTATATGGATGAAGCTGAATACTGCGACCGCATCTCCATCATGGTGGATGGCAAGATTAGTGCGATGGGAACGGCTGAGGAACTGAAGCGCAATTTGAACCAGCCCGATATGGATCATGTGTTTACGTATCTGGCACGTCAGGCCACAAGGTCGTCAGACTAAATTGTAAATTGTAAATTAATGAGGCAGTTTATATCATTTGTCATAAAGGAGATGCGACACATTCTGCGCGACAAGCGTACGATGCTGATACTCTTTGGCATGCCTATTGTGCTGATGCTGCTCTTCGGCTTCGCCATCACCAACGACGTGAAGAATGTGCGCACAGTGGTGGTGACTTCTCAGATGGACCACCTGACGCAGCAGGCTGTAGACCGACTGGCGGCATCTGAATACTTTACGATTGTCAAAGCGGTGAGCACACCGAAGGAGGCGGAATGGATGATTCGCAGCCAGAAGGCCGACCTCGCTATTGTCTTCGCTCTCAAGCATCAAGGTGCTCAGTTCATTGTCGATGGCTCCGATCCCAATATGGCTCAGCAATGGACGACCTATGCCCAGCAAGTTGTAGCAAATCCTAGTGTGTCGCTGATTAGTCAGAAGTTGCTCTATAATCCAAGGATGAAGTCGGCCTATAACTTCGTGCCGGCTATCATGGGTATGCTGTTGTTGCTGATATGTGCTATGATGACCTCCGTATCGATTGTCCGTGAGAAAGAACGTGGCACGATGGAGGTGTTGCTTGTCTCGCCGATAAAGCCGCTGATGATTATTGTGGCGAAGGTGGTGCCTTATCTATTGTTGGCTCTTGTGATTCTGACGATGATACTGCTGATGTCGTCAACTGTGCTCCAAGTGCCGCTGCAGGGTTCTCTGGGGTGGATACTGGTGCTGTCGCTCATCTATATCCTGCTGGCCCTTTCGCTTGGCCTGCTTATCTCTAACATTGCTCAGACTCAGTTCGTGGCTTTGCTAGTATCGGCGATGGTGTTGCTCTTGCCTACGGTGATGCTCTCTGGTATGCTGTTTCCTGTGGAATCAATGCCTACTATATTGCAATGGATTTCTGATGTTATACCACCACGTTACTATATCCAGGCCATGCGCAAGCTGATGATTATGGGTGTAGGCGTTCAGGAGGTATGGCGCGAAGTGGTGATTCTGATCGGCATGACTGCCCTGTTGCTCGTTGTTTCACTAAAGAAATTCAAGACGCGCCTATGATTAAATATTTGCTTCAAAAGGAGTTCCTGCAGATTCGGCGCAACACGTTTATGCCGAAAATTATCTTCATCTTCCCCATCATGGTGATGTGCGTCATGCCTTGGGTCATGAATCAGGAGGTGAAGAACATCCGTGTGGATGTGGTGGATATTGACCGCACCACACAATCCCAGCAACTCGTCCACCAGATAGAGGCATCGAACTATTTTATCTTTAATGGTCAAAAAGCAACTTATCATGAAGCCATTAAGGATATAGAGACCTCTAAGGCTGATATCATCCTTGAAATCCGCGATGGCCAATACCTCATCGCTGCTAATGCCGTCAATGGTACCAAAGGTTCGATTGGCTCAGCGTATCTCTCGCAAATTGTCACATCGCGCCAACTGATTCTCTATTCTCAATTCTCAATTCTCAGTCTTTATAATAAAGGTCAGAACTACAAAGTCTTCATGATTCCCGCCCTGATGGGAATCCTGATGATGATGCTTTGCGGTTTCCTGCCAGCGCTGAACATTGTGGGAGAAAAAGAAAAGGGCACCATTGAGCAAATCAATGTTACCCCTGTCTCGAAATGGTCGTTTATCCTCGCCAAACTGATTCCTTATTGGATTATCGGACTGCTGGTGCTCTCCCTTTGCCTTGTGCTCTCGTGGCTTGTCTATGGCATCACCTGTGAGGGGTCGCTCTGGCTCGTCTATCTGTTGGCAATACTGTTGGCGCTGTTCTTCTCGTCGTTTGGGCTGATAGTGTCGAACTACAGCGATACCATGCAGCAAGCTATGCTCGTCATGTGGTTCTTTGTTGTCTGCATGCTGCTGCTCTCGGGCCTCTTTACTCCCACGCGTTCTATGCCAGAGTTGGCATATATGACTACTTACGTCAACCCCATGCACTACTTCATCGATGCCATCCGCACCGTCTTCGTGCGTGGTGGCACCTTCCCGGCCATCGCCCATCAAGTACTCGCTCTCAGCGTCATCTCCTCCGTCATGGCAATCTGGGCTGTCAAGAGCTACAAGAAGAACAGTTAAGGTTGCCCCTATCCCTTGTGTCTTCATGTCTTCAGACTGCAACAATGTCTGTTCCTAAGGCAGAAGACAGTTTTGCTAACGTGCGTAAGGTGAAATTATGCTGTCCAGATAGCCATACTGACACTTCAGCCTCGCTCTTACCCATTTTTAGTGCGAGGTCTTTTTGGGAAAGATTTTTTTGATGAAGAAGCGAAGCAATCTTGTCGGCTATGGCAAAAGTCAGTCTAGTTTCCCGCTTAACCTCATCTGGAATATTTTGGACTGCTTCAAGATAGAGGTTTCTGTTTTTCATAGGTTAAAAGTTTTGTTGTCTAGGTCTGGCAATACTGTTTTTTCGATGGTAATCTTCCCCTTCTTAATTTCTGCCTGTATCAGGTTATCCAGTTTTTGGAGACTGATAACATACCCTGCAAGATTTTCATCTTCTTGGTATGTCCCGGTTGCTTTGCGCCCACCGCCACCTGCTATCAATACGCTATCTGACAGTCTCAAGCAGTATAGACGTAGTTTTCCAGATACAATAGGGAGAGCACATACGTTATCGCTATATTTGCCTTCTGGACGAAAATAGCGTTCAAGGAATCCCGCTCCTTCTACCATATGCTGTATATATGAAAGGATAACATTAAGATCGCGGGCAACGTCGGCCTCGTCTTTGAATTTCTGGATGAACTTTTCAAATTCAGAGTAATCCTCATTCTCAAAAACGATGGAAAAACAGACCATTAGTTTCGGTCTGACTTAAGTTCTTTATAGTTACTTTAGGCATTTTTACTTGAAATTGGTGTTGCAAAATTAGAGAAAAATTTAGTTATAACCTAATTTTTTCAATTAAAAATCAATCATGAGGGTAAAAAAAACATATTTACTCGCAACGACTACGCCAAGGAGCTAACGCTCATGGCTCATCGTCTGATGCAAAGCAAAAACATAAAAAAGGCTCACTTGCGGAATCCTAGATAGTGGGACTAGCCTGGATAGCCGAGCTAGGAGAAGACCTCCTCTCTAGCTTCCACCTCTAAGTCGCACACCCCATCCCCCTTACGGGGACTTCCCCTAACTTAGGGGCAGAAGAGAGTGAATAGAGAATAGAGAATAGAGAACAGAGAATAGAGACTGATAAAGGGCTATCGGCGGTAGCGGTTGCGGCCGGCATCGAAGCGGAGGAAGATGAAGAGCAGGAGGGTGAAGCCCCAGAGGGAGCTGCCGCCGTAGCTGAAGAAGGGGAGGGGAATGCCGATGACGGGCATGATGCCCATGACCATGCCGATATTGATCAATACGTGGAAGAGCAGGATGCTGATGACACAGTAACCGTAGATGCGCGCCATATTGTGGGTCTGGCGCTCCGCGACATGGATGAGCCGCAGGATGAGTATCAGGAATAATATCAATACCAGAGCGCTGCCCACGAAGCCGTGCTCCTCGCCTACGGTGCAGAAGATGAAGTCGGTGTCCTGCTCGGGCACGTATTTGAGTTTGGTCTGGGTGCCGTTGAGGAAGCCCTTGCCGATGAAGCCGCCGGAGCCGATGGCTATCTCGCTCTGATGGACGTTGTAGCCCGCGCCGCTGAGGTCTTCCTCCAGTCCGAGGAGCACTTTGACACGCTGCTGCTGGTGGGGCGCAAGGGCATGGTTGAGGGCGTAGTCGGCGGTGTAGAAGACGGCGAGGGAGCCGATGGCGAACACTCCGATGAGCATGAGGTTGCGGCTACGCTGACGCAGGCTCTGCATGAAGAGGTAGATGGCGCTGCCGAGACACAATGCTGTCAGGGACAGAGTCAAGAATGAGAAATTAGAAATTAGAAATGAGGAATTGGGGAATTGGGAGTTGAGGATTATCTGGAGGAGGTAGCTGACGGCGATGGTGGCGAGTCCCCACAGGAGGAGGGGGCGGAGACAGGTGCGGCTCTTGTCGTAGAGGCGTAGCAGCAGGAGGGTGAACGCCCACACGAGCACGAGGACGGAGAAGGTGCCGACGGGGGTGGTGCTGGCGGGCATGGTGATGATGCTGAACTTGAGGCCGACCACGAAATAGACGACGGCGGCGAAGGCCACGAAGAGGATGGTGCCGCTCATGCCCTCACGATAGAACACGAGGGCGAGGGAGAGATAGACGAGGGCGGAGCCTGTCTCGCGCTGCATGAGGATGAGAGCTACGGGCAGCAACACGATGGCGGCGGCGCTGATGAAGTGCTTGCGGTTCTGGAGGTTGAAGGTGTAGGAGCCCATGTAGCGGGCGAGCATGAGGGCTGTGGCGCACTTGGCGAACTCGGCGGGCTGCAGGCTGACGGGCCCGAGGGATATCCACGAATAGGAGCCCTTGATATTGGTGGCTACGAAGGGGGTGACGAGCAGCAGACACATGAACGCGACATAGATAAGGGGGGCGAGGGTGTCGAAGATGCGGTCGTCGGTGAGCAGCAGCACGAGCGCGAGGGCAAAGGAGCAGCCTATCCAGGTGAGCTGCTTGCCGGAGCGTGCCGCGAAGTCGAAGATGTCGGGCATGTCGTAGCTATAGCTGGCACCGACGACGCTCACCCATCCTGCTGCCAGCAGGAGCAGGTAGATGAGGATGGTCCACCAATCGATGGAGCGGAAGACGCTGGGGTTGTTGTTATCTGATACCGGTGCCATAGCTGATGGTTCTTGATGCGAAGCTGGCGGCGCGTCCCTCGGAGGAGGGCGAGAGGTGGCCGTTGAGATATTGTTCCATGATAAGCGAGCCGATGGGCACGCCATAGGTGGCGCCGAAGCCGCCGTTCTCCACATAGACGGACACGGCTATCTTGGGGTCGTTCATGGGGGCGAAGCCCATGAAGATGGAGTGGTCGCGCCCGTGGTTTTGTGCGGTGCCCGTCTTGCCGCACACCTCGATGCCTGGGATGGCACCCGAGCGGCAGGTGCCGCCCATGACGGCGGCCCGCATGCCTTCGGCCACGAGGTCGTAGTAGTGCTTATCGACCTTGGTGTAGTGGCGCTTGGTGTAGGTGGTGTCTATCTGGCGGCCCTCTACGCTGCGCACTACGTGGGGTGTATAGTAGTAGCCGCGGTTGGCGATGGTGGCGGCGAGGTTGGCTATCTGCAGCGGGGTGAGGAGCACCTCGCCCTGGCCTATGGCATCGCTGATGATGGTCTGGCCTGTCCAGCCGTCCTTGCCGTACCATTTGTTGTAGTACTCCACATTGGGGATAAAGCCGCGCTTCTCGCCCGGCAGGTCGATGCCGAGGCGGTAGCCGAAGCCCATGGACACCATGTAGTCTTTCCACGTGGTGAAGGCTTTCTCATAGGAGCCGTAGCGGCGCTTGTTGATCATGTGGAAGAAGCCCCAGCAGAAGTAGGCGTTGCAGGAGGTCTGTATGGCGAACTTGAGTTGGGCGGGGGAGGCGTGGCCGTGGCAGCCCACGCGGAGTCCGGCATTGATGAAGCCGCGGTGGCAGGGGTAGGCGGTCTGGGGTGTGATGACGCCCTCCTGCAGGAAGGTGAGTCCCTGCGAGGTCTTGAAGGTGGAGCCCGGCGGATACTGGCCCATGATGGCGCGGTTGTAGAGCGGCTTGTAGGGGTCGGCGGCGAGCTTGATATAGTTCTTGCCGCGGTCGGGACCTATCAGGAGGTGTGGGTCGTAGGAGGGCGAGGAGACGAGGCAGAGCACTTCGCCGGTGGAGGGCTCGATGGCCACGATGGTGCCTATCTTGCCGTGGAGCAGCCGCTCGCCGAGAGCTTGCAGGTCTTGGTCGATGCCGAGGTAGAGGTTCTTGCCGGGCACGGCACCTTGGTCGAATCGCCCGTTCTGGTAGGCACCCTTGATGCGTCCCTTGACATCGCGCAGCAGTATCTGCACGCCTTTCTGTCCGCGCAGGTCTTTCTCGTAGGAGCTCTCGATGCCGAGCTTGCCGATGAAGTCGCCCTGACGGTAGTAGGCGTCGGAGTCTATCTCGGCCTGGTTGACCTCGCCGACATCGCCCAGCACATGGGCTCCGACGGTGGTGGAGTAGCGCCTGACGGTGCGCAGCTCGGGATAGAAGCCGCGGAACTTGTAGAGCTTCTCCTGAAAGACGGCAAACTGCTCGGGGGTGATCTGTGCGTAGAAGAGCTGGGGGGTGTAGCGCGAGTAGCCCGGGTTGAGGTTGCGGTCCTTGATCTTGTCCATGCGGCGGATGTAGTCGTCGCGTGTGATGCCGATGGTGCGGCAGAAGTCGAGGGTGTCCACGCCCTGCTGCTCGTCCATGACTACCATGATGTTGTAGGCCGACTCGTTGTAAACCATGAGGGTGCTGTCGCGGTCGTAGATGAGTCCGCGGGCAGGGTACTGTATCTTATGGAAGAAGGCGTTGGAGTCGGCGCTGGTCTTGTAGGCATCGCTGAATATCTGCAGACTGAGGAGGCGCACAATATAAACGGCGATAATGACGATGGCCATTATCGCTATGGTGTATTTGCGCTTCTCTAAGTCAAAGTTTCTCACGGATACTCTGTATTACCCAGATGATGAAGGTGGACAGCACCGTGCTGCCCACGATGTTGATTAGTGTGTCGGTGATGCTGAAGAAGGAGAAGGTCTCCAGCAGATAAAAGACGATACACTGAATGAGCACGCCCACAGTGATGTAGCGCATAAAGGGGAATTTGCCCAGTCGGGCCATGGTGGGAGGGGTATTCTCGTCGTCATCGTCGTCCTTGTCAACGCCGCCAATGAGGGTGAGCATGTGTGGCTGTATCATTGCCACCAGAGTGAGGGTGGCTGCCATCATGCCGGGGGTGTTGGCAAACATGTCGAACAGCACGCCGGTGGCAAAAGCCCATAGCAGCTTGGTCCAGCGGGGAGCGCCCAGCGGCATGAGGAGAATGAAATAGACGCAAATCAGAGGCGTGGCATAGCCGAAGATGTGCACATGGTTGAGCACCATCACCTGCACGGCCAGCAGCAGGAGCAGCCTGAATGTCTGTCGGATAAATGCCTGAATCATTGCGTTATGTGGTTTGTTGGTCTCTCACTATTGTTTGCTACTCAGCGAGTCGTTGATCTGTATCAGCGACTGTATCTCCTGCTTGTGTAGATTCTCAAACACATTTACATCGCGCAGATTGCCGAAGTTGGTGCCGAGATTGACCACCAGCTGCTGCGACAGTCCGTCGGGGGCGTGCTTGATGTCGGTGACCTTGCCCACGAAGAGTCCCGGCGGGAAGACGGTGGAGTAGCCGCTGGTCTCTATGGCATCGCCACGCTTGGCCCTGGCATACTGGGGCACTCCCACGAGGTTGGCGTAGAAGATGCTGCCGCCGTCCCAGATGAGCGAGCCGTAGTAGCCTGTGCGGCGTATGCGGCAGCTGATGCGCGAGTTGCGGTTGATGATGGGCAGCACGAGCGAGTAGTGGCTGTTGACTATCCTGACGATGCCTACCACTCCGCCACCACCGACTACGCCCATCTCGGGCTTTATGCCGTCGGCGCTGCCCTTGTCGATGACGATATAGTTCTCGTTCTTGACGATGGATGCCGACACCACGCGAGCGCTGTAGATGGTGTAGCCGCTGAGTGAGTCGAGGATATGGCGGTCGTTGATGGAGGGCTTATGGGTGGCGTCCTTCAGTTGGTCGCGCAGCTGGCTGACCTGCATCTGCAGCATGGTGTTTTGTGCCGTGAGCTTGCTGTTGACCTCGTCGAGGTGGATGAATGCCTCTGCGTCGGTATAGAGCTTGTTGACCTTGGCGGCTAGACTGTTGGTCTGCGTAAACCATACGCTGCCCTGATAGCTGTTGAACCTGAAGAACAACACAAAACTGGCCACCTCCAACAGAATGAAGATGAACCAGTAATTGTACTTCTTGAGGAATTCTATCAGCGCAGCCAAAGCTTATCTCATCAAGAAAGAGAAGTGGTCGATATTCTTAAGCGCGATGCCTGTGCCGCGAGCCACGCAGTGGAGCGGGTCTTCGGCCACATGGAACTGGATGTTGAGCCTGTCGGTCAGGCGCTTGCCCAGTCCGCGGAGCAATGCACCACCACCGGTGAGGAAGATACCGTTCTTGACGATGTCGGCATAGAGCTCGGGGGGAGTCTCCTCCAGTGCCTGCAGCACGGCGGTCTCAATGCGTGCAATCGACTTGTCGAGGCAGTGGGCTATCTCCTGATAGCAAACCTGCACCTCCATGGGCAGAGCAGTAATCTTGTTGGGGCCATGCACGATATACTCCTCGGGAGCATCCTCGGGGAGGTCGGTAAGGGCAGCACCTACGTGTATCTTGATACGCTCGGCCATACGCTCGCTGACCTTCACATTGTGCTGGCGGCTCATGTAGTCCTGGATGTTGGCGGTGAACTCGTCGCCTGCCATGCGGATGGAGTTGTTGACCACTATGCCGCCCAGAGAGATAACGGCAATCTCGGTGGTACCGCCACCGATGTCAACGACCATGTTGCCTTCCGGTGCCTCCACATCGATGCCCACACCAAGGGCTGAGGCCATAGGCTCGAAAATGAGATATACATCGCGGCCTCCGGCATGCTCGGCAGAGTCGCGTACAGCGCGTAGCTCAACCTCGGTAGCGCCCGAGGGTACACCGATAACCATTCTGAGTGAGGGCGAGAACATACGGCTACCACTGCGTACCATGCGGATAAGGCCACGCATCATCTGCTCGCAGGCGTAGAAGTCGGCAATCACACCGTCGCGGAGCGGACGGATAACTCGGATCTTGTCGTTGTGCTTTTCATACATCAGCTTAGCCTTGCTGCCGACAGCCAGAGTCTTGTTTGACAAACGGTCAAGGGCAACGACCGATGGCTCGTCCACCACAATCTTGCCGTCGTGCAGGATGATGGTGTTGGCGGTGCCGAGGTCCATTGCCAGTTCTTGGGTGAAAGAAAAGAAGCCCATAGTTATGTAAGATGTAAGATGTTATATGTAAGATTTTATTTTGCGAACCAGTTGTGGATGGCGGTGTCGTAGTGGCTGCTGACGCCGAAGGCACGCTCGGCAAATGTCTTGCGCTCCTGCAGGGTGGTCTTGGCACCGCTGCGGGTGAGGATATCGTCAAGCATGGCATACTCGGCCTTGCTGGGCACGATGACCACATCGTTGAAGTTCTTGGCTGCAGCTCTGATGAGGGAGATGCCACCGATGTCAATCTTCTCGATGATGTCAGCCTCGCTGGCACCGCTCTTGACGGTCTCCTCGAAGGGGTAGAGGTCAACGATGACGAGGTCAATCTCGGGAATCTCGTACTTGGCCATCTGCTCACGGTCGCCGTCGAGCTCCCTGCGACCGAGGATGCCGCCGAACACTTTGGGGTGGAGTGTCTTAACGCGACCGCCGAGGATGGAGGGATAGCTGGTGAGGTCTTCTACTTTGGCGCATTTGTAGCCCAGGCCCTCAATGAAGCTCTGGGTGCCGCCGGTGGAGAGGAGTTGTACGCCTTCAGCATCCAGCTTCTTCAGGATGCTCTCAAGCCCGTCCTTATGAAATACAGAAACGAGGGCGGTCTTTATATTCTTAATGTCCATAGATGTAAAATGTTATATGTAAAATGTTATATGTAAAATGTTATATGTAAAATGTTATATGTAAAATGTAAGATGTGGAGTTTTTGGGAGCGGCAAAATTACAACTTTTTTTCTAAAATAGAGGTATATTTTTGTATTAAATCTTTCAGACTCTGACGGCTTTGAGGATGGCCTCTATCTTGAGGAGGTCTTCGCAGAGGGCGTGTACCTCCTTGATGTCGTGGACGAGTACGGAGAGGTCGGCATGGAAGAATCCCTTGTCGGTCTGTATGTTGAGTCCTTTGACATTGAGTCCGCTATGCTTGAACAGCGACTCGGCTATCTGGAAGAGTGTGCCCATCTCGTCGGCTCCCTCCACGCGGATGGTGGTCTCGAAGAGATGGCCGCGCTGCATGTTCCACCTCACGGCTACGATGTTGTTGCCGAACTGGCTCTTAAGCTTGTTGGCCTCTTCGCATTCGCGCTTGTGGAGGGTGAAGGTCTTGGCGGTCTCGTCGATGTAGCCCAGGGCATCATCATCGGGGATAGGTTTGCAGCACGGTGCGATATGGCAGTGCTCGATGGTGCTCTCGTCAATAACGAAGACGCTCTTGCGGTCGATGGCCATTGGCCATTGACCATTGACCATTGAAGATTGACCGTTGGCCATTGACGATTGACCATTGTCGGTTGACGATTGGCCATTGCCCGACTTGACGAAGGGAATGAGGCTACGCCAGGTGAAGGAGTTGCCGTTGTTGTTTTTATTCTTGCCTCGCAGGAAGTTGATGTCGTCGTCGCCGAGGGCAATCTGTCCGTCGGCCACATCGAGCAGTAGCTTGCGCGCGGTTGGGCGCTGATGGAAGATACGCAGTCTGTCGAGTATGTTGGTGTTGTACTCGATGCCTTTGTCCATGAGGAAATCGCGTATGCGTCGTTCGCCCTCGTTCTGCTTGTCGCGCTCCATCTTGCGCAGGCATGCTTGTATCTTGCTCTTGGCCTTGGCTGTGGTGACATAGTCGAGCCACTCTCGCTTAACCTGTTGCTGTCGTGCGGTGAGTATCTCCACCTGGTCGCCGGAGTTGAGTGGCTCGGTGGCAGGCACGAGGTGGTGGTTGACCTTGGCTCCGATGCAGTTGGTGCCAAGGAAGGAGTGTATGGAGAATGCGAAGTCGAGTGCTGTGGCACCGGCCGGCATTGTCTTTATCTCGCCCTTGGGTGTGAAGACGACTATCTCTGAGGCAAAGAGATTGAGCTTGATGGTGTCGAGCAGGTCGAGGGTGTCGGGCTGCGGGTCGTCGAGTATCTCCTTGATGGTGTGAATCCATCCGTCCATCTTGGCGTCGGCGGCAGCCTCCTCATTGCTTTTCTCCTGCGTGGTGTCGGTCTGCTCGTGGTTTTTGTATCTCCAGTGGGCAGCCACACCCTGCTCGGCGATGTCCTGCATGCGCTGTGAGCGTATCTGCACCTCAATCCACTGGCCGTGGGTGCTCATGAGTGTGACGTGTAGCGCCTGATAGCCATTGGCCTTGGGATGGTTTACCCAGTCGCGTGTGCGGTCGGGGTGGAGGGTGTAGATGCGTGTGAGAGCCACGTAGATATTGAAGCAGGTGTTGACCTCGTCCTCTCCAGGCTTTGGCTCGAAGATGATGCGTGTGGCGAGGATGTCGAAGATTTCCTCAAAGGTGACGTGCTTGTCCTGCATCTTCTTCCAGATGGAGTAGGGGGTCTTGATGCGTGCTTCGATGGAGTAGTTGAGCCCCAGCTTGTCGAGGGCTGTGCGTATGGGTGCGGTGAACTCTTGGAAGACCGTCTCGCGCTCTTCCTGGGAGGAGGTGAGCTTTTGCTTGATGAGCTTATAGTCATCGGGGTGCTCATAGCGGAAGCTGAGGTCCTCGAGTTCGTTCTTTATGCGGTTGAGTCCCAATCGGCTGGCGATGGGTGCGTAGATGTAGAGTGTCTCTCCGGCAATCTTATACTGCTTGCTTGGCAGCATGGAGGAGAGGGTGCGCATATTGTGGAGGCGGTCGGAGATTTTGATGAGGATGACGCGTATGTCTTCGCTCATGGTGAGCAGCAGCTTCTTGAAGGTCTCGGCCTGCAGCGAGGCACGCTCGCCGAAGATGCCGCCGGATATCTTGGTGAGTCCCTCAACGATGTTGGCTATCTTGGGCCCGAAGAGGTTTTGTATATCCTCAAAGGTGTATTCGGTATCTTCCACCACATCGTGGAGGAGTGCAGCGCAGATACTAGTGGAGCCGAGGCCAATCTCCTCGCATGCTATGCGGGCCACGGCGATGGGGTGCATGATGTATGGCTCGCCGGAGCGGCGGCGCACTCCCTTGTGGGCTTGTCGGGCAAAATTGAAAGCACGCGTAATGATATCTACCTTCTTCCTATGGTTGGAAGCGAGGTAGGCGTCAAGAAGCTTTCGGAACTCTTGGTAGACTTCGAGTTCTTCATGCTCCTCGGGATTGGTTACGGTGTTTTCAAGATCCATTCTACTTTACTCTTATCTTTTGTCCGGCGCGTATGCGGTCGCCCTTGATATTGTTTTTGCGCTTGAGCTCTGCCACTGTGGTGTGGTTGCGCTTGGCTATCTTGCTTAGGTTGTCGCCCTGCTGGATGGTGACCTGGCGGCTACGTCCGCCACGGCTGTGGCGGCTGCCGCGTGAGTTGCGTCCGTGGCTGCGCGAATAGCGTGAGTTGGACGAGCGGCTATAGTTTCGGTTGGTGGGAGTCGGTGGAGCAACCTCTTGTTCGTCGAGGTCGGTCTCGGTGTTGGCAGTGGTGCTGTCGGTGGCGAGGGTGAGGGCGCTCATGTCGAGAGTGCCTTGATAGAGCGAGTCCTCGATGCCGGCGAAGCGTGCTGTGAGGTCGATGGGCAGCGCGATGGTGCTGCGTCGGCGTCCGCCAGGGATAAAGGTGGTCTTGTACTGGGGATTGAAACTCTTTATCTCGTCAACGGTGATGCCGCATGCCTTGGCTATCTGCTCCATGCGCATATCGTAGTGCACCACGGCGGTGTCCACCTCTATGGCTTTGATGGCGTGGCGAGCCTTGATGTTATGCTGGCTGTAGTTGTTCATGATATAGGTGGCAGCGATGAAAGCTGGCACATAGCCGCGGGTCTCTCTGGGCAGGTAGGGATAGATAACCCAGAAGTCTTTCACTCCACCGGCGCGAGCGATAGCCTTGCTGACATTGCCTGCACCGCAGTTGTAGGCAGCGAGCACGAGGCTCCAGTCGCCAAACTTCTCGTAGTCGTGCTTGAGCATGCGTGCTGCGGCATCGGTAGAGAGGTATGGGTCGTTGCGCTCGTCCACCCAGCTATTGATGTCGAGGCCGTACATCTTGCCGGTGCTGGGCATGAACTGCCACAGTCCGCCTGCTCCGGCACGGCTACGGGCCTTGGGGTTAAGACCGCTCTCTATGACGGGGAGGTAGCGTAGCACCTCTGGCAGCTCGTAGCGGTTGATGATGTCGTCGAAGATGTCGCCGTAGAGGTTATACTTACCCAGCATGACGGACACAGAGCGTCGCAGCCTGGTGGCGTAGCGGTCGATGTAGCTCTTGACTGTGCTGTTGAACACATGAAACTCCTCGGGGGCGGGTATGGCTTTCAGACGCTCGGCGTAGTACTCGTCGCTGAAGAAGGGATTCTTGTCCTCGAGCTCTACGTCGTCGTCGAGCGGGGTGAGGAAGTTGCTCTCAAAGTAGGTATCCTCCTCGCCTTCCTCGGCCTCTTGCAGACCGAAGGGAACCTCGTCTTCCAGTATATCTTCATCGTTATCAATCTGTGCCATTGCCGGAAGGGTGACGGCCATCAGTATTGCAAAAATAAATGTCTTGTTCATAGGCTGTTTGTAAAATTGGCTATATCAAAAGTTAAGGCTGCATTGCACGCCTACTGCGTGGCTCTTGCGGTTGCCCATATTGTTGGTTACCTCAATGGCGGCGGGCTCGACGCTCAGGCTGAGGTCTTTGCTTATATCAAAGGTTGAGAGTTGAGCGTCGACGTATGCATCAACCACAGAAATCAGATATACTCCGAAGAATGCGAAGATGCTCATGTCGCGGTATTTGCGGTAGTAGTCGCGCTTATGCTTGAATATTTTCTTAAACTGTTCTTCTCGGCCGCTGATGTCGTAGCCCATTGGCAGCATATTGTTGTAGGAGGCGGTGGCAGGGTCGTCGTCCATGATGTCGATGTATGCCTGCGAGTAGTCGTCGTACATCTGCTGGTTCCACAGCAGGGCGTATGTGCATCCTATGAATCCGCCATAGATGATAGGCAGTTTCCAGTATTTGCGGTTGTATATCTGTCCGGCTCCAGGCAGCACCAGTGCCAGCCATAGGGCTCTCTTTGGGCTGGGTATGAACTGGTGGTTCTTGCGGCTTGCTGCCTTCATCTTGCGTGGATTGAGCAGTGGAGCGAGGCTGTCGATATTGAAAGCGGCGAGTGTGTCGGCGTTGAACTGCACCATGTTGGTCTGGGTGGTATCTGTTGCTGCGAGGCAGTCAGCAGCGTCCGCCCTGCCTGCCGACAGGAGCGCACAGATAATCACTATTACACGGGCAGTCCTTATCACACCTTATTTATTTTATCTTGCTGAGCATCGTCATGATGCTCTCCATCTCTTTGTCGTTGGCGAAGGGAATGGTGATCCGTCCCTTGCCATCGAGATATTTGGCCTGCACCTTAGTGCCTGTAAGTTGGGCCAGTCTGTCCTGCACGGCTTTCAGTTCCTTGGGCAGGGCAGCGTCGCCAGCCTTGGCGCTCTTGGCTGTGCGGCTCACGGTGCTGCCGCTGTTGATATCCTTGACCATCTCCTCCACCTTGCGCACGGAGTAGTCTTTCTTTTGTATCTCGTGGAAGAGCCTCACCTGTTGCGCCGGACTGTTGAGTCCGAGGATGGCTCGGGCGTGGCCTTGGTCGATCTGTTTGTTGCGCAAAGCCAGCTGCACGGGAGCGGGGAGCTTGAGCAGTCGCAGGTAGTTGGCCACTGTGGTGCGCTTCTTGCCCACTTTCTCGGCCACTGCCTCCTGGGTGAGGTTCATGACCTGCTGCATATTGCTGTAGGCCAGCGCAATCTCAATAGCGTTGAGGTCTTCGCGCTGTATGTTTTCCACCAGAGCCATGAGAGCCACGCTCTCGTCGCTAGCCTTGCGCACATAGGCCGGTATGGTAGTGAGGCCTGCCAGCTGGCTGGCTCGCCAACGGCGCTCGCCGGCGATAATCTGGTAGGTGCCGTCATCCATCTGCCTCAGCGTGATGGGCTGCACAATACCTATTTGCGTGATAGAGTCGGCCAGCTCTTGCAGCGACTCCTGATCCATCTCGCGGCGCGGCTGGTTGGGGTTAGCCACGATACGGTTGATCTCAATCTCGTTGATGGACGATGAGCCCTGCGGGTTGATATCGTCGGTGGAAATCAGCGCGTCCAGACCGCGTCCCAGAGCACTGTGTTTCTTGTTGGGAAATTTTTTGTGAGGAGGCATTGAGGTGTGAGGAGTTAGGAGTTAGGAGTTAGGAGTTATTTTTGTTTGCTTAGTATTTCCTTGGCGAGGGCGAGGTAGTTGCGTGCACCCTTGGCGTCGGCGTCATACTGGATGGCAGCCATGCCGTGGGACGGAGCTTCGGAGAGCTTTACATTGCGCTGGATGACAGTCTTGAAGACCAGGTCTTCGAAGTGTCGCTTGACCTCGTTGTAGATTTGGTTGGCGAGCTTGAGGCGACCGTCATACATAGTAAGGAGGAATCCCTCAATCTGCAGTTCGGGATTGAGCTTGCGCTTGATGAGCTTGATAGTATTGAGCAGCTGGGCAATGCCCTCGAGGGCGAAGTACTCGCACTGCACGGGGATAATCACCGAGTCGGCCGCTGTGATGGCGTTAACGGTGATGGAGCCCAGCGACGGGCTGCAGTCGATGAGGATAAAGTCGTACTCGCCCTTCATGGGTTCGAGCATCTTCTTCATGAGCAGTTCGCGCCCCTTGTCGATGGCAAACAGTTCGCGCTCGGCACCGGCCAGTGTGACATGGCTTGAGATGATGTCTAGGTTTGGTACGTCAGTAGTATATATGGCGTCGTGTGGATCGGCGCCGTTGATGAGGCAGTCGTAGATGGTGCAGTCGATGTTGCCTACTTCTATTCCGAGACCCGATGACGAGTTAGCCTGCGGGTCGGCATCCACTAGCAATACAGTCTTTTCCAGCATAGCCAGCGAAGCAGCCAGATTGATAGCTGTGGTAGTCTTTCCCACGCCGCCTTTTTGATTGGCAATAGCAATAATTTTACCCATATCCGATACGTTTTGCGCCTAAAAAGGCTAATATAATATGCAAAGGTATTGCATTTTTTTGGATAATCGCGCATATCAGCGTTATTTTATGCTTATTTATCTAAAAAAAGTATTACCTTTGCAAGAAATAAGTCACATCATGCGACCTTTAATCCTTATATCCAATGACGATGGTCTCAACGCTCGCGGCTTAGCTGCGCTTATTGAGGCTATGCGCCCGCTGGGCGATGTGTTTGTGTGTGTCCCAGACGGTCCGCGCTCTGGTGCCAGTTGCTCCATTACGGACTCGGTGCCTTTGAAGTGCTGGCAGGTTAGCTGTGAGCCAGGCCTTGAGGTTTATGCCTGCACAGCCACTCCGTGTATGTGCACCAAGCTGGCCATAGACAATCTTGTGCCGCGTAGACCTGACCTTGTGGTAGCAGGCATCAATCACGGCAGCAATGCCTCTGTGAATATCCACTACTCGGGCACCACAGCAGTCAGCACCGAGGGAGCGCTTCAGGGCATCCCCTCTGTGGCTTTCTCGCTAGATGACAATGATACTGAGGCGCCGCTGGACCACCTGGTGCCTGTGTGCCGTGAGATTGCCAGCAGTACTCTGGAGCGCGGTCTTCCTTTTGGCATCTATCTCAATGTCAATTTCCCTGCCGGCGAGGAGTTGAAAGGTGTGCGTGTGTGTAGGATGGCCTACAGCCGTTGGGTGGATGAGTTTGAGCCTTGTCCCCGCAGTCGTGGCGGCCGCTGGTATTGGCTTTGCGGAAAGCAGGTGGATGAGGAGCCCGACAGCGAGGACACCGACCTCTGGGCTCTGCGCCACCACTATGCAGCTGTTGTGCCGATAAGTATAGACCCGACTGCGCGGGGATTGGTTGAAGAATTAGGAATTAGGAATTAGGAATTAGAAATTAGGAATTAGGAATTAGAAACGATGCGCTATTTTTTGATTGTCGGGGAGGCTAGTGGCGACCTGCATGCGTCGAATCTGATGAGGGCGCTGATGCAGGAAGATCCTAATGCTGAGTTCTGCTACTATGGTGGTGACAAGATGCAGGCTGTGGGTGGCACGTTGCTGCGCCACTATAAGGATATTGCCTATATGGGGTTTGTCACGGTGTTGTTGCACCTGCGCACCATACTTAAGGCTATGCGCCAGTGCCGCGAGTCCATAGTGGAGTGGCAGCCCGATGTGCTCATCCTTGTGGATTATCCAGGCTTCAATCTGAAGATAGCGAAGTATATCAAGAGTCACACGCGCATACCTATATATTATTATATCTCTCCCAAGATATGGGCTTGGAAGGAGCATCGCATCCGTGCTATCAAGCGCGATGTGGATGAGATGTTTTCCATCCTTCCCTTTGAGGTGCCCTTCTACCAGCGCCATGATTATCCTATCCACTATGTGGGCAATCCCACCGTGGATGAGATAGCGGAGTGGCGCAGAGTTAGGAGTGAGGAGTTAGGAGTGAGGAGTGAGGGTAGCCCCACTATCGCCTTGCTGCCGGGTTCGCGGCGCAAGGAGATAACAGACAATCTTCCGATAATGCTTGAGGCGGCAAGGCCGTATGTGGAGCGCGGCTACCGGATAGTCATTGTGGGAGCGCCGAGTATTGAGGATGAACTTTATGAGAAGTTAGGAGTTAGGAGTGAGGAGTTAGGAGTTAGGAGTGAGGAGGGTGCTATGTGCACAATCTGCAGAGACCAGTCGTTTGCCATTTTGGCTCAGGCGGAGGCTGCGCTTGTCACTTCTGGCACGGCGACATTGGAGACAGCCCTTATGCGTGTGCCGCAGGTGGTGTGCTATTACCTTGGGGCTAGTTGGATCTTTAAGTTGTTGCGCAAGTTGCTGCTGAAGGTGAAGTATATCTCGCTTGTGAATCTTATAGTTGACCGCGAGCTAGTGCCCGAGTTGGTGGGCAGCGATATGAATGTGGCCGCCCTTTCTGAGCGGCTTGCAGGTATTGTGCGTGGTGGCAGCGAGCGCGACGCTCAGTTGCAGGGCTATGAGGAGATGGCCTTGTTGCTTGGCGAGCCGGGAGCTCCGGGACGTGCTGCACGCATCATGTGTGGCCTCTTACAGGGGAAGAAGAATTAGAAATTAGGAATTAGAAATTAGAAATTAGAATTGAACATTAAACATTTAATATTTAACATTTAACAGATTAAAAGCTATGACAATGGACAGACGAAAGTTTTTGAAGACGATGGGAAGTATCGGACTCTTCACCATCGTGCCTCGCAACGTGTTGGGCGGCGTAGGCTACATTGCCCCTAGCGACCAGCTTACCAAGGGCATCATCGGTACGGGAGGCATCGGAATGTCATCCTCGCATTTCTCCAGTTCGAAGGCGTGCAGGCTGGTGGCCGTGTGCGACGTTGACAAGAAGCATCTGGATAATGCGGTGACTCAGGGCAAGAACCTCTTTGACGAGGATCTAAAGGCCTACGATGATTTCCGCGACCTTATCAGTAACTCTGGCGTGGATATCGTGCATATCGCCACTCCGCCCCATTGGCATGCCATTATGGCCATTGAGGCTGCCAAGGCAGGCAAGGACGTATGGTGTGAGAAGCCTATGACGCGCACCATTGGAGAGGGCAAGGCTGTGGTTGAAGCTATGAAGCGCTATAACCGCATCTTCCGCCTCAACACATGGTTCCGCTTTAAGGACACGTTCTATGGACTGGGCACCACGGTACAGCCCCTCAAGAAGCTTGTTGACAGCGGCATGCTGGGCTGGCCTCTCAAGGTGACTGTAAGTGGCGCTAACGGTTTTGCGTGGAAGTTCTTCTGGGTAGGCAAGGAGCATCTCGTTCCCCAGCCGGTGCCCTCCAACCTCAACTATGACATGTGGCTTGGTCCGGCTCCCTTCAAGCCTTACAATGCACATCGCACCCACCAGACGTTCCGTGGTTATTGGGACTATGATGGTGGTGGCTTGACCGACATGGGTCAGCATTACCTCGACCCTGTGCAGTATCTGCTGGGCAAGGACGACACATCGCCCGTGAAGGTGGAGGTTGACGCTCCGCAGCAGCATAGCGACGCTGTGGGCACATGGCGCAAGATAGTGTATACTTACGCTGACGGTTGCCAGATAGTGCTTGAGGGCGAAGGCTATGAGAGCAAGGGCAAGGTGCCGTTTATCGAAGGCCCCAAGGGCAAGGTGTTCAGAAACTTTGAGTGCAGCATCCCCGATGTGATGAACAAGATTGCCGAGCTGCCCGATCCCGCACCGCAGCGTACCGACTTCCTGGAGTGTGTGCGCACCCGCCAGAAGTTTGCGCTCAACGAGGTGAACGGCCATCGCAGTTGTACGCTGGTCAATATGGGAGCTGTGGCCCTGCGTCTCAACCGCAAGGAACTCAGTTTCGACCCCGTAAAGCAACTCTTCGTAAACGACGATGCAGCCAATGCACTTATCGACCAGCCCATGCGCGGGCCGTGGCATCTATAAAGACCCCCTCTTATCCCCCTGAAGGGGGAAGATAGGAACTTTCGGACTTTAGAACTTTCAAACTATAGAACTTTAATAGATATCAGATATGAAAAGAATAATTAATTCTATATTGCTAATAGTAGTCTCCGTGGTCTTTGGGCTCACCGCATCAGCTCAGCTTGACAGCCGCAACCGTACGGTGGAGACTGTAGTGATTGACAATCTGGGGCAGCTGCCCGCTCAGAATGCTCGCAAGTACAATCAGGTGATGGACGAGCTGGCCTCTACCGGCGAGAAGGGTATCACTCTGCTGGCAGGCATGCTGGGCCCCGTAGCCACAACCAATAATGCCACCTTTGAGTATGCTCTCAATAGCGTGGTTGATTATGTAACAGCCGCAGGCAAGGAGAGCCTCCGCGACGGTGTTCGCAAGGGTATCGTCAATGGGCTGGCCAAGGCAGCCGACAAGGACAACAAGGCCTTCCTGCTTACCCAGCTTCAGAAGATAGCCACGCCCAGTGAGGCAGGCATCTTCGAGTCGTACCTGCAGGACAGCTATCTGCAGGACTATGCCGTGCGCGGTCTGGCCGCATTGCCTGGCATAGACACTAAGGTTATCGACCTCATGAAGGCAGCTGTAGCACCCAATGCAGGTCTTGCCTACATCGCAGGTTTCAAGAAGCTGCAGGCCGCCGAGCCCATCCTCATCAATTGGAAGAAGACCGCCGACACACAGACCCAGCAGGCCATCAATAGTGCGCTGGCCAGTTGTGGTGGCGCAGCAGCCATAGCAGCCCTGCAGCCCGAGGCCGCCAAGCTCAGTTTTGGCGATGATGCCACCGGTGTGTCGAATGCCTACCTGACGTTGCTCAACAACTGCGACAACAACGCCACCGTGCTCTCCGCAGCCAAGGCGCTGGTAAAGGCCAAGAGTCCTGCCGTGCGTTGTGCCGGCTTGCAGATGTTGCTCAAGAGCGACAGCAAGAATGCCGCCAAGAACATCTTGGCAGCGTTGAAGGACCCCTGCCGTCAATATCGCACCACAGCCCTTGACTTTGCTAAGGACGCAGCAGGCGACGGCATTATCAGCACCGTTGCCGCCAAGAGTAAGGGACTCTCTGCTGACGCACAGACCGACGTGATGCGCTGGCTGGGTAACAATAAGGCCACCGGGCAGATTGATGTAGTCAACGCTGCAATGAATTCGGCCAACAGCGAATTGGCCGCAGCAGCCATCGAGGCAGCCGGTCGCATTGGAGGCGAGAAGGCACTCACCGCCATCGTTGGTCAGCTAGGAGGAGCCAATGCCGCAGCTGCCAGCCAGGCGCTGCTGGCTTTCAACGGCGATATCAAGGACGGCGTGCTCGGCGCACTGGCTTCTTCTGATGATAAGGTGGTGGGCGAGGCTCTCAAACTTGCTTCCGCACGTCGCATCAGCAGTGCATACGGCAAGGTGCTTGACCTCACCAAGTCTGCCAATCCTACCATTAAGGATGCAGCCCTCGATGCGCTGAAGGGAGTGGTTACAGCCGATAAGTTTGGCGAGATCAACCAACTGCTCGGTGCCTCTTCCGGCACAGCCACCGCCAAGCTGCAAGAAGCTGCCAAGAGCGCTCTGCACTCTTTGGATGCTGACCGCCAATTCTCTACTATCGGCAATGCTATGGCTACAGCCAAGAATGCTGCCCTCTACTATCCGCTGCTGGCTCAGGCAGGCAACTCCGCGTCTATCGCCAAGCTTATGCAAGAGTACAAGAATGGTGCCGATAAGACCGCAGCATACAACGCTCTGCTCAACGTGGACAACCCAGAGATAATACCCACTCTCTATAATCTTGCCAAGGATAATGCTGCCGGCAAGGATGCAGCCCTCGCGCGCTACCTCTCGCTGGCTAATGCTGTGCCTGCCACCGCTGAGGCCAAGTATCTCCTTCTGAGTAAGGCCCTTGCCCTCAATCCGTCGGCCAGAGTGCAGAATGCCTTCATCAAGGCTCTAGGAGAGACACAGACACAGTCTGCTCTCAATGTGGTAACCAAATATCTTGACCAGACAGCCACAGCCGCTGCAGCTGCAGCCGCAGTCAAGACCATCATCGGTAAGAACGAAGCCCTGCAAGGCGGCGCACTCAACAAGGCTGCCCTTAGCAAGGCACAGGCCGTCTATGCCGCCATCAAGGCCAACAATCCGTCTAATGCTGACGCTGGCTATGCCGTTGATGAGATAAAGCTTCTCGCCGGCAAGATGGGTGAGCGTGGCTATGCCGACATAGATAATAATAAGGAGTATGAGAACTTTGAGTTGCTCGTGGACTATAAGGGAGCGGGTAGCCTGACAGCACGCGGCATCGAGGTGCTCAGCCTGCCCGAGAGCGAGGACTGGAGCACCCTTTATGTGAAGGTAGTCAACGACCGCCTCAATGCTACTGTCAATGGTAGTGCTGTGGCAGAGAACTCCATCATCAAGGGCGGAGCACCCGCAGGGCGCGTCATCCTCAACGGAGTGCAGACACGCGCCGCCCAAGTGAAAGAGCTTGCCTCCACGCCCGTGTTCACCCTCTCGCCTGAGGAGAAGGAGCAGGGTTTCGAGGTGCTCTTCGACGGCCGCAGCCTGGAGAAGTGGCATGGCAACACCACCAGCTACGTGCCCGTTGACGGCAATATCTACGTCACCGCCCACTACGGCGGCAACGGCAACCTCTACACCAACAAGAAGTACTCCGACTTTATCTATCGCTTTGAGTTCTGCTTCGATGTGGTGGGAGTGAACAACGGTATCGGTCTGCGTACCAGCGATGGCGTGGATGCTGCCTACGAGGGTATGGAGATACAGGTGCTCGACAATATGGCCGACATCTACCGCAATCTGGAGCCCTACCAGTACCACGGCTCCGTCTATGGCATCCATGTGCCCGTGAAGCTCGACTTCGGTCCCATCCGTAAGTGGCACACCGAGGAGATCATTGCCAAGGGCGACTATATTAAGGTCACCGTTGACAGCACCGTCGTCACCGAGTGCAACATCCGCGAGGCATGTCAGGGCCACAATGTGGCACCCGATGGTGGCCATGTCAATCCCTACACCATTGACCACAAGAACCATCCCGGACTCTTCAACAAGGACGGCTACATCAGCTTCTGCGGTCATGGCCCGGGCGTGATGTTCCGCAATGTCCGCATCCTTGACCTCAGCCAGCAGCCTGCTGCCAAGGGGAAGAAGAAGGGCAAGAAATAAATAAAGGACAGACCCCCTCCGACTCCCCCTCTATGGGGAGAGGAAGAAAAGCAGCGGCACGGATGATGGTCCGTGCCGCTGTGATTTTAGAGGGAGGAGGGGGCTGAACACGCACGCACTAAAATCTGACGCGCACGCGATTAGTTTCAACGCGCACGCGATTAGTTTTGACGCGCACGCGATTAGTTTCAACGCGCACGCGATTAGTTTTGACGAAGTCGCGGTAAGTTAGGACACACCCCCTCCCGGCGCTCTTACATGGACACACCCCATCCCCCTTACGGGGACTTCCCCTAACTTAGGGGCAGAATCAAAGGCACTAGCTTAGGGGGAGAATCAAAAAGACGAGCAGCGGCACGGATGGTGGTCCGTGCCGCTGCTATTGTTGAGGGGGGAGAATACCCCCGTCATTGGTCGGTGACGACGTAGTTTATGACGGGATAGATGCCGCCGGCGTCCTTCACATAGTACCACACGATGTTCCAGTTGAACTGGGGATGCTCGGGGTCGTTGAGCGAGGGGAGTCCGGGGACGGTGCCCTCCACAGAGAACTCGGTGCCTACCTTGTGGATGCTCTGGTCGGTATTGTTGTAGTTGAAGCCCACACCTGCTTTCGCGCCGCTATTTTTGAAGACGAGCTCAGCCTCCACGCCCACTTCCACGGTCTTGGTGGTGGTGGTGTCTTTGGAGGTGCTCAGCGAGCGCGATGTGCTCTCGCCAGTGCCGACCATCTGATAGCTCTCCTTGCTGTTGATGTCGCGGCCTATCATCATAGGATAGGCTTTGCTTATAATCCTATCCCCATCAAAATCCGTGGCTTTTCTACGATAAGTGAAGGGCTTGCCGGGTGTACCATACAGATACCACTGCGGGCGAGCCACTCCGCGCTGGCTGGCGGTGAGGCGCATGTAATCGTCGAGGGTGAGGTTGACGAATCTGCGGGTGCGCGGCTGAGAAACTACGAAGGAGCAACCTTCTTCGTCGGGATTGTCGCTACGCACGATTTCGTAGGTGTAGGTGTCGCACGGCGCTGCCTGCATAACTACTATGTGGTCCTGTCCTGCGGTGTAGCTGTTGCCGTAGCTCTTGGTCTCTCCGGTCTCCACTGTCTTGGTGTAGGAAGCGCTTGCCTTCATGGTGAAATCTACTCCTGTTTCGGCATGGAAGAACGGCATGCTGAAGGAGTACTCGAAGCCGCAGATGAGCGAGCCGCCGAAGGTGTCGGAAGATGATTCGCTGTCGCCCACGGAGTTCACCTTACCCCATGTGGTTGCAGCACCAGTGGAGCCTTGCAGTCCCTTGTAGTAGGGTGCTGCGGCAATTGCTGCATACACGCGCGGCTCTGTGAAGGTCAGCTCATGGCCGATATACTTGAAGTACTTGGGACGCTCGCGGTCGGCAAACTTGCAGAGGACGGGGTGGGCATTTGTTTCTTCGCTCTTAGGCTCATCAAAATGTCTTGTTTTCTGCTGATCAGCCCATCCAAAGTAAGTTGAACACAAGTCTTCCCTTGTTTTCACTGTCTTGCCATCACTATCCAGCCAGCGTTCAACCAGGACGGAGTTACTACGTGGATATTCCCATCCACATTCCGGGAAATTCTGCTCAAAAGTAAAAAGGCTCTCTATGCCGCCCTTCTGTGTCTGCGCTGCCACGATGGCATCGGCAGGGATAGACCATCGTATTCGGCCTGTTTGTATCATGTCTGTTACATAATCAACCTGCTGATCTACGTTGTTCCAGCGATAGAGTTTATAGCCTACTACAAGATCTTGGTTATACGAACGACCACGGAAATAGCCGAAGCAAAGGTTCATGTTGCCAACAAGCCAATTTGCATTGCTATTTTTATAGAAGCAATCTACGGCCTGTTCAGAATCATAGTCAACCACAAGATTCATATTGTTGTACTTAAGTCTCATAACCCTGAGAAAGCCTTCTTTCTTCAGTTCAGATTCTTCGTTATCTTTTTTGGGTCCTCGCGTAAGAATAGCAATTTCAGGAAACTCACTGCCGCTCATATAGCCTACCTTGACATCACAGAAGGCCATTTGCCTGTAGATTTCCTTCGTGAAGATTGGCTCCTCGTTAACGTTACCTTTGCTATATATATACATATGTCCGCCAGTAGATTCTTCATCCACCAACAAAACGATGTCCTCGTAGCCGTCGCCGTTCACGTCAGCCACATCGAAGCGCATGTGAGCCGCGCCGGCATAGGTTCTGTTGCTTTGAATAACCCGCTCATGCAGGCATCTCATCGTGACTCCATCGAAGACAGCAATCTTTTCGCCTACATTCATCACGATTTCGTCCACGCCGTCGCCAGTCATATCCTGAATACAATTAAGGTTGAAGGCACGGGCATAGTATTCCGACTTGTAATCACTCAGGTAGTATCCATCACTAATTTTAACCCTTCTACGATACCATCTATCTCCATAGACACCTGGCATGTTCCAGATATAGTCGTTACCATCAGCATCAAGCAGCTTCAGCCTATTTTGGTTGAGCATGGCATGATTGTTGATGGAGTCGCCAAAGATGGAGATATAGACCACGTCTTCACCTGCAATAGCTGTAACTTGCTGATGTGGATGTATCACTATATAAGGTTTGCCCCAACTTGCATAGACCACATTCTCATAACCGCCGGCATTGCCTTGGGCTGCCACCTTGCGCAAGTGGTGTATGTAATCTGCACCGTTTATATCCAGAGGAACGAGTTGCTTGCTTTCGCCTGCCCAAGCTCCTGGGTTATTGGGGTCTTCTATCTTGTAAAGCACACCTGAACGATTCTCGCATTTGTTTGAAGGATCCCATACTGACAAAGTACAACTGTAGTCGAAGAATATGCTCTTTCTGTCGGCACCATAGGTGTAGAGGTCGCCGAGCGGTCCGTCCTTCTCGATAAGCTGCATGGGTCTGCGCAACTTGGGAGAGCCTGCGGACTCATTGCCAAACTCACTCTGCGGGAAGGCCTCCTTAATCATCTCCATATATACGGAGGGTGCGGGGCGTACACCGCGCACGGTGAAGCCGCACTTCTTGTCGTGGGCGACCATCGGATAGAGCTTGGAGTCGAGGGAGTTGATTTCGAAGGTTGCGGGATGGCCATAGTTGATAGTGGTGCGAGTCACCCACGCACCGGTAACGTTGTTCTTGGTCAGCACACCCTGCGGGTTGATATATCCGTTTGCCATGAGCTGGAGGTGCAGTGTGTCGGGGCCTTCAATCAGCTCCTTGGGCCAGTCCTCGTAGCTGCGGTCTTTGAGGAAGTCGCCAAGCTGGGTAGTGTCGGTCTGCAGCTCCTTTACCAAAGCATATATCTCATCGATTGACGGCACTTTCCAACCCTTGGGCATACACTTGCGTGCACCGTTCACGGTATAGTAGGCTTTGTCGTTCTGCACAAAGACGGCCGTGTCGTTAGGGGTGATGCTCTCCCAAATTTCGGGAGCGCTGGTGCGAATGAGGTTTGACATCTTCTGCGGACGCAGGTCCTCAAGCATCCAGAGCATGTCGCCGAGACGCACGATGGGATAGTTGTAGCCGGCGGCATCCTCGCAGCGGTAGAAGTCGAAGGTAACGTCGTGGGAGCTCTCGGGGCTGATATGCACGATGCTGGTCATCTTGCCGCTGGTGCCCTCGAAGCGCAGCACATCGCCCGGCGTAAAGCTGAGGATGACAACATTGGTGGGCGTGCTCTTGACAGCGTCCTTCCTCAGAAACTCAGGAGTCTCGTCGGCCCACTGGGCTGCACCGCCCAGGGCGATAGAGGCATTTGACTTGCTGCCGTTGCACATCCAGCGGGTACTGTGGTTGATGCACTTGCCCTTGATGTTGACGATGTATATGCCGTGCAACTGCGAGGGCACTAACACTGTGTTGCGGCCTTCTTCTGCCTGCACGGTCTCCTGCTCCACCAGCACACCGGCGGTGGTGTAGATGCTCACGCGCACAGGGCCTGCCTCCTTGGCGTCGAAGATGAGCGTGCCGTCTGCAGTAGAGGGATTGGGGGTGAGGATAGGTTCGTCAAGGCCTGCTTGCTGTAGTGCATTCTGAATAGCCGTGGGGTCTTCGGAGTTGTCTGCCAGCAGAAGGATGTCGGTGCCGCTGAGAGTGACAGGCTCCATTTCGGGCTGTGATACGTTGGTTACTGTTACCTCGTCCACGGTGGAGGCTTCGCCTCGACCTGCGAAGGTGATGTAAATGGGAGACGTGGTCTGCGCATTTACCGTGATTGCCATCATGGCGATGGCGAAGAGAGTAAAGAGTCTTCTCATAATGATTATATTTTATTGGTTTATGTTCCTTATTATTCACAGAAAGCACGCCCCGACTTCATAGAAGCCAAAGCGTGCCTTCTCCCACTCGCAGCATCCTGCGAATGAATGTGTCCCGATTTTTTACGGGGGGG
>JAFTAJ010000017.1 GCA_017458585.1 Bacteroidaceae bacterium
GCTAAGGGGGAGAGTTTGGGAGTTCAAGACAATATCTTTTTTCTGTTTTTGTTTTCGTTATCGTTATCGTTTTCGTTATCGTTATCTGTGATTTCTGTGATTTCTGTGTGAGGTTATAGGTTTTTGTTTAATTGTTCAGGACGGCCTTCTTGCTGTAGGTCTTGCCGGTGGGGGTGGTGATGCGGAGCAGGACCACGCGGGGGGCGGCGGTGTCGAGGCAGAAGGTGGACTTGTCGGTCTCGAGGAGCTTATTGCCGAGGGTGTCGGTGACGACGATATGGGAGACATGGCCGGCGACGCTGACCTTGTTGCCATTGACCTGCACGCTGACCTCACGGGTGTCGGGGCCCTGCGCATGACTACTGATACGGGTGGCCTGATTGTTGAAGTCGATGGTGGCCGTCTGGCCGGGGGCGAGGGGGATGCAGAGGGTGTTGTGGTCCTCCGGCTGGCAGTCGAGCTCGGTGCCGTCAACGGTGACATGGCGGTCATAGACCTCGGGGTAGCTGAGATAGAGGGGGCTGCCCTGATTGGACTTGACGGTGACGATATCGGGACGGCCGTTGCTCCACTCTATGCTCACCTCAAAGTCACCGATGGCCTTGAGGCCGTTCACCTTACCGCTAGCCCATACGGCGGGCAGGGCGGGCAGCACGCTGATGCTGCCGGAGTGGCTCTGCATCAGCATCTCGGCGATGCCGGCGCACACGCCGAAGTTGCCGTCTATCTGGAAGGGGGCGTGGCTGTCGTAGAGGTTGTAGTAGATGCCGCCGGCATACTGGTTGGTGGTGTATGCGGTGGAGTGCTTGAGGGCGTTTTTGAGGATGATGTGGGCATGGTCGCCGTCGAGGGCGCGTGCCCAGAGGTTGACCTTCCATCCCATGGACCAGCCGGTGGCCGCGTCGCCGCGCAGCTTGAGCGAGTTGACGGCAGGCTCAAAGTAGGGGCTGTCGCTGTTGATGGTGTTGAGCGGATAGAGCGCCATGAGGTGGGAGAGGTGACGGTGGCTGGGGTCGGCACTCACGTCGTAGGTGGAGTATTTCCACTCGCGCAGGATGGTGTCGCCCTTCTTGACGCCGTTGCGCGGATTGGTCCACTGGCCGTTAGCGGCTGTGTTGGCGGTATAAGTCTCGGTGTGGAGGCCTTGGTCGGTCTTGGCCAAGTAGGTGTCGAGCTTGGCTATCTCCTGCTCGGTGACGCCGCTCTCGCCACCGAGGATGTCGATGGCCTCGCGCACTGCCTTGAAGTGGGAGTAGATAAGCTGCTGGGCGTGGGCGGTGCCGTCCTCGGAGTTGTGGGCGTCCTGCTCGGGCGAGTACTCGTTGGGAGCCACATAGGTGCCGTCGGGCTGTATGCCGAGGGAGCTGTAGCCGCGGTCGTTGATCATGCGTTCCATCCAGAACTGTGCCGCGCTGTACATGGCGGGGAAGGCACGGAGGAGGAAGTCGCGGTCGAGAGTATAGAGATAGTGCTGCCAGAGGTGGGAGCAGTACCACACGTTGGCCACGAAGTAGTTGTTGCCCCAAGTGCTCATGCCACCGAAGATATTGTTCTCGGTGAAGCATGTCCATCCGTTGGTGACACGGCCGTAGGTGGTGGCAGCACGACGCCAGTTGCTGCGGCCTGCCATATTGATAACATAATTGAGGAAGGGCAGGTGTGTCTCGCTGAGGTTGGTGGGCTCAGCGGGCCAGTAGTTCATCTGAATGTTGATGTTGGAGTGGATATCGCTGTTCCACGGTGCCTGGCTGAGGTTGTTCCAGATGCCCTGCAGATTGTTGGGCACATTGATGCCGAGGGAGCTGCTTATCTCGAGATAGCGTCCGTAGGCGAAGTATAGCTGCTCGAGGAAGAGTGTCTCGGGCTCACGGCCGGTGCGGTTGCGGGCGGTGTTGTTGTAATTGTCGATAAGTTCATTGGTAGGCACGGAGGAGGCTGCCTCGCCCAGCTGCAGCGACACGCGGCCCATATAGCTGCGGAAGGCATCGCGGTGCTCGCTGAGCAGAGTGGTCCAGCCCTTGTCTTGAGCCGCAGCGAGTCGGCTCTGCGCCTCAGCGGCCACGTCAGCGTAGGCTCCGCGGCAGGAGGCGTTGGTGTCGTCGTAGTCGGTGAGAGCAGAGAGCAGGATGGTGACCTCCTTGGTGCCGCTCACGCGCACGCCCTCGTCGGTAGCCTCAACGACGGCTCCCTCGCCGCCCAGCACCTTGAAGGTGGCGTTGTAGGTGACGGTGGCCAGCTTGCCGCCGAAGGTGCCTGTGCTGCCTGAGTAGGCTGGGGTAGAGGCACCGATGCCATCGCCGGGCTTGGTGCTGACGAGCAGGTCGAGCGTGGCGTCGCCATCGGCCGTGTAGTGGGCTGCCACCACCTTAGCGTCCATCGACGAGAAGTAGCGGCGCTCGTAGGTGGTGCCGCTCATGGCGCTCTTGAAGTGAGTGCCTGCCACTCCGTCCTCGATGTCGAGCCAGCGCACATAGTCGGTTGCGGAGCCCGCGGTGGAGTAGTTGAAGTCGGCCGAGAGATTCTTGACATAGAGGCTGCCGAGGTTCTTATACTGTCCGTAGCCGCCCATATCGGTGGGAGTGCCGGTCCAGACCGTCTTCTCATTGAGCTGCAGCTCGTCGGTAGCCACGCCGCCAAAGAGGCTGGCGCCCAGCTGTCCATTGCCGATGGGCAGCGAATACTCCATCCACTTGTTGGTGACGCCGGTGAGGGTGGCGGGCTGGGTGTACCACAGCGTGAGGGGGTGCTCGGGCGAGAAGCTGGTGGCGCCGCTCACCTTATAGTCGTCGTACACCATATTGTCGGGACTGACAAACTGCAGCGGGTCATTCACGTCGCCGGCACTCCACAGACCGATGGCGTGGCCCACCTCGGCGCCCTGCCACTGGTTGAACCTATTGTTGCCGCTGACATCGTTGGCCATTATCTCCCAGGCGGGGGAGTGGCTGCTGTTGGTGGTCTCCACCAGCGAGAAGCCGGCGGAGTAGGGGGTGGCACCGGTGGCGAGGCGTGCGGAGTTGCCGCTGCCAGAGATGGTGGCGTAGTTGCCCAGCTTGCTCACGAGCTGGAAGTTGTCACGGCTGCCCACCAGCTTCCACAACTGACCGTCCACGGGGTCAGCCTTGGTGAGGATGGCGTTGCTGCCCGCGCCCTGGTCGAGGATGGTGTTGTTGTTCTGCGCAAACTCAATGAAGTACCAGAAGTCCTCCTCTGCAGAGAACTTGGGCAACTGTGCCTCGGCCACCACAAAGTTGAGGCCGTTGTTCACATCGCCAGCACTCCATTCGCCCAGCTGCACGCCTACAGAGGCACCGCCCCACTGGTTCATGCAACTGGAGCTGGTGGTGCGCTGTATCTCCCAGCAGCCGCTGCCGTTGACGAGGCGCAGAGCCACGCCCTCGGCCGTCTTGCTGGAGCAAAAACGGCTGTCGCTGTAGATGACCTTGCCGCCCAGCTTGCTCACAAGGCGGAAGTTGTCCTTCGTGCCGATGAGCGCCCACTTGTTAGCGTCAACAGCCGACTTGGCGGCGGTGACGAGCTTAGCCCCGTTGGTGCCGGGGTCGTTGAGCACATTACCGCCACGGGTAAACTGGATGAAATACCACGCCGTGTCCTGACCGGCGGTAGTGAATGCGGGCATCGCGCCCTGCGCTGCAGCAGTGAGGGATGCAATCGCAACAACAAGAGAAATAAACAGATGCTTCATGGTATATATGTTTTTTATTTATTCGCAAATCTATTCGGCAAAGATACACATTATTTATAATTAGTTTTGTTTTTAGCCGATATTATTAGCTGTTGCTGTAAAAAAATGACGCTTTTGTTGCAGATTACGCGCAAATTGAGTAATTTTGCTCGCTAAATCGCGCGTATGCGTGCGCAAACCTATAATTATATTACAATATGAGCGAAAGACTTTATATCTTTGACACTACGCTGAGAGACGGAGAGCAGGTGCCCGGCTGTCAGCTCAACACAGTAGAGAAAATACAAGTGGCCAAGCAACTGGAGGCTCTGGGCGTGGACGTGATAGAGGCAGGCTTCCCTGTCTCCAGCCCCGGCGACTTCAATAGTGTGATAGAGATAAGCAAGGCCGTGACATGGCCCACCATCTGCGCCCTGACTCGCGCCGTGGAGAAAGATATCGACGTGGCCGCCGAGGCGCTGCAGTATGCCAAGCGCAAACGCATCCACACCGGTATCGGCACCAGCGAGAGCCATATCAAATATAAGTTCAACGCTACCCCCGAGGAGATTATCGAGCGTGCCGTGGCTGCTGTGAAGTATGCCAAGCGTTACGTGGAGGACGTGGAGTTTTATGCCGAGGATGCCGGTCGTACCGACAACGAGTATCTGGCCCGCGTGATTGATGCCGTCACCAAGGCCGGCGCAACGGTGTGCAACATTCCCGACACAACAGGATTCCGCCTGCCCAACGAATATAACGAGAAGATAAAGTATCTCTATGAGCATGTCGATGCCTTCGCCGCAGGCAAGAGCATTCTCTCCACCCACTGCCACAACGACCTCGGCATGGCCACAGCCAACACGGTGGCCGGTGTGCTGGGCGGCGCACGACAGGTGGAGGTGACCATCAACGGCATCGGCGAGAGAGCCGGCAACACCTCGCTCGAAGAGATAGCCATGATATTCAAGACTCACCCCGACCTCGGCATCGAGACCAACATCAACACCACCAAGATTTACCCGACCTCACGCATGGTGAGCAGCCTGATGAATATGCCCGTGCAGCCCAACAAGGCTGTGGTGGGACGCAACGCCTTCGCTCACTCCAGCGGCATACACCAGGACGGCGTGCTGAAGAATGCTTCGACCTACGAGATAATGGACCCGAAGGTGGTGGGCATCGACGACAACGCTATCGTTCTCACCGCACGCAGCGGCAGGGCAGCACTCAAGCACAGGCTCAGCGTCAATGGCATAGAGATGGACGGCGAGAAGCTCGACAAGGTGTACGAGGAATTCCTCCGTCTGGCAGACCGCAAGAAGGATGTCACCGACGACGATATCCTCGTATTGGCCGGCGGCGACAGGGCTCAGACACACAATGTGAAGCTCGACTACCTGCAGGTGACCACCGGTCTGGGAGTGCGCTCCGTAGCCAGCATCGGTCTCTGCATCGCCAACGAGCACTTCGAGGCTGCCGCCTCTGGCAACGGTCCGGTGGATGCGGCCATCAAGGCTCTCAAGACTATCATCAAGCGCGAGATGACACTCCGCGAGTTTACCATACAAGCTATCTCCAAGGGCTCCGACGACATGGGTAAGGTGCACATGCAGGTGGAGCATGCCGGCCATGTTTACTACGGCTTCGGCGCCAATACCGACATCGTCACCGCCTCTGTGGAGGCCTACATCGACTGTATAAATAAGTTTAAGTAATGGGTCTATCAATTTTTGAAAAAATATGGCGTAGGCACGTTGTGCAGCTAGTTTCCGACGGGCCGACTCAATTATATATCGACCGCCTCTATGCTCATGAGGTGACAAGTCCGCAAGCCTTTGACACTCTGAGAGAAAAAGGCATCAAGGTATTCAGACCGGAGAAGGTCTTTGCAATGCCCGACCACAACACACCCTCCGACCAGCAAGAGGTCATCAACGACCCAATAGGACGCAAGCAAGTAGAGACTCTGCAGCGCAACTGCGAGGAGTTTGGCATACGCCACTTCGCCATGGGCACCAAGGACAACGGCATCATCCATGTGGTGGGGCCTGAGAAAGCATTGTCGCTGCCAGGCATGACAATCGTGTGCGGCGACAGCCATACCAGCACCCACGGCGCCGTGGGAGCACTGGCCATGGGCATCGGCACCAGCGAGGTAGCCCAAGTATTGGCCAGCCAGTGCATACTGCAACAAAAGCCCAAGTCTATGCGCATCAACATCGAGGGCAAGCTGCAGCAGGGCGTCACGGCAAAAGACGTGGCCCTGTACCTTATGGCTCAGATGACCACCAGCGGCGCAACAGGCTATGTGGTCGAATATGCCGGCAGCACCATCCGCGAGATGAGCATGGAGGGCCGACTGACACTCTCTAATCTGTCGATAGAGATGGGTAGCCGCGCTGGCATCATTGCCCCCGACGACACAACCTTCGCCTACCTCAAAGGGCGCGAGTATGCTCCCAAGGGCGAGGCATGGGAGGGCGCCGTGGCAGAGTGGAAGACTCTGCGCAGCGACGATGACGCCATCTTCGACAAAGAGCTCACCTTCCGCGCCGAAGACATCAAGCCACGCATCACCTACGGCACCAATCCCGGAGCGGGCATTGCCGTTGACGAAGCCATACCGACGCTCGATGAGATTGCCGAGAACGAACGTGCCGGCTTCCTCGCCCAGCTCGACTATATGCAATTCAAGCCCGGCGAGAGGCTGGAGGGCAAACCGGTGGACTACTGTTTCCTCGGTGCATGCACCAACGGTAGGATAGAGGACTTCCGTGCTTTCGCCTCGGTGGTGAAAGGCAAGCGCAAGGCCGACAATGTCGTGGCATGGCTGGTGCCTGGTTCATGGCTGGTAAGGCAACAGATTATCGACGAGGGCATCGACAAGGTGCTCGAGGATGCAGGCTTTGAGCTAAGGCTGCCGTCCTGCTCTGCATGCCTGGCCATGAACCCCGACAAAGTGCCCGCAGGCAAGCTCGCCATCTCTACCAGCAACCGCAACTTCGTGGGGCGCCAAGGCCCCGGTGCCCGCACCATATTGGCCAGCCCAATGACCGTCGCCGCCTCTGCCATCACCGGAGTAATTACTAACCCACAGACCCTCCCCCAAACATGAAGCAGAAATTAAATATAATACAAAGCACCTGCATTCCCGTTGCTATTGACAACTGCAATACCGACCTTATCATACCGGCACGCTATCTTGCCTCCACCACCCGCGACCCCAAATTCTTCGGCGATGCCTTTATGCACGACCTGCGCTACGACAGCGAGGGCAAGCCGGTGAGTGACTTCGTGATGAACAAGCCCGACTTCTCGGAGCCGCCCCGCAAAGGTGTGCATGAGATAATCGTGGCCGGACAAAACTGGGGCAGCGGCTCCAGCCGTGAGCACGCCGCCTGGGCCATTGCCGGCTACGGCGTGAGGGTGGTTATCAGTTCGTCGTTTGCCGACATCCACCGCAACAACCTACTCAACTGCTTCGTGCTGCCAGTGGTGGTAAGCGCCGAGTTTCAGAGAGAGCTCTTCGCCACCATCGACGCCAATCCCCAGGCTGAGGTAAAGGTGGACCTGCCCAACCAGAGCGTAACCAATATGGCGACCGGGCATAGCGAGCATTTCGATATCAACGGATACAAGAAATACTGCCTGATGAACGCCCTCGACGACATCGACTTCCTGCTGGAGAACAAGGCCACCATCGAGGAATACGAGAACAATGGACCGCTACATTGAAATACTCGACACCACACTGCGTGACGGTGAGCAGACCGACAATGTATCGTTTCTGCCCAGCGAGAAACTGACCATAGCCCGCGGACTGCTGCAAGACGTGAAGGTGGACCGCGTGGAGGTGGCCTCAGCACGCGTGTCGGAAGGAGAGAAAGAAGCCGTGAGCATGATATGCCGATGGGCAAAGAGTGCCGGCATGCTGGATAGGGTAGAGGTGCTGGGGTTTCTCGATGGCGGCAAGTCGGTGGACTGGCTGGTGGACTGTGGCTGCAAGCGCATCAACCTGCTCTGCAAGGGCTCGCTGCGCCACTGTCAATACCAGCTCAACAAGACACCGGAAGAGCATATCGCCGACATTATCCAGACCATCGAATATGCCACAGCCAAAGGCGTAAGCGTGAATATCTATCTCGAGGACTGGAGCAACGGCATGATAGACTCGCCCGACTATGTCTTCCAGATGATGGAGGCAATTGTAAATGGCTCTCCCCCTAAGATAGGGGGAGTGGCCGCAGGCCGAGGGGGTATGATGGCGAGAAAAGGTGGGATGAAATCCAACGTCGAGCGTATTATGCTGCCCGACACTCTCGGTGTGCTCAATCCGCTGCAAGTGCTGGAGTTTGTGCGCAAGATGGTGAAGCGATACCCGAAGGCACACTTCGATTTCCATGCCCACAACGATTACGATCTCGCCATCAGCAATGTGCTGGCTGCCGTGCTGAGTGGCTGCCAGGGAATACACGCTACCGTCAACGGACTCGGTGAGAGAGCCGGCAATGCACCGCTGGCCAGTGTGCAGGCCATACTGCACGACCAATTCAAGGCTCACACCAATATCGACGAGGCTGCCCTATACAAAATCAGTCGTCTGGTGGAGAGCTACTCGGCCATTCCCATCTCACCAAACAAGCCAATCGTGGGTGAGAGTGTCTTTACTCAAGTGGCCGGTGTGCATGCTGATGGCGACAACAAACACAATCTATACCAAAACAACCTCAAGCCAGAGCGATTTGGCAGAAAGCGTGAGTATGCCCTTGGCAAGAACAGCGGTAAGGCTAATATCATAAAGAATCTTGACGCCCTCGGTCTTGAGCTCACTCCCGAACAAACAAAGCTCGTGACCGAACGCATCACCGAGTTGGGCGACCGCAAAGAGATTGTCACTCCCGACGACCTGCCGTTTATCGTCAATGATGTTATCAAGCACAATGCCGATAATAATAAGGTTAAGCTCGTGGGCTATATGGTGTCCACCGCCCGTTCGCTGCGTAGCTATGCCTCGCTGCGCATAGAGATTGACGGAGTGGAGTACGAGGCTGCTTCTACCGGCGACGGACAGTACGACGCCTTTGTCAAGGGTCTGCACAAAATCTACACAGAGAAGCTGCACCGCGAGTTCCCCGTGCTGACCAACTACTTCGTCACCATCCCTCCCGGCGGACGTACCGACGCCCTGGTGCAGACCGTTATCTCGTGGGAGTACAAGGGCAAATCGCTCCGCACCCGCGGCCTTGATGCCGACCAGACCGACTCTGCCATCAAAGCTACAATAAAAATGCTTAACGCCATTGAGAATATGTAAGTTAACGACATGAAAATCCCACATCTTACATCTTACATCATCCATCCTCCTTCTCGCATCCTGCAGCGGTGGCAAGACTGACTCGGCAACCATCGAACCTGCGGACTCGGCAACCATCGAACCTGCCGACTCGGCAACCATCGAAACTGCGGAACCGGTGCCGCAGGCTGCCGACGGTGTGTTCTACGACTTCATCGCCTCCTTCTGCCAAAACAGCAAATATCAGAAAAAGCGTATCCTGTTCCCGCTCAAGCATATTGTGAACGGCGATACCCTCAGCGTCAGCGAGAGAGAGTGGCGCTTCTCCAAGCTGCATTACAACTCCGACGCCTACACCGTGTTCTTCCCTGACTTCAAGTCAATGAATCTGGAGAAGGACGATCAGGTCAACAACGTTACGGTGCAGTGGTACAACACCGATGAAGACATGGCCAGCAACTACAACTTCGAAAAGAGAGAGGGCCAGTGGATGCTCACCTCCATTGACGAGCACTCCATCGACGAAGACCCCAACAGCAGTTTTGTGCGCTTCTATTCTTCTTTTGCCGCCGACCCCGACTACCAGGCAGCTCATCTGGCAGAGACCATCATCTATGACGGACTTGACCCCGACAACGACGATGAGTTTGATGCACAGTTTGTGAAGAACCATAAGATTACGGCCGCCAACTGGAGCGACAATCTCATTCCCCTGCTGCCATCGCAGAAATTCTCCAACATTGATTTCGGCCAAGATCTGACTGACAACACCAACGAGCGCATGGTGTCGCTCGAAGCCCCGGGCTCCGGATTTACCAGCAGGCTCTATTTCCGCCGCAACGGCGAGCAATGGCAACTGTACAAGATAGAAAACTACTAGCCTTCAATCCTTCAATTCTTCAATTCTTCAATTCTTCAATCCTTCAATCCTTCAATCCTTCAATCCTTCCTATGCTGACTATAAAGACTAACTACTCCCTCAAAGCCCACAACTCATTTGGCCTCGACGTAAAGGCCAGGTATTTTGTGGAGTATGAGACTGCCGAAGACCTGGCCGAGTTTCTCTCCAGCTCTGGAACTTTGGAACTCTCGAACTTTGGAACTCTCGAACTCTTCCACATCGGCAGCGGCAGCGACCTGCTCTTCACCAAAGACTTTGACGGCTACATACTTCACTCTGCCGTGAAGGGAATAGAAAAACTTGACGAGCGCGAGGGCCGCGTCTTGCTCCGTGTAGGTGCTGCCGAGAACTGGGACGAGTTTGTGGCGTGGACCATCGCCCACGGATACTATGGCCTTGAGAACCTCTCGCTCATCCCCTCTGAGGTGGGTGCCGCCGCGGTGCAGAACATAGGAGCCTACGGAGCTGAGGCGAAAGACTTCATCGTCAGCGTGGACTGCGTGGACATGCATACCGGCCAACCGGTGCGCCACACCAACGGCGAGTGCGGCTTCAGCTATCGTCGCAGCAACTATAAGGAACAGTGGTGCGGCCAGTTTGCCATCACCCACGTAATATTCTCGCTGCCCACGGAGTTTGAGCCCAACATACGCTACAAGGGTCTCAGCGACCTGCCCACCGACGGGCTGACAGCACAAGACGTGCGCAACAAGGTGATTGAGCTGCGCCGCAGCAAACTGCCCGAGCCATCGCAACTGGGCAATGCCGGCAGCTTCTTCCTCAACCCCATCATCACTGCGGAGCATTTTGACTCATTGCTCCAGCAGTATCCCGACATTCCCCATTACCCCGCCGCTGGCAATACTCTATCTTCAATGGTCAAAGTGTCCGCCGCGTGGCTAATAGAGAAAGCCGGGTGGAAAGGCAGGAGTCTGGGTAGGGCAGGAGTGTATCACAATCAGCCGCTGGTATTGGTAAACCTCGGCGGTGCGACTCCCGACGAGATAGTAGCCCTAGCAGCTGCCATCGTAAAAGACGTGGAGCAGATGTTCGGCATTGCGCTGAAGCCCGAGGTGATATATTTGGAGTGAGGAGTAATTTCTAATTTCTAATTTCTAATTCCTAATTCTTAATGTGTCTATGACATTGGTGAAATGGGTGATGCTGAACGGCTCTGCGGTGCCCACAACGGCTATGACATCAAAACGCACCGGCCCCATCACCCCCTCTCGCTTAATATAAGCATTGGCCGCAGAAAGGAGAAAACGCATCTTTTCATCGTCCACCGCCTCCTCGGGAGAGCCGAACCTGTCGGTGCTGCGAGTCTTAACCTCTACAAAAACCGTTATGCCGTCCTTAAAGGCGACGATGTCTATATCCTTGTGGCCGACCCTATAGTCTGTGTGGAGCAGAGAGTATCCGTGCTGTATGAGATGGCGAGCTGCCACCATCTCGCCAATTCTGCCAATCTCATTATGTAGTGCCATAGGATGCAAAAATAGGGAAAAAACCTTAAATAGTGGATGAAGGAGCAGTAAAATCAAAAAAAATGGGGCATTTGCTTTGTCATTTGAAAAGAAGTTACTAATTTCGCGTCGCAAAAAGGAAAAGGTTGGCTCCTTAGCTCAACTGAATAGAGCATCTGACTACGGATCAGAAGGTTGTGGGTTTGAATCCCGCAGGAGTCACACTGATGGAGGCAATGAAGCCTCCTCTTTTTTTATTAAAAATAATAGAATAGGTAATACTGTGTTTTCAATAATATTGCTTATCTTTGTAGCCGAATAGCATTTTTGCAGAATAATGAATAAGCATCTTATTGACCGTATCCTCATCACCCTGTTTACCATCATTGTGGCTATAGGGCAGATAACGACTATCAACGCGCAAGTGAACATTCAGGTGGACGTGGCTGATACCGGCATAGAAATCAGCCCAACGCTTTATGGCATCTTCTACGAAGACATCAACTTCGCATCCGATGGAGGACTCTATGCCGAGTTAATCCGTAATCGCTCTTTCGAATACAACCCCCAGGAACCTGAGCATTGGACTGCGGAAGGAAGCACCATCAGCCTTGTAACAGAAGGCATGATCAACGAGAAACAGGGACACGCATTAAAGTTAGAAACCACCTTACCTAATGGCGGTATCAGCAACGAAGGATATTGGGGCATCAATGTCGTAGCCGGAACACAATATAGGCTGTCGTTCTGGGCCTCTCCCTCCGCCAGAGGGAGGCAGGCCGTCTTCAAGGCTTCCCTTAAAAGCAAGGACGGGAATGTGCTGGGGCAGACAATCATTGCACAAAAGCTAAAAAAAAGGTGGCAAAAGATTGAAGCGAACATTATAGCCGAAGCATCCGACCCCGAAGCCGTCTTCCACTTACAGCTGGAGGAACCGGGCATCGTGCTCCTTGATGTGGTAAGCCTCTTCCCACCGACCTTTAAAGGCAGAAAGAACGGTTGCCGTATTGACTTGGCCGAGAAGTTGGTAGCCCTCCATCCCTCCTTTATGCGTTTCCCCGGCGGATGCTATGTAGAGGGAAATCACAGACCTGAGAACGCATACCACTGGGAACGCACGGTGGGACCAATCGAACAGCGTCCCGGCCACATGAACGCCAACTGGGGCTATCCCACCACCGACGGTCTGGGCTTCCACGAATTTCTGCAACTCTGCGAGGACCTCAACGCCAAGCCGCTATATGTGGTAAATATAGGTATATGGCACGGCGGCTGCACACCGCTTGACAGTCTGCAACCTTGGATTGACGAATGTCTGGGGGCACTGGAGTACGCCAACGGCCCCGTTACCAGCCACTACGGCAAGATGCGCGCCGCCAACGGACATCCCGAGCCTTTCAATATTGCCTATATAGAGATAGGTAACGAAAATTATAACTGGAACATGGACAACAACTCCGACCAGAGTGACCACTACCCGGAACGCTACCAGATGTTCTACGACGCCATCAAGGCACGCTTCCCAGAAGTGCAGTGCATAGGCAATGTGCAGTCATGGGGGACAGACACACCCACCTGGAGAAACAACCATCCCGTCGATCTCGTTGATGAGCATTACTATCGCACACCACAATGGTTCGTCAGCCAGTATCACCGCTTCGACAACTACGACCGCCAAGGTCCTGCCATCTATCCAGGCGAGTATGCCGTCACCAATGGCTATGGCACAACAGGCAATATCAATGCCGCCATGGGCGAGGCCGTCTTTATGATAGGTATGGAAAACAATGCAGACATCGTCCGCATGAGCAGTTATGCCCCCCTCTTCGTCAACGAGAACTGCATCCAATGGCGACCTGATATGATACGCTTCAACAGCAGTCAGTCATTTGGCACCCCCAGCTATTGGGTGCAACAGCTCTTCTCCACCCACATCGGCAACCGTTTGGTGAAGTGCGACATGCAATGGAGCATCCCGCAGGATGAAGGCGTGTATGCCAACAGCACCCTCGATGATAAGACCGGTACCCTGTATACCAAAATAGTGAATCTCGGCAGTACTGGTACTACGGGCAATCTCCAGATTTCAGGAGGTGAGGCCACTCATGCAGAGATGCTCAGACTGGCAGGCATGACAGGGGAAGACGAGAACACTATGCAATACCCAAACAACATTGTTCCCCGTCCCACAAATGTACATATAGACAACTCCGGTCGCACACTCAACTTTGACGTGGCTCCCTATAGCATCAACATCATCACCACAAAACTGAAATAACCACCAAACATTTCTTTATTATACGAGAAAAAAAATGTAACTTCGCAGCAGATTCTAATTTCTAAGTTCTAATTTCTAATTTCTAATTCCTAATTTCTAATTTTCCTATGGCTACAGGTAACGTTCGTCCGGCTGATATGGAGCGTATCACCACGCCCGCATTAGCCCAAAAATTTATTGAAGAGCAGATAACAGAATTGCGCGCCCAGATAGGCGATAAGAAAGTATTGCTGGCATTGTCTGGCGGTGTTGACTCATCCGTGGTGGCAGCCTTGCTTATCAAGGCAGTAGGCAGACAGCTGGTTTCAGTGCACGTCAATCATGGTCTGATGCGCAAAGGCGAGTCAGAGCAAGTATTGCGCGTGTTCCGCGATGAGCTAAACGCCAATCTGGTGTATGTTGATGCCGTTGACCGTTTTCTCGACAAACTCGCCGGTGTGGCTGACCCCGAACAGAAGCGCAAGATTATCGGCGCTGAGTTTATCCGCGTGTTTGAAGAAGAGGCACGCAAGCAAGAGGGCATCAGCTTCCTTGCACAGGGAACCATCTATCCTGATATTGTCGAGTCAGGTCCCGTAAAGTCTCACCACAATGTGGGCGGCCTGCCCGAAGACCTTCAGTTTGAGCTCGTTGAGCCTATCAAACTGCTTTTCAAGGACGAGGTTCGCGTCGTAGGCAAGGAACTTGGGCTGCCCGATAATATGGTCAACCGCCAGCCCTTCCCAGGTCCCGGATTGGGTGTCCGCTGCACCGGCGCCATCACCCGTGACCGCTTGGAGGCCTTGCGTGAGAGCGATGCCATCCTTCGCGAGGAGTTTGCCCGCAATGGGCTGGAGGGCAAGGTGTGGCAGTACTTCACCATCGTCCCGGACTATAAGTCAACAGGTGTAAAAGACGACAAGCGCAGCTGGGACTGGCCTGTCATCATTCGTGCCGTCAACACTCGCGACGCCATGACTGCAACCATCGAAGAGATACCCTACACACTGCTACACCATATCACTCAGCGCATCATCACAGAAGTGCCAGGAGTGAACCGCGTGCTCTATGATCTCACTCCCAAGCCAACAGGCACCATTGAGTGGGAATAAAAGATAAAATGAGGCTATCATGAAAAACAACAGTACCGATATCAGCAGACGTACGTTCCTGCAGAAGTTGGGAATAGGAGCCGGCTCGGCACTGACAGCAATGGCACTCGACCCACTTCATGCATTTGCACAGGAAACCAACAAGACGACATTGCTTGGCGATGATAACGCACAGAATAAAATGACCTATCGTGTGCAGCATGGCAGCGGTGAGAAGATATCATTGCTTGGTTTCGGCATGATGCGCCTTCCAGATGAGCAAGAAGAGGTAAACCGCTTGATTGATTATGCCATTGCACACGGCGTAAACTACTTCGACACATCGCCCATGTACAAACGCGGAATCAACGAGACGCAGACAGGTATTGCACTCAGCCGTTATCCTCGCGACAAATACTATGTAGCCACCAAGATGTCTAACTATAGCCAAGACCTCTGGAAACTTGACGAGGCACGCAAAATGTATGAGAACTCGTTCAAGACATTGCAGGTCGACTATATCGACTACTATCTCCTGCATGGAGTGGGGGGCAGCGGCATGGAGGACTTCACCCCTCGATTCCTCGACAACGGACTGCTCGACTTCCTGCTCAAGGAGCGCGAGGCTGGCCGAATCCGCCACCTCGGATTCTCATATCATGGCAATGTGAGTGTCTTTGACTTCCTGCTTGACCACCAAGACGAATACCATTGGGACTTTGCCCAGATACAGATGAACTACCTCGACTGGCGCCACGCCTCGCTCAGTAAGGGCAGACGCCACGATGCCGATGCCGAGTATCTCTACAACAAGCTCGACAAGACGGGCGTGCAGGCTGTAGTGATGGAGCCCCTCCGCGGAGGTGCCCTGGCCAAGATGAGCGACGAGCTCAGTCAGCGGCTTACTGCCCTCCGTCCTAACGATAGTCTTGCATCGTGGGCTTTCCGCTGGGTTGGTTCACACCCCAATATCCTTACCGCATTGAGTGGTATGAATCAGATGAGCCATCTCGAAGAGAACGTGCGCACCTTTTCCCCGCTTGACCCTTGCACAGAGGCAGAAAACAAAATACTTGAGGACATAGCCGATGTCATGGCCGGTTTCCCCATTATACCATGCACCACGTGCCGCTACTGCATGCCTTGTCCGTATGGCGTAGATATCCCCGGCAACTTCACATACTACAACGAGGCTGTGGAGCAGAAGCTGCTGCCGTTGCCCGACCCCAAGGCTTCCGACTACAAGCGTCGCACCAAGAAGTTCGCAAAAGGATTGCGCAAATCGCTGCCCGATGCCTCCACATGGGCCAACCGGTGCGCCGATTGCGAAGAGTGTCTTAAGAAGTGTCCTCAGCAGATACGCATACCTAACCAGATGACGCGAATCGCTGACATACTGAAGAAACGCTAAGGTAGCTAATCACCTTGCAATTATCTTCTGATAGGCCAAATGCTCATCACCCGACTTAAGATATATTATTCCGCAATACGTAAAGCCGTACTTCTTTATGTTGTGCAACATAATATTGTTGTCGCGATGAGTATCGATGCGGATATTGCTCTCCTTCGAGAAACAATACTCCATAATGCTGCAAAATACGCCATGCACCTCTGGATAGCTGGCAATGCGATGTACCACGTGATAAGGTCGCGTGTCGTCTAGCCATTCTCCCCCGGAAATAATATTATATGTAGGTTCCGGCGAAGGTAAGAATGCAAAGTATCCAATCACACTACCGTCTTCATCAATCACGTATGCACCATCCCTTTCAATATCGCTCAAAATAATAGATTCCGACGGGTAACCCTCTCCCCATTGCAGCATATTGCCATCCTGCCGCATTATACACTTTGCTGCATCCATTACCTTCATAATAGCAGTCATGTCAGCAGGAGTGGCTTTTCTAATGATTCTTTTCATCTCTCAATCCTTCAATCTTCCAGCCTTATCTCCATACCTGTTTTCTGAACTCGCATCCCCATCTTCTTGTAAAATCCATATGCAGCATCGTTTCCTTCCCACACGTTGAGAGTGATGTTGTAACAGCCTAGCGATATAGCGTAATCTCGCACAAAATCAAACAGTGCCTTGCCTATATCCTTGCCACGCTCCTCCTCATCCACACAAATATCATCAATATACAGAGTCTTAATGTCCTGTAGCAGCCTATGGCCTTTCACTTCAATAATCTGACAGAAGGCATGGCCTGCCACCTTTCCGTTGTCATAAACGAAGATAGGCTTGTGCTCATCTTCCAATAGGGCCGTCAGCTCTTCTTCGCTATACTTTGGCGTATTGCCCTTAAACAAATCGGGCCGTATCTCATTATGCACCTTATCCGCCTGATACAGCAAGTCGATTATGCCTGCTATATCGCCTTTATTTGCCTGCCTGATCATTGGGATATATATCAAATGTTATATTTCTATATGCTCAATCCTAAACCGTTGCACACCGGCAGGCACCTGCACCTCCACCTCATCGCCCACCTTCTTGCCCAGTAGCGCTTGGGCAATCGGCGACTTGATAGATATCTTTCCTTCACGCAAGTTTGCCTCGTGAGGACTGGCTATCGTGTAGGTCATGCTCATGTTGTTGTTCAGGTTCGTCATCTTTACCTTCGAGAGTAGACCTACGCTGTCACCGCTGAGTCTCGACATATCTATCACTCGTGTGTGCTCCAGCACACGCTGCTTAAAGCGTATCCTGCCAAGAATTCTTCCGTGCTCACGCTTTGCAGCATGATACTCGAAGTTCTCACTTAAATCGCCTTTGTCGCGGGCTTCCACTAGCGCCTCTTTTGCCCGTGGCAGTTCCACATGCTCCAGCTGATGCAGTTCCTCCACCAACTTGTCATAACCTTCTTGCGACATGTATTCCATACGCCTCTCTATACTTTCAGCAACCTGACTATCTTTTCCAAATACTCGCGGTCAATGTCATCAAACGCTGCCAACTCCGTGCTGTCAATATCCAGCACCGCAACCACTCTGCCGCTCCCATCAGTCATAGGCACCACTATCTCTGAGCGTGACGCCGCGCTGCACGCTATATGGCCGGGAAACTTCTCTACGTCAGCTACCACAATAGTCTGGCCTTGCTCCCATGCCTTGCCACACACGCCCTTGCCATACGCAATATGCATACATGCCACCGGCCCCTGAAAAGGACCGAGCACCAGTTCCTTGCCTACCACACGATAGAAACCTGTCCACCAAAACTTCATCTCGTGATGTATCGCCGCTGCCACATTGCTCATCGCCGCAATCATGTCTGCCTCCCCCTCAATGAGGGAGTCTATCTGCCTCAGCAGTAACTCATATTTCTCTATCTTGGATTTCATCGCACCCATTATAAAGGCTTTATACTTTTATTAATCAAACGGTCTGATTCTTACATCAATACCGCTATCTTTGAGTAGCGCAGGCAGGGCGCTGAGGTCGGTCTGCCCGAAATGATACGGATAGAGCACTTTGGGCTTGATTATCTTGGCAGCGCTGACCAGCTGCTCCACGGTCATGGTGTAGGGCTGGTTGCAAGGAAGGAATGCGATGTCAATATCGCGTATCTGCTCCATCTCAGGTATGGGCTCTGTATCACCGGCAATATATATCCTGAGACCATTAATGGTAAGGATATAGCCATTGTCACGACCTTTGGGATGAAAATGCTGGCGTCCTTCGGTGACGTTGTAGGCAGGGACTGCCTCCACTCTTACATCCTCGGCAATATTTAGCGTCATGCCGTTGGACAGGGGCTGCCCCATACCGGATAGCTCATGACAACGAGGATTCATCACCGTGATGGTGTTCTCGGTGGAGAGACGCTTAATGGTGGCTGTGTCGAAGTGGTCGAAGTGCTCGTGGGTGACCAAAATGAGGTCAGCCTCAGGCATCGCGCTATAGTCCGTGGTGCGGTCGCCGAGTTTGGCCACAGGATCAACCTCTATCTCAAAACCGCCGCTCTGTATGCGAATGCTCGCATGCAAAAGGGGAGTGATAGTGGCAGTATAACCATCTGGAGTGTCAAAGGTGTCAACAGAGTCATCGGCCTCAACGGAGTTCACCCCTATTTGACCACAGGCAGACAATGAAATGAAGGCGCACATACAAAATAAAATCTTTTTCATATCATTGCTGTCCACTAAAAATCGCTAAGCGTTCTTTGAAATAATTGAAATATAGTTAGTTGCAGAGATTTTTCGAGTGCACGGATTTGGTTTTGTATCTTTGCAGTCAAAAATAATGACTTCAAATGAATAAATCAAAA
>JAFTAJ010000018.1 GCA_017458585.1 Bacteroidaceae bacterium
AGCGATCTTGGCGACGGTGACTACACCGTTAAGATGAAGGACGCCATCTCAGTGGCAGTAGGTGACATCACCTACACCTCCGCTGACGTTGACGCAGCCTTCTCCATTAAGGACGGTAAGGTTACCGCAGTTAACAGCGCAATCGTTGAGGCTGCTGCTGCAGGCAACACCCTCTACACCCTCGATGGTAAGAAGGTTGCTTCTCCTCAGAAGGGTCAGATCTACGTAGTTGGCGGCAAGACTGTTAAGTTCTAATCTGCGTAGTTAGATAAAAAATAAGGGGACGCGATGAGCGTTCCCTTATTTCTTTATATCTCTAATCCTTTAGCGCTATTAATACTTCTTTGCTTTCCAGAAAGGATTCTTAATCTTCAGCGAGAACTCTATAGCGTGGAGATTGCCATCCTCGTCGTCGCCAACACCCTTGTGGTAATGATAGTGGAGTCCGAGATGATACTTCTTTGTAATCTTCCATTCGGCGCCAGCCACATATCGCATTTCATCGATATGGAAAGCCTTGTGGAGATTGTTCTCCATCTCTACTGACACATCAGGAGTGATAGGACAGTGGCGGATATTATAGCTCACTTCCATCTTCTGACGCAGACAGTCTTTTACCTTGCTGCGCTTATAGTCATCCTCGCTCTCGGGGTAACCGCCCTTCAGTTCGTAGGAGATATTATCGTCCTCGTCATAAATCATGTTATAACGATACTTATCCTCTACGGCCTTGCCGTGCTGGAAGATGGTGTGGTGATAGCGTTCCCTGAGCGAGATATTGAAGCGCCCCACGTCAATATCGCCTTTCAAATATGCTATAAAGCGATGCTTGTTGCGCCAATAGGAATGGGTAAAGTTGTAGCCCTTCCATTGCTCGTAGTCGATATTACCATCATCATCGGTTCTGTATTTGTCTTCGCGCTCGCCTACGTTAAAGCTATATATGTAGGCATACGAAGCCCCCACTTTGAGGTAATGCGTCAGCGAGTAGTTGAGCCCCGCATTGAAACTGCGGCGTGTAACGCCCTTGAGATGGTTGTTCATCCTCAGATCGTAGCCAATCTCTGCGGAGAGACCCCTTACACCAAGGTTCTGCGAGAGGCCCACATCAGTCCAAAGGCCGAAATTCTCAGCTTTGGCAGCGCCGATAACGCTGGCAATAATTAGTATGGCAAGTAGTTTCTTCATATTTTAACCTGTTAGTGTTTCTTTTCAAGAGTAGTGTTTGGGTAGTTTCTCAAGATTATCCACTCCATTTGTCTTTTCTGGGTTTTTGTAATAAACCTTTATGAGTGCGCTGTCCTTGAGAAAGTCAATGGAGCCTACCTCCACATTAGTTACCTTTACGCCGAGGCGTTTCTCCAGGTCGGCTATCATTTCAGGGCGCTTCTCGGGAGTGATGAGCGCGATATTGTCATAGCGCACATACTTGCACGATACATGTTTGGCCAACAGGTTGCTCTCGGCTATGCTGACGGCTATTACAAAGATGATATTGGCTACAGCCAACTCGGCTATGCTAAGTTTCTGCGCCATACCGTTGACAACGCTCAGCGCTACGAGGAAAAAGAGGTAGGTCATCTCGCGGATAGGCACGGACTCGGTGCGATAGCGTATAATGCCGAATACCGCAAACAATCCCAAAGCCGCACCTATCTTCATCTTGGCTCCGTCCATAAGGTAGATGAGCATAAAGATACTTACTGCGAAGAGCAGAAAGGTAAAGTAATAGTCGCGCCGGCGACTCTTGGGGTAGTAGAAGAAGTGTACCACTATCCACACCATCACGATGTTGAGTAGGAAGCGGCAGATCATTTCTAACAATGCGGGAGCATCAATCCATTCAATGCTTTGGAATGTGCCATTGGCTGCGGCGAGCATTCCGTTGAGTAATGTTAACATAATATTTGTATAAGTAAATTATTTTTTATTGTTACGCTTTACTATCTCGCGCATCTTCACCTTGAGCATGTTGGCTTTGAGTGCTGGATTGGTCATGTGCGACCCAATCACATATTTGCTGTAGCCGTGAGGCTTTATGCGCAGTTGCATCAGTATCTCCTTGATAGGCGAAAACACCAGTCCGTCGCGTTTCAACTCTATAATTACAAGTTGGTCGGAGTTGGCTTGCTTGTCGGTGTCAAAGTTGGTGTAGTCGATATCGAAGTCGATAGTCAGGCGCTCAGTCTTGCCGCGATTAACGAGGGTGATGCGGTGAAAATGGTTTTGCAGACAGGGATGAAACTCGTGAAGACTGCAGTTGGTATGCTTTATAACAAACTCGTCGCCGCCGTTTTCAAAGACCGCTTCCTGCGAGGCTACCTGTATGCGCTTCTTCTTAGTCTTGCCGTGGTTGTCTTTCTTCTTGACTTCAAGGAAGGTCAGTCCCCCTGAGTCCTCATAGGTGCGCACCCTCACCTTGGTGCGGGGCCTGCGCCCGGCCTGGTGCATGTGATAGAAGCGATAGTCAGGCGAGTCCCAGTAAACGGTGCGATACTGGGCGATAGCCTTTCCCCCTATCTCCTGCACATAGTAGTCGTTCTTCGCGAGGGCAAGCACTTGCATGAGCTGTGTCTTGTTGGCGAGGAACTTGGTGTCTGTGCGGTTCATGAGTTTGATGCCCGTCATCTCTTCTAGTGTGATGGGCGGCATCTCATGCAGCAGGCGGAGTATATCTTCGTATTGTTCGGTCAAGGTGTGGCTATTATATATAATTATGGTTTGTGCGCACGTGCGCGTACGGGTGTAGTGTGCAAATATACGTATTCTTTGCAATATCTACCATCAAAAATACTCTAAAAAGATAAAAAACGGAACCTTTTTGCATTGTATCGCAAAGAGATTCCGTTTTTTTGCCACTGGCAAAGAGCCTTGTGTCGTCTTATGCCTGCTCCTTTGCAGGATTGTAGCGTTTTTCTTTGATGCGGGCTTTCTTTCCGGTGAGGTTTCTGAGGTAGTAGAGCTTTGCGCGGCGCACCTTACCTACCTTATTCACGGTAATGCTGTCGATGGCCGGCGAGTTGATGGGGAATATACGCTCTACTCCAACGGTGCCGCTCATCTTGCGCACGGTGAAACGCTTCTGGTTGCCGTGACCGCAAATCTTGATGACAACGCCGCGGAAAAGCTGGATTCTCTCCTTGTTACCTTCCACAATCTTGTAAGCGACGGTGATGGTGTCGCCTGATTTGAATGAGGGCACTTCAATGCCTGTGCTGAAAGCCTGTTCGGCTACTTTAATCAAGTCTTCCATTTGTGTTTAGAAGATTAAAATGTTAGTTGTCAATTCTGCGCAACATAACAGGCAACTCTTCTTCCTGCCAGCGATTACGCAAAAAGCGCTGCAAAGGAACAACAATTTTTTGACATGACCAAGAAATCGCCCATTTTTTTGCACTAGCGGCTACGTTGGTATGTGATTTCGTAAAAACAAGGATACACATGATTGACTGCATCACTCTGGCCTGTGGAGTGTGGTACTATGAGGCGCACCTTGGCAATCTCTTCGTCTTCCTCAAGTTGGCGTCCTATGTTTATAAAGCGTAGTGGTACGAGCCATCCCTCAGGCACATTGACGCTGCTGTAGTTGAGTTTCATCATGCCCTGGATAAAGGTGCCGGTGATGGTGCCGTAGGTGTTGCTGACAGTCATCTCGTCGAGCATACCGATGTAGTAGGCGTTGTCGTTGCGCGTCTGTAGCGAGTCGCCCATAATATTAAATTCTTTGTAGCGACAGAGCAGGCGCACCGTTTCTCCGTGTTGCAACTTGTTTCCAACACCTTTGCGTACTATCTGCATATAGATGCCGGTGCCGGTAAAGAGCACATATTCGTTGCGGCTGACATCTGTGGTGCTGTCCTGCTCGTAGAACTGGCTTTCGCTGATGGGGTTGATGGGAGCCACATGTAGTATGGTGTCGCCTAGTTCGCGATCCAGCACAGTGGTGCCGTTGCTCAAGAAGGAGCTGATAGCTCTGTACTCGGCTTTTTTCTGTTCTGCGTAAGTCTGTTCTTCCTTGCAGCCACTGAGCAATGCCACTACTGCAACCGATATAGCGAGGAGCCTCATCATATTATGTCTTTTGTAATTCATATAGGAATGTCTTTAATTTCTTATTTAAGTTTTTCTGCGCATGCGGCAATTGCTTTACGCGCCGTTACTACCGCCTCTTCGATGGGCTTGGGCAGCGATCCGCCCGCGGCGTTGAAGTGACCGCCGCCATTGAAGAATCTCTCTGCCATTTCGTTGCATGGAAAGTCACCGATTGAGCGCAGCGACACTCTCACTACAGGTTTCTCGGTGTCTTCCCGCAACGAGATGCTTAGCTTAGTGCCTTTTATCTGCAAGGGCAGATTGACAAAGCCTTCGGCATCGCCACGCACATAGTTGAAGCGCTTCATCTCTTTCTCAGTCAGGGCAAACAGCGCGGTATGCTCCTCGGGGAAGTACTCCATCTTCTCGTTCATGAGGTAGCCCATCAGTCGCAAGCGGCTCTCGGTATAGCTGTAATAGACGTTGCGGTATATCTGGTCTTTGTCAATGCCTTTGGCTATCAGCATGGCAATGATATGGAAGAGGTCTGCTCTGTTGGAGTTGTAGGCAAACGCGCCGGTGTCGGTCATCAGTCCGCAGTAGAGGCACGAGGCTATGCTTCGCGTCATACTTTCGTAGGCTCCAAGTTGATGGAGGATGCAAAACAGTATCTCGCACGTGGCGGAGGCGTTGGAGTCTGACACCATCAGCGCAGCCATGGGTTCGGGATCGAGGTGGTGGTCAATCATTATGCGTGGGGCGCTACAGTTCTCCACCAGTGGACACAGGTCCTCCAGCCTCTGGAGCGAATTGAAATCGAGGCAGAATACGAGGTCGCACCTCTCGAGAGCCTCCTTAGCTTTGCTCTGCTTGTTGCGGAAGAATACTACCTGGTCTATTCCCGGCATCCACCGCAGAAAATCGGGGCAAGCGTTGGGAGTAATGGGCACTACCTTCTTGCCTGCGGCCTGCAGGTATTGAGTGAGAGCCAGGATGGCTCCCATGGCGTCGCCGTCAGGCCCTGCATGGCCGAGCACCACGATATTGCGGGCCTCGCCCACCATCTGTGTCCATTGCTCAGCCTGCTGCGTAGAGAGATAGTTTCTTACTTCCATTTAAACTGCAAAAGTAATAAAATTATTTCTAACGGTGCTATTTCATCGAGTGCAATTTGTTGAGTGCTCCTATCGATACATTGCGGCAATTGTCTGTATGATAGAGGTCTGACTCGCTCACGATATCAATAGTGGTGGGATAAGTCGTGCGGTCTATCTCCAGGTTGTTGTTGCGGAAGTTGACGCCATCCACGCTATACAGATGCAGCAGGCGCGAGCGATGGATGCGGAAGGTGTTGTCCTCTATCAGCAGGTTACGGTTGTAGAAGCTGCGGTCGTAGTATTCCTTGTCGATGCCTGAGCCCGTGTCGATGACGGCGCTGCCCCACACTCCGAAGTTGCAGTTGTCAAAGGTGTTGTGGCGGATTATCACGTCGCGCACACCGGCTTGCTCAAACCAATAGCGACCGTCGCCTTCCAGCAGCAGCGCAGCACCGGGGGTGTGGAACACATTATCCTCTATCAGCATCCTGTTGCGGCTGCCGAGCAGCAGACCGCGGGCACGGTTGTTGCCGAAGTAGCAGCCCTTGATATGCACATCGGGGTAGTTGCCCTCTTCGGCTATCACATCGCCTTTCTTGATGTTGGCGGGAGTCGGTGTGGAGAGTGTGACCATAAACTTATGGTCGTTGATGGCATAATAGCTCTTCACCTTGCCGTGGGCGTAGGTCACCAGGCTCTTCGCCGAGGCGAACTCAATGCGCGGCTTTGCCTTGAAGATATCAAATCCGTACTGCGCGTCGTTGGCCAGCTCCACCATGATACGACCGTCGTCCATCACGTCGGCTATGCGGTAATAGACGCCGTGGATATTGGTGGCGTCGTCGGTCTGCTGAGCGAGGTGGCTGTTATACATCTTCAGGTAGCCGCTGCAGTTGACGAAGTGAGTGGCATCGGCTGCCACGCTGGTCACGCGGTCCTTGCCAGGGGCGGGTGTCACCCACAGGCTGTCTATCAGTATGTTGCGAGTGCGTTGCGCTATCACTCCCATGCCTCCGGCGTGGTAGAGAGTCACATTCTTCACGCTCACGTCGCGGCTGTCGGTCACGGTGATGGCAGGCACGGTGCGGTAAGCGATGCCGAAGTTGATGACATTGCCGGGTATGCCCTTAAGGCCTGCTCTCTTGAGCATCACGCGGCCTTGGCCGAGGTCCTCGGCAGGCAGGGCGGCACCTGTCCACTGGTCGCGTGCCATGTAGGCTGTCTCCATGCGCTTTGGGTCAAACTCCAGCAGATAGTACCACGGATACTCCACGCCCTCGTCATCCACGAAGTGCAGACGGTGGTCGTTGTCCACGTAGTAGGGGTATTCATCTGAGAAGCGCACAGTCATCGTGGAGTCGCTGACGGCTTCTATGTGGCCCTCGCTGTTGAAGGTGCGCACATAATCGACGGTGAAGTCGTGGAGGCTGATGCCTGTGGCCTCGTTCACATAGAACGGACACACATAGCCCTTGAACACAAACAGCGAGCCGCCGCCGTCAATCTCCAGGTTGCGTATGCCCGTGAGGTCGAAGGCAAAACGGCGCACATAGCTGCCGTTGTTGGAGATATGCGTCATAAATCCCTTCAGACTGTCGGGACGGAACGAGTAGGTGCCCTTGGGAAACACCAATCGCTTGGCGCCCAGCCGGCGGCAGTCGTTCAAGGCATGCACCACGGCAGGCGATTTGTCGCGGTCGGTGCCGTAGCGGGTGAGGTAAGAGGCCATATTCACGGTGCGCGTGCGCTTGTCATACTGCGCCGACAGCGGCAGGCTGAGCAGCATCGTTGCCAGCATCGCGCAAGATAGTGTCTTGAGGGTATTCATATTAAAATTGTTACGTTTTGTACGCAAAGTTATAAAAAAAGTACAAAAAAACTATGCAAAAACATGCTCATTCGCTTTATTTTATTATTTTTGTACGGAAAATAACAATTATTATCCTTCTAACCTATGGAAACCATTGAAAAACCCTATGTTATCGGTTTAGACCTCGGCGGCACCAACTCCGTGTTTGGCATTGTTGACGCACGTGGCGAGATTAAGGCAACTACTGCCATCAAGACAAAAGGCTACCCCGACCCAAAAGACTATGTGAAGGCTGCTGTCGCAGCACTCGAGCCAATAATTGAGTCGGTGGGTGGCATCGACATGATTAAAGGTATGGGCATCGGCGCTCCCAACGGCAACTATTACAGCGGCCAAGTGGAGGAAGCCCCCAACCTCGACTGGAAGGGCTGTGTGCCACTGGCAAAACTCTTTGAGGAGGCGCTGGGCATACCCGTAGCCCTGACCAACGACGCTAACGCAGCAGCCATGGGCGAGATGACCTACGGCGTAGCACGCGGAATGAAGAACTTCATCATGATTACCCTTGGCACCGGCGTGGGCAGCGGCATTGTGGTGAACGGACAGATTGTGTATGGCTGCGACGGTTTCGCTGGCGAACTGGGTCATGCCATTATTGACCGCAGTCCCGAGGCACGCCAATGTGGTTGCGGCCGCAAGGGCTGTCTGGAGGCTTATTGCTCCGCCACGGGCATTGTGCGCACAGCCAAAGAGATGCTTATCAAAGACCCGCGTCCCAGTAAGCTGCGCGAGATTAACCCCGACGATATTACCGGTCTTGATGTGAGCGTGGCAGCTAAGGAAGGCGACGAGCTGGCATTGGCAATCCTTGAGTACACGGGCAGACTGCTCGGCAAGGCATGCGCTAACTTCGCTCTCTTCTGCAGCCCTGAGGCATTCATCTTCTTCGGCGGCCCCACCAAGAGCGGAGAACCGCTGATGAAGCATGTACGCGAGGCATACGACGAAGATATCCTTTATGTTTATAAAGGAAAGGCAAAGATTCTTCTCAGCGGACTTAACGGCAGCGATGCAGCTGTGCTCGGTGCTTCTGCCCTGGGATGGGAACTATAAAGAATAGAGAACAAAAAAAAGGCGGCGAAGTTTTTTCTTCGCCGCCTTCTTCTGTATTCTCCCCCTAAGCTAGGGGGAGTACCCGTAGGGGGAGGGGGTGTGTCGCGAGAGGGATAAGGAGGGGGTGTGTTACTCTGTATCTCCCTTAACGATTATGGAGTAGATGGCCACCACGTCGGCGGTATTGACATTGGTGTCGCCGTTGACATCGGCGGCCTCCTTGGTGAAGCCGGACTCGGCAGCGCCCTTCTCGATGTAGGTATAGACAGCCACCACGTCGGCCGTGTTGACCTTGCCGTCACCGTTGACATCGCCCTTGACTATCTTGGCAGGGCAATCAAACATGACCAGAAGGACATTTCTGTTCTGAGAATCTGTATAGCTATTGCTGAAGATGGGGTTCTTATTATCATTGTATTCAAACATTATCCTTACTTTGATATCTTCCGCAAAGGTATAGTCCTCGTCGGCGCGGAAGGATGTCATGAGTACATAATGCGTTGCAGGGTCGTATCCCTCATGATAATCCACAGGCATGAGGCCGTCGCCCTCTTTGTTGGCTTTCTCTGCGTAATACCACTGCAAAGAACCCGGTTTGAAGTCAGCGTCATAGAGATTGGTGCCCCAGCTGGGGGAAATAAAGTCAAAAGGCATTTCGTCTCCCTTTTCGAGTTCGGACATTAAGGGTGTAAGCTCAAGTCCGATATAGTCGATAAGTGTCGGCGCCGTCCTTGTGAAGTAACCGGGCTTATCCTCACCGCCGTCGGGACGGGCATAGGTCTGGTCGGTATTATTCTCATTATATTCGGTGCCTTTGCTGCCTACCAGTGCTTTGCAGTCAAGAAACATCGCTGTGCCGTCTCCGTACCACCTTTCATTACAATATATGGTGGTAAGAGATGGGCAATTGTAGAACATACGACTCATTGACCATACCTTGTCGGTATTGAAGTTGGTGAGGTCTAAAGAGGTTAGCGATTCGCAGCTATAGAACATATTTTCCATATACCTCACGTTGGCGGTATTGAAGGAACTGAGATTAACCGATTTCAAAGAAGAGCAGTCACGAAACATGTTCTCCATAGTCGTAACATTCTCGGTGTTGAGGTTTTCCAGCCCCTCAATCTCTGTCATGTTAGTCAGGTAATTCCAAACCTTCGTCTTCGGGTCCTGCCCTCCACAGAACATGTAACTCGTTGATGTCAGGGGAGCATCCTTCATCGACGGGTCGATAACGGCCTTAACCACCTTGTCGCTGTAGTCCTTGAAACGCACAGCGTATGGGTTGTTGACAGGGTCGTACTCTTCCTTCGCGCCGGAGCGGGAATCAAACTGATTGTCGTAGTAGTAGGTCAGCGTGCTGTAGTCTTCGTCAAACACGGTGTAAACCTGCAAGCCGTAATGTATGGACAGTGCGAGCGTGGAAATGCCTTCGCTATTGGTGCCGAATTTGACACCTGCCGTCTTGTCGTTGAGCTTGGCAACGATGTCGGGGGAGAAGCGGTAGTCGGCGGTATTGGCGTGAACATACACGGTGAGGGTGTAGCTCTTGGTGGGGTCGTAGCTGTCGGGGTTGCCGCCTGTCCATACCACGCTGTCAAGCGACCAGTCGAGGTTTAGCCAAGCCCTGCTCGTGGGCCACGTAACCTTGGTGGAGAGGGGCTGGCCCTCCACGGGCTCCTCCACGTTTACGGACACCGATGTGATAGGCACTCCGCCCGGGGGAGCGGGCACCGTGTAGTCTTGGATGATATAGACGCGCTCTGTGTCGGAACGCTTCACAACCAAGTCGGCCTGGTCACCACCGACAAAGAGCGGCGCATCATCGGCGAAGGCGTAGCCCTCGTCAAGGTTGATGGTGAAGCCGATGTCGAATTTGCCGCCGAGAGCGCATGGCGATGGGTCAAACTCTATCCAGCCGGTGCCGGTGGAGTATTTTCTGTACGCTACCTTGCTGACTGTGGCGTGCTCGGTGAGCGAGGTGGCGGTGAAGTCGGCATCCTCTCCTGCCAAGGGCCATGTATAGTCATCGAGATAGACTGAGCCTATCACGTTCTCATCAAGACCGTAGATATGGGGATAGAACCAATACTCCCATACATTGCCTATGCCCTCAACCTCGTCGGTAAACTCGTCGGGGTATTTGGCGAATATCTTGGTCTGGCCGTTGTGGGTAGCGGGGAACCAGTCGGGACCGACATACTCGAACTGCTTATGTTCCGATTCCGGGAGTTTGGGCTTGTGGTCGTGACACCACATCTCCTTGAGCGCTTCGCAAAATTGGAAGGCTAAGCGATTAATAGTAACGTCGCCGCCGTAGAAGTCAAGGCGCTCCATATCGTAGTTGTACATAAAAGCTTGTGGCCCAATATCTAATGTCTTGCTGCGAATGATGAGGTGCTTGATATTGGAGCTCTCAAAAGCACAAGAACCGATAGATGTAACACTTTCAGGAATGGTTATGGTCTGGTTGCGAAGTTTGGTGCCCCAGAAAACCTCATGGTCAATACTTTTAACATCGTCGGGGATGACAGAGCTTTTGCAGCCTGCCACCACCTTCTTGCTCTCGGTCTCAACAACCACGTTGTTGTCAGAATAGTAGGTCTCGTTGGTATATGTCACGGCGAGGTAATCCAGCTTGTTGCACCCTGCCGTTATTGCAGTTCCAATATTGGTAACGGTAGCGGGGATAACCAGACTCTCGATATCGCTCTCAGCAAAAGCACTACTTTCAATACTACTTAAACCGGCATTGAGGGAAATGCCCTTTATCTTTGCACGAACGAAGGCTGCATGGCCTATTCTTTGCACATTGGATGGAAGCTTAAAGTCATAGCCGTCGTACTGATAATCCATGAAAGCACATTTATCTATGATAGAAATAGACCCGGGCAGGGTGATCTTGGCTGAGCAGTTGTAGAATGCATACTCTCCGATATAGCGTACGGTGTAGACTACGCCGTCGTCGTTGGATGTGTTTACTACCATAGATGGCAAATAAATCTCGCCGCTGTAATCTTTCCATTCTTCAATAATGCAGCTGTGGTAGTTACCTTCGGCGTCCTTCTCGCCGATTATGCTAACATATTTGTATTTTTCATTCACGACTTTGAAGCGTATTGACACCGAAGACGGTGTACCATCGGGAGCCATATATCCGACAGGAAGCACGAAAACATCGCCGTCTGCGGCACTCGCATTGGTTGTGAACAGCGCAAGGAGCGCGAAGAGGAATAAAATCTTTTTCATTGTGTATTATGTATTTAATAAGTTAGTTGCATAGTTAGGGTGTGACTTTCATCACGAAGCCTCCGCCGGGGGCCATGTTGATATTGAAGGGCTGATCAAGGTTGGCCTGTATGGTGGTGTGCTTATAGTCGCGGGCTGCGCGGTCGGCGTTCACTCCGTCGCAGAATAGCTCTATCTGCTTGTTGCCGCTGCCGATGAAGCTGAGGTCGAGCGTCACCTCGCGGGGATCCCAGTTGGTGAGGCCGCCCACATACCATGTGCCGTCCTTGGCCAGGCGCGCCATGACGATGTGCTCGCCTATCTTGCCGCTGATGGCGCGGGTGTCGTCCCACACCGTGGGCACGGTAGCGATGAAGTGGGTGCACTCTGCCTCGCGCAGATAGTTGGAGGGGTTGTCGCAGAGCATCGACAGGGGGGCGTCGAAGATGATATACTCAGCCAGCTGGCGGCAACGCGTGCCCTGGCTCATGGGCTCGGAGTTGGTAGAGAAATAGTTCTCCTTGGTGGCGTTGCGCATGGCTCCCTGCGTATAGTCGGCGGGCCCTGCCACTTGGCGTATGAAGGGATAGGTGACGTCATAGGTCACCATGTCGAAGTCGGGCTCCACCCATTTCACTTCCTCCAGACCATATACTCCCTCGAAGTTGATATTGTTGGGCCATGTGCGCTGCTGCCCTGTGGGCTTATACATGCCGTGGAGGTCGATGAGCAGCTTGTATTTGGCTCCCATCTCTGCGCAACGCGTGTTGAAGTCAACCATCACTTGGTCGTCGCGATCCATGAAATCAACCTTGAACCCCTTGATGCCCTTCTTGGAGTAGTGGGCGCACACGCGTTCCATTTCCTGGTCGAAGGCGCGGTAGCCGGCCCACAGGATGAGGCCCACATTGCGCTCGTTGGCATAGCTGATGAGCTCCTTCAGATTGATCTCGGGCACAATCTTGAAGAGGTCTGCCTCGCCGGGCACGGCCCAGCCTTCGTCAAGGATGACATACTCGATGCCTTGCTCTGAGGCGAAGTCGATGTAGTATTTGTAGGTGTCGTTGTTGATGCCTGCGCGGAAATCTACACCATAGATGTTCCAGTCGTTCCACCAGTCCCACGCCACCTTGCCGGGCTTCACCCAGCTCCAGTCTTGCGTGGTGTCCCAGGACTTGGCGAGCTTCATCACGAAGTCGCTGGCCAGCAGCTCCTTCTCGTCATCCACTATCTGTATGGCACGCCAGGGGTAGTCTGTCTTGCCCGAGACGCGGGCGATATAGTCCTCGCGCGCGTGTACCTCTTTCTTTAATCCGCGCGTGGTGACCTTCGTCTCCTTGGGATAGGCGGCAAACACTCCGCGCAGCCTGCCGTCGGCGGCCTGAAGGCGCATGCCGGGATAGTTGAAGAGATCCACCTCCGTGATGCAGAGGCTGTAGCCATCGGCTTGCAGCAATGCTGGCAGCATTATCTGGCGGTCGGCGGGCCATTGGCCTATGGTGGAGTGCTTGTATGTGTTCTGGAAATTGGAGTGCCATTGGTTCTCCTCGCCATTGATGGTGCGTCCGTTGACGGGAGCCACCACCATCTGCGCGTCTGCCTTGGCGGGCACAAACTCGGCCACCTCGTTGCGCACGATGTAGTCCTGCTTGAAGTTGGTGGCGATTCTGTAGGCCACTCCGTCGTCATAGGCGCGCCAGACAATGCTGTAGGTGTCTTTTGCGTTCGGCGCTTTCAGCTTGAGTTCCAGCTCGTTGTACTCGGCGTGCACCTCGGCTCGCTTATATATGTAGGGCTTGAAGTCCTCTGTCACCTCCTTGGTGTTGTGGCTGACGACGCGAGCATCCTTGCCCAGCATGGTGGCGCCATCGCCCAGCTCCAGGGCGATGCGCGAAGGGGCAAGCACCAAGGTGCCCTTGTGTTCTACTGAGTAGCTGATGTCCTCAGCGACTACTATTTTTACGCTGTTTATTCCTTTGGGGTCGGTGAGGGTAAACTCTGCGTTCTTGTGGGGCGCGGCCACCGCTGCCACAGCCGTAATCAAAATGGCTGCGATAGGTAATAACTTGTTCATGTCGGAGCGAGTTTGGAGTTAGTGGTGAGCAGTTGCGCTATTGTCTTGCGCAGCACGGGATGCCTCTTGCGAGGCGCTATCTCTGCCAACGGGCGCAACACAAAGTCGCGCTGTGCCATTAGCGGATGGGGAATGGTGAGCTCGGGGGTGGTGAGCTGAAGCGTGTCGTAGAGCAGTATGTCGATATCGATGATGCGGTCAGCATATTGTGCGTTGACGCTCTTGGCGGTGCGCCCCATCTGTTGCTCTATCTCCTGCGTGGTGCGCAGCAGCTGCAGCGGGGAGAGGCTGGTGTCAAACGACGCTGCGGCATTGAGGAAGTCGTTGTCGCTGGTGAATCCCCAGGGCTCAGACGAGAGGTAGCACGAGCACTTCACCAGAGGGCCTACCTGCTGCTGCAGCAAGGCGATGGCGCGGTCCAGATTGGCGGCGCGGTCGCCGAGGTTGGTGCCGAGGCCAAGGTATGCGCGGTGCATCAATCTATCATTAGCATCACGTCGCCATACACGCCGAAGCGATAGCCTTGCTTGACGGCGGCCTTGTAGGCTGCCATGGTGCCCTCGTAGCCTCCAAAGGCGGCTGCTAGCATCAGCAGCGTGCTCTCCGAGGTGTAGAAGTTGGCCAGCATCGCGGTGGCGATGTTGAAAGTGTAGGGCGGGAAGATAAATTTGTTGGTCCAGCCGTCAAAGGGCGTGATGTGGTGGAGGGTGTCGCACGAGCTCTCCATGGCGCGTTGTACCGTGGTGCCCACCGCCAGTATCTGGTGCCCTTCGTCCTTGGCCTTATTGACGATGCTGCAGCACTCCTCGCTGATGTGCATCTCCTCGGAGTCCATCTTGTGCTTGGTGAGGTCTTCCACATCGGTCTTGTTGAAGTTGCTCTGGCCGCAATGCATGGTGAGGTAGGCTTCGTTGATACCGGCTATCTCCATCTTTTTCATCGTTATCTTGGAGAAGTGCAGACCTGTGGCGGGCGCCGTGGTGGCTCCCTCCACTCGGGCATAGATGGTCTGGAAGTTCTCCATGTCTTCCTCTACTGCTTCACGCTTGATGTAGGAGGGCAGCGGCGCTACGCCGAGTGCGTAGAGATCGCGCTTGAACTCCTCGTGAGGACCATCGTAGAGAAACCGCAGGGTGCGGCCACGACTGGTGGTGTTGTCTATCACCTCTGCTACGAGTGAGTCGTCGGGGCCGAAGTACAGCTTGTTGCCGATACGTATCTTGCGGGCGGGGTCAACGGTCACATCCCACAGGCGGTCTTCGGCGTTGAGCTCGCGGCGCAGTAGCACATCGATGCGTGCGCCGGTGCGTTCCTTGTTGCCGTGCAGATGGGCGGGGATGACCTTGGTGTCGTTAAACACAAAGACATCGCCTTCGTTGAAGTAGTTCAGCAGGTCATTAAACATCTTGTGTTCCACCTTGCCTGTCTTGCGGTGGAGCACCAGCATGCGACAACCGTCGCGGAAGGGGTCGGGCTCCAGCGCAACCTGCGCTTCGGGCAGTTTGAATTTAAATTGTGAGAGTTTCATATATTAAAGTTCGAAAGTTCAATAGTTCGAAAGTTCAATTCTTCAAGTTTTCAATTTTTCAATCCTTGAATTTTTCTTCCAGCCATTGCGGGAAGGTCTCGAAGTTGAGGCAGTCTTCTACGCGGTAGTCGCCTACGCGCGTGCGCCGCAAGGCCGTCAGGTAGGCGCCGCTGTTGAGGGCAAGCCCGATGTCGCGAGCCAAAGCCCTGATGTATGTGCCTTTGCTGCAGACCACGCGAATCTTCAGTATCGGTAGCGAGAAGTCCAGTATGTCTATCTTGTCGATGACAAGTGTCTTAGGCTTCAGTTCCACGTCCTTGCCGTGGCGGGCGAGGTGAAAGGCGCGTGTGCCCTGTATCTTGCAGGCCGAGTAGGCGGGCGGTATCTGCTGTATGGTGCCGACAAAGCCTTTCAGCGCCTCCTCCACCATCTCGCGGGTGATATGCTCCGTGGGGAAGGTGGCATCCTCGGGGTGCTCCATGTCGTAGCTGGCCGTGGTGGCTCCCAGCTTGAGCGTGGCTTCGTACTCCTTGGTGTGGGCTTGCAGCTCTTCGATGCGCTTGGTGGCTTGTCCTGTGCAGAGCAGCAGCACTCCGGTAGCCAGCGGGTCAAGGGTGCCGGCGTGCCCCACCTTTACTTTCGTACCCAACCGCTGGGAGAGGAGCCATCTCACACGGGCCACTATGCCGAAGGAGGTCCACTCGTAGGGCTTGTCGAAAGGCAGTATCTCGCCGCTGAGGAAATCCATTCAGGATTGGGTATGGTGTTATATCAGATTGCAAATGAGCACAGCCGCACCCACCACGGCGCAGTAGATGGCGAAGTAGATGAGCTTGCACTTCTTAACGAGCGAAATCATCCATTTGCAGGCGAAGCAGCCCGAGACAAATGCCGCGATGAAACCGACGATTAACGAGGTGGTGGGTATGGGGGCCGTAGCGCCGTGGGTGGCAAGGTATTCTGCGCTTGGCGCCACGATATGCTTGAAGTCTATGATGGCCTCACCCAGTATGGGCGGTATCACCATGAGGAAGGAGAACTGCGCGAGTGTCTTGCGGCTGTTGCCCAGCAGCAGGCCGGTGGCTATGGTGGAGCCGCTGCGCGACAGTCCGGGCAGCACGGCGGCCGCCTGAGCTATGCCTATCACGAAGGCGTTGGACGGAGATATCTTCTCTTTCTCCTGCGGCTTGTAGAAGTGCGTCATGGCCAGCAGCGCGGCCGTAACCAACAGGCAGATGCCCGTCACCAGCAGCACATTGCCGGCATAGAGGGCCTCTATCTTGTCCTTAAACAGCAGGCCTACGATGGCCACGGGCACCATGGAGATAATGATATTGAGCACATAGCGTGTCTCATCATTCAGCTTGAACTTGAAGAAGCCGTTGAATATCCATATTATCTCTCTCCACAGCACCACTAGTGTTGCCAGCACGGTGGCCACATGCACCACGATGTCAAAAGTGAGACCGCCCGCCTCGGCTGCAGGGCCGAGCAGCGCCTTGCCTATCTCCAGATGGCCGCTGCTGCTGACGGGCAGATACTCTGTCAGCCCCTGCACGAGGCCGAGTATGAGTGCTTGAAATGAGTCCATTATTTATTCTTGTCTTTCTTGTGGTACAGTATGGCCACCACCATAAAGAGGAAGCCAAACAGGCAAACCATCGGGGCCACCTTGGTGCGGCGTACGCTGAAGATATCGGGCTCGTACCCCTCCGTGGTGGAGGAGCCGCCCACCATGAGCAGGAAGCCGGCTATGATTATCACGAAGCCGATAATCAGCAGTATGTAGTTAATCTTGCTGAAGGCCATTGCCTTTCTTCCGCTCACCATGTCGGTTGCGGGCTCTGCCTCTGCGGGAGCCGCCGTTACGGGTGTCTTCCTATATTTGCCTGATGAGGGCGTTGTCTTTTTTGCCATATAAAATAAATGTTAGAATTTTAAGAAGTTCGGAGTTATGGGGAGGTTAGTTGGTGTAGAGTTTGTCGCGGCTCATCTTGAGGTAGTGGCTCACCGAGATATATGCGCTGAGCCAGGTAATGATGAGTCCGCACACTATCACGGCCCCGGCTGTGAAGGCTACTGCCTGCCATGTGATGAGGCCCTGTATCTCGGGGTCGTATTTCACAAGGTTGTATATGCCCAGCGCCAGTATCGCGCATGCCAATATGGCGCTGATGATGCCTATGGCGATGGCCTTGCGGATGAACGGACGGCGTATGAATCCATAGCTGGCGCCCACCATGCGCATCGTCTTGATCATCAGGCGGCGGGCATAGATGCTCAGGCGTATGGTGTTGTTGATGAGCACAAACGATACCAGCGTCAGCAGCAGAGCGATAATCAGCAGCACGCTACTGATGTGGCGTATGTTGCGGTTGAGGCTGTCCATCAGGTCCTGCGGGGCGCTCACATCCACTATCAGCGAGTCGCTTCTCAGCGGCGGCAGTATCTTGTTGAGCGAGTCGCTGTTGGCGTACTCCGACTTGAGGCGCAGCTCAAACGAGGCCGACAGCGGGTTGTCGCCCAGAAAGTCTGTCTCCTCCGTGCCCAGCCCCGCGGCCAGCTCGCGCTGTGCCTTCTCCTTCGACATATAGTTCAGCGAACGGGTGCACGGCAGCTTGCGCAGACGGCTCTGTATGTTGTAGGCCTGCTTCTGCGTGATATTCTCGTCGAGCATTAGGGTAACGGTGAAGTTCTCCTTCAGACTGTTGGAGAAGTTGTGAGCAAAACATACAAAAAATATCACCGTGCCCAGCAGTATGAGCATCAATGTAGTACTAATGCAGGCAGTCACTACATTCATGCTCGTGCCCGCAGAGATTTTCTTCTTCTTAGCCATAGAGCCTATTTTTCCTAATTTTCTGCAAAAGTAATGAAAAAAAGGCGCAAATGCAAGAAAAAGTGGCTCAAATTATCACTTTTCCCATCAGAGTGGCACTCGTGGAGTCGAAAACACGCACTTTAACCACTTCTCCCACCTTGTGGTCGCCACGGTCAAACACCACCACCTTGTTTTGTCCCGTGCGCCCAAACAGCTGGTCGGCCGACCGCTTGCTGCGTCCCTCCACCAGCACCTCGAAGGTCTTGCCCACATCCTTGGCGTTCTGCTCGCGGCTCAGCTCGTTTTGCAGGGCTATCATCTCGTTGAGGCGGCGCAGCTTGGTCTCCTCCGGCACATCGTCGGCCAGATGGCGGGCGGCATAGGTGCCGGGACGCTGGCTATATTTGAACAGGAAGGCGGAGTCGTAGCTGCACAGGCGCATCAGCTCCAGCGACTGCTGATGGTCGTCCTCCGTCTCTGAGCAGTAGCCGCAAAACATGTCGGTACTCAGTCCGCAGTCGGGTATGATGTCGCGTATGGCTGCCACGCGGTCCAGATACCACTCGCGGGTGTATTTGCGGTTCATCAGCTGCAAGATTCGGTTGCTGCCGCTCTGCACGGGCAGGTGTATATGGTGGCAGATATTGGGCATGCCCGCTATCACGCGCAGCGTCTCGTCGCTCATGTCCTTGGGGTGGGAGGTGGTGAAGCGTATGCGCATGTCGGGCACAGCCTCCGCCACGAGTCTCAGCAGCTGCGGGAAGTCCACGTCGCCCTCGGGGCCGGCGCAGCGGTAGGAGTTGACATTCTGTCCCAATAGCGTCACCTCGCGGAAGTTCTTCTCGCGCAGGTCGCACACCTCGTTGAGTATGCTCTGCACATCGCGGCTGCGCTCACGCCCTCTGGTATAGGGCACTATGCAGTAGTGGCAGAAGTTGTTGCACCCTCGCGTGATGCTCACAAAGCCGCTGATGCGGTTGCCCCCTATGCGCTGGGGTATCACATTGCCGTAGGTCTCGGTCAGCGACAGCTCGGTATCGATGGCCTTGCCGCCGGCCTCCACCTGCGCAATCAGGTCGGGCAGTTGCAGATAGGCGTCGGGGCCTGCCACCAGATCCACGCCATTCTCTTCTATCAGCTGGCCCTTCACTCTCTCGGCCATGCAGCCCAGCACTCCGATGATGAGCTTGCTCCCTTGCTTGCGACGCGCATTGAGGGCTTCCAGCCTATGTATTATCTTTTGCTCCGCATTGTCCCTCACCGAGCAGGTGTTGAGGAATACGGCGTCGGCCTCCTCCTCGCTGTCGCACACATCGTAGTCCGCCATCTTCATTATGCTGGCCACAGTCTCGCTGTCTGCCACATTCATCTGACATCCGTAGGTCTCTATATATAGTTTCTTCATTCCGAAAACAAATAATTGCCGTTTCGCACCGCAAAAGTACATAAAAAGTTGTAACTTGCAGCCCGTTTCATGCAATAAAATAATTAAATTTGCACTCCGAAACCGATTACTCCGATTATTCAGATTACTCCGATTACTCCGATAAATTTATAAATCCTATGAAATCAAAACTTTCCTTAGTACTGACAATCGCGGCAGCAGCCGTATTGACATCATGTAGCAAGATGGGCCCCCTCAGCCCCGACTACTTCACCGTCGTTCCCAATCCCCTCGAGACAACAGCCGGCAAGGTGCCCGCCACCATCAACGGCCTCTTCCCCGAGAAGTATATGAAGAAGAAGGCCACCGTCACCGTCACCCCCGTGCTACGCTACGCCGCTGGCGAGACAGAGGGACCGTCCGCCTCCTTCCAGGGCGAGAAGGTGCAGGGCAACGCTCAGACCATCGCCTACCGCACCGGTGGCAACTACTCCATGCGCACCTCCTTCCCCTACAACGAGGCTATGCAGAAGAGCGAGCTCTACCTCAAGTTCGACGCTCGCGCAGGCAAGAAGACCTATAAGGTGCCCGACGTAAAGGTGGCCGACGGCATCCTCGCCACTTCCGAGCTCGTCAAGCGTACCCTCACCTCTGCCTCCACCGCTTACGCAGCCGACAACTTCCAGCGCATCATCAAGCAGAAGCAGGAGGCCAACATACAGTTCCTCGTTAACCAGGCCATCATACGCACCGGCGAGCTCAAGAGTGTCTCCGTGCAGCAGTTCCTCTCCACCCTCCGCGACATACAGGCCGACAACGAGGCCAAGGCTGTGGAGAATGTCGAGATTGCCTCCTACGCCTCACCCGAGGGCTCACTCAAGTTCAATACCACCCTTGCCCAGAACCGCGGCAAGAACACTCAGGACTATATCAGCAAGCAGCTCGCCGACAAGGGCCTCAAGGCTGATGTCAGCACCAAGTACACCGCTGAGGACTGGGAGGGCTTCCAGCAGCTTGTGGGCAAGTCCAACATCCAGGACAAGGAGGTCATCCTGCGTGTCCTCTCCATGTATCAAGATCCCGAGGAGCGCGAGACCCAGATACGCAATATCTCCGCCGCCTACACCGAGCTGGCCAAGGAGATACTGCCACAGCTGCGCCGCTCACGCATCATGCTCAACTACGACCTTATCGGACGCTCCGACGACCAGATAAAGAGCCAATATACCGCCGACCCCTCCAAGCTCAGCGTCGATGAGCTGCTCTATGGCGCAGGCCTTGCCGAGGCTGACACCGAGCGCGAGGCTATCTTCAAGACGACTGCCAACCTCTATCCCTCCGACTATCGCGCCTACAACAACCTCGCCACCCTCGCATACCAGCGCGGCGACTATGCCGCAGCACGCGACTATGTCAGCAAGGCGCTCGCCCTCAACGCCACAGCGCCCGAGACCAATGTCAACAACGGACTCCTGCAGCTCCTCGCCGGCAATGTGGACGCAGCCACTCAGTCGCTCGCCAAGGGCTCCGGCGCTGCCGCACTCAACGAGGCACTCGGCAATCTCAGCATCATGCAGGGCAACTACGCACAGGCCGTCAAGTACTTCGTGCAGACAGCATCCAACTCCGCAGCTCTCGCACAGCTCCTGAGCAAGGACTACCTCACCGCCAACAGCACCCTCGACCGTATAGCACAGCCCGATGCCATGACCAGCTATCTCAAGGCCATCATCGCTGCTCGCACCAACAATAGCGAGCTCGCACAGGCATGCCTCCGCGACGCAGTAGCTAAAGACCCCTCTCTCGCCACCCTCGCCGCCAACGACCTCGAGTTCAAGTAAACTACCCATTAACTTCCCGTTAACATTGTGAAAACATCCAACATTTCTTCCCCCTTCAGGGGGATAAGAGGGGGTCTGTTCCTCCTCTTGGCCTTGCCCCTCTTCTCGCTGGCGGCAACGGCAGACGACAACTACGTAGAACTACTCACTAACGGCGCCTGCGACGGCACATACAACGGCTGGGAGGCCAGTACTGGAAATGGGAAAGACTGGGCAATCGCCACAGAAGCCGACGGCACCTACTCTTGGGTATCGTCCTTTGAATCTTGTTTTCTCCTGCAGACCATCGACCTCATCGAGCAAAACGTTAGCACAGGCTCCATCGACCTGGGCGAGGTGTGGCTCAAAGCCTCCGCCCAGATGAGGAGTTCAAAGATGTACAACGGCTTGGGTGCCAGTTTAGCTATGACAGCAGTATATATGCTCGATGCCGATGACAATATTATCGGAGAAGTTGAGGTCTTCAGGGATCGGAGCTACTTCGAGAACTGGACAACATTCACTAAAACATTCTTTGTCGTCCCGGGCACACGCAAGCTGCTGTATTACGTAGTAGGGAAGGATATAGAGTACTGGGTTGGCAACTACGGCCCGCGCTTCAGAAACCTCTCCCTCGCCATACCGAAAGACGCCTTCTACAGCCGCGCCGATGTCAACCGCGACGATAAGATCAACACCACCGACGTGGTCGGCATCTACTCCTACATAGAGCAGGGCGATGCCAGCGGCATCACCAGAGCCTGGGCTGATGCCAACCGCGACACACAGGTCAACACCACCGACGTGGTGGCCGTCTATGACATCATCATCAACGGCGAGCCCCAGGAACTGCCCGCCGGAGCGCTGCCCTATCCCTTCAGCATCCACGCCGACTATACAGTCCTCTTCGCCAAGGGCAACCTACAGTACGTTGACGGCAACTGGCAGTTCGCCGCCCATCAGTACGAGTACTTCGGCACCGACCAATCGGCCGACCACAAGGACATGTTCCCCTACTTCGAGTACATATGCCCCGAAGGCTGGTTCTGCCTCTCCAACGAAGAGTGGACATACCTCCTCAGCCAGCGCACCGTGAGCAACAGCCTCATCGACGGCGCCCTCTACACCCTCGCCACCCTCGGCGGGCAGTACAAGGGTATGATAGTCTTCCCTGACGAGTACAACCATCCCGCCGACGCCGACTTCACCCCCGGCACCGACAACAACGGCACCGGCTTCAGCGCCACCGTCAGCCTCGAGGGATGGGCGCTCATGGAGAAGGCCGGAGCCATGTTCCTGCCCTGCGCAGGCTATAAGTCACAAGGAGAGACATGGAAGGGCGTCGACGTCCAGGGCTGCTACATGACCACCAGCCCCACCGGCGTCAACTACTACGACCCCTGGTTCGGCTCCGACTTCGTCTCCCTCACCGAGACAAGCAACCAAAACACTTGGTCGTCTGTCCGCCTCGCGAGATAGTCACACAGATATCACAGATACCACAGATATTAAACAAAAACATAAAAAAACTCTTTCGCTCAGGTAGAGACTGCGTCTAACGGATGAAGTGCCTGATGCTTCTCCTTATGAACAAGTTCACAGGCGAAGCCCCAGCCCCTTCATCCACCTCTGCGAAGTTGCTACCAGAGCGAAAGCAAAAACAAAAAAACATTTAGAGTTAAGTGCCGTAGGCACGACAGATAACAGGCAGGTGGTGCAGTTTCCGAAAGAAACAAACCCCTGCAATAGACGTTAGACCAAAATAGCCCCGAAGGGGTGACAGAATAATCAAATAGCTAAATAACTAAATAGTAAATAAATCGTAAATCGTAAATAAATTCAATGTTCTATCGTCAATCGTCAATGGTCAATGCAATAATGGGCACATTGCTGTGTGCCATTATTGCTGTCTCCTGCTCCTCCGGCGGAGGGACCTTCACCCTCTCCGGTAAGTTCAAGGGGCTGGACCAGGGCGAGTTCGTGTGCTTCAGCAGCTCGCCCGAGTGGGGCACCTTCGACACCGTGCGAGTGCAGGACGGCACCTTCTCCATCACCCATCCCCTGGCCGACACCGTGGTGCTCACCCTGCAGTACCCCAACTTCATGCAGACACAGATCATCGCCATCCCGGGCGAGGAGGTCACCGTGCGCGGCAATGCCAACAACATGCTCGCCATCGAGGTGGGCAGCGATGACGAGAACGAGACACTCAACCTCTTCCGGCAGAGCATAGCCGACACGCCGCCCAACAGGCGTTCCGCCATCGCCGAGCGGTTCATTCACGAGCACCCCCAGTCGTGGGCTGCCGTCGCCGTCTTCCAGAAATACATCCTCGAGGCCGAGCATCCCGACTATCAGAAGATAGCCAAACTGCTCGATGAAATGGAGAAAAAATGCCCCCAGCGTAAGGTACTCTCCGATATGCGCCGACAGCTCGGCGCCCTGCTCGCCTGCCGCATTGGCACCCCGCTGCCCCCCTTCAAGGCCGTCACCCTGCGCGGCGACACCATCACCAACGCCACCTTCAAGGGCAAGCCGCTGCTCATCACCTTCTGGAGCACCATGGTGCCCGAGCACACCTACGCACTCACCGCCACCAACCGTATAGTAAAAACCTCACTCCTCACTCCTAACTCCTCACTCCTCACTCTCAACATTTGCCTCGACTCCGACACCACCGAGTGTCGCCGCACCTTGCGGCGTGACACCATCGCCGGCTATAACGTGTGCGACCTCCTCACCTTCGACAGCCCCCTCGTCCGCACCTTCGGACTCCGCAAGCTGCCCTCCAACATCCTCGTCGATAGCCGTGGCATCATACGCCACCGCGACATCCCCATCGACAAACTCGCCGAGACACTCACTTCCCGTTAACTTCCCATTAAATAAAGGTTCCAGAGTTCAAATTCCTAATTCCTAATTCCTAATTCGCATGAAGCGTTCCCTCCTCCTCCTAACCGTGCTGATGAGTATCGTCACCGCGAGCGCACAAAACAGCAAGTACTACAGTCACTACTTCCGTGTGCCCTACACCGAAGGAGCACCCAACTTCGACAAACAGAAAGTAGTCTGTCCCCCCGCCGATAGCTTAGTGTATGAGATGCAGTTTGACTTTTCCGACGACCTCGCGACAGCAAAGGAGCCCGTCGCCG
>JAFTAJ010000019.1 GCA_017458585.1 Bacteroidaceae bacterium
AGCATGTCACTCACTGATACAACGCATCTCAGAGATCTCTTCGACAAAACTATATTCAAAAATGACAAAGATCGAAGCGGTTCAAGTGAACCTAATTTATTTAATTTTTAAACTCGTCCATTTTTAGTGGACACTAGTGATGTCTTTTGTTAGTTATGCTACATAGGCATCTGCGTTTTGTATTTCATGTGCAAAGGTAGGAAATATTTTTTATACCACAATAATTCCGCCCTGTTTTTCGTGATTATGGAGAAAAACTGGATGCCTATAGGACACACCCCCTCCCCCTTGCAGGGTACTCCCCCTAGCTTAGGGGGAGAAATGAGAGAACAGAGAATAGAGAATAGGTTATCTTACCTGCGCTCTTTCAGAGTTCGTCAATGTGATGGTGCAGCCATTGGAAACGCTCTTCGAGCCACTGCATCATGTAGGCTACTGCTTGGTCGTAGGCTTCTATCACCGTACGTTCGTCGGCGTCTTTGTCACAGATGGTGCCCCATAGCTTGTTGTCTTCTGCTATGTGGTGTTTGAGCAACAGGGCATCCTGCCGCATCTTGTCGTATATCTTCTGGCGGTTGTCGTAGTAATAGCTGAAGCGTTCCCTCACTCGTGCTGCAAAGGCTTCGTCGCGCAGTAGCCTTTGGTACCATCGCGCTGCCTTGATGTAGAAGTCTTCTGTCTTGTTGTATGAGTCTGCCTCCGGCTGCCACGGATAGCCTCCAAAGGCTATGTCGAAGTCCCATAGTGGCCCCATCTTGAGCTTATCTCCATCTTTCAGGCTCATATAGCAGCTGGAGAAGAATTGGCTGTCGGCGTTTCTTGCTATCTCTGTTATGAGATACCACTCCATGAAGGAGTCCTCGTCGATATATTGTCGCCAGTCGTTTTGTTCGGGGCTGTCGTAGCGTGCATAGATGGCTTTTTCTGTCGTTGATATGTAGTGCTGGATGTAGTTGTAGGTGGTGTCTCCGGTTGCTACATCGGGGTCTTTGATGGTGAAGGGCAAGCGTATGTAGTCGGTGCGGAAGGTGATGTCTTTGCTGTTGGGTTTGTAGTCCACCTCCACCAGGAAGCCCTCGGCGCCGGCGTTGACTCGGTTGGTGGCTATTTTGGGTTTTTCACTGAGCTGGTAAATGCCTTTGTATTCTCCGTTTATGACCAGATTGACAAAGACGGCGTGTGGTGTCCAGTCGAGGGTGCTCATTTCCCGTCCCATATAGAAGGCTATGTCGTTGCGCATGAGTGTGTGGTCGTAATAGTTTGCCAGTAGTACCCATGTCTTGTCCTTAGGCATGCCGAGGACTGCGGTCTTTGTCTTGAATTTAATGGTATAGGGTTTTTTGTCTGCCGACCATGTGGAGTTGCCGTGTCCCTTGATGCTTATGTCTGACGCAAGGGCGGTATTACCATATTGGTCAACGATGTGGATGGATGTTCCGTCGAGATACTCCAGTTTGCTGGTGACGGCTATGCCACCAGGTGTCTCGATATAGCATGTGGGCATGGTGAGGCCATTGATGATGTAGCTATATATGGCTACGATGTCGGCCGAGTTGACTTGCCCGTCGCTGTTTACATCAAAGGTGTCTCTTGGCTTATCTCCGCCACCATTGATGATGTAGCCATACACGGCAACGATGTCGGCGGTGTTGACTTGTCCGTCAGCATTGATGTCATGGGCTATGTCTTGAGCGCTGGCGATAGTGCAGGTCAACATCAAGGCCAGACCTTGTATCCAGCGATGTAATGATGGGAGGGACATGGAGGAAGGAGGTTCTTGGTGACGTTGATTATCGGCTGACGTTCTTCACGCCCTTGACGGTGCGGAGCTTCTTGACGATGCTATCGAGCTGGTGGGTGTCGGTGAGCATGAGGGTGAGGGTGCCTTCGAAGAGGCCGTCGTGGCTGTCGATGCTGAAGGAGCGGATGTTGACTTTCTCGTCCTTGCTGAGGATGGAGGAGATATTGTTGACTACACCGAGGTCGTCATTGCCAACGATATGGAGGACGATGGGGTAGGTGCCTTTGCCTCCCTCGCCTGCCCAGCGGGCCTTGACGATGCGGTAGCCGTACCTCTCTCTCAAAGCGGCAGCGTTGGGACAGTTGGTGCGGTGGATGCGTATGCCATTGTTGATGGTGACGAAGCCGAAGATGTTGTCGCCATAGATGGGTGAGCAACACTTGGCGAGGGTGTAATCGAGGCCCTTGATGTTGCGGTCGATGACGAGCTCTTCGCCCGAGAGCCCTTCTTCCTTCTCATTGTTGCCGAGCACAAACTCGTCGGCCTTATGGATGGGTGTGCCTGTGTCGAGTTCGCCAAGGTCGCGCTTCACCACGAGCTGATACTGCTCGATGATGTCGTTTATGTCGAGCTGGTCATCGACTACGCGGCGGTAGAACTCGTTGGGGTCTTTGTAGCCCATCTTCTTGATGACGGTGTTGAGGTAGTTGCCGTTGAGTTCTATCTTGCGGTTGCGGAACTTGCGTTCGAGTATCTCCTTGGCGAGGCTGACGGCCTTGGTCTGTATCTCGTTGAGAGCCTGGCGTATCTTGCTCTTGGCACGGCCTGTGACGACATAGTCGAGCCAGGCTGCCTTGGGAGTCTGGTTGGCAGAGGTGAGGATGGTGACCTGGTCGCCGCTGACGAGACGCTGGCGCAGGGGGGCGTTCTTTTCGTTGACGATGGCTCCGGTGCAGTGGTCACCGATGTTGGTGTGGATGCTGTAGGCAAAGTCGAGGACAGTGGCTCCCGCGATGAGTTTGTGGAGGTCGCCCTTGGGCGTAAAGATATACACTTCGTCGCTCTGCAGGTCGGTCTTGAACTGATCCATCATCTGCATCGTGTCGCCCTCCTCCAGGGCGGTGCGGATGGAGGAGAGCCAGCTTTCTATGCCACGCTCACCGCCCTTGACGCCCTTATAGCGCCAGTGGGCTGCAAGGCCGTGCTCCGCGATGTCGTCCATGCGCTCGGTGCGTATCTGCACCTCCACCCATTTCTGCTCGGGGCCCAGCACGGTGATATGCAGGCTCTCGTAGCCATTGCTCTTGGGTATGGAGAGCCAGTCGCGCAGTCGGCGCGGGTTGGGCTGATACATATCGGTGATGATGCTGTAGGCCTGCCAGCACTGGGCTTTCTCCTTCGGTAGCGGGGAGTCGAGGATGATGCGTATGGCGAAGAGGTCGTACACGCCCTCGAAGTCGCACTTCTGCTTCTTCATCTTCTGCCAGATGGAGTGGATGCTCTTGGTGCGTCCCTTGATATGAAACTGCAGTCCTTGCTCCTTAAGTTTCTGCTCGATGGGGCCGATGAAGTTGTCGATGTATTTATCGCGAGCTGCCTTGGTGGAGTTGAGCTTCTCCTTGATATGGTAGTAGGCGTCGTGTTCGAGTATCTTGAGGGAGATGTCTTCGAGCTCACTCTTTATCTTGTAGAGTCCGAGCTTATGGGCGAGGGGGGCATAGAGAAACGATGCTTCGCCGGCTATACGCTCCATAAACTCGTGGGTATATTCGGAGGGGGTATCGGCGTAGTGCTTTTCTCTATCTTCAGAGCATAAAGCACTCATCTTGCGCATCATGTTGGTGCAGCTGGCAATCATCAGCAGGATGACGCGCATGTCCTTGGCAAAGGAGATGAGCAGATTGCGGAAGTTGTCGGTCTTGATGCTGGTGTTCTTCTGGTAGAGTCGCTGCACGCTGATGATGCCGTCGAGTATGGTGGCAATGCTGTCGCCCATCTGGTGACGGATATGCTCTATCTGGGTTGGGTCGGTGCAGAAGGGGGCTATCAGGCATGCCTTTATTCCCTCGGGGCTCATGCCTATCTCGCGACTGACGATGATGGCTGTCTCGATGGCCTGCTCAATCTGTGCCTCTGCGACCTTACTCCCCTGCGACTCTATGCATCGCTTGAGCATACGGTAGTTTTTCCCAGCAAAGACGGAGCCTTGCAGAGTACGCAGTTCCTTATATAATGGTATTATATTCAAGTTTCAAGTTTCAATATGAACTATCATCGTTGTGCCACCAATATTGATGACGGCTTCGTTGTCAAGGAAGATGCGGTCTTGGTCTTTGAGTATGTCGCCTTGGTAGAAGGTGCCGGTGAGGCTTGGGGCGTCTCTAAGCACAAATTGCAACTTTCCTTTTTTGTTTTGCTTGACGGTGACGATGCAGTGGGTGGTGTCGATGCTGGGGTCGGAGGTCATGATGGGGCGATTGGCTGCGGTGCCCTTGACATAGCGACCAATGACATTGTCGCCCATGGTGAGGGGCAGCTCTTGCCGCTCGTGGAAGGTGTTTTCGAGCACGATGAGCTTGCCCAGTGCGGGCTGTGGCTTGTCGGCACGGCTGCCGAGCTTAATCTTAAACTGTTTCTGGCATGCAGGACAAACGAATACCAGTACTCTGTCGGACGGGTATTCGTTTTCGTTAAAGGTAAGGTAGTGTCCGCAACGGGGACAGGATAGTCTTTTCATCTTATTGTTCCATCTGCATCACCCAAGCCGAGCGGAAACTCTTATGCTGTGTGCGCAGTTGCTTGGCTGCCTGATAGGCATCGTTGTCGGTGGGGTAGGTGGAATATATAACTCGTGTCATGCCGTCATCGTCGATGACCTGTGCTTCGGCGAAGCCGTTTTCTCTCAGTTCCTGCACGAGGCGGTTGGCACCTTTCTCAGTGACTTTGCTCGCAAGGACGAGGGTGTATGAAGTGTGAGAGTCGAGAGTCGAAGGTCTAGAGTCTAGAGTCGAGGGTCTAGAGTCGAGGGCTGAGGGCTGAGGGCTGAGGGCGGAGGGTTGAGGGGCGAGGGTTGAGGGTTTTTCTGCCTTAGTGATTATGCCGGCCTGCTGGACATTGTTATCGATGACGGGCTCTACATTGGGTGCGATGGTGAATATGAAGTAGAGCAGGGCGGCAGCGATAGTGGTGACGGTGTAGCGTACGGCGTTTTTGCTGACGCGGATTATATAATGTGTGCCGTCCTTATCTTGCTCTACAATCCGCATGGCGGGCTTGGGCTCTTCAACTCTGGAACTTTGTAACTTTGTGATTTCGCGCCTTTGCGACTCACTCGGGAGAGGAGCCTGCACGAGTCCGTAGAACTCTTTAGCAAAGAGGCCGCACTCCTCAGAGGGGGTAAACATCAACGAGTAGTTGAGCGTGAGCTGCAGGGTGCCGATGGTGCCTATCTGTAGCTCCATATTGTTGCGCAGTAGCTCGCGCATCTCAGCCACGTCGTCGTTGACGAGAGCCAGCGCCTTGGGATAGTTGATATCGTAGGCGGTCATGTAAGACTGAGTCAGCATGCCGTACTTGTCTTCTTTGTCGGAGAGGTGGGCGTTGAAGCTGACTGAGCAATAGGGAGGATAGATCTCGCTACCATCCTCCGAGAAGAACGCCTCCTCGAAATGGGTGATAAAGCCGCCTATGCCAGGCACGATAACGCAATCGTGACTGAGCAGCAGATTTTCTATGTGCGAGATTATCCTGTTCATGTTTTTTTTGCACTGCGAAATTACTATTTTTTCACAAAATGCAAAAGAAATTTTTTGGGATTTTTTTGTGATATTTTTGCCCTTCGATTTTAAGTGTTTTGTTCTTAATAAGATAGGGTAAAAAATATTTTTTTATCCCTTGTCGTGGTGTTGGCAATGACACTCACAATGCTCTTCGCGGTGGCTTTCGCAGCAGCAAGACTTCTTGGTCAGCCTCAGTCGAAGGGCGTTGAGCAGCAGCAGCGCGAGGACGCCTGTGCACAGCCACTCAAACCATCCTGCCGTTGAACATTGAGGACATTGAGTATTGAGCATAAGGTGATCTGTAAACCACTCTCTTGGCAGCAACTGGTCGATGGCCACGCCGCTGAGCACAGCACCAGCTATGATGGCGGCAAGATAGAGTAGCAGGGTACGCTTGCCCAGTACCTTATTAACTACAAGAAGGGACGCCACATTGCATGCAGGGCCAGCCATGAGCATTACCAGTGCAGCGCCGGGGGTGAGTCCCTTGAGCATCAGGGCCACGGCTATGGGTATGCTGCCTGTGGCACAAATATACATCGGTATGCTGATGCACAGCACCAGCAGCATGCTGAGCAGAGTGTTGTCCTTAAATATAGCGAAGAAACTGTCGGGTACAAGCACCGTGATGAGTCCGGCAACGATGAGGCCGATGACGAGCCATTTGCCGATGTCCTGCATCATCTCAACGAAGCCGTAGCGGAGGGCGGTGAGAAGGCGGCTGGAGAAGGTTAAATTGGAAAGACCCCCTCCCCGCTCCCCCGTAAAGGGGGAGTGCTGAAGAGGATTAGGGAGTGAGGAGTGAGATTTCGCTTTTGCACTTCCCCAGTTGACCAACGCGCCTCCGGCAATTCCGGTGAGGAATGCCGTGATGGGGCGCACGATGGCAAAGGGGAGACCCATCAGCGAATATGTGGCGAAGATGCTGTCAACGCCTGTCTGCGGTGTGGCAATGAGAAAGGATGTCACGGCTCCCTTGCCGGCTCCCTCGCGACGCAGCGACATGGCGGTGGGGAGCACTCCGCACGAGCACAGTGGGAGTGGCACCCCGAAGAGTGCTGCGTTGAATACCGAGCGCAGTGAATGGCCGCTGAGATACTTGGCATACCAACCGCCAGGGATGAAGGCATGCATCAAGCCGGCGAGCAGGAAACCCAGCAACAGGTAGGGCGACATTTCGTTGATGATGTCCGCCACTGCCTTTATAATACCTAATATGTACTCCATTTGACAATTAGTAATTAGTACGCATGGTCGTTATTGATTTCGTCTTGTGTTATCTGCTTCTTGTCGATGGCTCTCCAAGCATAGACTATGTATGCCAGTACGAAGGGGATGAGCAGTGACACATAGAACATGGTGCGTAGGGTGAACTCACTGCTTGATGAGTTTTGCATGGTGAGCGACGACTGCAGGTCGGCGGTAGAGGGATAGTATGCTGTGTTGTTCCATGCTGTCAGCAGCAGCAGTACCAGCACGGTGATGACTGTGCCGAGGCCTACAATCCAGAAGCCGCGTTTCCATTCTTTGCGTGTCAGTGAGCGAAGGATGCCGAACAGGACAAGGACAACGCCTACGAGCAGCAGCCCCAGTAGCGGCCACATCTCAAGGAGATTGTGAAGATATTTGTATGGCTCCATGAAGATGACGCCAGTCGCCGGGTCGTAGGCATACCCGTCGCATGTGAGGATATGGCCTAGGAAGGCAAGAAAGAATCCAAGAAATAGTATGGTGCTGCTCCACAGCGGTCGTATGATGCGGTCGTGTTTGTCTAGCAGTTTGTCATCCACACGGTTGTGGATGTACAGGCAGCCGAGTATGCGAGCCAGGAAGAATACGGCCAGGCCGAGAACAATGTTCCAAGGATTGAGCAGGGCGTCGAGGCCGTGAGAGGCATTGGCCCAATGGCTGATGATAGGTGTGGTCAGTGGATCTACGATATTGTTGCGTTCTACGATGAAGTTGGAGCCCGTGAAGAACGTAGCCACAGCGCCACCCAGAAGCAGCGGTCCCAGTATGCCGTTGAGGACCAGGAGCCACTGGAAGGTCTTGGTGCCGAGTAGGTTGCCCATCTTGTTTTGGAACTCATAGCTTACGGCCTGCAGTACAAAGGAGAAGAGGATAATCATCCACAGCCAGTAGGCTCCGCCGAAGCTGGTGGAATAGAACAGTGGATACGATGCGAAGAATGCTCCACCGAAAGTGACGAGGGTGGTAAAGGTGAACTCCCACTTGCGGCCTGTGGCATTCACTATCAGTCGTCGCTCGTCGGCGTTGCGACCGAGGGAGAATATGAGGGAGTTGGCTCCCTGCACGAACATAAGGAATACTAGCAGTGCCGCCAGCAGTGCGACGACGAAGCACCAATAGTGCTGAAGAAATGCGTATGTCATAGTTGTGGTCCTTTCTTGATTGTCTTACACATAATTCTTATCTCCACGGCCAGCAGCGTGGTGAAGAGGATGAGGAAGAGGAAGAAGGTTAGCATGACTGTCGATGCCCCCAATTGGCTTACGCCCACCCAGGTGGGCAGCATGTCCTGAATAGTCCATGGCTGACGGCCAAACTCGGCCACTAGCCATCCGGCTTCGCTTACGATGTAGGAGATGGGGATGCAGAGCAGGCTTGCCCATAGTAGCCATCTCGCGCGTGAGACATCCTTCTTGTATAACCAGAAGATAATGAGCATGAATAGCAGGACGAAGAGACATCCGCCGCCAACCATAATACGGAAGGAGTAGAAACAAACGGGGATGTAGGGCACTACTTGTGCGCTGTTATCGACGTAACCATATCCAAAGAATGGCATGCTTGAGTTGAGAGTTGAGAGTTTGGAGTTGAGGGTTGCTTCGTCTGCACCTTCAGCCTTGGCCTTGCGAAATTCCTGCAGGGCAGCGATGGCTTCTTTTCCTCGTTCGATTTTCTCATCCAGCGGTAGCTCGCGTGTACCATCTGCCTTGGTGTATCCATCAATAATGTCACGTATGCCAGGCACATATCCGTGTATGTCATTTGTCGCCAGCAGCGACAAGGCGTATGGCACGGCAATCTTCAGAGGCGGTTCGTCCGCCGCTTCATAGTTAGGTTGTTGGAATGGGTTGATGCCCGCTATGATGGTCAGGGGTTGATCTGTGCCACCTTTATAAAGAGCTTCCATGGCAGCCAGTTTCATGGGTTGAGTCTGCGCCACCGTGTAGGCCGAGTGATGCCCCGAGAGCATGAGCAGGAGGGTGGCAAGGAGGCCAAAGACAGCTCCTACACGCAGACTCTTGGTTGCAAACTCAGTGTGACGTTTTTTTAGCAGATACCATGCTGACACACCCACCACGAACACAGCACCCAGCACCCAGGCCGAAAGTACGGTGTGTACGAACTTATCTACAGCAACGGGCGACAGTGCCACATCTGCAAAGCTGGTCATCTCGTTGCGCATGGTGTCGGGATTGAACTCCTGACCTACGGGATGCTGCATCCATGAGTTGGCTACCAGAATCCACCAAGCCGAGATTGTTGCGCCCAAACCGGTAAGCCAGGTGGAGGCTAAGTGGAAACCTTTGCTGACCTTCTTCCAGCCAAAGAACATGACGGCTACGAAGGTCGACTCCAAGAAGAAGGCCACAATGCCTTCTACTGCCAGCGGTGCACCGAAGATGTCTCCTACGAGATATGAGTAATTGCTCCAGTTGGTGCCAAACTCAAATTCCAGAATGAGTCCTGTGGCTACTCCCATAGCAAAATTGATGCCGAAGAGACGTTGCCAGAACTTTGCTGTCTTTTTCCAGAACTCGCTGCCTGTGCGGTAATAGATGGTCTCCATAATGCCCATAATTACAGCCAGACCGAGTGTCAAAGGTACGAACAGCCAGTGGTAGATGGCCGTCAGGGCGAATTGCGCCCTTGCCCAGTCCACCATTGTCAAGTCAATGTTTAGTATATTCACCATAATATCACATTTTATAATTGTCGATGTGCAATTCCTCTGCTACAAACTCTGCCTCCTGCCCTTCGGGCGCGTGCTCTTTTATATAATTAGGAAAGAAAAACAACTTCAACACAGCGAAGATGATGACTAGTTTTATAGCTATAATCAGCCATAACTTCCGACCGATAGTCATCGAACGAAAGCCGTCATAATAGAAGGTCCATATTTGTCGCATCCATTTCATTTGCAGCAAAGTTAATAAATAGTTAGGAATTGGGAGTCAGGAGTTAGGAGTTTTTTGTTGTTTTTGTATCGAAAATTAAATCCGAGCAAGTGTTAACCAGCTCGGATTTAATTATGGGCACTATGGCCACCATTTGTTGTCTGTGCGCCTGATAGGACTCGAACCTACACGACCGGGGTCACCAGATCCTAAGTCTGGCGCGTCTACCAATTTCGCCACAAGCGCAGGGGATGTAAGATGTTAGATGTAAGATGTTAGATGTGAAAATTTTATCGTTGGTTGGGTGAGAAGCCGACTATCTCGCGTACTTCGCGCAGGGTTTGAGCTGCGGAGGCGCGGGCTCGCTCTGCTCCGTCGCGTGCTATGCGCTCTAGCAGGACATCGTCGCTGCTGAACTGCTGTATGCGTTCACGGATAGGGCTGATGATGCGGCACAGGTCTTCAGCGAGCTGCTTCTTGAGGTCGCCAAAACGGATGGCGCAGTTGTTCCACTGTTCCTCATAGTAAGCGGTGACCTCTGGCGAGGAGCATATCTCAAGGAAGGTGAAGAGATTCTGTATGCATTCGGGCTTCTCGGAGCAGGGCTCGGTGGGAGTGCTGACGGTGAGTGCCTTCTTCACCTTATTGGTGATGGTGGCATCATCGTCGCAGAGATAGATGCAGTTGCCATCGCTCTTGCCCATCTTGCCACTGCCGTCGAGGCCGGGTATCTTGACTGCCTGTGCAGCATAGGTGAAGTCCTGCGGCTCGGGGAAGTACTCTACATTATATATATTATTAAAGCGACGGGCACACTTGCGCATCATCTCCATATTCTGCTGCTGATCCTTGCCCACGGGCACCTTGACGGCACGGTGCTGCAGCACGTCGGCAGCCATGAGGGTGGGGTAGGTAAAGAGTCCTGCATTGACATTGTTGGGCTGCTGACGTGCCTTCTCCTTGAAGGTGGTAACTCGGCCAAGTTCACCAAGATAGGCGTTCATGTTGAGGTAGAGGTAGAGCTCCAATGTCTCGCGCACATCGCTCTGGATGTAGATGACAGCATTATCGGGATCGATGCCGCAGGCGAGGTATTCGGCGAGGATGGTCTTGACACTGCGTCGGATATCCTCAGGCTTAGGCTGGGTGGTGAGTGAGTGCCAGTCGGCAATGAAAAACATGCAGTCGTAGTCGTGCTGCATCTTGACGAACGACTTGACGGCTCCGAAATAATTGCCGAGGTGGAGATTGCCTGTGGGGCGTATGCCTGATACTACTCTTTCCATTAATGGTTAATGGTTAAGGGTTAATGGTTAAGGGATGGAGCCGAAGGCGGGACTCGAACCCGCGACCTACGCATTACGAATGCGTTGCTCTACCAACTGAGCTATTTCGGCAAATCGGCGGCAAAGGTACGAAAAAGTTAGGAATTAGAAGTTAGGAGTTAGGAGTTTTTTTTCTTTTCTCCTTATTTTATTATTTCTTGCGGCAGCGGTCGCATATTATAGTTGGACGCCATGGTGAAGCCATAGGCTCCTGCGGAGAGTATGGCTATCTCGTCGCCACGCTTCACTTCGTGCAGACGTACCTGAGTGGCAAAGACATCGCTGCTTTCGCAGATGGGGCCTACCACATCGTAGGTGTGGAGAGGACGCTGCTCGTCGCGGCCTGTGATGTTGATAATCTTATGAATGGCCTGATATAGAGCGGGGCGTATCAACTCGGTCATGCCGGCATCGATGATGGCAATGTCGTGGCCTACGGCCTGCTTGACATATAGGCAGCGGGCGATGAGTCTGCCACACTGTGCGCTCAGCGCACGTCCCAACTCGAAGTGCAGTTTTTGGCCGGGGCGCAGGTTGAGATTGTCCTTGAAAGCGCTGAAGTATGTCTTGAAGTCGGGAATGGGATTAGCCTCTGGGTTGACATAATCCACGCCCAAACCTCCGCCAACGTTGATGGAGACTGTGTCGGTGATGCCCTCAGCCTCTATCATGTTTTGCAACTTGTTGATATAGCGGGAGAGATGGACATAGGGTGTCATGTCAAGCACCTGCGAGCCGATGTGGAAATGCAGTCCCAAATAGCGAACATTCTTCAGGCGGTGGGCAAGGTGGATAATGTCAAAGACCTGAATGAGGGGTATGCCAAATTTGTTTTCATCGAGTCCGGTAGTGATGTTGGCATGTGTACCGGCATCAATGTTGGGATTGACGCGGATGGCAATGTTGGCTACCTTGCCGCAACTGGCAGCGAGCTGGTTGATGACCTCGAGCTCGGGGATGCTCTCCACATTAAAGCAACCGATGCCGGCATTGAGGGCGAGCAGTATCTCGCGGTCGGTCTTGCCAACGCCGGCATACATTATCTTCTCTGCAGGTATGCCGCAGCTGAGGCAGCGCTCTATCTCGTATCCACTGACACAGTCGGCACCAAGGCCAGCCTTGGCGGCGATGGTTACGAGGGTGGGGTTGCTGTTGCTTTTGACTGCAAAGTGTATCTGTGCTCCTGGCAGTGTGGCGGCTTCGGCCTTGGCTGCTTCTATGGTACGACTAAAAAGGGCTGTATCGTAGAGGTAGTAGGGGGTCATGAGTTATGTAAGATGTTAGATGTAAGATGTGAGATTCAATCTTCAATTTTCAATTCTCAAACAGTTCCTTGCTGAGTGCCTTGAGGGCAGCTTGCTTGTCTTGTTGGCTGACAAGGAAAGAGATGTTGTGCTCGCTTCCGCCGAAGGATATCATTCGGATGGGGATATCGCGCAGAGCATTGGTGATGGTGGATTCAAAACCGATGTTTTTGCTGCGGAGATCGCCTACCACGCAGATGATACACATATCCTGGTCAACGACCACGGTGCCGTACTGCTTAAGTTCGTGAACGATGTTGGCGAGCTGGTCTATCTTGTCGATGGACATTGAGATACCTACCTCTGACGTGGTCACCACATCGATAGGGGTGTTGTATGTCTCGAATATCTCAAACACCTTGCGCAGAAAACCTGTCTGCAGCAACATTCGTGTGCTGACAATCTTGACTGTGGTGATGTTGTCCTTGGCAGCGATTGCTTTTATCTGTCCGGGGTCGAAGATATTGTCGATGAGGGTGCCTTCGGCCTCAGGCTCCATGGTGTTGAGCACCTTGACGGGAATGCCTGCTGCCTTGGCGGGCAATACGCAGGTGGGGTGGAGTATCTTGGCACCAAAGTATGCGAGCTCGGCGGCTTCCTCAAAATGGAGATGGTGTACGGGCTGTGTGCCTTCCACAAATCGCGGGTCATTGTTGTGCATGCCGTCGATGTCGGTCCATATCTCTATCACTTCGGCCTTAATGGCGGCACCTATGAGCGAGGCAGTGTAGTCGGAGCCTCCGCGCTGCAGATTGTCAACCTTGCCTTCGTGGTTGCGACAGATAAAGCCCTGGGTGATAAAGTATTTGGCGTCGCTATGCTGCTTGAGCAGTGGCACTAGAGTCTCCCTCAGATGATGGATATCGGGCTCCGTGTACTGGTCGATGCGCATGAAGTCCAGGGCATTCAGCAGTACGGCGTTCATGCCTTGTTCGTTGCAGTAGTTGACCAGCATGTTTGTGCTCATTATCTCGCCGAGGCTAACTATCTCTTTTGCCATCTCGGGGGTGAAGTCACTTTTTTTGTAACTAAGCAACACCTTGAAAATGTTGTCGTTGATGAAGGTGCGTGTCTTCTCCCTTATTTTCTCGGTGGAATACAACTCGTCGATGTGGCACATATATTTGGTGTAGAGCTTGCCAATCATTGCCGCAGCGCTCTCTCTGTTGCCTCTGGCAAAGTAGTCAGCTATCTCGATAAGGGCATTGGTGGTGCCAGCCATGGCCGACAGCACTACAAGGCTGCTCTCGTTTTTGCCGATGAGCTTCACCGCTTCTTTCATTCTCTGTGCGCTACCTACCGAGGTGCCGCCGAATTTCTGTATCTTCATTGTCTTAACCTTTTATGCGTTTGTTAGGTGCCCGTCGCTGCAGGTATATACAGTAGCATTGTCTACAAGACTGATTAACTGCAGATTGTGAGTGGACATGATGATGGCCGTGCCTTCATCGTGGCGTATCTCGTTGAGCAGTTCCACTACGCATGTGCTGCTCTCTATGTCGAGATTGCCTGTTGGTTCGTCAGCGAGAATAATCTGGGGTTTGTTGAGTATGGCACGGGCTATGGCTACTCTCTGCTGCTGTCCGCCGGAGAGCTCGTAGGGGTATTTGTCTATCTTGTCGAGCATCTCCACCTTGCTCAGCACTTCCTGTATGCGAGTCTGTATTTCGTCCTTGACTTTCCAGCCTGTGGCTTTGAGTACAAACTCCATGTTTTTTCTTACCGTACGGTCGTTGAGGAGCTGGAAGCTCTGAAACACCATGCCCAGCTGCTTACGCAGTGCAGGCAGCTGTTTGGGCTTTATCTTCAGCATGTCGTAGTCCAGCACCTGTGCCTCGCCACTGAGGGGGCGCAATTCACCATAGATGGTGCTCAGCAGGGTTGATTTGCCACTGCCCACCTTGCCGGTAATAAACACATAGTCACCGCTGTTGACGCAGAGACTGATTTCCTTTAGTATCAAGGCATCGTCTTGCCTGATCTCTACATTATTATAATTTAAAAGCATAGTCTAAATTTGCTTACGATGTTCAATCCTCAATGTTCAATTTTCAATGTTCAATTTTCAATCTTCAATGTTTCTCCCATCCCGGCTTGTGGCGCACTTGCAGTTCGCGAGCCAGATCTTCTATACGCATACCCTTAGCGGTGAGTAGCACGATGAGGTGATAGAAGAGATCGGAGCCTTCATATATCAGGCGTTCGTTAGTGCCGTTGCATGCCTCGATCACGGTCTCCAGTGCCTCTTCGCCCACCTTCTGGGCCATGCGGTTGATGCCGTCCTTGAATAGCGAGGTGGTGTAGGAGCCATCAGGCATCTCTTCGTGGCGTTTCTCAATAAAGTCCTGCAGCTCGGCGAGAAAAAGCAGGGGATTGGCCTCATTCTTCTCGCCCCAGCATGTGTCGGTACCCTTGTGGCATGTCGGTCCCTCGGGATTGACTAGCACCAGCAGGGTGTCTTGGTCACAGTCCACCTTGATGTCCACCAGGTGCAGGAAGTGGCCGCTCTCCTCGCCCTTAGTCCACAGGCGTTGCTTGGTGCGCGAGTAGAATGTCACTTTTTTCAACTCAAGTGTCTTGAGATATGCTTCCTCGTTCATGAAGCCGAGCATCAGCACGGTCTTGGTGGTGGCATCCTGCACTATTGCGGGCACCAGGCCGTCCATCTTATTGAAGTCTATTGTTGCCATTGTTATTCAATCTTCAATTCTCAATTTTCAATTTTCAATCTTCAATCTTCAAAGTCTAACGCTTATTCCTTCGTTACGCAGATAATGCTTGAGGTCTGAGATTTTTATCTCTCCAAAGTGAAACACGCTGGCGGCCAATGCAGCATCGGCCTTGCCTTCAACAAACACATCGCGAAAGTGCTGCATATTGCCGGCACCGCCGCTGGCTATCACGGGGATGGAGAGCGTGTCGGCCAGACGGGAGAGGGCTTCGTTGGCAAAGCCATGCTTCACTCCGTCGTGGTCCATGCTCGTGAAGAGTATCTCGCCGGCGCCGCGACTCTCCACCTCTTTGGCCCACTCATAGAGATTGCGGCCAGTCGGCACGCGTCCTCCATTGATGTAGCACTGCCACTGCCCGTCATCTTCCTGCTTGGCATCGATGGCCACCACACATACTTGCGAGCCAAAATGGTTAGCTATCTCATCAACGAGGCTGGGGTTGCGCAGTGCGGCAGAGTTGATGCTCACCTTGTCAGCTCCTGCGTTGAGCATTGTGTCAACATCTTTCATCTCGTTGATGCCGCCACCAACGGTGAAGGGTATCGAGAGCTCGGCAGCCACTCTGCTCACCATGTCGGTGAAGGTCTTGCGGCCTTCGTAGCTGGCAGTGATGTCGAGAAACACCAGTTCATCAGCATTCTGGTCGCTATATGCCTTGCCCAACTCTACGGGATTGCCAGCGTAGCGTAGGTCGACGAAGTTGGTGCCCTTGACGGTCTGGCCGTCTTTGACATCGAGACAGGGTATTATTCTTTTTGCTAACGACATTCAATACTTAATTCTCAATCTTCAATCTTCAATCTTCTAAGGTCAATCCTGCCTTCGTATATAGCCTTGCCAAACACTACGGCGGGTATACCGGCACTGTCAAGCTGGGCGATATCTTTCTCACAACTGACGCCACCGCTGGCAATGAGTTGTAGGTCGGGCAGCTGGCGCATTATCTCTTTGTACAGTTCCACGGCAGTGCCTTGCAGCATGCCGTCCTTGCTTATATCGGTACATAGCACCTGGCGAATGCCTTTGGCGTAGTAGCTCTGCAGGAAAGGCATCAGCCTCTTGCGGCTTTTTTCTTTCCATCCACTGACGCATACGAACCCACCCTTAACGTCGGCCCCTAGTATCAGTCGGTCGGCACCATATCGCGCTATCCATCTGTCCATCAGCTCTGGCTCCTTGGCCGCCACACTGCCGATAGTGGCATACGCGGCACCGTTGTCAAACACGGCCTCCAGGTCTGCGTCGGTCTTGATGCCGCCGCCGAAGTCTATCTGCAGACTGGTGTGGGTGGCTACCTCACTCAGCACCTCCATATTCACCACGTGGCTGGAGCGGGCACCGTCGAGGTCCACCATGTGCAGCCTGCGGTAGCCCAGCGCCTCTATCTCCTTGGCAAAGTCGAGGGGATTGAGGTCATATACCGTCTTGCTGCCGTAGTCGCCCTTAGTGAGGCGCACACACTTGCCATCGATGATGTCTATAGCAGGAATGAGTTCTATCATCGCTTATCGTGCCAGGTTGATGAAGTTGCTTAGTATCTGTTCGCCCACGCGTCCACTCTTCTCGGGGTGAAACTGCGTGGCGTAGAAGTTGTCTTTGTGCATAGAGGCGCAGAATGGCTGAATGTAGTTGCAGTCGGCGATGGAGTAGGGGTTGCTGCTCACGTAGTAGCTGTGGATGAAATACACAAAGTTGCCCTCGTCAATGCCATTGTATAGCGCATTTTTTAGATTGTGCAGACTGTTCCACCCCATGTGGGGAATCTTCTGACAATGTTCTGTAGGGATGAAGCGTTTTACCTCCGTGTCGAAGATGCCGAGGCACTCGGTGTCGCTTTCCTCGCTATGTCGGCACATCAGCTGCATGCCGATGCAGATGCCCAGCACAGGCTGTGTGAGGCTCATTATTACTTTGTCTAGTCCACTGGCTCGCAGATACTGCATCGTGTAGGCCGCCTCGCCCTGCCCCGGAAAGAGCACGCAGTCTGCCTGACGCAACTCGTCGGCCATATCAGTCACGAGCGGCTCCAGCCCCAGTCTCTTCACCGCGTTAACTACGGAGCAGACATTTCCGGCATTGTATTTTACGATAGCAACCTTCAATGTTCAATTTTCAAAGGTCAATACGCCCTTGCCACCAATGCCTTGTACTTGGCAGGCTTGCCGCTCACCATGTCAGTGCCTGGGTTGCTCTGGTCGGTGTCGAAGGGGATGCAGCGTATGGTGGCCTGCGTTTCTTCCTTTATCTGTGCTTCGGTCTCCTCTGTGCCGTCCCACGGGCAGAGGAAGAAGCCGCCGTCTTGCACCTTCTGCTTAAACTCTTCATAGTCGCTGCACTCGCAGGTGTGGGCCAGCCTGTAGTCGAGAGCCTTCTTGTAGATATTCTGCTGGATATCGTCGAGCAGGTTCTTTGCATACTCTTCGATGCCCTCTACACTGACATTGTTCTTTTCGAGGGTGTCGCGGCGCATAATCTCCACCTCGCCCTTCTCCAGGTCGCGTGCACCGAGCACTATTCTCACGGGCACGCCCTTCAGCTCGTAGTCGGCAAACTTGAAGCCGGGGCGCTTGCTGTCGTCGTTGTCGTACTTCACGCTTACGCCCAGCTCCTTGAACTTGGCAACCATCTCGGCAGCCTTCTGGTCGAGGGCTTCCATCTGTGCGGGCTTGCCGATAGGTATGATTACCACTTGTATTGGCGCCAGCCTTGGCGGCAGCACCAGTCCGTTGTCGTCGGAGTGGGTCATGATTAGCGCTCCCATCAGTCGTGTGCTCACACCCCATGAGGTGGCCCATGCATATTCCAGCTGGTTCTCCTTGTTGAGGAACTGCACTCCAAATGCCTTGCCGAAGTTCTGGCCGAGGAAGTGGCTGGTGCCGCTCTGCAGTGCCTTGCCGTCCTGCATCATGGCCTCGATGGTGTAGGTGTCGATGGCACCGGCAAAGCGCTCCGTGGCACTCTTCACGCCTTGCACTACTGGTACGGCCATGTAGTCCTCAGCAAATTTGGCATATACCTTGAGCATTTGCTGCGCCCTCTGCTCAGCCTCCTCGCGGGTGGCATGGGCGGTGTGACCTTCTTGCCAGAGAAACTCTGCCGTGCGCAGAAACAGACGTGTGCGCATCTCCCATCGCATCACGTTGCACCACTGATTGCACAGCACAGGCAGGTCGCGATACGACTTAATCCAGTTTTTATATGTGTTCCATATAATCGTTTCCGATGTGGGGCGGATAATCAGTTCCTCCTCCAGCTTTGCTTCGGGGTCAACCACCACACCGTCGTGCGTCTCATTGGTCTTGAGGCGGTAGTGGGTCACCACGGCGCACTCTTTGGCAAAGCCTTCCACATGCTCGGCCTCTTTCGACAGGAAACTCTTCGGTATCAGTAGCGGGAAGTAGGCGTTCTGCACGCCCGTCTCCTTAAACATGCTGTCGAGCACCTGCTGCATCTTCTCCCAGATGGCATAGCCGTAAGGCTTAATCACCATGCAGCCTCGTACATCGGCCTGCTCGGCCAGGTCGGCCTTTACTACCAGTTCATTATACCAGCGCGAGTAATTCTCGCTCCTCTTTGTGAGGTCTTTCAGTTCTATTGCCATGATATATAATTTTTTCGGCCGCAAATTTACAACTTTTTTCTCTTTTTACCTATATAAATAAAGCAGAAACGATTATTTTTGCAGCTGAATTATGAAAAAAGCTTATAGGATTATCAAGAAGATTGTGCTATGGGGTCTGATAGCGTTTTTCGGATCGAGCATATTCTTTACTCTGCTATATAAGTGGATGCCGGTGTATGTCAGTCCGCTGATGGTGATACGCTGTGTGCAGCAGTCGGGCCGTGGCGAGGCCACGCGTCTGTATCACCACTGGGTGCCGCTCGATAGCATATCGCCTCACCTGGCGGAGGCCGTGATGGCATCAGAGGATCAGCGTTTCCTGGAACATAGCGGCTTTGACATCGAAGCTATCAAACAGGCGGCACGCGAGTACCGCGACGGCAAGCGTCGTCGTGGTGGTAGCACTATTTCGCAGCAAACAGCCAAGAATGTCTTTCTGTGGCCTACATCGTCGTGGGTACGCAAGGGCTTTGAGACCTATTTTACGTTTCTCATCGAACTGCTTTGGAGCAAAGAGCGTATAATGGAGGTTTATCTCAACACGATAGAGATGGGCGACGGAATCTACGGAGCGCAGGCCGTGGCTGAGCATCACTTCGGCACCACGGCGTTGAATCTCACCAAAGGACAGTGCGCCTTGATAGCAGCCTCATTGCCCAATCCGCTTAAGTTTGACAGCAGCAATCCATCTCCCTATCTGCGCAAGCGCAAACGCCAGATAATGCGACAGATGCCTTATATCCGCAACCAGATAAAGGAAAAGGGATGGGGTGAGGAGTGAGCGTGAGATGTTAACTCCCAATCGCTAACTGCATCAGGTGCACTGCAACCAACGCTGCGGTCTCAGTGCGTAGTCGTGACTGTCCGAGCGATACTGGGGTATATCCCTTTCTTATTGCCTGCCTGACTTCTTCGGGCGAGAAATCCCCTTCCGGACCGATGAGAACTGACATTCCCCCGACTCTTGACTCTCGACTCTCGACTCTCGACTCTCGACTCTTCAAAGCGTCGAGTAAGAATGGTTTGGTGCCGTCAATTAGCAAGTCTGCATCATCGTAGCAGTGGGCAATGTAGCCTTCAGCTTCCGAACTCTCAACATATTGCTCAAACGATGTCATGCCGTTGATATGCGGCTTATAGCATTTATGGCTCTGCTTCATCGCCGCCACGGCTATCTTGTCGAGTCGCTCCGTTTTTATCACGCGACGTTCCGAGTTGGTGCATTCGAGAAACGTGATGCTGTCCACGCCTATCTCCGTGGCTTTCTCCACCAACCACTCCATGCGGTCGATATTCTTTGTGGGAGCTACAGCAAGGTGCACCCCGCAAGGCCACGGGCGCGACATCTCTTCTACCTTATTTATATTATAACGGCAAATGTCCTTGTGCGCTTCTGTAATAGTGGCTTCGATGAGATGGCCGCGGCCATCCGTCACGTGCAACTCGTCGCCCTCACGCAGGCGCAACACCCGCAACGCATGGCTCGCCTCGTCGGCAGGCAGTATAGTCTCCGTCAGTGCCTCCGGTGCATAGAAATAGCGAAACTCTTTCAATTTACAATCTCTCGATGTACAATTTGGTTATTTGGCCTTTAGCGATTTTCTGCCGCTTTCGGTTACCATTTTGCGGATTCGGGCAGTCAGTTTCTTGTCGGCTGCCAGCTGCTCGAGTGTGGGCTGCATGCGCCAGCGCCAGTAGTGGCGTGGTATCTCGGGATGATTGATCTGCTCCTGCTCAAGCTGGTCGCTGCGTAAGGTGGCACTCATGCCAAGCCAGTCTTGCAGCGAGATGATGGACAGCAATGAATTCGACCTTATATGGCTACGTATTATCGTCTCGCAGTCTTCGGGCGACAGCAGCGCGGGCACAGCACTGGTGCGGTGTAGCACGTTGTGCCAGTAGTCGGCAGCTGCCTCAGGATTCTGTTTCCACCACAGCCTGAGGGGCGGCATGTCGTGCGTGGAGATGGTGTCAACGGAGTATAGCGGGTTTTCACTGAGGTTGCTGAATCGTGTGCCGCCGCGTTTGGGCATGGTCTGTATCTCGAGCGTGAGGATGTTGAGGTCCTTCAGCACGGGGTGCACGCAGGTCGGTATCATACCGAGGTCCTCGGCACAGGCTAGCATCGTGGTGGTATATATCAGCTTGGGCAGACGGCGATAGGCTTCCTCTGTCCAGTGGCGGTCATGACGGTCGTAGAAGAAGTATTGGAATATGCGGTCGTACGCCTGCTTGTCTGGCTCGCTGAGATGTTTGTAAGCGCGTGTTTGCTTGCCCCATATATTGAGGTGATACATCTGCGGCGTTGCTGGGTCGGGGATGAACAGCACATTGGTGTAGGCGGAGAGGAAGAGCTCGCGCTGCTGTCCTGAGAAGCCCATCTCGCGCAGTGCACGGTCGATGGCTCGCTGCGAGTTGACGTATTTGTCGATGATTGTCCACTTGCCGTCCTCGCCAAACTCAAAGAAGTATTCCTTGGCTACGGGAAGCAGCTCGCCAAAGTGGCGCTGCATCTCGCCTTCGGTGAAGCGTGGCCGTGTGTAAACACTCGGATCGGCTGTCAAGCCCATCAGCAGTAGCTCAGAGCGCGTGAGCGGCAATCCGGGGTTGAAGTGCCCGAGGGTGCCATAGATATGCTGCACGGGTATCTCCCAGATGCGGAAGAAACCGAGCACATGGTCGATGCGGTAGGCATCGAAATACTGTGCCATGTGGGTGAGGCGGTTGTACCACCACTGACCGTCGTCGCTGAGCAGTGCGGGCCAGTTGTAGGTGGGAAAGCCCCAGTTCTGACCATTGGCGGAGAACTGATCGGGCGGTGCACCGGCCTGAGAGTCGAAGTTGAGGTACTGGGGGTGCAGCCATGCCGTGGCGCTGTCGCGCGCTACGCCGATGGGGATGTCGCCCTTGAGGATTACGCCCCGCTGGCGTGCATATTCGTGTATCTCGCTAAACTGCTTGTCTAGCAGATACTGCACAACGCTATAAAACTCTATTTCGTCTATGATGTTGCTGGCTATAGCCCATCGCTGGAGTGATATCTGGTTGAATTCGCGGAACTGTGGCCAGCGGCGGAAGTTGGCTGTGCCGTTTATCTTTAGCAGATAGCGGAAGAAACTGTAGGGGATGAGCCAGTGCGCGTTGTCGCGCTTGAATATCTTGTATTTGGTCGAGCGCAGAAACTCTTGCTTGTTCTCAAAATAGTATTCGTGCAGGTAGCTCTCTTTCAGGTCGAATACCTCATCGTAGTCAAGCAGCGGCTGACTGTTCACGGCTGCCCTGCGCTGCAGGTACAACTTGAGTTTGGTCTTGCTCTTTAGCGGCGGCAACGCGTTGAAGTCCATATATAGTGGATGCAGGGCAAAGGCGGAGATGGGATTATAGGGGTAGGAGTCGTGCCAGTTGCCTTCGCGTGTGGTGTCGTTCACAGGCAGCAGCTGTATGGCGCTCAGCCCCGCATCGGCAGCCCAGTCGATCAGCCGCTGCAGGTCACCGAAGTCACCAATGCCCCAGCCCTGCTCGGAGCGCAGCGAGAAGATGGGCACCACCACACCCGCTACCTTCATGTCGTCTTGCGGTAGCATGGGGGGGTAGGTGTCGATTATCACCTTGCCCTCGTCAGGATGGGTGGGAGCCAGGTAGCGGTCCTGCCCATTCTCCCACAGCGATTGACCCGTCTGCTTATCTACCAGCACAAACTTATAGCTTAGCCCTTCGGCAGGGATGTCATCGCGGCGCATCGGGAATGCCCATGAGCCGTTGTGCACGTTATAGCCGCGAATACCGCTCTCGGGCTGCCAATTGCCTGTGACCTCATTGCTGCCGCAGAGGTATATCTGATAGTCCTTCGGGGGAATAAAGTCGGTGAAGGCGACCACGAGGTCGGAGCTGTTGACCGCCTCGTCGGCCTCCTCGCTCTTCACAAAGGGGAGTATCACATCGGTGTAAGCAGAAGAATAGAGGTAGTTCTTGCCCATATCCGTGTGCCAGAGGGCTTTGACGGTGATATGGGGCGTGTCGGTAAACAGCAGGTGGTGGGCATACTGTCCGTGACCTTTCTCCTCGTCTATGAATTCATGCTTGGTGCGTACGGTGAAGCCGTAGTCTATGTCGTCCACTTTGCGCGAGGGCAGCTCGATGGTCTGCCGCCAGTGCTTGCCGTCGTCGCTCTTCATCTTGACCGGCTCGTTCAGTCCGGCACGCAGTCGCTTGTTGGATGAGATGGAAAGATAGACCGCCTGGTCTTTACTGTGGGTGATATACTCCACCTCTATGTCTATCAAGGTTACTTCTGCCATAATAAAAATTCGTTTTCGTTATCGTTTTCGTTATCGTTTTCTACGGATAAATAATGTCATATATCGTGTGGCCGTTCATGAACCTGGAGCGATCCACGTCGCCGTTCACCCCGTTGATGCGCCCCTTGCTGGTGTACTGCCACAGGAAATACTTGTTGCCATCATCCACTCGTGGGGTTGACTCCTGGTAGAAGGCTATGAAGAGCGGGTAGTGCTCAAAGCCGCGATGGGCGAGGTATTTGTTGTAGAAGTTGACATAGGTGTACAGTATCGGCGGACGCCCATAGTAGTCCTCCACTCGCTTTAGGAATCGCCGCAACCGACTCGCGAATGTCTCTACCGCCACACCGTTGGCGCTCTCTACGTCTATCACCGGCACAAGGTCCTGCTTCGCTGGGTCTATAACCGATATCATGTGCTGAAACTGTGCGTCCTGATCCACGTGGGCACGATAGAAATGGTAGCTGCCCATGTTGATGCCGTGCTTGCGGCCCTGCGCCATGTTATACTGGTAGTAGTCATCCACAAACGACACACTCTCCGATGCCTTTACGTATGCAAACCCCACCTTGCCGCTGGCCGCCACCGACGCCCAGTTGATGGTGCCCTGATAGTGCGACACGTCTATGCCATCGGGCAGCGTGTTGATGGGACCGCGTCCCGTGCTGGGAGCCAGAGGCGACTCGCGCAACGGCTTGTCGAGCTGCATCGCAGGGTAGGGGTCAGGCGTCAGCGGCTCCTTCACCGGTATCTTGTCCTTATTCTTCTTCGTCACGTTGCCGCCAGCCACCGACGCCGCACAAAGCAGCATCAGTATAGTCATGGCAAATATACGAATCGATCCTAAGGACATAAATACTCAATTCTCAATAGTCAATGGTCAATGGTCAATCGTTTTACAGCCTCCTCCGTCTCACCCCTTTGGTCGTCATCTTCACGGGCAAAATCTTGCCATCGCGAGCAAACAGCAACCTGTCGATGCACGTCTCGCGTGAGTTGCCGTCCTTGGCATCCAGCGGATGGCGGTGATACACAATGTAGTACTCGTCCTTGCCCTGGCCCTTAATCACAGAGTGGTGCCCCGCACCCGTGCCCACAGTGGAGTCCTGCTGCAGTATGATAGCCTCGCGCTTAAAAGGCCCCAGCGGATTGTCGCTGATAGCGTATGCCACCCTGTAGTCGGGGCCCGTGAAGGCACCCTCGCTCCACATGAAGTAATACTTCCCCTTGCGCTTGAGCATGAACGGACCTTCCACATAACCCTCCGGCGTTATCTCCTTGTATGTGCTCCCGTCGTCAAACTGGCCTAGCGACAGCAGGTCAGCACTCAGCTTCACCACGTTGCAGTGGCCCCAGCCGCCGTAATACATGTAGTACTGGCCGTCGTCATCCCTGAACACATGCTGGTCTATCGGTTGCGCGTTGTTCACTATCTTGTCGATGAGCGGACGGCCTATGGCATCCTTGAAAGGACCCGCCGGGGTGTCCGCCACGGCAACGCCTATGCCTCCCAGCTCATCGTTGCTCTGTATGTTGTTAGCGCCGAAGAAGAGGTAGTATCTGCCACCCTTCTGGACAATCGACGGAGCCCACAGGGCACCCTTCAGCCAGCTGACACCGTCAGTGGAGAGGATGTGCTCGTGCTTCTGCCAGTCGCCGAGGTCGCTCGACGAGAAAGCATCCATGTGCAGCTGCTTGTGGAATGCCACCGAGTAAGTGGGGTAAATCCAGTACTCCTTGCCAAACACCGCCCCTTCGGGGTCGGCATACCAACCGCTGAAGACAGGGTTACCTACATACCTCGGCCTCTTCGCCTCAGAATATATAGGGGAGAGCATCAGCACCATCGCCAGCACCATCGCCCAATTTTTCGTTTTCGTCATCATTTATATTTCTAATTTCTAATTTCTAATTTTATAAATTAGTTGGCTGCAAAGGTACAAAAAAAATGTCAGATGACAAAATATCCAACCTTAAATGATGAGATATGCGCACGAAAATATCTAGTACCTCGCCAATCCCAACCTCTTCACCGAACTGGAGATAGAATCCACCAAGTCCTTCCTCACCCAGAAGTCCTGAACAAAACACATTTTTATAAAATGCATCAAAAATGTAACATGTAACGTTACATCCTAGAAGGGTATATCCGAAAACGCTTCCGGGTATTCCTCATGAATTATATATATATATATATACATTGTATATATTATATTATAAATAATTTTGTTCAAAAAAATAAACGCTGGTAATCAGCATGTTACGCAAAAATAGTGGTTCAAAAAAGAGCGAAAAAAATGTAACAGTAATGTAACATGTTACAATGTTACAAATTCAAAAGCGATGTGTCTTATACTGAAAAACCTTTACACTTTCTCTTCATAAAAATGTTAATAAATTATGAAAAGAAGTTTTAATTTTTCAATGGAGGAACGATTGCGTATCGTTCGCGAGTATTGCGAGACAGATGCGAGTGTTGCAGAAATA
>JAFTAJ010000020.1 GCA_017458585.1 Bacteroidaceae bacterium
CAGCATGTCACTCACTGATACAACGCATCTCAGAGATCTCTTCGACAAAACTATATTCAAAAATGACAAAGATCGAAGCGGTTCAAGTGAACCTAATTTATTTAATTTTTAAACTCGTCCATTTTTAGTGGACACTAGTGTAATAATTTATATAACAACAATAATTCCGCCCTGTTTTTCGTAATTGTTATATCCCTACTCGCTATAGTTATGGTCTATCACGATGGTAACTTCTTCTCCCGGAACAAGCGCTTTTATCTCGTTTGTCAGCTGAGAGGTTAGGGCGGCATCGTCGTGGACTGAGATGTCGGGAACCACATCGACAGAGAGGCGGTGCTCTTTCTCAAAGTAGTAGAAGCCATGCACCTGCACTATGTCCTTGTGCTTGGCCAGCGTCTGCATCACCTTGCTTTGCAGCTCGGTACGACGGTTTTCGCCGGTGGCGATGGCATAGACGCCCACGGTCATGACGATGCCGTGACGCTCATACATCTGCTCTGATATGCTGCGTGTCAGTCCGTGAATGTCGTGGGCATCCATTGTGTCATAGACATTCACGTGCAGCGAGCCAATCAGCACATTGGGACCATAGTTGTGGAGTATGATGTCAAACATTCCGTGTACGCCCTCAAAAGCTGCCACCTCTTTCTTGATGTCGTGAACCAGTTCCTGAGAGATTCTTGCACCCAGCAATTCATTCACAGGCGAAGCCAACATCTCGATACCGGCCTTGATGATAACCAGCGAGATGAGTGCGCCCAGAAATCCGTCGATTGACACATGCCAAAGGAGCATTATGCCTGCCGACAGCAGTGTGGCCAATGTGATTACGGCATCGAAGAGGGCATCTGAGCCTGAGGCAATCAGCGCATCGCTCTTCAGCCGTTTGCCCTGCTGCTTGACATAGCGCCCCAGCACCAGTTTCACCACGATGGCTACAATGATTACCACCAGCGTAACTGTGGTGTATTCAGGCTGGGTGGGCTCAAATATCTTCTTGACTGACTCAATAAACGATGTTACACCTGCAATGAGAACGATGACGGCAATGATGATGGCGCTGAAATACTCCACGCGCCCAAAGCCGAAGGGATGCTTGCGGTCGGCAGGACGCTCAGAGAGCTTCGTCCCTACGATAGTGATGATGCTCGACAGGGCGTCGCTCAAGTTGTTTATGGCGTCCATCACGATAGCCACACTGCTGGCCAGTATGCCCACCACGGCCTTGAATGCTGCCAGCAGCACATTAGCTACAATACCGATGACGCTGGTACGGATAATCTGCTGAGAGCGATTTGTAATGTCTTTCATTCTTGTTCCTATTTATTATTTAGGATAAATCAAATGCCTCTCTCTCCCCAGTTGCTTCTGTCGAGGTTGCGGTAGCCTACGGCTTCGTTGATATGGCGAAGCTGTATGTCGGGACTGCCGTCGAGGTCGGCTATGGTTCGTGCCACTTTGAGGATGCGGTCGTAGGCACGGGCCGAGAGATCGTAGCGCACCATCGCGTCGTGGAGGCGTTGGGCTGCCGTGGCATCGGGTTGTGCAAACTTGTTGAGCAGTTTAGTGGACATCTGTGCATTGCAATGAACGGAGGGATAGCCTTTGAATCGCTCAGCTTGAATGGCGCGAGCCTTGACGACGCGCTCGCGGATGGCAGCGCTGCTTTCGCCAGCGGGTGCTTTGTTCAGGTCTTCGAATGGCACAGGGGTCACCTCCACCTGGATATCGATGCGGTCCAAGAGCGGGCCGGAGATCCTACCCAGATATTTCTGTATCTGTCCGGGATTGCACACGCAGGCGTGGGTGGGGTGGTTGTAGTAGCCGCAGGGGCAAGGGTTCATGCTGGCTACGAGCATAAAGCTGCACGGGATATCAATGCTATACTTGGCGCGCGAGATGCTGATATGGCGGTCTTCCAAAGGCTGTCGCATGGTCTCCAAGACACTCTTGGAAAACTCCGGCAGCTCGTCCAAGAAGAGCACTCCATTGTGAGCGAGGCTGATTTCGCCGGGTTTGAAGTTGGTGCCACCACCGATGAGTGCTACGTCTGACACTGTGTGGTGCGGACTACGGAAGGGGCGTTGTGCAATAAGCGAGATATCCTTGTTCAGTACGCCTGCCACAGAGTGAATCTGCGTTGTTTCCAGACTCTCGCTAAGGGTGAGCGGCGGCAGGATGGAGGGCAGACGTTTGGCCATCATCGACTTGCCACAGCCGGGGCTGCCCACGAGAAGGACATTGTGACTTCCTGCTGCCGCAACCTCCAATGCACGCTTGACATTTTCCTGACCTTTCACCTCGCTGAAGTCATAGTCGAAGGCATCCTGGTGGTCGGCAAACTCCTTGCGGGTATCAATCTCTGTGGGCTGCAGGGCTGGCTTGCCATTGAGGAAGTCGATGACTTCTACCAGATTTGTCGCTCCATAGACTTTCAGGTTGTTTACCACGGCAGCTTCTCTGATATTATCTTTTGGCACTATGAGACCTTTCAGTCCCATCTCCCGAGCTTTGATAGCAATGGGCAGTGCGCCGTGTATGGGGCGTATGGTTCCATCAAGTCCCAGCTCGCCTGCGAGCATATATTGCTTTATATCATCACACTCTATACGCCCTGTGGTAGCAAGGATTGCCACAGCTAGGGGGAGATCGTATGCGGTGCCCTCCTTGCGAATGTCGGCAGGAGCCATGTTGATGGTATATTTAAAGGGCGGCAAGTGACCGAGGGTGTTCTGTATGGCTGCGGAGATGCGTTCCAGACTTTCCTTCACGGCATTGTCGGGGAGTCCCACGAGGTATGTCTTTATGCCATTGGTGGAGTGTACTTCTACCTCCACGGGTATGGCTTGCAGTCCGTTGAGGGCAGCGGCATAGAGTTGTGTTAGTTTGCTCATTTATCGGTAGATAAGTGTTGTTAGGTTATCGGGGTTGAATACGCTCTGCGCTACGCGCATGAGATCGGCGGCGGTGATGGCGCGAATGCGCTGGCATATCTCGTCAACATCGCGGTGATGGCCGGTGAGAGCGTAGGTCTTGCCGAGTGCGAGGGCATAGCTCTCAAAGTTGTCGCCGGCGATGAGTATCTGTCCTGTGAGTTGCTTCTTGGCCATCTGGAGTGTACGCTCGTTGAGGGGACTGCTGCAAAGTGTTTCCAGTTCGCGGCTGACAAGGCGTCGGCATCGCTCAACCTTGGTTTCTTCGCAGCCGAAATAGACGCTCCATACGCCTGTGTCTTGATAGCAGAAGGTGTTGCTCTCAGCATTATATACAAGTCCGTGCTTCTCTCGCAGGCTGACATTGAGCAGGGAGTTCATGCCCGGACCGCCAAGGATATTGTTGAGCAGGAATAGGGCTGTGCGGTCGTCATGATTCATGCTGTAACCGCGGTTGCCCATGAGGACATGAGCCTGGTGGGTGTCGCGCTCACTAACGGCCATCTCATGATGGTAAGGGGGTAGGGGCATCAGTGGTTTGCTGACGTCGCTGCGCTGCAGAGTGGCGGTATGGCGCTCTACTTGTCTGACTACTTTGTCGAAATCTACTTGGCCAAGCACAAAGAAAGTGGCATTGTTGGGGACGTAATATTTGCGGGTGAAGCGCAAGGCATCGGCGGTGGTGTATTGGCGCAGACGCTCTGCCTTGCCGAGGATGTTGCGCCCAAGACCGTGGGAGCGGAAGAGCATCTCCTCGAAGTCGTCGTAGATGAGCTCGGCGGGGGAGTCGTTGTAGCTGTCTATCTCGTCAATGATGACTTCTACCTCTTTGTCTATCTCGTGCTGCGGATAGACGCTATGGAAGACTATGTCGCTGAGCAGATCGACGGCACGGGGGAAGTCGTCGCGCTGCACGGTGGCGTAGAAGACTGTTATCTCTTTATTTGTGAAAGCATTGAGATCACCGCCAACACGTTCGAGGTTGTTGCGTACATGCCAGGCTCGGCGACGCTCTGTACCCTTGAATGTCATGTGCTCGCAGAAATGCGCCATGCCGGAGTCGCGGTCGTCTTCATTACGGGTGCCGGCGGCTATGATATAACCACAATAGACGACATTGGTGGGCGACGGCTCATGGATAAGGCGCAGTCCGTTGGACAGTGTATGCTGATGAAAGGAACGCAAAGAAATTAGGAATTAGAAATTAGGAATTAGGAATTTAACTATTCTCTATTAGTTATTCTCTATTCTCTGAGAACACCATCGCGTACATACGCATCTGCTTCAGCATGGCGAGCAGACCATTGGAGCGCGTGGGCGAGAGATGCTCGTCAAGGCCTATGGCGTGGATGAAGTATAGGTCGGCATTCAGTATCTCGTCAGCGGTGTGGCCGGAGAGTACCTGAATGAGTAGCGTGACGATGCCTTTTACGATGAGGGCGTCGCTCTCGGCACGGAAGGTGAGCACTCCGTCGTGCTCGTCGCATACGAGCCATACACGGCTCTGGCAGCCTTCGATAAGGTTGCTCTCATTCTTGTCTTTCTCAGGCAGGGGCTCTTGCTCACTGCCCAGGTCAATAAGCAGCTGATAGCGATCCATCCAGTCGTCGAGTTCACTGAATTGGGCTATTATCTGGTCTTGTATTTCGTTGATTGTCATATATGCTTATTTGCTAATTTACGATTTACGATTTATTTACTATTTAATTATTTAGCTATTTGGTTGTTCTGTCACCCCTTTAGGGCTATGTTTTGTTTGTGTCTGTACCGGGGGTTGCACCCCCGTCTGTTATCTGTCGTGCCTACGGCACTTAACTCTTAAATATGTTTTCTATGTTTTTGCCAATGAGATAAAGGCGACCTGGTCGTTTCATGATGATTAGGAAAAAGAGGGAAAGCTTGCTTTCAGTCTTTTGAGTAAGCATAATGAGTAGGTGCGTAGCACCCATCTCATTGGTGTTTTTCTGGTTTTTGTTTAATCTCTGTGATTTCTGTGTGAGTATTTGGTTTTTGTTATCGTCAAAGTCAAGGTCAAATATCTCTATTCTCTGTCCTCCCCCTAAGGGGAGTTAGAGGGGGTCTGCTAGTAGGTATAGATGAGTTGAAGTAGTGTCTGGCCAACTGCCTTGAGCGTGTTGGGGTCAATGTTTTGTGGGTTGTCGCTCAGGGTGTGCCACGTGGGACCGAAGCTGTGCTCCTGTGTGGGATAGTAGGGTATGATGTCGATGGTTGGAATGTCGGCTATGAGGTTGAGGGGCAGGTGGTCGTCGGTGATGGCACCTCCGTTCTCGTCGGGAAAGAGGCTGCTGTAGCCTGCTGACTTCGCGGCAGCCCAAACGAGGGTGACGACACTGTCGGCATAGCGCTGCGAAAAGAGCTCTTTATAGAAGGTGGCTCCTTTGCCTCCTACCATATCCAGGAGTATGCCGAAGCGGAAGTCTGTGCGGTGAGGATGGGTTGCCCAATACTGTGAGCCCAAGCACCAGGTGGACTGCTCGTCACCACGGAAGGTGGTGTCCCACTCGGGCAGTCCGGCATCCTCGGCGTCGAAGCACACAAAATCAACTCCTATGCTCGGTGTGTTCTGGCTGAGCACACGGGCAATCTCTATCATCACGCCCACTCCGCTGGCACCGTCGTTGGCTGCGGGCACGGGGCTGTGGTGGTTGGCGGGGTCGGGGTCATTGTCTGCCCACGGACGGCTGTCCCAATGAGTGCAGATAAGGATACGCTCCTCAAGGTCGGGCTTGTAGGAAGCGATGATGTTGCAGCCGTGGAAGCGCTGGCCATTGTAAAGGGTGAAGTCGGCTTCTTGCCTGCTGACTTCACATCCAAGCGCTGTGAACGCCTCCTCAATATACTGTGCGCAGTCCTCGTGAGCCTTACTGCCGAGGGTGCGCGGACCGAAGGCGCACTGCGTCTCTATGCTGGCCATGGCGCTGTCAGCATTGAAGGCCGGCACCTGCACGGTGTCCTTACCCGTGGTCTCGCCACCGCCTTTCTTTCCGCCACAGCTCGCGAGGCAGCATGCCACGGCACTGCAGAGTATGGTATAAATGATTTTATTCATATATCATTTGACAATCTTAATTAATTCACAATTTGACAATTTGACAATGTACAATTTATGTACAATTTGGTTATTTAGCTATTTAGTTGTTCTGTCGCCCCTTTAGGGCTTTGTTTTGTTTGTGTCCGTACCGGGGGTTGCACCCCCGTCTGTTATCTGTCGTGCCTACGGCACTTAACTCCTAAATGTATTTTCTGTGTTTTTCCAATGAGCCGTGAGCGTTAGCTCCTTGGCGTAGTCGCTGCGTGTGGCGCGAGCTTGCTTGCAGCCAGATGCAGAGGCTGCGGCAAGAATCGTATGCAATACGTGGCTCATTGGGGTTTTTATGGTTTTTGTTTCGTTATTGTCTAACGGTTAATGTTCAATGGTCAATGTTCAATGTTCAATGGTCAATGGTTATTGGTCTGCTCCTCCATCACCCTGAGGAAGTTGCCTCCCCACAGCTTGGCGATGTCCTCCACGCTGTAGCGCCTGCGCAGCAGATGCCGCGTGAAGTTGATCAGCTCCGATGCACTGGCCAGTCCAGGTACGCCGCCGTCTCCGTCGAAGTCGGTGCCGAGGCCCACGCTTTCTATACCCATCACCTTGACGGCATGGTCGAGGTGAGCCATCGCGTCGAGGATGGTCGCCTCGCTGTCCTTGCGCAGGAAGCCCGGGTAGAGAGTCACCTGCATCACTCCGCCCTTGCGGGCCAGAGCACGCATCTGGTCATCATCAAGGTTGCGCGGATGGTCGCAGAGGGCTCGGCACGAGGCGTGGCTGCACACGATGGGTGCGCGGCTCAGCTCCAGAGCGTCGTAGAAACTGCGTACTCCGCCATGCGAGAGGTCCACCATCATGCCCACGCGGTTCATCTCCTTCACTACCTCGCGGCCAAAGGCACTGAGGCCGCCATGCTCGTTGTTGCTGCGAGCCGCCGAGTCGCAAATATCATTGTCGCCGTTGTGGCAGAGAGTCATATACACCACTCCGCGCTTGCGGAAACGCTCCACATTGCTGAGGTCACGGCCTATGGCATAGCCGTTCTCGATGGCTCGCATGATGGCGAGCTTGCCCTCACTCTTCAGGCGGCGCAGGTCGTCGGGCGTGTTAGCCAGTCCCACGCCGGGGGCGGAGGCGATGCGCTGCTCTATGCCGTCGAGCAGGGCGTCGGCCTTATGTGTAGCGGCAAGCAGGGACTCCTCGTCCCTCTCCCCCTGTGGCAGGTAGGCAGCCATGATGGAGGCATCGAGACCGCCGTCGCGCATCTTCACCGAGTCAACAAGGATGCGGTCGTCTCTGCGTGCAAAGTCAATGTCCTCATGGAAGAACATCGGCGTGTCGCAGTGGGTGTCGAGGGTGAGCACCTTGGCGTGAACGGTGCGTGCGGCACGGTACTCTGCCGCCTCGTCCACCAGCCATTGGAAGAGGGGCAACATCTTGTCCTCCTTCAGGCAGTAGAAACTCTCGGGGTGCCACTGCACACCGATGACCGACTTATACTCGGTGCTCTCTATGGCCTCAATGATGCCGTCGTCACTCATGGCGGCGACCCTCATGCCCTTGCCGGGCGCAGCTACCGCCTGGTGGTGGAACGAGTTGACCTCCAGTCTGTCGCACCCGAAGATGCCGTGCAGCATCGTGTCCCCCTCTATGTTGACACCATGAGTGGCAATGTGCCGCTCCTCTTCCTGCGAATGCTTTATTTTAGTCGTTTGGTCGTTTGGTCGTTTAGTCGTTTGGTTGTGTAGGAACTCCTCGCTCCTCACTCTCACCCTCTCTATGTCCTGCACCAGCTCTCCGCCGAGCGCAGCCGCCATCACCTGGCATCCGCGACAGATACCGAGCACCGGCATCTGCTTGTCCAGGGCGCGGCGCATGAGCACCAGCTCCTGCATATCGCGCTTGGGACAGCTGCCGCTGAGCCCAGGCACGGGCTCCTCGCCAATGAGCAGAGCGTCGATATCGCCGCCACCGCTGAACACCAGGGCGTCCAGCCGCAGTAGCACATCGTCGAGGTCGGCAGTGCTCTCGCTGGCAGGCACTACCACCGGCACACCGCCGGCCATGCGCACACTCTCGTAGTATGCCTCGGCCAGCTGACTGCCATATTCGCCGAAATTGGCGGTGATGCCCACCACAGGCCTGTGGCCAGCCTCACCATTACGGCTTGCTATGTCATAATAACATTTTTCCCAGTCGAGCAAATGCTTTATCATTTGAAATTTTTCGTTTTCGTTATCGTCTTCGTTTTAACTGCGAAGGTACAACATTTTCCGAATACGCGCCGCATTTTGCAGAAAGAAACATTAAAAATCCTACTTCGGCATAGTGTAGATTTTCAGTCGACCACTGTAACGTCGCAATAGTTTGCCTGAGTCAACAAGGTCGTTCAGTATTTTGCAGGCATAGGAATAGGACACAACAGCTCTGGCGGAGAATTCCTTGGTGAGAAAGAAACCGTTCTTCTCACACAACTCGCGGGCGATCTCAAGAATCACGTCTTCATTCAGCGAATAACTCATCACTACATTGTGGGAAATCAAGCTAAACTTGGTGTTCCACAAATATTTCCTGAATGTTTTGTTCGGCGAGAAATGGATACCCCCATACCTCGCGTTTTCAATCTGCAGCACTCCTTCGCTGTCGCGTTTCACGTCGCCGTTCATCTTGAGCGAGAAGGTGCCGAGGCCGGGCACTTCCACCTTGTGGCCAATCTGCAGGAAGACAATCATCTGCTTCACTAAATCCGATATCATCCCCTGCAGCTGACCGCCATCTATTTGAAAGTTTTTTTGCAAATGAGTCATAAGGGAATCCGCTTTAATGGTGCTGTAGGTTAGCGGCTCCACGTAAATAGCATCTTTGTCCTGGAGCGCACCGCTCGCCTTTCTAAGAAAGCAACTAATCGTAGGCATAGTATTCTTATTTTAAAGTTTATAGTTTATAGTTTATGGCTTATTGTTTATTATCTATTGTCTATTGGTTATTGTGAAGGCATTGCATCGACAACGAACGACTTCGTGCTATCAAATAGCGACCTCGTCTCATCAAAGCCCGACTTCATTGAATTTTAGTGCGACAAAGTTACAAAAAAGTGCGAGTTCCTCCAAATCTTTCGGCCGAAATTATACTTCATTTCGGCCGAAATGATACATTACTTCCGCGGAAATGAAGTATCACTTCCGCGGAAAGAGTTACACGAAGTCGCGCTAAAATTCGACGACGTTGGGTTAAAACTCAGCGACGTTGGCTTAAAATTCAGCGACGTTGGCTTAAAATTCAGCGAGAGTGAGCTAAATTATTTACCGTCCTTCTTAGGGAACCATCCTTTCTCGACGCGCTTGCGCTGCTCAAACAATTCCTTGATGCTCCACAAACAGCAGAAGGCGAACACGCCGACCACACTGGAGAGCCATACGCTCTCAATGAACAGGGCAGCCACGGCGGCAGCTATGCCGACGAGCAGGAATACCCACCAATAGCGGGTGCCGGTGTGGTACTCGGTCTTGATGACGATGGGGTGGAAGAGGCCGATGAGCAAAAAACTGCACAAGCCGACCAGCAAGCCAAGGGAGTTCATAGAAGGATTGAAGGATTAAAGGATTGAAGGATTAAAGGATTGAAGAATTGAAGAGTGGACACACCCCCTCCCCCTGCGGGGACTCCCCCTAGCTTAGGGGGAGAATTGAAGGATTAACGGTTGTCAATGTTTATTGGCAGTTGGCGGGCGATGCTTTGCTCCAGAGAGATGAGGGTCTCGGTGGAGGTGACGCCAGGGATTTGCTGTATCCTGTTGTTGAGGAGGCTCATAAGGTGCTCGTTGTCGTAGGCGTAGAGCTTGATGAGCATGGTGTAGTTGCCGGTGGTGAAGTGGCACTCTACTATCTCGGGGATGCGGCGCAGGCTCTCCACAACATCGTTGTACATGCTGCCTCGCTCCAGATTGATGCCTACATAGGTGCAGGTGGAGTAACCCACGCTCTTGGGATTGACCCAGTAGCCGGAGCCTAGGATGATGCCTTTTTCCATCATCTTGCCGACTCGTTGGTGGACAACGGCGCGTGATACGCCGCATGCCTCAGCGACTTCGCTGAGCGATGTGCGGGCATCCTTAGTGATAATGTGTAGAATCCTCAAATCCAGATTGTCGGTTTTTGTTGACATAGGAGTTATTAAGTAGTTAAAGGTAGTTAAAGGTAGATAAAAGTAGATAAAAGTAGATAAAAGTAGATAAAGGGAGTTAGAGGTAGATAGAGGTAGATAGAGGTAGATAAAGGGAGTTAATGAGTAGATGACGGGCTACACCGATAAGGTTTTGGTGTAGCCCGTCTGAATAGTGTGTTGGTATGGATTAGAAGTCCATGTCTGCATAGCTGGGCTCGATGGCCTCCTGATATTCGTCCTTGCTACCGACGATGATGTCGCGGAACAGGGGCAGTCCGGTACCTGCGGGGATGAGGTGTCCGCAGATAACGTTCTCCTTCATGCCTTGCAGATAGTCAACGCGTCCGCGGATGGCGGCTTCGTTGAGTACCTTGGTGGTCTCCTGGAAGGAGGCGGCAGACATGAAGCTGGAGGTCTGGAGTGCGGCGCGGGTGATACCCTGGAGCACCTGGTTGGAGGTGGCGGGCAGGGCATCGCGTACCACTACAGGACGCAGGTCGCGGCGCTTGAGGTAGGAGTTCTCGTCGCGCAGTTTGCGTGCGGTAACGATCATACCTTCTGTCATATTCTCGCTGTCGCCAGCGTCCATGACTACCTTCTTACCCCAGATGCGGTCGTTCTCCTCGAAGAAGTCTATCTTGTCAACGAGGTCGTCCTCAAGGAAGTTGGTGTCGCCGGCATCCACGATGCGTACCTTGCGCATCATCTGGCGCACGATAACCTCAAAGTGCTTGTCGTTAATCTTCACACCCTGCAGACGATATACGTCTTGTATCTCATTGACGATGTATTCCTGCACAGCTGTGGGACCCTTGATGGCAAGGATGTCGGCTGGGGTGATGGAGCCGTCGGACAGCGGTGTGCCAGCACGTACGAAGTCGTTCTCCTGCACGAGTATCTGACGGTTGAGCGGCACGAGGTATTTCTTGACATCGCCAATCTTGGAGGTGACGACTATCTCGCGGTTGCCGCGCTTGATGTTGCCCATGGTTATCTCGCCGTCAATCTCGCTGACGATGGCGGGGTTGCTCGGGTTGCGGGCCTCAAAGAGCTCGGTTACTCGTGGCAGACCACCGGTAATATCACCAGCCTTACCCACGGCACGAGGTATCTTGACGAGGGTATCACCAGTCTTTACTTCTGCTCCATCACTAACGACTACGTGGCCGCCGATAGGCAGGTTGTAGGTGCGAAGCACTTCGCCCTTGCTGTCAACAATGTGACAGGTAGGCACGAGGGAGCGCTCCTTAGACTCAATGATGATTATCTCGCGCAGTCCGGTTGCTTCGTCTTCCTCCACGCGATAGGTGACGCCTTCCTTGACATTCTCAAACTTTGCCTTACCGGCCATCTCAGTTACGATGACGGCGTTGAAGGGATCCCACTGTGCGATGACGGTGCCTGACTCTACTACATCCTGATCGTGTACAAAGAGCTGTGAGCCATAGGGCACATTTTGGGTGGAGAGGACGATGCCGGTGTTCTCGTCAACCTGGCGTACTTCGGCGAGTCGGCCCACTACTATCTGGCCCGGTGTGCCGTCGGCGTTGACTATCTCAACGGTGCGGAGCTCGTCGAACTCAAGGCGTGCGCGGTGGCGTGCCTTGATGGTAGCGTTGGCAGCAGCATTGGAAGCAATACCACCAGCGTGGAAGGTACGCAGGGTAAGCTGTGTACCAGGCTCACCGATGGACTGTGCAGCAATGACACCTACGGCTTCGCCCAACTGTACCATCTTGGAGGTGGCGAGGTTGCGGCCGTAGCACTTCTGACATACGCCATGACGACTCTCGCAGGTGAGGACGGAACGTATCTCGACTGTCTCGATGGGAGACTCCTCAATCCTGGCCACAACAGATTCGGTAATCTCTTCACCTGCCGGCAGGATAAGTTCGCCGGTGGTGGGATGGATGATGTCGTGTACGGAAACTCGACTGAGAATGCGCTCGCCAAGGGAGGAGATAATCTCGTCGCCATCCTTGAGGGCGCTGCACTCCAGTCCGCGCAGTGTGCCGCAGTCTTCCTCGGTGATGACCACATCGTGGGCAACATCGACGAGACGACGGGTGAGGTAACCAGCGTCGGCAGTCTTGAGGGCGGTATCGGCCAGACCTTTACGGGCACCGTGAGTGGAGATGAAGTACTCGAGCACCGACATGCCTTCCTTGAAGTTGGAGAGGATGGGGTTTTCGATGATCTGTGCACTCTCGGCACCGGCTTTCTGCGGCTTGGCCATAAGGCCACGCATACCGGCTAGCTGTGCAATCTGGTCGGCACTACCACGGGCACCGGAGTCGAGCATCATGAAGACGGAGTTGAAGCCTTGGTCTGCTTCGGTCATCTGCTTCATGAGGGTCTTCTTGAGGTTATTGTTAACGTGAGTCCAGGTGTCGATTACCTGATTGTAACGCTCGGTGTCGGTGATGAAACCCATTGAGTAGTTGGCAGTTATCTGCTCTACCTCATCGTGGCCCTGCTGTACGATATCGGCCTTCTCCTTGGGTATGATAATATCATCAAGGTTGAAGGAGAGTCCGCCTTCGTATGCCATCTTGTAACCGAGGTTCTTGATACCATCGAGGAAGGCGCAGGCGCGGTCCATGCCGACAGACTTGATCACCTTGGCAATGATGTCGCGCAGCGATTTCTTGGAGATGATGGTATTGACGAAGCCTATCTCATTGGGCACGATATCGTTGACGATGATACGGCCTACGGAGGTCTCTACCATAGTCGGCACCAGCTCGCCAGCCTTGTTGAGGTCTTGTACGATGACCTTGATGGGGGCGTGGATGTCGAGTCGCTTCTCATTGTATGCTATGATGGCCTCCTCGGGGCCGTAGAAGGTGAGACCTTCGCCCTTGGCTCCCGGACGCAGCTTGGTGATATAGTAGAGTCCGAGCACCATATCCTGCGAGGGCACGGTGATAGGTGCTCCGTTGGCAGGATTGAGGATGTTGTGGCTCTGCAGCATGAGGGTCTGAGCCTCGATGATAGCCTCGTTGCTGAGCGGGAGATGCACAGCCATCTGGTCGCCGTCGAAGTCGGCATTGAAGGCGGTACATGCCAGCGGGTGGAGCTGTATGGCCTTGCCTTCTATCATCTTGGGCTGGAAGGCCTGGATACCGAGGCGGTGGAGGGTCGGTGCACGGTTGAGGAGCACGGGGTGACCACGCATGACGAACTCGAGGATGTCCCAGATGATGGGGTCCTTACGGTCGATGACGCGCTTGGCACTCTTGACGGTCTTGACAATGCCACGCTCGATGAGACGGCGTATGATGAAGGGCTTGTACAGCTCGGCTGCCATAAGCTTAGGCAGACCGCACTCGCCCATATTGAGCTCGGGACCTACCACGATAACCGAACGTGCCGAGTAGTCAACGCGCTTACCAAGGAGGTTCTGACGGAAGCGTCCCTGCTTACCCTTGAGAGAGTCGCTAAGCGACTTAAGTGGGCGGTTGGACTCGCTCTTTACAGAAGAGCTCTTGCGTGAGTTATCAAACAGGCTGTCAACGGCTTCCTGAAGCATACGCTTCTCGTTGCGCAAGATTACCTCGGGGGCCTTAATCTCCATCAGACGACGCAGACGATTGTTGCGAATAAGCACGCGACGATAGAGGTCGTTGAGGTCGGAGGTTGCAAAGCGGCCACCGTCGAGCGGTACAAGCGGACGGAGGTCAGGAGGCGTAACAGGCAGTATCTTCATCACCATCCATTCGGGACGATTGATGGAGCGGCTGGAGCGGAAGGCTTCCACCACTTGCAGACGCTTGAGGGCCTCAGTCTTGCGCTGTTGCGAATTGTCTTTATGAGCACGGCTGCGGAGTTCAAAGGAGAGTGCATCCAAGTCGAGACTTGCAAGCAGGTCATATACAGCCTCTGCTCCCATCTTGGCAATGAACTTATTGGGGTCGCTGTCGTCAAGCTGTGAGTTGGTGGCCGGAAGACGGTCAACAAAATTCACATATTCTTCCTCAGAGAGGAGGTCCATCTTGCGGAGCACATTGTCGGCTATGGTGCGACGGTCGTCGTCATTCTTGGGTGCAAAGGGTCCGGGATTGATGACCACATAGCGCTCGTAATAGATGATAGCCTCAAGTTTCTTTGAGGGGATACCCAGCAGATAGCTCATCTTGCTAGGCAGTGTGCGGAAATACCATATATGTGCAACGGGCACTTGCAGGTTGATATGACCGCTGCGCTCACGGCGCACTTTCTTCTCGGTCACTTCCACGCCGCATCGGTCGCAGACAGTGCCTTTGTAACGGATGCGCTTGTATTTGCCGCAGTTGCATTCATAGTCCTTGATAGGACCAAATATTTTTTCGCAGAACAGGCCGTCGCGTTCCGGCTTATAAGTGCGATAGTTGATGGTCTCTGGCTTGGTGACCTCGCCTCTTGAGTGCTCAAGGATTTCTTCGGGTGAAGCAAGTCCTATAGTTATCTTGGAGAATGTACTCTTTGATTTGGTTTCTTTCTTAAATGCCATAGTGGTTTATGCTGTAAAAAAGAGGTGTTTTTTTGTTTTGTTGTCGCATAGTCAAATGATTGACATTGGATTAGTCTAATCTGAGGCTGAGGCCCAAACCGCGGAGTTCGTGCAACAGCACGTTGAGGGATTCGGGAATGCCGGGAGTGGGGATGGGATCACCCTTCACGATAGCCTCATAGGCCTTGGCACGTCCTACAATATCATCAGACTTGATTGTGAGCATCTCTTGAAGTACATGGGCGGCACCGAAGGCCTCGAGTGCCCATACCTCCATCTCTCCAAAGCGCTGGCCACCAAACTGTGCCTTACCGCCGAGCGGCTGCTGGGTGATGAAGGAGTAGGGACCTATTGAGCGTGCATGCATCTTGTCCTCAACCATGTGACCAAGTTTGAGCATATATGTAACACCAACGGTGGCTTTCTGGTCAAACTTCTCACCTGTGGCTCCGTCATATAACTGGGTGGAGCCGAGGTGAGGCAGGCCAGCCTTGTCGGTCCATTCCTCAAGGTCTTCAAGGGAGGCGCCGTCGAAGATAGGAGTGGCAAACTTGACGCCCATCTTAAGTCCGGCGTAGCCCAGTACGGCCTCGAATATCTGGCCGAGGTTCATACGTGAAGGCACACCCAGAGGATTGAGCACGATGTCAACGGGAGTACCGTCCTCAAGGAACGGCATGTCCTCCTGACGTACAACTTTAGACACGATACCCTTGTTACCATGGCGTCCGGCCATCTTGTCGCCGACACCGATCTTACGCTTCTTGGCTACATATACCTTGGCCAGCTGCAGTACACCGGAGGGTAGCTCGTCGCCAATGGTGACAGCAAAGTTCTTGCGTTTAAGTTCAGCATCCTTAAGATTGTATTTCTTAAGATAGTTGATGATGAGTTGCGCAATGAGGGAGTTGATATGGGCATCGTTGGTCCATTTGCTTATCTGGATGGAGGAGTAGTCCACCATATTGAGCACATTCTCTGTGAATTTGGCACCCTTGGAGATAGCGGACTCTCCAAGGTTGTTCTTTATGCCGATAGAGGCCTTACCCTTGGTGAGGACAAGGAGCTTGGATACCAGAATCTTTTTGAGCTCGGCAACTTCCTTGTCAAACTGGTCCTGAATGGCCTGCAGTTTCTTCTTGTCTTCGGCTCTTGAAGTGCGGGTCTTCTGTGCACGGGCAAACATGCGCTTGTCGATAATCACACCTGAGAGCGAGGGGTTAGCCTTGAGAGATGCGTCCTTTACATCACCAGCTCTGTCGCCGAAGATGGCACGCAGCAGCTTCTCCTCCGGTGAGGGATCGCTTTCTCCCTTCGGGGTAATCTTGCCGATAAGGATGTCGCCAGGCTCTACGCGTACACCAATACGCACTACGCCGTTCTCATCCAAATCCTTGGTAGCCTCTTCGCTTACATTGGGGATGTCGGAGGTGAACTCTTCTTGGCCGCGCTTGGTTTCGCGAACAGCAAGGGCATATTCGTCAACATGCACAGAGGTAAGTACATCCTCTCGAACAAGACGCTCGTTGAGCACGATGGCGTCCTCATAGTTGTAGCCCTTCCACGGCATGTAGGCAACCAGCAGGTTGCGACCCAGAGCCAGTTCGCCATTACTGGTGGCATATCCTTCGGTAAGGATGTCGCCTGCCTTCACCTTGTCGCCCTTCTTGCAGATGGGGCGCAGGTCGATGGTCATATTCTGGTTGGTGCGGCGGAACTTGGGCACTTTGTATTCCTTGACAGCACTGTCGAAACTTACGAAATCTTCGTCTTCGGTGCGGTCGTAGCGGATTATAATCTTTGCAGCGTCAACATATTCGATGACACCATCGCCTTCGGCGGTGATCATGGTGCGGGAATCCTCGCAAACCTGCTTTTCAATACCGGTGCCGACGATGGGTTGCTCGGTGGTAATCAGAGGAACAGCCTGGCGCATCATGTTGGAGCCCATCAGTGCACGGTGGGCGTCGTCATGCTCGAGGAACGGGATGAGAGCGGCAGCGATAGAGGCTATCTGCTGCGGCGCAACATCCATAAACTCTACCTCCGACGGAGCAACTACAGGATAGTCGGCATCCTGACGGCATTTGACGGTCTTGCGGATGAAGGTGCCGTCCTCATTAAGAGGAGCATTTCCTTGAGCAATAATCTTTTGGTTTTCCTCTTCTGCCGAGAGATAAACAATTTCATCGTTGTCGAGGTCAACCACGGCGTCCTTAACCTTACGGTAGGGAGTCTCGATGAAACCAAGGTCGTTGATCTTCGCATACACACATAGCGAGGAGATAAGACCGATGTTAGGACCTTCCGGCGACTCAATGGGGCAGAGACGGCCATAGTGGGTGTAGTGAACGTCACGCACCTCAAAACCGGCACGGTCACGAGTAAGACCGCCAGGACCCAAGGCCGAGAGACGGCGCTTGTGGGTAACCTCAGCCAGCGGGTTGGTCTGATCCATGAACTGCGACAGAGGATTAGCACCGAAGAAGGAATTGATGACTGAGGAAACGGTCTTTGCGTTAATCAGGTCAGTGGGGGAGAATACTTCGTAATCGCGTACGTTCATCCTTTCACGGATGGTGCGACTCATACGGGCCAGACCGATAGAGAACTGGTTGGCCAGCTGCTCGCCAACGGTGCGTACACGGCGGTTGCTCAGGTGGTCGATATCGTCAAGCTGGGCCTTTGCGTTTACGAGCTGGATGAGATATTTGATAATCTCAATAATATCTTCCTTGGTCAGTACGCGCACGCTCATGTCGGTGGACAGTCCCAGCTTGTTGTTGATGCGGAAGCGACCTACCTCGCCGAGGTCATAGCGACGGTCGGAGAAGAACAGGTTGTTAATCACCTCACGAGCACTGGCGTCGTCTGCGGGGTCGGCATTGCGCAGCGAACGGTACACGGTGTTGATGGCCTCAATCTCCGAGTTGCTGGTGTCCTTCTGCAGGGTGTTGAAAATGATAGAAAAGTCAGTGGCATTCTCTTCTTCCTTGTGAATAAGGATTTTCTTCGTTCCGCTTTCCAGAATCTTCTCTGCGGCATCGTCGTCGAGAATAGTCTCGCGCTCTACGAGCACCTCGTTGCGCTCAATCGACACAACTTCGCCCGTATCTTCGTCAACATAGTCCTCCGACCAGCTCTTGAGGATGCGCGAGGCCAACTTCTGGCCGGCATACTTCTTCAGGGTAGCCTTGCTAACCTTTACCTCCTCAGCCAAATCGAAGATGTCGAGGATGTCCTTGTCGCTCTCAAAACCGATGGCGCGAAGCAGTGTGGTTACAGGCAGCTTCTTCTTGCGGTCGATGTAAGCGTACATCACATTGTTGATGTCGGTAGCAAACTCAATCCACGAGCCCTTGAACGGGATAATTCTTGCGGAGTAGAGCTGGGTGCCGTTAGAGTGGATTGATGAGCCGAAGAACACACCGGGTGAACGGTGCAACTGCGAAACGACAACACGCTCGGCACCGTTGATAACAAACGTGCCGTTATCTGTCATGTAAGGAATGGGGCCCAAGAACACGTCCTGAATCTTGGTGTCGAAGTCCTCGTGATCAGGATCGGTGCAATAAAGCTTCAGTTTTGCCTTGAGGGGCACACTGTAGGTGAGGCCGTTGATAAGGCATTCCTCTATAGTGTAGCGCGGTGGGTCGATGTAGTAATCCAGAAACTCCAGTACAAAGTTGTTGCGCGTGTCTGTAATGGGGAAATTCTCGGCAAAGACCTTGTAGAGTCCGTCGTTCTTACGCATCTCCGGGGGAGTATCCAATTGGAAGAAATCCCTGAAAGACTTTAGCTGAACATCCAGAAAGTCGGGATAAGGCATCGGCTTTCTGATGGACGCAAAGTTAATTCTGTCATTGATAAGTTGTGACATAAACTAATGTTGTCGTTTGTGTGTGTGATTGAGTATAAAAAATAGATTAAAACGCCACTTTTGGACACAAAAAGGTTAAGAACCCCCTACCAGAGGATTCTTAACCACTGTGTGTGATAAGCTAAGTTGAGTTACTTGATCTCTACTTCGCCGCCGGCCTCTTCGATAGCCTTCTTCAGGGCCTCAGCGTCGTCCTTGGAAACGCCTTCCTTAACGGCCTTGGGAGCAGCGTCAACGAGCTCCTTGGCTTCCTTCAGACCAAGGCCACAAGCCTCCTTAACGGCCTTAACGACCTGGAGCTTAGCGGCACCAGCGCTCTTCAATACTACATCGAAGGAGGTCTTCTCCTCTGCCTCCTCAGCGGCTGCGCCGGGAGCAGCAGGACCTGCAACTGCAACAGCGGCAGCAGCGGGCTCAATGCCATACTCGTCCTTCAATACGGTAACCAACTCATTTACTTCCTTTACTGTCAAATTAACCAATTCTTCAGCAATAGCTTTAATGTCTGCCATTTTTATTTTAGATTTAATTGTTTATACTAAATGGTTATTGAAATCAAAATGCCCTAAGCAACGCACCTCATCAGGAACGCTCGCTCAAAGTCTTTAGAACACCATGAATGTTGTTGCCACCCGATTGGAGAGCGGACATAACATTCTTGATAGGAGACTGCAGCAAAGCCACAACATCGGCCACCAACTCCTCCTTGCTCTTGAGAGCAGCAAGAGTCTCGAGCTGATCTGCGCCAAAGAAACCACCCTCGGCATAAGCGGCCTTCAGAGCCTTGATGCCCGACTTGGGGTTCTTCTTAAGCATCTTACCAGGCACATTGGCCACCTCGGTAAAGAGAATGGAGGTAGTGCCCTTGAGTGAATCATACAGCGGCGAGAAATCCTCCTCGGCTGCATCCAGAGCCTTCTGGAAGAGAGTGTTCTTCACTGTAACCATCTTGATCTTCTGCTTGAAGCAGAGACGGCGCAGCGAAGTGGTCTGCTCAGCGTTGAGACCCTCGGTATCTACAAGGTAGAAATGAGGATACTTCTGCAGCAGCTCACCCAGATGGGCTATAACGACGTTTTTATCTTCTTTTCTCATGATTGCCTAATGTGTTTTATTCTATGATACTCTTAGGGTCAACCTTGATACCCCTACTCATAGTAGTTGAGATGAAAACGCTCTTCATGTAAGTGCCCTTGGCAGTGGCAGGCTTAAGCTTGTTGATAGTGGAGATGAAAGCACTGGCGTTCTCGGCAATCTTCTGGGGATCAAAAGAGATCTTGCCAATAGAAGCGTGAACGATACCAGTCTTGTCAACCTTAAAGTCAATCTTACCAGCCTTAACGTCAGTAACAGCCTTGGCTACATCCATAGTCACAGTGCCGCTCTTAGGATTAGGCATCAATCCGCGGGGACCCAATACGCGACCCAAGGGACCAAGCTTACCCATCACTGCGGGCATCGTGATAACAACATCAATATCAGTCCAGCCACCCTTAATCTTGTCGATATACTCGTCAAGACCAACATAGTCGGCACCGGCTTCCTTAGCCTCGGCCTCCTTGTCGGGGGTGCAAAGTACCAATACGCGAACAGTCTTACCGGTACCATTTGGCAAGGTGCACACGCCGCGAACCATCTGGTTAGCCTTGCGTGGGTCAACACCCAAACGGACATCCATATCTACAGAAGCATCAAACTTGGTAGTCGTGATCTCCTTGAGGAGAGCAGATGCTTCAGCCAGAGTATAGGTCTTTCCTGCTTCAATCTTCCCGGCGGTCAACTTCTGATTTTTTGTAAGTTTACTCATTGTTTGAAGATTTTAGTTATTTGCGGGAAATTCCCCGGTTACAGTAATACCCATGCTGCGTGCAGTACCCGCGATGAGGCGCATAGCGCTCTCCACGGTGAAGCAGTTGAGGTCAGGCATCTTATCCTCAGCGATAACCCTGATCTGATCCCAGGTCACAGAGGCAACCTTCTTGCGGTTAGGCTCGGGAGAGCCGCCCTTGGCCTTTGCTGCTTCCAGTAGCTGTACTGCTGCAGGAGGAGTCTTAATGACAAATGTAAAGCTCTTATCATCATAATAAGAGATGACAACAGGCAATACCTTACCAGCCTTGCTCTGAGTCAGAGCATTGAACTGCTTGCAGAAGTCCATGATGTTCAGACCCTTGGAACCAAGAGCCGGACCAACAGGTGGTGAGGGGTTAGCTGCGCCGCCTTTAATCTGTAATTTGATTATTCCAGCAACTTCTTTAGCCATTGTTTTAATTATTTAAAATGTTCTGAGAGCGTCTGACCTCGTCCGTAACAATACGATGTCAAATCTTCTCCACTTGCCCAAAGCCGAGGCTCAAGGCCGTCTCGCGGCCGAAAACCTTTACGAGAACCGTCAGCTTCTTGCGCTCAGTGTTGACTTCGCTGACAACACCTACGAAAGTGCTGAACGGGCCCTCGTTAACCTTGACCTGCTCGCCAACCAGGAACGACACAGATGACTCGAGATCGATATCCTGCTGCTCGGCAGCGCCAAGCAGGCGGTCAATCTCCGCCTGGCGTACAACGGCCGGATGAGCCATGCCGCCAAGGATGCCGATTACGTTGGGAATGTTGCGCAGAGCGTAGGCAATCTCTCCGACCATCACTGCCTGTACATAGACATAACCAGAGTAAAGCACGCGGTCGTTGACCACACGCTTGCCGTTGCGCACTTGGACAACCTTCTCCGTAGGCACCAGCGTCTGTCCTACATGGCCGGAAAACACGCCATTGCTTACAGCAGTGTCGATGTATTCCTTGACCTTGGTCTCCTTACCTGTAATCGCACGAAGCACGTACCAATTCATATCAGCCATAGCGTAGTGTACGTTTAGCAGGATTTATCCGGGATAAACCGATGTCATAACAAACTGGAAGATTTTGTCCATGGCAAACACCACAGCAGCAATGATGATGGAAGCTGTGAGAACAATCAACGCGCTGTGGGTCAGGTCCTTACGAGAGGGCCAAGTTGTCTTGTGGGCTAATTCTTCGTAAGAATTCTTGCAATATTTGATAATTTTTTTCAACATATGCTATCTTTGTCCTTTGCACGGGAAGTAAGACTCGAACTCACGACCCTCGGTTTTGGAGACCGATGCTCTACCAACTGAGCTATTCCCGTAAAATGAAGCCCCCGCCCTAAAAACGGGGGCTTAGAGTTATTGTCTGAGTAATCAGAGCACTCAGTACGACTGAGTAATCAAGATTGTCAGATTAGTCGATAATCTCGGTGATCTGGCCAGAGCCTACGGTGCGGCCACCCTCGCGGATAGCGAAGCGCAGACCAACGTTCAGAGCAACAGCGTAGATGAGCTCTACGGTGATCTCAACGTTATCACCGGGCATTACCATGTCGGTGCCGGCGGGCAGAGAAATCTCACCCGTGCAGTCCATGGTGCGGAGATAGAACTGAGGACGATACTTGTTGCCGAACGGAGTGTGACGGCCACCCTCTTCCTTCTTCAGTACGTAGATGGAAGCCTTAAACTTCTTGTGCGGCTGGATAACACCCGGGTGAGTGATAACCATACCACGCTTAACCTCGTTCTTGTCGATACCACGGAGCAGCAGACCAACATTATCGCCAGCCTCACCCTCATCGAGGATTTTGCGGAACATCTCAACGCCGGTAACAACCGACTTCTTGTCCTCACCGAGACCGAGAATCTGAACATCGTCACCAACCTTGATGACACCAGTCTCGATACGGCCGGTAGCAACAGTGCCACGACCAGTGATGGAGAACACGTCCTCAACAGGCATCAGGAAGGGCTTATCCTTGTCGCGTACGGGCTCCTGAATCCAGTTGTCGCAAGCGTCCATAAGCTCCATAACCTTATCCTCCCACTCCTTAACGCCATTGAGGGCGCCAAGAGCAGAACCGCGGATAACCGGAGTGTCATCCTCAAACTCATAAGCCTCGAGCAGCTCCTTAACCTCCATCTCAACGAGCTCCAGCATCTCCTCGTCGTCAACCATGTCACACTTGTTGAGGAACACAACAAGACGAGGCACGTTCACCTGGCGAGCGAGCAGGATGTGCTCACGTGTCTGAGGCATAGGACCGTCAGTAGCAGCAACAACGATGATAGCACCGTCCATCTGGGCAGCACCGGTAACCATGTTCTTTACATAGTCGGCGTGACCCGGGCAGTCAACGTGAGCATAGTGACGCTTGGCAGTCTCATACTCAACGTGAGCGGTGTTGATAGTAATACCACGCTCCTTCTCCTCGGGAGCATTGTCAATCTGGTCGAAAGACTTAACCTCAGAAAGGCCCTGCTTTGCCAATACGGTGGTGATAGCAGCGGTCAGAGTAGTCTTGCCGTGGTCAACATGACCAATGGTACCAATGTTTACATGCGGTTTGGTACGAACGAATGTTTCTTTTGCCATAATTTAGAATATTAATGTAATGTTAAAACTTAGAGCTGCTTCTGAGAGTTGAACTCAGGACCTCATCCTTACCAAGGATGCGCTCTACCACTGAGCTAAAGCAGCATATCCAGCTATCTCGCGAGAGGGCATTGAGCGGAAGACGGGGCTCAAACCCGCGACCCCCAGCTTGGAAGGCTAGTGCTCTATCAACTGAGCTACTTCCGCATGCCTGCAGGCCATCCCCTGCGGGAGGTGGGTGCTGATGGATTCGAACCACCGAAGTCGAAAGACAGCAGATTTACAGTCTGCCCCATTTGGCCACTCTGGAAAACACCCATTTCGCTTTGCGGGTGCAAAATTAACAACATTTTTCCTATCCGACCAAACATTTCAGCAACTTTTTTCAAAAAAAAGAGTTTTTGCCCCCTTTTTGCCTCTTATGATTGTCGAACGTGCTTACATTAGCAGCACAATGATGATTTGTACGGCTATGATACGGGCAAACATGCACAAAGGATAGACTGTGGTGTATGCCACGGCACCACGCTCCGTATGGGTGATGTCGTTGACATAGTCCAACGCCATGGGGTTGGCCATGCTGCCGCACACCATGCCGCACACCATAGCCATGTCGAGCTTGGTAAACTTTAGCGACAGCCATCCCACAAGCAAGATGGGCACCACGGTAATGAGGAAGCCCAACGCTACCCACAGTGCACCGTCAGCTCTCATCACTGTGTCGAAGAAGCGCGGACCTGCTTGCAGTCCCAGGCATGCCAGAAAGATGACGATGCCCAGTGCCCGCAGCATCCTGTTGGCACTACTGGTGGTGTAGGTTATCATGTGGAGGCGCGGCCCGTAGGCTCCTATCAGAATGCCCACAATGATGGGGCCACCGGCCAGTCCCAACTTCACCGGTACACTCATAGTGGGGAGGCAGATGGGCAGTGCGCCGAGGGCTATGCCCAGTATCAGTCCCACGAAGATGGCTCCCAAGTTTGGCTCATCTAGGTCGGCTACCACATTGCCCATGCTCTTGGCTACGTGGTCCACGGCTTTCTGTTCGCCGATGGCGGTGAGGCGGTCGCCCATGCAGAGCACCAGGTCGGGCGTGGCCACGAGGTCCATGCCTGCGCGGTTGACGCGGCTTATGTTTACCGAGAACCGATTGCGCAGATGGAGCGCCCCGAGTCTCTTACCGTTTATCTCTGGTCGCGTGATGACGATGCGGCGCGAGATGAGCCGCGAGTCGAGCTTGTTCCAGTCGATGTCTTCCTTGTTCCAGTCGTTGGAGTCGCGCTCGCCGAAGAAGACGGTCAAGCGCTCCAGGTCTTTATGCTTGGTGATGACGAGTATGCGGTCTTTGTCCTGCAGGATGGTGTCGGCGTCAGGCAACATCACTTCGCCGTTGCGCCAGAGGCGCGAGACAACGAAGTCATTTTTTGTAAGGTCTGCCACTTGGCGTAGTGTCTTGCCCAGCACGGCGGGGTTCTTTACGTGGAAAGAAACGATGAACGGCTCGTCCTGATGGTCGGTGTCCTGCAGGCTCTTGGCTCTTGGCTCTTGGTGTTTTATCCATCTGGTGTGCCAGGCATGTATCACCATAAACGCCAGTATCACACCCACCACTCCGAGGGGATAGGTGACGGCGCACCCCAGCGACATGGAGGCCGCACTGCCTTCTTGCCCTATCTGGGCGAGTGCCTGCTGGGCGGTACCCAGCGCGGGGGTGTTGGTGGTGGCTCCGCAGAGGATGCCCATCATGTCGGGCAGGCTCACTCCGGTGATCCAGTGGCAGGCCACAGCCATCAGCGTGCCAACCAAGGCCAGCGCCAGTCCCAACAGATTGAGCTTGACGCCTCCGCTGCGGAAGGCGCTCACAAAGCCTGGTCCTACCTGCAGTCCCAGGGTATAGATAAACAGCACCAGTCCCATGCTCATGGCGTACTGCAAGATGACGGGATTGATGTGTAGCCCGAAATGGCCCGCCACGATGCCGGTGAAGAAGACAAAGGTCACGCCGAGGCCTATGCCACGCACCTTTATCTTGCCCAGGCTGATGCCCACCGCGCTGATGAGCGCGATGAGCAGCAGGGCATATACATCCTCGCTGAGGCCGAGGGTTTTGTTAAGCCAATCGTCTTGCATACTCTATATAATACAATAAATATGGTACGCGCGAGAGCGGCGCAATGGTTTTCCTTACATCTTGGGGTCAAAGACTGGGCGTATGCCCCAGCCGCGGTTGCGCTCGCCCTTGTACTGCATATTCTCGTTGTCGGGGGAGCTGTAGGTGTTGTACCACCCGTAGGCCTGATTGCCACTGCAGAGTGTGCTGCTCCAGAGGCGGTAGCTGTTGGTGCTGTTGTAGGTAGTGCCGCTGAAGTGGCCGTTGCCGGGGATGAATAGTGTGTTGCCGGTGATGGTGCTGGTGAAGAGCACGCCTCTGACTCCCTTGACGGTGGCGTTTTGCAGTGTGCAGACATTGTAGAGCTCTACGACTTCCTCGGTGGTGGGCATGCGCCACTTGCCTCCGAGGGCCACGTTGGCGGCATCGTCCTTGAGGGCGAGCACCTGATTGGCCTTGGTGTAGGTTTTGAATGAGGAGCCCGATGATGATGTGGCATCGAAATAGTTGGACCATGCGTAGCCTGCGGTGCGGCCTTCTGCCCACTTGACAGAGTTGAAGACGGCGGAGCTGCCTGTCTCGGTTATGTCGAGGGAGGTGTAGTAGGGCGTTGTCTCGCCCCAGGCGTAGAAGTTGCCAAAGTTCTCCAGCGACTCTGCGCCGAGGTTGCAGCGTGCCCACATCACGTCGGTGCCCATATCTACATAGTCTGCGGCTATCTCGCCCTCTTCGGCAGTGACGGTGTAGGTGCGTGCGTGGCCTGCCTGCTGCAGCTTGCCTGTAAAGGTGCCGGAGTAGGTGTCGGTGGCATTGCTGAGGCTGACATGTATGTCGGTACCGGTGAGGTCGGTGGCGCCTGTGAGGAACCATGCGGTGATGGTGTTGCTGGTGGGTTTGAAGCCGTTGCCGCTCATTCCGAGATTGAGGGTGAGGGTGGATGTCGATGTGACGGGCGTCTCCACTGGCTCAGGGTCAACGGGATTGAAGGTCACCTGCAAGGGGAACACCTTCTTACCATCGGCAGTCTTAAGGGTTAGTACCTTAAAGACGGTGGATGCCGCCTTGGCGGGCAGCTTGATAACGATGCGCATGATGCTACCCATGTGGTGGAACTGGAAGTGTGCCTCGTTGCCCTCGTCAGGCGTGGTGGCGGAGGCGTACATAAAGTCGTTGACACCGATGTGAAGACTCATGTTGTTGAACATCTGGTTGAGCCCTGACTGATAGTTGTTGGTCACCTTGTTGGAGAGGGCCTGTGCGTTGTAGGGGAAGTAGGCATAGTAGGTGCGGTTGTGGAGCAGTCCCCATCCGCTGCCGGTGAAGGTGGCGGAGGCTGTGCCCGCGCCTTCCGTTACGGTAAAGAGCACCTGTGAGCTGGTGGGTTCTTCATCGTCCTCAAGGGTGGGCCATACGCCTACCTGGTCGCCGCGAGCCCAAAGGAACTTACCCTCGGCGGTGATGTTGGTCTTGAGGTTAGGGGTCTGCGCATCGCCCTCAAAGTCGTCGACGGTCATGGTGGCGCTGACGATATTGGGCTCGTTGCTCTGCTGCTGCTGGAGGTCGCTGATAAAGTCGTCGCTGCTGCAGGAGGCGAGGAGCACAAGGGCTAAAACAATAGAAGATGTGTAATTAAATATTGAGAGTTTCATATTATTGAGCTTTATAGGTTTTTCCATTCTTAATGTATAGTCCCTTGGGGGCATTGGATAGTTTGCGTCCTTGCAGGTCGTAAGTCGATTGAGGATTGAGCATTGAGGATTGAGCATTATTCTCTATTCCCTGCACAGCTGTGGGCTTTCCTTCGTCAACCTCGGCGAGGAAGAAGTTGTCGAGACAGGTGTATGTACCGTCTTTGCCGAGGCGTGAGAACCATACCTGGCAATGGCTGTAGTTGCCTGTGTTGGTGAAGACATAGTGAATGTCTGCCCAGTTGCGTCCGTAGGTGGGGAAGGGGAAGACTACGGCTTCTTCGGCAGCGACTAATTGACCGTTGACCGTTGACCATTGACTATTGAAAGCGGGGCTTTGCACTTCGTCGTCATCCCAGATGAAGTCGTCGCCACCGCCGCTGAATCCGCCGCCGCCAAGATTGATAAGGCCTACACGCATATTGTCATTGTTGCTTACCGTCTGGCCGTTGGCGGTCTTTACTCTGTAACCTATGGCGTATGTCTTGCCTGGCTCGATGGGCCAGATGGTGCGTATGGAGCGGGTTGACTCGTCGTCACCGTCGGTGATGCATTGCAGGTAGCGGTCGCCCCACTGGCTGTCTTCCATGATTTGGAAGCCGTCAGTTGCGAGGGGGAATCCCAGTCCGCTGGTCCAAGCGGTGAGCGAGTGTGCATACTCGAAAGAGCCGTTGGTAATCAGATTGGGGCCTATGAGCTGATAGTCCATACCGTCAACGGTGACAAACTCGGGCATCTCCGACTCTACATGAGGCACTATGACTACTATTTGCTTAGTTACCACGTTGGACTTGGCGGTGATGACGGCGGTGTCGCCACGCACAGCGGTGAGGAGTCCACGGTTTGTGATGGTTGCCACGAGTTGATCGGAACTGCTGTAGGTGATGTCCTTCTTATCGGCGCCGTCGGGTGTGAGAATGGGCTCGAGCTGGAGGGTCTCGCCTGCGGCGAGGGTGACGGTGTCGCTCTCAAAATTGATGGATGTGATGAAGTCGTGCTGGAGCATGATGCTCTTAAACTCCATTATCTCCATGGGGTCAACCTTGAGATTCTTTGTGCAGTAGTTAAAGAACTGCTCGTCAAGTGTAGCGCCGTCGAAGGTCTTGATATAGTCAAACATATCGTCAATGTTGCTCTTATAGCGGTGGGTATTGAGGCCGGAGAAGGTGGTGAGCTCATATTCCTTGTACATGTCGCTCTCGCTTACTCCGAGCAGTCCCTCCAGCAGCCAGCCGAGGCATCCTGTGCGGTCGGCACCGATGTGGCAATGGAAATAGACAGGTCTGTTTTCCCTTACGCACTTGAAGATGTATTGCAGCTGCTTGCCGAAGGCGGAGTTGTTGCCTTTGATACCATCGATGTAGTGGGTGCCAGTGGGGATACGGGTGTATTCCACGTCATCATAGCCGATGCGCGATACGGTGGCGTAGCCGGCCTCGCTGTTGCCGCGCAGGTCAAGTTCGGCGCGTATTCCCAGGTCGTGGACTATGGCGGAGTCTGCAGAACTAAGCACATACTCTACATCCCACTCAGCACCGCGGTAGATCATTCCGTAGCGTATCCTCTGGCCGGTGCGAGTCTTCCAGCCGCCGATGTCGCGCATATTGTAGCCTGTATTGGCCTTTATCATGCGCACCATTCCCTCGGTGGCGAAGCTGGCGGAGACCAGGGTGCTGTCTTTGCCGTCGGCGGAAGTGGCTACTATCTTGTAGTAGTAGGTCTTGCCCGGAATCAGGTTGTAAATGTCGTAGGCTGCGGTGTCGGCAGCGAGCGTCATCTCTATGGTGTCGGTAAACTTGCTGGTAGTGGAGATCAGCAACTTCTGGCTTGCTGCGTCAGCCCATTTGGTCCATGTGAGGGGGACGCCAGCAGGCTGGTCGCGGCGTGATGGAGGACTGACATTGTAGGTCTTAATCTTTGTCTCGTCCTTCGACTTGTAGGTGACTTCCTTGATGAATGCAGCTACTCGGGCATTCTCAAGATTGTAGCTTGGTATGGTCACTCCTGCGTGGGCTGTGGTGCAGATGCAGGACGTGGCCGCTACCAACAGAAAAGCTTTTAGGTGAAATAAAGTGTTTTTCATTGTTATGTAAAATTATTATTTGAAATTATTTGCTATGTTGTCAGCGAGAGCCTGCAACTGCGGCTGGTCATTAGCGTGCATGCGTCCGCGGATGGTGACGAGAGGCTCTGCTATGGTTATTTCTTTCATGGTGGCAAACATGTCGCGCATCACTCTGCCTGCGCAAGGCGCCCATGAGCCGTTCTCCACCAGTGCCACGGTGCGGCGCTGGTAGGCCTTGATTTGCAGGTGGTGGATAAAGTCGTGCATCGGGGGGAAGAGTCCTCCGTCATAGCTGGAGGCGCAGCACACGAGGTGGCTCATACGGAAGGCATCCTCTATGGCCTCGGCCTGGTCGTCTATGGTGAGGTCGCTGATGCTTACCTTTGGCACTCCTCTCTGACGTAGCATGTCGGCCAGCACTTGCGCTGCTTCGCGTGTACCGCCATGGATGGAGGCGTAGGCGATAAACACACCAGGGGTCTCCACATCGTAGAGCGCCCAGATATTGTATAGACGCAAGGCCTCAGCCAGTGCTTCACCCTTGAGCATGGGACCGTGGAGCGGTAGTATCTGCTCTATCTGCAACGGGGCTATCTTGCCGAGCAACTGGCTGACGGGACCGCCATACTTGCCGCAAATGTTGAAATAGTAGCGTCGTGCCTCGCATGCCCAGTCATCGGGGTCAGCGTCGCGGACTCCAAACTTGCCGAAGGCATCGGCACTGAAAAGTGCATGCTCGGCGGGATCGTAGGTGACGATGACCTCGGGCCAGTGGACCATAGGTGCGCCTATAAACTGCAGGGCGCGGTTGCCGAGGTCGAGGGTGTCGCCTTCCTTTACGGCAATGGTCTTGCCCTCCAGGCTGAGGCCTTCGAAATAGAGGCTCATCATTTGTATAGCCTTGGCGGAGGCGACAATCTTAATGTCAGGATATAACTCGAGAGCTTGACTGATGCCTGCGCTATGGTCTGGCTCCATGTGCTGCACCACGAGGTAGTCGGGCTTGCGCCCGTCAAGGGCGCGTTGCAGACTGTCAGCCCACTCGCTGACCTTGCGGCGGTCGGTGGTGTCTATTATGGCTATCTTCTGGTCAAGCACAAGATAGGAATTGTAGCACATGCCGTCTGGCAGGTCATACTGGCTCTCAAAGAGCTTGAGGTCGGGGTCATCTACGCCAATGTACTTTATCATAGGTTGTAAAGTTTAGAGTTATTCTTTTACCAGTTTTTGGATATCGTTGAGCATATTGAGTGCTTCTATTGGTGTCAGGGTGTTGATATCGAGGTTCAGGAATCGGTCGCGCAGCTGTCGCAACACGGGGTCATCCAGCTGGAAGAAGGTAAGCTGTGCTCCTTCCTTGGTTGCGTTGAGGTCGCTCACATTGGGGCGCGACACATCGCGGTCGCTGTTGGCCTCAAGCTCCTTTAGCACTTGGTCAGCGCGTTTGACTATCGAGGGAGGCATGCCTGCCATGCGAGCCACGTGGATACCGAAGCTGTGTTCGCTACCGCCGGGCACCAGCTTGCGCAAGAACACCACTTGATTACCCACCTCTTTCACCGCTACATTATAATTATGTACGCGCGCCAGGCTCTTGGCTATCTCGTTGAGCTCATGATAGTGGGTGGCGAAGAGGGTGCGCGGATGCCCCTTGGTGTTGTCATGCAGGTGCTCCACTATAGCCCAGGCTATGGAGATGCCGTCGTAGGTGGAGGTGCCGCGTCCCAGCTCGTCGAAGAGCACAAGGCTACGCTGGGTGAAAGTGTTCATAATGCTGGCAGCCTCGGTCATCTCCACCATGAAGGTGGACTCGCCCATTGAGATATTGTCGCTCGCTCCCACGCGAGTATAGATTCTGTCGACGATGCCTATGTGGGCCTTGTCGGCCGGCACATAGCTGCCCGTCTGAGCCATGAGCGTGATGAGGGCCGTCTGGCGGAGCAACGCAGACTTACCTGACATATTGGGACCTGTGATGATGATTATCTGCTGCTTCTCGGTGTCAAGGCGTACGTCGTTGGGTATGTATGCCTCGCCAGCGGGCAACTGGGTCTCTATCACGGGATGGCGCCCTTGCACTATGTCGAGCACAGTGCTGTCGTCCACGGTGGGACGTACATAGCGGCCTTCTTGTGCCGAGAGAGCAAATGAGTGCAGACAGTCGAGCACCGCCAGCTGGGTGGCGTCACTCTGCATCTGGGGAATATACGACTGTGCCTTGTCCAGCAGATTAGCATAGAGGCGGGCTTCTATCACAAGGATTTTCTCCTCTGCGCCCGTTATCTCTTCTTCGTATTTCTTTAGCTCCTCGGTGATATAGCGCTCAGCCTGCGTCAGCGTCTGCTTGCGAATCCAATCAGACGGCACCAGATGCTTGTAGGTGTTGCGCACTTCAAGGTAGTAGCCAAACACATTGTTGTATCCTACGCGCAGACTCTGTATTCCCGTGCGCTCAGTCTCGCGCTGCTGCAACTCATGCAGGTAGCTACGCCCCGAGTGGGCCAACTCGCGCAGTCGGTCGAGCTCACCGTCCACACCGTTGGCTATGTATCCTCCCTTGGCGGTAAGGTTGGGTGGGTCGGGACATAGGGTGTGAGCTATTAGTGTCTTGAGTTCGGAGCAGGGTTCCAGCTTGTCGGCAATCTCTCTCAGCGATGGTAGCGACGCTTGGCTCAGTGAGTCCTTGATGGGCTCCACGGCCTGTAGGTCATAGCGCAGCTGCTCCATCTCGCGCGGCGTGATGCGCCCTGCTGCCAGCTTGGCCACCAAGCGTTCCATATCGCCTATCAGGCGCAGGTGGTCAGCCACTGTCTCACGCATCTCGGGCTCGCGGAACAGATGCTCTACGCAATTCTGACGGCGCTCAATGGCGCTCACGTCACACAGCGGGAAGGCCAGCCATCTGCGCATCATGCGCGAACCCATAGGAGTAATGGTGCGGTCGAGCACTCGCAGCAGACTCTTGCCGTCGGCGCTGAGAGGCTGCAATACCTCGAGGTTGCGCATGGTGAAGTTGTCGAGTCGCACATAGCGATCCTCCTCTATGCGCTCTATGGAGGATATATGCTTGGTGTGGGTGTGCTTGGTGTCGTCGAGATAGAAGAGCACGGCGCCTGCCGCGATGAGAGCTGTGGGCATGTGGGCTACACCGTAGCCTTTCATGTTGCGCACATGGAAGTGCTTGTGCAGTCGGTCGAGGCAGTTGCGCTCGGCAAACTTCCAGTCGTCCAGTTCGTAGCAGAAGATATTGGTGCCGAAACTGTTTTGGAAGCGTTGTTTGGTGCCGCGCTCTATGAGCACCTCTTTCGGGGCGAAGCTACCCATCAGCTTGCCGATATAGTCAACGGTGCCCTCGGCTACGGCAAACTCACCGGTGGTGATGTCGAGCAATGCGATGCCGCACACGCCCTTGGTGATGCACAGCGCGGCCAGGAAATTGTTGTCTTTCGACGCAAGCACATTGTCGGTAAGCGCCACGCCCGGGGTGACCAGTTCGGTCACTCCGCGCTTGACTAGCTTCTTGGTCAGTTTGGGATCTTCCAGCTGGTCGCAGATAGCCACACGATAACCTTGGCGTATGAGACGCGGCAGGTAGGTGTCGATGGCGTGGTAAGGAAAGCCCGCCATCTCCACAGAGGCTACACTGCCCTTATTGTTGCGATGGGTGAGTGTGATGCCCAGCACCTGGGCTGCTGTCACCGCATCTTCGCAATAAGTCTCGTAGAAATCTCCGCACCTAAACAACATTATGGTGTCAGGATATTTCTTCTTCAGGTCGCGAAACTGCGCCATCATCGGGGTTAACTGCTCTTCTGCCATATTACTTCACTTGTATCTTTTCGCCATCTATGATGTAGATACCCGGAGCAAATGGTATGATGTGCACACCCTCCACCATCTCGTTGAATACAAGACGGCCGTCGAGGGTATATACCATCATCGGGCGCAGCTTGTCGTTGACTACTCGGATGGCATTGGCCATCGGAGTGTAGCGTGGCATGCTGCCATTGGCTACGGCATCGTAGATGTTGGTCTCCTCATCGGGCTCAACCTCGGTAACAGGCGTACGCATCAGCTTGAATTCGTTAACATCGATGGCGTTCCAGCCCGTCAGGTTGATGATGAGTCCGATAGTAATGTCTTCTTCTTCTCCAACGGTGAAGGCCACCTTGGCGTCGCTCAGGGGCACGAATGCCTCAGACTTCTCTTCGTAGGTGAGCATATCCACAAACTCATCGCCACGGGTTACACACAGGTAGCTACTGTCGGCCACCCATGCTCCGCCCTCGCTTGGGCTAACGCTGAGTGTGTAGTATCCGGCCGGCAGAGTCACAGTCTGGTAGAGGCGGTGGTTCTTGAGGGTGTCGGCAAAGCCGTAGTAGCCCGTGCGGAAGTTGAGGTCGGAGTTGAGGCTCTTATATACGTGTGCTCCTGTGGTGCTCTTCTCAGTTACCACACTATTCTCGATTACCCACTTTGAGTCATCTGTGCCGGTGAGCAGGCCGCGCAGGTTAGAGGAGTTGCTGGTTGACACTGCCTCGCCGTTGTCAAGGAACGGAGCCTTGTAGTTGGTGAGATAGTCAGCGCTGACATCGCTGGGCTCGTCGCCCTCAAAGTCGAGGGTGAACACTCCGAGTGCTGAGGTCCAAGCGTCGCCGTCGGCACCGCTGAAGTCCTTGCGCGCTGCGGTGTGGCCGAGACCTGTGCGGTCAACCACGTCGCCACCATTCTGGTTGAAGTCGTAATACACTAGCAGGCCGTTGGTGGACTTAGCTGTCTCCAGCGTCTCTGCAGTGAGCGGCTCATTGCTGAAGGCCTGTATAGTCTTCTGGTTGAGTGCCTTGCTCCAGATGCGGAACTCGTCGATGAGTCCCTTGAAACGATTCTCGTCAGAGCTGAAGGTCACGGGGCCGGCCCATGCGGGGCAGTTGAGTGCCAGGCGCAGCGTCGGAGCGCTGAAGAGCTCTGCATCGCGGTAGAACTTAACATTGCCGGTGGAGAAGGTCACAGCGTAGTGGTGCCACTCGTCGATGATGAAGTAGCCCGGATCGGATGTCACGCTCTTGCCGTTGACCTCCAGAGTCAGTGAGCCGTCTTCGTTTGACTTGGTCTTCATCTTGCCGTCTTCGGAGCTCATGGAGAGGGCGCCATTGAAGTCGGAGGGGCGCAGCCATGTGTCGATGGTGAAGGCGCGTGTGGCGGCCTCAAACGGAGTGGCGATGCTGAGGTATTCGTTCTCGCCGTAGAAAGAGAGGGCGTTGCCCGGGTCGGCATTGCTCACGGCAAACACCTTGCGCATCGTCTTGCCCGTCTGTCCCTGCGGATTGCGGGCCTTGAGGGTTACGTTGTAGTAGCCGGGAGCCAGTGGCTTGAAGGCCGTGTTCTGGGCATGGATGGCATAGTTGCGCTTGCCGCTGACGTGGTTGATTTCCCACTGCCAGTCTTCAGGGTTATAGATGGTCTTGTCTTCAAAGAACACCTTGTCGCCAATCAGGATGGCCGATGGGCTGACCTCGAAGTCCACGTATGGTGCAGAGGCCACTGCGGTAATCTCCTTTGTGACGCTGGAGGTGCCCGCAGCATTGGTCACGGTGAGAGTCACGGGGTAGGAGCCTACCTCGAGGAAGCGTGCCGAGGCGTTGGTGGCATTGACCTGCTCCACGTCGGCTCCGGGCATCGACCAACTATAGGTGGCGTTGACGGCCGAGGAGCGATTGACGAAACTGAAGTACTCGCTGGCGGGCAGGTTGTTCTCGGTTATCTCAAAGTCGGCCACGGGGGCGGGCAGCTCTTTTACCTTTAATATCTTAAGGTTGGAGGCCAGCGTCTTGCCGCCCTCGTATGTGATGACTGCCTTTACTATATGATTGCCTGCCTTGGTGAAGGTGAGGTAGGGCATTGTCTCATAGACTGTCAGGTCGTCGTTGGAGTCAACAACCCACTTCACGCTGGTAGCGCAGGCGGGGATGGCTGCCTGCATCTTCACGGGCGTATTGGTGTAGATGGTCTCCTTCGGCTCATATACTACTACGCTCATGTCGCTGGCTGCTCCCTTGAGCAGGTTATTGTCGACGATGGTCTTTACATTCTCGGGATCGCGTATCACAGCGTGGTGGCCGCGTGCATAGTCGCGTATCTTTGTCTGGCCGTCGGTGTCCTCGAAGATGTCGCCCTTATAATAGAGCACGAGGCCGTCCTGCGAAGCGGGATCGACTATCTCGGCGCGACGGTTGCTCTTGAGCTCTGTCTCGCTGAGTGCGCGGTTCCATAGGCGCACCTCGTCTATCTGTCCGTTGATAAGACCGTTGTTGGGGTCGCGGCCGATAGAGAAGTCGGAGAAGGCGAGCACGCCGGCTGCCTTGTTATAGGTGCTGATGGTCTTCTTCAGGTCGTTGACATAGGCGTAGAGCTGTTCGCCCTCACGCACGATGGCCACATGTACCCACTCGTTGGGATTGATGTTGCAGTTGTAGGCGTTGTAGGAGCTGTTGGCACCCATGCCCGCCTTGATGTTGCCGTTGTAGGTGAAGGAGCTGTAGAAGTAGGCGGTGTTGCCAAACTGTTGTGAGTAGTCCTCAACGGTGTAGGGTTTGATCCAGTACTCTAGGGTTCCGCCGAGCGATGCGGCAAAGCCTACGTTGCTCACAGTGGCGAGGGTGTTCTTCATCTCGAGCACCACATTGTCGTCGCCGCTGGAGGCAATGGGGAAGGTCACGCGGTTAGACTGCTCAGAGACAATGGCGTTCTTGCGATATTTATACACGGCAGCTATGCCGTATGCCTTGTCGTTGGGCTCGCCCATAGCCACGGTGGGGGTGTAGCTGTAGGTGGTGCTGCTCACCGAGTCGATAACGCGGTCATCGTAGAAGACATAGTATTTGCTGATAGGCAGCGAGGTGGTCACGGGCTTCTCCCAGCTGAGAGTGCCGTCGTTTATCTTGAGGTTGATGGGGGCATTGATCTGCTCGCCAGGGATAATCACGGAGATGCGGTAGAGGTTGCCGGTGCCGCCGAGGTCTATCTTCTCAAACTTGAAGGGGAACTCAATGCCTGCCTGGTCAAGCTCGTAGTCAATGATGGAGGCGTTGTATAGGCGGCCGGTGCCTTGCCACTCGTCGGGCAGGTTTGTCTGAGTGCGGATATTAAAGAAGTATTTGATAGGCTTGCGGCGGTCAAACTTCTTCGTCAGGTCGCTCAGGTCGTAACCAAACTCCATGGGCTCGTAGTGATAGCCGTCTATCCACTTGCCGAGCATCGGCACGAGGGGCGGCTGATAAGTGTTGCGTGTACCGTCGCCGGCATACTTGAAGTGGTGAAGCTCTATTGAGTCTTGGCCCGAGCCGCTGGCGGTGTCTTGCGTGGCTGACACACTCAGGTGGAGAGCCGAGCGGCGCGAGAAGGCTATCTTGGCCTTGAGCATGCGGATGGGCTCATAGTCCTTGCGTATGTAGTGGCGGTCCACCGACCATACGCTGGTGCGTGAGTTGGTGGTGTAGGCGCAAGCGTAGGGGCAGTAGATAAAGCCGTTGTTCTGCCAGCCGTTGCCCCATGAGTTGGCGATAATCCATGCGCCTACCTCGTCTTTGTCCTTCTCGCCATAGACGCCGTTGTGGTCGAGGTCAAACTCGATGCGGTCGTCATAGCCCACGATGGTCTGGGCGTGGTTGTAGGAGGGGCCCCATTCTTCCATATAAATCTTGCCCACGAGTCCCAGCGCTTTGTTGGTCGGGGTCTCGGGAATGGTGCCGGTGACATAGTCGGTGGCGGCCATGCCAAACCATGCCACACCGCCGGCGTTGAAGTCGTAGTCGCCCTGGTGGTTCCACAGCCAGTTCTTGAGTATCTCGCGACCTTCCTCGGTCATCACGTTCTGCTCAATGTAGGCTTCTGTCCAGTCGCGGTTGTGGGCGGTGCGATACCACTTGTCGTAGCCCTGCATCCAGCCGTAGTTGGGGTCTTTGCAGTCCTGACTTCCGTAAAACTTCGAGCAGGTCTGGCCACCGTAGTCAGCCTCGGAGGGGTTGCCCACATGCTGCAGCATCTCTGCCTTGCCTGTGCCTTGGTAGTTATGGGCAAGCAGGAAGTTAAAGTGCGAGGTGAAGCGGTTCTCAGGATATTGGGCGTCAAGGCCATAGTAGCAGTTGCGCTCGTAGGTCCACTGATAGCCGATATAGCTGGCGGCATCACACGATCCGTGGTCCTGATTGAAGATAGGCGGGAAGTATTTCAGCAGAGAGTTGTTGAGGTGGTCGGGCCGCTTGGTACTGCCGTTAAACCCATTAGACTTTGCACCGCCGGGCTGACGCTGCTTCTTGTTTTTCTCAAAGGTAAACTCTTGTGTTTGCTTGGCAGCCTCCTCCCATCCGTAGGAGAGCTGCGCTGAGCAGACAATGGAGCATAGAGAAAAGATAACAGATAATAGAATTGGCTTTTTCATTTATGTTATGAGTTTTATAGTTTAATTTCTAATTTCTAATTTCTCATTTCTAATTTCTAATTTACTTTAACCTTCTGCCCGTTGGCAATGTAGATGCCCGGTGCGAGAGGTATCTTCTTGTTGCCGGATGCGTATTCGTTGAATACGCAGCGTCCGTCGGTAGTGTAAATCTTCACTTCGATGATATCGTTGCTCACGATATGGATGCCGCCGCGGGTGCCGCTGATATTGTCCAGCACGCCCTTGCTTACAGCGTCGTAGGCAGACTGCACTCCGTCGGCTATCTGCGACTCGGAGGTTATCTGCTCGAGAGTGAAGGCCTTGATATCTACCTGGTAGGAGCTCGATTCGGGCAGGTTGTAGAGCACGCCGAGGCTTATGGGAGTGCCGTCTTCGGCTACGTCAAACTCGAGGCTCTTGCTGCTCGACAGGTAGGTGCTGGTGAGCGCTTCGTCTATCTTGGTGTTATCTACTATGCTGTCGCCCTCGCATATCACGAGCTTTGTGAGGTAGGGGCTGAAGTAGCGACCGCTGGTGATGGAGAATCTGTAGTGGCCTGCGCCGAGGTTGACGGTCTGCCACAGGCGGCGGTTGTAGAACTCGCCCATATTGCTCCTTGACTCGCCGGAGAGGACACAGCTGTTTTCGTTGGTGTCCACATAGATGGTGGATGTGTTCTGGTCATCGATGGCACGCGGTGAGCGGAACTCCCAAGTGGACTTGGCAGTGCCGGTCTGCAGCTCACGGGCGGCGTCGTAGATGCCAGGCAACACCTTCACATTGTTGTAGAGGAACGGTGCCTTGTAGTTGGTGAGATAGTCCTTGGTCACATCCTGCTTCACTATGTCACCGCCAAAGTCGAGGGTGAACACGCCGGGCAGTGTTATCCAGGCATCGCCGTCGGGGCCGAAGTTGAGACGACGGCCGTCGAGGTTGTGCCCGCTGCGGTCAATCACGTCACCACCGTTCTGGTTGAAGTCGTAGTAGAGGCAGAGGCTGCCCACCTCGGTGGGATTCTCTATGGGCGCGTTGCATACCGCCTGCAGCTGCGTGGCGTTGAGCTCAGCCTTCCATATACGCATCTCGTCAATCATGGCGTGCAGGCCATTGTCGCTGCGTCCAAAGGTGAACGTGGCAGGCCATGAAGGCATGGCGTAGCTGTCGTTAGCGTTGTAGGTGGCCACCACCTGGGCGTCGCGATAGAACACCACTTTACCCCTGTTGAAGGAGATGGCATAGTGATGCCACTGGTTGAGGATAAAGAAGTTGTTGGCCTGATAGGTGCGGCCCTTGTAGGTCACGGTATATAGGCCCTTGTCGGTGCAGTCGGCGGTCATATTGCCGAAGTTGAAGCCACCAGTGCCGTAGTACACTTGCGGGTTCATCCACCACTCGATGGTGAACACGCTCTGCGGGGCGAGGAACGGACGGTTGAACTCTATCTGCTCCTTCACGCCGGTAAAGTTGAGGCCGTTGCCGGCATCGGCGTTGCTCACACATAGGGCACGCGACTTGGTCTCTATATGGCTGCCGACGCTGTTGGTGGTCTGCAGCGTCACATTGTAGAAGCCCGGAGCGGGCGGCACGAGCGACGAGAACTGGCCGTCCACCTGCAGATAGCGCTTGCCGTTGCTCAGTGTCCATATCCAGCTGTCAGGCTTGCCGATGCTCTTGTCCTCAAGGTAGGTCGTCTCGCCCAACAGGATGGTGTTGGGGTTGATGGCAAAGTTACTCGTGGGCTTGGCCATGTATATGTCTAACGTCTTGGTCATGCTGGCCGAGCCGCTGCCGTTGGTGGCGGTCAGCGTAACATCATAGGTGCCTGGCAGGTCAAAGATGGCGTTGGCGTTCTGGCTGTGCTGGTCGTCCTGTCCCTCTATGCTCCACACATAGTTGCAGTTGGTGGCCTTGGTGCGGTTGATGAGGGTTACTGGCTTGCCGGTGGCTTGGCGCGTGGTGCTGACTTCGAAGTCGGGCACAGGCAGACTGCCGTCGGTTACCTGCACGGTCTTCTCCACGGTGGTCTCTTCGCCCTCGGTGTCGATGCCGGTGAGGCTGATGGTGTACTCGCCTGCCTTGCTGTAGGTCACAAACGGAGTCTTGGCGTTGAGGGTGCTGGCCTTGGCACCGGGCACACTCCACTTCCACTCCACGATATTCACAGAGCCGCTGGCCTGCACCTTCGTGGGCTGGCCGGTAAAGATGGAGTCGTTGATGACTATGGAGATGGGCACCTTAAACGCGGCTCCCTTGAGCACTTCGGTGTTTTCTTGCACAGAGGTCTCCTCGCCGGTCACATAGGCGTGGTTGTTGCACGCAAACTCCTGTATCCTCTGCTCGCCCGCAATGCGGATGGGGTTCATGGGCAGGTAGCAGATAAGCTCGCCAAGAGAGGAGAGGTTTTTGATGGCAACATCCTTGTTGCCATAAATCTCTGCTTGTGAGCGCGGCGTGCTCCAGATGCGCAGCTCGTCAATCTCTGCATCCAGCAGGTCGCCGTCGGTGCCAAACACTATGTCGCCCAGGGCGGGTATGCCGCTGCCTGATGTGGCGCGCACAGTACCCTTCTTCATGCCATTGATATAGAGCGTAAGGTTGTTGTGGTCAACCACAACGGCCACATGGCTCCATACACCCTGCTTCACCGACCTGGCGGCGGAGCTCACCTGATTGTCGTTATCCCAGCCCGCAGCTACCTGGCCGCTGGGTGTCACCTTGCAGTAGAAGCCGGCATCATTGCTGCCGCCCAGACGATGGTTGGTGGTGCCGATGGTGGTGGGCTTAATCCAGAACTCTATCGTTCCCTGTTCCAGAGTGTAGGGCAGTGCGTTGGGTATTACCAGCGAGCCGTTCTTCACGGTCAGCGTCATATTGTCGCCGTCAGGCAGACTGATAGGCGTGCGGGCCAGCTCACTTCTGGCCGACTCGACAGTCTTCTTCTTGTAGGCATACACAGCGGTGACACAGTAGCTTGCCTCGTCGCCGTCAATCTTGTACCCTTGGGTGTTGACCGATGTGCCAATCAATACATTATTCTTATATATATTGTAGTGCTTCACCTTCATGCTTGAGCCCTGCGGAGCGTCCCACACGAGGCGACCGTCTGCTATGCGCAGATTGGCGGGGGCATTGATAGCCTCGCCCGGCACCACCACGCTGATGGTGATGGCGCTGCTCTGGCTTTGATCCTGACTGATGGCCACAGTGTCGATATCAAACGGAATCTCTATGCCATCCTCGCTCTCCAGTCTGTAGTCAAGGATGGAGGCATCATAGACATGACCGCTACCCTTGTTACCGTGAAACTTGACGGTGAAGAAATACTTCAGCGGCTTGCTCATGTCGAAGCCCGTGCTCAGCGTCGTCAGGTCATAGCCAAACTCCATAGGCTCGTAGTGGAAGCCGTCCACCCACTTGCCCAGCATTGGCACCTCGGGAGCGCCACCGCTCCTGTCCTCAGCACCGTCGCCGGCTTGCTGGAAGAATGACATCGGCAGAGAATATTGTGGGAACTTGGCAGCCGTGTCCGCGCTCACTCCCACATGGAGCGACAGTTCCGAGCGGTGGCTATAGTCCATCTTCACTTTGATGGTGCGCTGCGGCACATAGTCCTTGCGGATATAGGTAACGTAGGGCTGCCAGAAGTCTTCGGGCTTAACCTTGCCTATCACGCCGCCGTAGCGGTAAGGCACATACACCCAGCCGCCGTTCTCCCAGCCTTGGCCCCACGAGTTGGCGATAATCCATGCGCCCACCTCGTCTTTGTCCTTCTCGCCGATAACACCGTTCTCGTCGAGGTCAAACTCTATGCGGTCGTCCCAGCCAATGATGGTCATGGCGTGGTCCATCTCCTTGCCCCAGCCGGTGATGTAATACTTGCCCACGGCGCCCGTGGGGTCGTTGGCGGGGGTGGAGGGAATCTTGGGATATGTACTGTTGCTGGCCACCACTATGTAGCACACGCCGCCACTCTTGAACGACGTGTCGCCATTGTGGTTGTACAGCCAGCGCTTGGTGTCCTGGCGGCCCTTCTCGGTGCCCGTGTTGTAGGGGAAGGTGTAGAAGCCCTGCGCCCTGTTAAACATGGCGCGATACCAGCGGTCATAGCCCTGCATCCATCCGCTCTCACGGCTATGCCAGTCCTGGTAACCATAGTTGTCGGAGTGGGTGCGGCCGTTGTAGTCTATCGAGTTGGGACAGCCGTTGTTCATCTCAATATCTTCCTTCGAGCTGTTCTGGAATGTCTGCAGCCAGCCGAAGAACACGGCCATCTGGTTGGCGGGGTTGTAGCCGTCGAGGTCGCGGTAGCTGTTCAGCTCATGGGTGAAGATGTAGCCCGTGAAGCTGGAGCACATACACGACGGACCGCTCTGGTAGAAGTATGGAGGGAAGTGCTTGAACAGCGCATTGTTCCAGTGGTCGGGCAGCTCCTCCTCCTCAGCCTCGGCAGAGAAGGCACCGGACTTGGCACTCTTGACTTCCCTCCCTTCATGGGAGGGGTTGGGGGTGGGTCTGTTTCCATTCTTCACGCCCAGCCGCCAGTCCACGGGCGGCACATTGTCATAGTCGGGCAACATCTTGTAGTTAACCTGCGCTGCCAGCGGGGTGCATAGCAGCAGCGCTAAAAGTTTGGTGGTAAAATTTCTTATCATGATGCAATTTATTTATTGTTTCTGTTTTCTGTCCAAATAGCCTACATTTAGCAAGCAAAAATACATATATTTTTGGACATAGCCAATTTTCCATCCCAGAAAAAGGTAAATCACACCATATTTATAAGAAAATACGATATAGTTATGCAGAAAAACAATTTTAGAAGTTATCGCTTCGCTCAGAAGTTACCGCGCTTCGCGCTCCGAAGTTATCGGATCCTGCGGCTCCTTAGGAAGTTATCGCGCTTCGCGCTCGACGATAGTCAAGCTTATTTACGATTTTACGATTTACTATTTATTTACTATTTTTGTTATTTGGTTATTTATTCTGAAGGAAGATTTTTTAATTCTCCCCCTAAGCTAGGGGGAGTGGATTGCCCCCCTGCCAGAGGGGGGCTGTCGCTTGCGACTGAGGGGTGGGAGCCGTGGATGGGGTGTGCGTATCTGCAAAAAAGCTGAGCGGACGCAGAAAAACAGCGAGCAGCGAAAACAAAATAGCGAGCGGCGAAAATAAAATCGCGAGCTCGTGAAATTTTGATGCCCATCAAAATTAAAAATCATGGGCACGAAATTTCATTTTCATGGGCACGAAAATTATCTCTTCTCGCATTTTTTTAGCGCGGAGTCGCGATTTTCTCGCCGCTCCGCGCTATTTGAAAGAATCTTTCCTTGTTTCAGAGGCTTTGATTCTGCCCCTAAGTTAGGGGAAGTGGTTTGCCCCCCCCTGCCAGAGGCCTTTGATTCTCCCCCTAAGTTAGGGGGAGTACCCGCAGGGGGAGGGGGTGTGTTATCGGGAGGGGGTGTGTCAAAGGAGGGGGTCTATTCTCCCTTGATAATTATCGAGTAGATAGCCACCACGTCGGCGGTGTTGACGGAGCCGTCGTTGTTGACGTCAGCAGCTTCGCGGGTGAAGCCGGAGGCATCGCCCTTCTCGATGTAGGTGTAGACGGCTACTACGTCGGCGGTGTTGACCTTGCCATCGCCGTTGACGTCGCCCTTCTTGCGGAGTACGTCAGAAACGAGGCGCACGCTGTAGCCATTTTCGCGGCCCATAGACCAGTCGGCATCGAAAGAGTATTCTGCGAAGTAGAAGCTAACAGCTTCGTTATCGTTCTTGGCAGAAGAGGTCCAGTAGTAGCCCCATTCGCCCAAGCCTTTATATTCGGTGGCGCCATAGCGATAACCTGCTGCGGGCAGGAATACGGCTCCGGCCTGTTCCATCTTTGCCCAGTCGTCGGCATCATAGACATTTACGTCCCAGGTCTGCGCATTCTTGGTGAACTCCAGTCCTTCGGGCAGTGTCCAGTCGTCGGGCAGGATGATGTAGCCGTGCATGTTGCAGGCAGTGGCTCGTCCAGTTCCCCTGTTGGGACGGGTGTAGAACAGGTAGTACCACTCGTCGGCTGTGAGTGTGCGCCACTTTAAGCCTGCGTTGTTGGTGATTGACTCCGAATTGTAAACACCCCAGTCGTAATCGGTGCCGGCAATGTCGTTGGTGCCGTCGCCATAGTCTGTGGAAGTGGTTGAGGTCATCCACGGGTTTTTGCCATTGTAGCCGCTGGTGCCCCATCCGAAGACGTCGATGAAGTCGGTGTAATCTTCAGCAATGTTTGAGTTCTTGTCTCCCTGGGCGTCATATTGGTTCTCGGCAAAGCGCCATGTGTTGGTGCTGGCTTTGTACTGCAGGTTGCCCTGTGAGAAGATGACCTGCTTGCCCTCGGCAACAGAGAACTGGCCGGGGAGAATCTTGCCCTCGACTTTTCTGGTGCCGAAGTGTGTTACGACGCTTATGGTGGGAACGCCGTCGAGTTCTCCGTTAAACATTACTTCGGCTTTGCGGCCATTAACCCATGCTGTCACATTGGGTGAGAATGCGCAGTAGGGTTTGTTGGCTTCTATAAGGACATTATGGGTGAAGTCTTTTTCTTTGTCGAACGGTCCTCCGGGGTTCCAATAGTTCAGCCATCCAATCTTGTAGAGTGATGTCTCGAGGTCGCTTTCTGCAGGATAGAGAATCTTGGATGATGGTACCTCTCCCTCCACCGGTTCGTTTATCTGGATGTTGACAGAACTGATATATGTGGTGTCAATCGTAGGAGGTGGTGCTTCGCCGCCATAGTAAACGGTTAGCCACAGTTCGGGGCTGCCATCTGAGGCAGTGCCTCCCTCGCATATTGCGGTTCTTCCATTTATGGTATATTGGTCGGTGGTGACAAAAGTGTACCCGGTCTTGGCCTTAAGCCCTACCATGAAGGAGTACTCCTGAGTGCAGTCATACGGCTTGCCTGTCTTTATCCAGGTGCCACTTATCCATTCTGCAGACATAATTGTATAGTTCAGTACATCAAGCAGGACGTCGTTGGGGGTGAGTATTTCATTGGACAGAGGCTGGCCGTGTTCAGGCTGCGGTATCTCTATTTGTGCTGAGGTGATATATTTTTGCTCTATGGGCACTGTTTTGCCGTAGGATATAGCCAGGGTAACCGCTGGTGTGCCGGATGCGGTGTAGCCATATGTTACGGCAGCAGCCTGGTCGTTGAGCTTTGCTTCGAGATTGGTGGTGGAGAAGCAGTAGTTCTCCTTGGCACGGAACCGGACATTTAGGACGTACATCTTGTTGGGGTTGAAGGAGTCGAGACTGGCGTCCTCATCATGTTTCCAGTACACGCTGTCGATAACCCAGTCGTAGTATTTGGCATCTCTTCCTACAGGAGATGTAACCGTGGTGGAGAGGGGCTGTCCCTCCACGGGCTCGGCCACGCGGGCATATACCATAGTGATTGGCACGCCGCCCGGGGGCGCGGGCACGACGTAGTCTGACACAACAAAACGCCGTTGGGTGGAAGTTGCCGAGACACTTGAGCTCTGGATTTCCTGATCATCCACATAGGCTTTCGGATTATTGCCGAAGGTATAGCCATCGTCAAGGGTTACGGTGAAGATAATGTTGTATTTTGAGTTCAGGCTGAAGGTGGTGGGTGTCACCGATTTCCAGCTTTCTCCATCCCATTTTGCGTATCTTACTTCAACAAGGGCGTGCTCTGTGAGCGAAGTGACGGTGTAGTCGGCAGACCTCGTAGCGACGGGCATGTCGAAGTCAGTGAGGCGGACTTCATTGACAATTTTTCCGCCATCATCAAGCGGGTAAATTTGAGGTTCGAACCACGAGAGCCAGGCATTTCTGCCTGTGCTACGTCCCCAGTAATCATCAAACTCGTCGGTGTATTCGTCGGGATATTTGGCAAATATTTTGGTTTGGCCGTTGCCGACATTGTAGAACTGCCTTGCCAGAGGCTGGATGCTGGGCTTGTGAGAGTAGCAGTGCATCTCCTTGAGGGAAGGACAATCTTCGAAGGCACTGCGCCCTACAGTCACGTTGCCGCCGTAGAAGTCAATATATTCCAAATTACCGCAACAACAGAAAGCCTGCTGCCGGATATCCAACGTTTCACCGGTGAAAACCAAACGCTTCATAGTGCTATACTCGAAAGCCCCTTCTTCTATTACGGTGATGTTTTCGGGGATGATGACAATCGGGTTTTCGAATTCTGTCTGTGCGAATGCAGATTTACCAATAATTTGTGCTTCGCTGGGAATCTTGGAGTTCTTGCATCCGGCTATCACGGTCTTCGTCTTTTTCTCCATAATCACGTAGCTGCCCGACGGGCTGGAGTAGTAGCTGTTGCCGCTCTCCACCTCAAGGCGCTTCAGAGCTTTGCACGTGTTTGTTATATGTTCCCCGATATAGGAAGTACGCTTGGGAATAATCAGTTCCTCAATGTTAGAAAGCATAAAGGCATAATCGTAAATGGTCGTGAGAGTCGAAGGAAGAGAGATTCCCCTTATGTTTGCACCCCAAAAGGCGTATTCAAATATATACGAAACACCTTCGGGCAGTTTGAAGTCATAGCCTGAATAGTAATAGTAGTAGAAAGCATCGGACTCAATGTCTGCGACGCTCCCGGGCAAGGTAACCTTCGCAAAGCAATGGTAGAAGGCATACGGGCCTACGGCTCTTATGGTGTACTGTCCCATTTTCTCGGGCACGATAATCTCGCCCTCATAGTCTGTGTCGGTCAACGACAGAGAGTTGTGGGGGCCGTCATCATTGGTGTATCCGTAGATGCGTAGCCATTTGTTTTGTTCGCTCATAATCTGGAACATCATCTCCACTGAGTGGCTGGTGCCGTTCTTGTCGATGTGGGTGACATAACCGGTAATGACGTCACCGGTGGCAGCGCTAGTCTTGCCTACGGCAAACAGCGCAAAAAATGCTTAAAAGAAGCAATAACTTTTTCATTATTTTGGTTTTAAGGTTAATATTCTACGGCAAAGATAAGAAATCTTTTGGTAATAGCAATATTTCCGCCCCAAATTCAGCAAGAACGGGGATAATTTCTGCAAGAACGGGGATAAATCTTGCAAGAACGGCGTTAAATCTTGCAAGAACTGCGTAAGTTTCCTGGGAAGTCGCGGTAAGTTTTTTTTTGCGTAGTGCGAGAAGTTTTTTTATTTTTTTGGAAACAAAGCCCCGAAGGGGCGACAGATTTGTCGTACCTTCGGCACTAAAAAACTAATTGGGGCTCCCATGCAGGGGTTACGCCCTTCGGGCTCACCGCCTGCCTGTGATCTTTCGTCCCTACGGGACTCTCTGGGATACCTACACTTGCTTCTGCAGAATCCAGCGTTTGAAGAACGGATCTTCGATGGAATATGTATTTGCGCGAATTACATATCCTGTTTTTGTTAGCCTTTTCAGGCTACTGAAGACTGTGCTGGTAGGCAGGCTTCCTGTTCCTTGTGGATTTTCGCCTTTGCAGAGTGCCTGCATGACATATTTGTCAGTTCTGTTGAACCCCTGCCAGAGTCGCTCAAAGTCCAGGTCGTGTACTTGAGTAAGTCTGTCGAGCGCTTCATCTACCACATTGTCGCTCAGCTGCTCATAGGTTATAAGTTCCCAGACCTGCGAGGCCAGTTGCTGTGTGTAGTATGGATGGCAATCGGTGATGGTCAGTATGTCTTTAGCGATATTGTCATCTTTGCGAGGCATGCGACTCATGAGGTAATCATAGAAATCTGCGTAGGGTATCTTTGCTAAGCGCATGAGCTTGCCGAAATTGTAGAACGGCGATTTCTTCTGTTCAAAGATTTCCATCATCATAGACTCTTGACTGCCCAGGAAGATGTAGTTCAATCCCTGCTGTGCCTGCATTATGGCACGCAGTTGCCGATCAAGACCCTTCTCAATTGTGGCTATCTCCTGAAACTCGTCTAAGACAACGATTAGTCTGTGTTCGGGTGTGCTGACATGTTCTAAGAGCAACAAGACATCTTCCAAAAGAATGCGTGTATCTACACGAGGCTGGAAAGAGAGATCTACGCCATCGGTTATCGGATTAGTGGAGATAGTGGGGACAATCCTGAAATGCCTCATGTGGTGTTTTATGCGTTCCCACTTGTATATTTTGAAGGCTTCTTTCATCAGCTTGGTAGCCAAATCTTGGGCGCTGACAACTTGTTGCAGGTTTACAATGATACAGGGACGCTTCAACAGCTTGACGGCTTTTGTTATTAAACTGGACTTGCCAAACCTGCGGGGACTAATAAGAATAAGGTGGTTCTCACTGTCCATCGCCTGCATAATTTGTTGCAGTTCAATCTGTCTGTCAGTAAAGAACTCATCTTCAACGATAGTGCCGTATTTAAAGGGATTTTTCATGATGCGAAATTTTTCGATGCGAAATTTTTCGCAAAGGTAAGAAAAATTTTTTATCCCACAAAAAAACCACCCCGTTTTTCGTGATTTACATTACATGGGAAGAAACGAAAAGGAGGGACGACGTGAGCCGCCCCTCCTTTGTTGTTGGGTTATTGATGGTTATTGCGACAAGAGTCGGAATACCTGCTTGTTGAAGGCTGGACTGCCGGATGCCTCGCTACCGATGATGGCGGTGTAGATGGCTACGACATCGGCGGTGTTGACGTTGCTGTCGCCATTGACATCGCAGGCGTCGCGGGTGAAGCCGGAGGCATCGCCATTCTCGATGTAGGTGTAGACGGCCACCACATCAGCGGTGTTGACAGAGCCGTCGCGGTTCACGTCGCCGCGCTTGTGGTTGCTGCCGGGCTCATACACCAGAAAGACGAGGCACTGCGTGTCTTTGTTGGTGGTCATGTAGCCTGCGGGGTTGCCATAGAGGGTGGCCTTCTGGCCGTTGATGGTGATGTTGGCGTCAGGTGCAAAGAACGTGTAGTCGCCCTTGGCCTTGAGGCGTACCCTGACCTCAAACTCCTGGCTGTTGTCATAGGGAGTCTCGTCGGGATACCACTTGACATTGTATAGCTCGTAGCCACGCATCTCCATATCTTCGGTCGTGGGGCTGATGAGCTCCGATGCGGGCACCTCTCCCTCCACCGGCTCGGGCAGAACGATATTGAGGTCTGTGATGTAGACAGTGTCAGGCACTACGGGCTCCTCCTTGCCGTATGCCACGGCGAGCAGCACTACCTCTCTGCCCTCGGTGTTGTGGGAGCGGATGACGCTGGCCTCCTTGCCGTTGAGCGTAAAGGTGCAGTCGGCGCCGAAGCAGTAGTCCTCCTTGGCAGTAACAATCGCTGCGAGGGTGTAGGCCTTGGTGGGGTCGTAGGAGTCGGTGCTGGCATCAGCGCCGCTTCCCCAGGTCACCATGCTGTAGGTCCACCCCTGCGCGAGGTACAGCTTGCCCGTGGGTCTGGTAACCTCGGTGGACAGCGGCTGTCCCTCCACCGGCTCGGGCACGGTGATGGATACGGACCTGACAGGCACGCCGCCCGGGGGAGCGGGAATACGGTAATCGGCAAAGACAAATTTCTTCTGCGTTGGCGTGTTGCCGCTGGCAGTAACATAGTAGTCTGCCTCCTTGCCGTCCACATAGAGCTTGACGTCGTCAGTGAACTCGCACTGACCATGCGGAGCTGTGCCGAGCGTGATGGTGAATGCCACATTGATTTGTTCATTGTATCCGGCAGGTTTGGATGGATCGTAAGTCTTGCCGTTCATGCTGTACGAAACCTCGCTTACAGTGGCATACGTCGTGAGAGAGGTGGCCGTGACATCGCATGGAGACCCTGCCACGGGCCAGTCGAAGTCGGTGAGGTGGACTTCGCTGATTCGCATATAGTCGTAATTGTCAGTATAGCCAATAGGAGTCGCAAACCACTTCTTCCATACTAAATCGCCACTATCATTTTTGTCGGTATATTCTTCGGGATATTTGGCTAAAAGCAAGACCTTGCTGTTTCCCCACTCCCAGTCGGAGCCGATGTTATAGAAATGTCTGTAACCAGGATAACCTTCCAAAAAAGAGGGGAGCTTTAAATCAAGCTTAGGCTTGTGGGAGTAGCACCATACGGCGAACAGATCTGTACAGCTTTCAAAGGCACTTTCGCCTATGGTTACATTGCCGCCGTAGATGTCGATGCGGTCCATATTGCAGCCTGTGAAAGCCATATATAAGATTTCCACTGTCTCGCCCTTTATGATAAGGCGCTTGAATTTGGAATGCCTGAAAGCTTCTTCGCCAATCACACCGACACTCTCTGGAATGGTAACAGTCTCATTGACAAATTTGAAGTCTCCAAAAGCTCCATTGCCGATGCGATAAGCCTCGGCGGGAATCTTGGAGGTAGGGCAGCCTGCTACGACAACCTTCTGCTTGGTGTCCATAATCACGTTGCTTCCGGCAGGAGTGGAGTAGTTGGTGCATCCGCTCTCCACCTCCAGGCGCTGCAGATTGTTGCAACCGTATGTAATGCCACTGCCAACCACGAAGGTGCTCTTGGGGAGAACCAACTCCTCAAGCTTAGAATATTGAAAGGCAGCAGCGTCAATGTTCTGGAGGCTGGAGGGAAGGGAGATTCCCTTTATTTGCGCCACACGAAAAGCTCGCTTTCCTATATACCTCACCTTGGAAGGCAGGGCGAAGTCGTAGCCATCGTATCCATAATTCTCAAAGGCTTGATCCTCAATCTCCGTAACGCTCTCAGGCAGGGTAATCTTGGCCTTGCAATTTTTGAAAGCATGTTCGCCTACGGATGTGATGGTCCAACCGGCGTCATTGCTGGGGAAGATAATCTCACAGCCTTCAAAGTAGGGACCAACCTGATCGATGACTTCTTGGTTTCTGTTAGTTTCTACGCAGCTTTTCTTGTTATCATCGGTTGCGCTAATAATACGTATCCTGTTTAGACTAGTACTAGTTATTTCATAACGAAACTCAATGGTGCGCTGGCTTTTGTCAGGGAGAATGCAGGTCGCATACCCCCAACCCGCACTCATCTTGCCCGTCGCAAACAGCGAGAGCATAAGCAAAAGAGTAATAACTTTTTTCATGTTTTTGTTGGTTTATAAGTTTTTGATTATTGCTGCAAAGATAATACTTTTTCCTTACAGACCGCACATTTCGTGCTGAAAAACTATCAATATCGCAAGAAAACTGTTATCTTTGCACAAAACTTACAAACTTATGATTATGAAGAAAGCAATTCTCTTGGTGTTTGTGGCAGCGCTGGCTGTCTGTGCCTACGGCGAGCGCCGCTGGCAGATGGCCGACGACGGCTCGATAGTATTGACGGGCGATGCCCTGAAGGGCTACTCCGACCATGTGGAGATGAGCGGCAAGCGCGTGAGCGTGGTGCTGCGCTACGCTGTGAAGGACGACGGCTCGTTCACCGTCAACAAAGGAATGGTATGGCCTATGCTGCGCACCGTGCCCAACAATACCCACGCCTCGCTGATGAGGCGCGTGGCCTGGGACCTCATGGACGAACTGGTTATCAACAACTATCGTGCCACCCGCGACAAGGTGGAGCGCGTCACCCTCAAGGGCACCCTCAAGGCCGAGAGCCGCATAGGCGATGCCGCCGTCACCAGGACATGGTTCCCCTCCACCGAGCAGCCCGCCGTGATAGAGATTATGGAGGTGAAGAACACGGGCGACAAGGACATGAAGGTCACTATACCTTATTATAATAATATATCTCTCACCGACCCCGCCAAGGGCGTGAAGGGCAGCTACGCCATTGTATGTATGCTGCTCAATCCGCAGACGGTGAATCTAAAGCCAGGTGAGAAAGCTGAGTTCTATGGTATAATCAGCGGAGAAGACGGAAACAATGTTCAAGGCTCACTGTTGAACGTAAAATGGCCAACGGCCAATATTCAATGTAAGAAGGAACTCGAAGCCCGCGAAGCTCTTGTCGCCGGTTTGCAGGACAACCTCGTGCTCCAGACTCCCGACGAGGTCATCAACCGCATGTTCGCCTTCTCCAAGGTACGTGCCTGCGAGAGCATCTACGAGACGGCGGGCGGCCCGATGCACGGACCGGGCGGCGAGAGCTACTATGCCGCCATCTGGGCCAACGACCAGGCAGAGTATGTCAACCCCTACTTCCCCTTCACGGGCTATGACTACGGCAACGCCTCGGCGCTGAACAGCTATAAGATGTTCGCCCGCTTCATGAACGATGAGATGCGCCCCATCCCCTCGTCCATCATTGCCGAGGGCACCGACATATGGAATGGGGCCGGCGACCGTGGCGATGCTGCCATGATAGCCTACGGCGCTTCGCGCTACGCCCTGGCCCGCGGCGACAAGGCTGAGGCTGCCCAGCTGTGGCCCCTCATCAAGTGGTGCCTCGAATACTGCAAGAGTAAGCTCAACGAGGGCGGTGTGGTGGCCAGCAACACCGACGAGCTGGAGGGACGCTTCCCCTCCGGCGATGCCAACCTATGCACCTCCAGCCTCTACTACGACGCACTCATCTCCGCCAGCTACCTCGTGAAAGAATTAGGAATTAGAAATGAGGAATTAGGAATTAATGGTCAATATGCTAACGACGCCGCGAAGCTGCGTCGTAGCATCAACTCCTACTTCGCCGGTCCTATCGAGGGCTACGACACCTATATATATTATAAAGGTAACGATGTGCTGCGCTCATGGATATGCATCCCGCTGGTGATGGGTATCAACGAGAAAGCCAAGCCTACGCTCGACGCTCTCTTCTCACCGCGCCTCTGGACCGACAACGGTATGCTCACGCAGGCCGGTGACAAGACCTTCTGGGACCGCACCACGCTCTACGCCCTCAGAGGAGCCTTCTATGTCGGCGACACAGAGCGTGCCCTCGACTTCCTGCACCGCTACTCCGAGACACGACTGCTGGGCGACCATGTGCCCTACGCCATCGAGGCGTGGCCCGAGGGAAGCCAGCGCCACCTCTCTGCCGAGAGTGGACTCTACGGACGCATCATCACCGAGGGACTCTTCGGCATCCGCCCCACGGGCTTCCGCTCCTTCAACATCACTCCGCACCTACCCGCAGCATGGCCGCAGATGGAGCTGCGCCATATTCGCGCTTTCGGTTCCGACTTCGATGTCAAAGTAGAGCGTATTTCCCCTCCCTCCAAGGGAGGGGCTAGGGGTGGGTCTGTTAATGTCACGATCTCCCAGGGCAACAAGACTCAGATTTTCACCATCCGCAACGGCGCAACGAAAGCCGTTACGCTGAAGTAAATAACCAGCATGATGCTTTCTCCCTCTAAGCTAGGGGGAGTACGGCAAAGCCGGGAGGGGGTGTGTCATCTTGGTTGCAGGCTCTGGCGATACTCGCTGGGCGACTGTCCAAGGTGCTTGGTGCAGTAGCGGCTGAAATACGAGAGTGACGCAAAATTCATTCGTTCGGCTATCTGGGTGAGCGACAGACGCTCGTCACCCAGATAGTCTTTTAGTATGGGCACGGTGTGGCGGTCGATGTAGGAGGTGACGCTGTGACCCGTCACACGCTTGATGGTGGCAGAGAGGTATTTGGGTGACACATTGAGCCGCTCTGCGTAGTAGCTCACTTCGCGCTGTGTGCTGCTGATGCCGGTGGCGAGCAGAGCCATGAGCTGCTTCACGATATAGGCCGTGCGGTCGCTATGAGTGTCGGTGGCATCGCGCTGGGCATGGGGCTCAAAGATGTCGTACATCATCGTCAGACAGAGACTGCCCATCAGTTCGCGATAGAACTGCAGGTGACGGTCGTCCATCCGCTCACGCAATCGATGGAAGTCGGCCAGCAGAATATGGGCCTGTTCATCCGTTAGCTTGATTACGGGGTCTTGGTTCAACGAGATGCTGCCGCCGATGCTGTAGTTGTTTGATGGCAGCAGGCTCTGCAGAAACTTATAGTCAGCGGCAAACCACTCCACCTGCATGTCAGCAGGTGCCGCAAGGTTGCTGACGCGATTAGGATAAGGTATCACCACCAGATCGTGCCTGACGATGTGATAACACCGCTCATTGAAAACAAAACTGCCCTCGCCGGCCGTGCAGAGCAAGTGCATGCAGGTGTGGCTCAACTCAGGCGCATTCATAGCCAGGAAGTCGGTGGAATATAGAAAATCTGTCTTCATGCGTGCAAAGGTAATCATTTTTTCGGCAATAAGTGAAAATCCTGATGCTTTTTGTGAAATAATAATGTGAAATAATCGCCGTACCTTTGCACCGCTAAACGACCTAACGACTATGGATATTTTTGAAAGACTTCGCTCTGGAGATGACGTCGATATGGCGACGCCCGAGTATGCACAGGCCATCAAGCACATGACCGACTGCGCCAATATCTGTTTTAAGATTAATACCACCGCCCCCACTCCCGAGCAGATTCGTCCGTTGGAGGAGCAGCTCTTCGAAGGACGCCTCGACCAGACGAGCTATCTGATGCCACCACTCCAAATAGACTTCGCCTGCCAGATGAAGATTGGTCGCGGCGTCTTTGTGAATCACTCGCTGACCTGTATGGCTGCTGGCGGCATCACCATCGACGACGGTGTGATGATTGGCCCCAACGTGCGCATCGTCACCGACAATCACGACTTCCAAAACCGCATGGTGCTGCGCTGCAAGCCTGTCCACATCGGCCGTAATGCTTGGATTGGCGTGGGTGCCATCATCTTGCCCGGTGTGACCATCGGCGAGAATGCCGTCGTTGCCGCAGGTGCCGTGGTCACCAAAGATGTTGCTCCCAATACCATCGTTGGCGGCAATCCCGCAAAGTTCATTAAAAACATATAACAATAGGAGGGCAAGACTATGATTTTTGACAGAAACGAGAAGAAACAGGTAGTGGCGCTGCTGGGTGCCGGTAGTATGGGAACGGCCATCGTGCGGCGCATTGCGGCAGGCAAGAAGATTCTGCTGGGCGACATCAGCGAGCGGGCACTGGAGCGCGTGAGCGAAGATTTCCGCCGCAGCGGTTATGACGTGGAAACACAAGTTGTGAATGCGTTAGAGAAAGAGAGTGTAGAAGCCTTTGCCAAGAAAGCGTCATCTCTCGGCCCCGTGATGTACTTCATCGACACGGCTGGTGCCTCGCCCAACCAGGCCTCGCCTGAGCATATCGTTGCGCTCGACATGGTGGGCACGGGTTATGCCGTGGATGCCTTCGGACAAGTGATGGCCGAGGGTGGCGCAGGACTCATCATCTCGAGTCAGGCCGCCTATATGTACCCCATTCCCAACGAGGATGAGTTGCAGATTGTGAATGCCACCACCGACGAGCTAGTCGCGCTGCCCATCGTCCGTGATGTGGCTATGCAAAATAGCGGTCTGGCCTACATGATTGCCAAGCGCGTGAACCACCTGCAGGCCCAGCGGGCCGCAGCTACCACATGGCGCGAGCGTCGGGCCCGTATCAATACCATTTCGCCTGGCATCATCGTCACGCCCCTGGCCTACGACGAGTTCAATGCCAATGGCGACGGCTATCAGGCCATGATAGATGCCTCTGCCGCCCGCCGCGTGGCCACCAGCGACGAGATTGCCGATGCCGCATCCTTCCTGCTTGGCGAGCACGCCACCTTTGTCAATGGCACCGACTTGCTAATCGACGGCGGTGTCATCCCCGCGATTCGCACGGGAATGTTTAAACTTCAGGGATAAAATGTAGTAAACAATCGTAAATCGTAAATCAGTAAATAGTAAATCATTATGGTAGAAAAGTTCATTAGATTAAGTAACGGCGTTGAGATGCCCCTGTTGGGCTACGGCGTCTTTCTGGTTAGTCCAGGAGAGTGTGAACGATGCGTGACAGACGCATTGAGTGTAGGCTATCGCCTGATTGATACGGCGCAAGCCTATCAGAACGAGGAGGGCGTGGGCAATGCTTGGCGCAAGAGCGGACTGAAGCGCGAGGATCTGTTCCTCGTGACAAAGGTATGGATTTCAAATGCTGGCGAAGAAAAGGCTGCCAAGAGCATCGACGAGAGCCTGCGCAAGTTGCAGACGGAGTACATCGACCTGCTGCTCATCCATCAGGCCTACGGCGACGTGTTTGGCACATGGCGGGCTATGGAGAAGGCCTACCGTGACGGCAAGGTCCGTGCCATCGGCGTGAGCAACTTCCAAGCAGCCCGTTTCTTCGACTTTGCCCACTATGTGGAGGTGAAGCCGATGGTGAACCAGTTGCAATGCAATACGCTCATCCAACAGACGGGCATCGAGCCTATCCTGGATGAGACCGATACGAAGATGATGGCGTGGGGACCGCTTGGCGGACAGGGTGCTGACGGCATCGTGCAGAGCAAACTGCTGGCTAATATCGGTGACAAGTACGGTAAGAGCGCTGCACAGGTTGCTCTCCGCTGGCTTACCCAGCGTGGCATCGTGGCTATTCCCAAGTCGAGCCACAAGGAGCGCATGGCACAGAACTTCGACATCTTCGACTTCACCCTCGCTGCTGAAGAGATGGCACAGATAGCCGCTATGAACCAGCACGACACCGGTACTGTCAATTTCGGCGACCCTCAATTTGTGAAATACCTTATAGAAACCTACGGATAAAAAAATCCTAATCCCTAATTTCTAATTCCTCATTTCTAATTATTCCACATGAAACTGAAATCAATTCTTATCACAGCTATGGGACTACTGCTAGCCACGGCATGCAATAGTCAGAACAAACAAGAAGTTAAATCTAAAGGACAAAAAACAATGGGCAAATCAATCGTTATCTTCTTCTCACATGCAGGCGACAACTACGCAGTGGGAAATATCAAGGTGGGCAACACGAAGATCGTGGCCGACTATATCACCGAAATCACAGGCGCTGACCAGTTTGAGATAGTCACGCATAAGTACGACGGCATGGCTTACGCACCACTGTGCGACCTCGCCAAGGAGGAACAGCAGCAGGGCGAGCTGCCGCCATTCGAAGGCGAGCCGGAGAATCTCGACCAGTATGATACAGTCTTCATCGGTGGCCCCGTCTGGTGGGGAACTTATCCGCAAGTCATGTTCACCTTCTTCTCGAAGTATGACCTCAACGGCAAGACCATCATTCCTTTCACCACACACGAAGGCTCAGGACTCGGTCGCTGCGTGAGTGATGTCAAGAAGGCTTATCCCGAGGCCAAGGTCAAGGGAGAGTTCTCAATCTACGGCCATGAGGTGCGTAGCGGCAGAGAGAAAGTAGAAAAATGGCTTAAAAGTATAGTAAAATGAAAACAAGGACATTAACCGTTGCAGCCCTTGCGCTGCTCGCCTGTGTAGGCTTGACAGCTTGCTCGGGCGCTGGTAATAAAAACGAAAACAAAAACGAAAATATGACCAAACAAGAGAACATCCAAGAGGTGGCAGGCCGCAAGAACTTCGGCAACAAGCACGCACTCGTCACCACTCCTCAGCCATGTGTGATGATAGCCACATGGGACAAAGACCATACCCCCGACGTGATGATGGCTGCATGGGCAGGCCAGCTGGACTATGCGCAGATAGTCATCAGCCTGAGCAAGCATAAGACAACCGACAATCTGGCCGAGACAGGCGCCTTCACCATCAGTTTCGCTGACGAGCGCACCGTGGCCGAGTCTGACTATTTCGGCCTTGTGAGCGGCAACGATGTGCCCGACAAGGTGGCTAGGACAGGCTTCACCTTCACCCCCAGTCCCAATGTCGATGCGCCCATCATCAATGAGTATCCGCTCACGCTGGAGTGCCGCGTGGTGAGCTTCGAAGATGGTATGCTTATTGGCGAGGTGGTAAACCAGAGTGCCGATGAGAGCATCCTGACCGACGGCAAGGTGGACTTGACCAAGCTCAAGCCAATCGTCTTTGATGCCGCTGCCATGTGCTACCGTGCCCTTGGCGACAGCGTAGGCCAGGCTTGGGGCTCAGGCAAGAAGTTCCAGTAGGCGAAGCGACAATGTTCAATTTTCAATGTTCAATTTTCAATCTTCAAAACAACCATGCAAGGAAATTTTTCGTACTACAATCCCACCAAACTGTATTTTGGTGATGAGTCGTTGAACTATCTCAAGGACGAACTCGCAAACTTTGGCCCCGTCGTGCTGTTGAACTACGGCAGCGGCAGTGTGAAACGCAACGGCATCTATGACCAGGTGGTGGCTATTCTGAAGGAGGCCGGCAAAACCATCGTGGAGAATCCCGGCGTGATGACGAACCCCACGCTGGAGAAGTTGCACGAGGGCGTGAAGATAGCCCGCGAGAACAAGGTCGATTGGATTCTCGCCCTCGGTGGCGGCAGCGTCTGCGACTACTCGAAAGGTGTGGCAGCATCCGTCTTTTATGAGGGCGACTACTGGAATCAGTTCTGGCTCCAACAGCAGAATCCGCCAGCTGGTCAGAAGATACTGCCCGTGGGCTGCATCCTGACGATGGCTGGCACAGGCTCGGAGATGAATGGCGGCTGTGTGATCACCGATGCCGCGAAGTCGTTCAAGGTGGGCCATGTGTTCGACGACCGCTTGATGCCGAAGTTCTCAATACTGAATCCGAAGTTCACGATGACTGTTCCTGATAACCAGATGAAGGCCGGCATCTACGACATCATGAATCACATCATGGAGCAGTATTTTTCAGACTTTGACGACAACACGAGCGACTACCTCTCCGAGGGCTTGATGCGCAGTCTTATCACGGCCTCACGCATCGCCGTGAAGAACCCACAGGACTACGAGGCCCGCTCTAACATCATGTGGACGGCAACCTGGGCACTCAACACCCTCATTGGTCTTGGCAAACGTCAGGACTGGATGGTTCACATGATTGGTCACTCCGTAGGAGCCTGGACGCACGCCCCTCACGGCTACGCTCTCGCTGCTGTCTCGATGGCCTACTATCGTCGCGCCATGCAGCCTGGTCTTGCCAAGTTTGTGCGCTTTGCTAAGAACGTATGGAATATCAACGGTGACGGAATGAGCGACCAGCAGATTGCCGAGGCAGGTCTCGCAGCCTTGAAGGCATGGATGCAGGAAATCGGTCTGCCGCTGACCATCAGCGAAATAGGTGCCACTGCCGATATGATTCCTGGCATTACCGAAGGTACCATCTGCTATCCCGCAGGCTACATGGACCTGAAGCCCGAGGACATCACGGAGATATTACGGGAGAGTATGTGATATGAAACGTATCGCCATTTTTTTAATAGCTGTGTTAACTATGGCAACAGTAAATGCTCAGACGCTGACGGAGCGTCAAAAAGGATTGGCGGCGTGTGCCTGTCTGATGGCACAGGGTGATTTGGAGCGACTGGAGCCTGCCGTTAAGATGGCACTCGACAATGGTGTGACCATCAACGAACTGAAGGAGGCATTCTCTCAGCTCTATGCCTACACGGGATTCCCTCGCTCGTTGAATGCGTTGGGAGTGCTGAACAGGGTATTGGAAAATAAACAACCATCTTGGCAGGAGGGCAAGCCTTGGAAGCGCCCTACCGAATGGGACGATGCGAAGGCCGCCTACGAGCTGGGAAAGAAGAACCAGACGCAACTATCGGGTCGTGCTTTCGACTACGATTTCTGCCCGCAGGATGACTACTACCTGAAGTCGCACCTCTTCGGCGACATCTTTGCTGGAAACCAACTCTCAAATGCCGACCGTGAGATAGTAACTGTTGCAGCATTGAGTGGTCTCGAAGGAGTTGCTCCACAGTTGGCCGCACACAAACGCGGAGCCGTAAACATGGGAAATAGTCAGGAACTCGTTGATGAACTCTGTGCCTGGCTTGATAGCGAGGGCTATACCCTGCGCAGCAAATGGCCCAAGGGCGAGCCGAACACAGCATACGCTCAGTACTTTATCGGCAACAGCTATCTAGCCGATGTGGGTGGCGGTGTACACAACGTCACCTTCGAGCCTCGCTGCCGCAACAACTGGCACATTCACCATAAGGCCGTGCAGGTGCTTATCTGTGTTAGTGGCCGCGGCTGGTATCAGGAATGGGGCAAGGAAGCCATCGAGATGACTCCCGGCACAGTCATTGCCATCCCGGCCGAAGTAAAACACTGGCACGGAGCTGCCAAAGATTCTTGGTTCCAGCATCTCACCTATCATAAGGACGTGCAGGATGGTTCAAGCAACGAGTGGCTTGAACCTGTGACTAACGAAGTGTATAACAAATTGAAGTGACTTGGGTAAAAGGAATATAACGAATCTCACAAATAATCATAAAAACATCTCCCTATTCCCCGCGAATTGGGAGTTTTTTCGTATCTTTGCAACGCCTTAGAAGGAGTCGCCGGAATAGTTCTGCAGCCCTCAAACAGGCAATCGGTAACCAAATGAACTGGATTATCTTGATTGTTGCAGGACTATGTGAGACGGGGTTCACCTATTGTCTTGGTCGTGCAAAGTATGTGACAGGAACTGAATGGTGGCTATGGATGAGCGGATTCCTGGCTTTCACCATTCTCAGTATGGGACTATTGGCCAAAGCTACACAGACGCTTCCTTTAGGGACAGCTTACCCAGTATGGACGGGAATAGGTGCTGTAGGAACGGTCCTTGTAGGCATCTTCATCTTCCGCGAACCGGCCACGTTCTGGCGATTGTTTTTCATCGCGACGCTCATTGCGTCAATTATCGGACTAAAAACAGTATCATAATATGGAATTCAGAGCAATGAGGCGCAAGCGCCAGCAGCTTTCAGAAGAAGAGAGCATCGGGATATTGCAGAGGGCTACTGCCGGCACATTGGCACTGCTGGGTGATGGCGGCTATCCATACGCTGTTCCCATCAGCTATGTCTATGCCGATGGCAAGTTGTATTTCCACAGTGCCCTGAGTGGTCATAAGGTGGATGCCATCAGGAATTGTGATAAAGCTTCATTCTGTGTCATCGACAAGGATGATGTGCAGCCCGCGAGGTACACCACCTTCTTCCGTAGTGTGATAGCCTTTGGTCGCATCCACATCATCGAGGATGAGCAGGAGAAACTGGAAACGGCACGTCTGCTTGGTGACAGATATAATCCCAACCAAGAGGAAGCCTTACAGAAGGAACTGGAGCATGGCTTTGCACGGATGATGATGATCCGTTTCGACATCAAGCATCTGACAGGCAAAAAGGCTATTGAGTTAGTAAAACTAAAAACAATGGACTTCACGACGCACTATCAGTCGCCTCTCGGCGGCATCACACTGGCCTCTGACGGCGAGGCACTCGTCGGCCTCTGGTTCGACGGACAGAAATACTTCGCCGATGCACTCGACACTAAGCATACAGAGCGCGACGACCTCCCTATATTCGACGAGACGCGCCGATGGCTCGACACCTACTTCAGCGGCAAGGCTCCCGACTTCACACCGAAGCTCTCGATGCGAGCCAGCGACTTTCGGAAACGGGTGTGGGAAATCATGCTCACCATCCCCTTCGGGCACACAATGACCTACGGCGACATTGCCCGACAGATAGCCCGCGAGCGCGGCATCCCCACGATGTCCATGCAGGCTGTCGGCGGCGCGGTGAGCCACAACAGCATATCGCTCATCATCCCCTGTCACCGCGTCGTCGGTACAGGCAGTTCGCTTACAGGCTACGCCGGAGGCATCGACAAGAAGCTGCGCCTGCTCCAGATGGAAGGCGCATTGCAGCCCGATTTCTTCGTTCCTAAGAAGGGCACGACATTGTAAAGACGTCTTTCTGCTTTTGCTGGGCATCACAACAAATACATGAGTAATTTGGAGCCTAAGCATGGCTTTGTACTCACTTATCCGCAATTTGGGTAGTTCTTTCCAAAATCTGTTTAGGCGATGTATCGGGAAATCGTCGTACCTTTGCGGTCGAAAATAATAATCGACCGCGAAACTCGGCGGCGCCTCAGCAATTGGAGCGAGCTCCATTGCGTTCGGCTTGCACGAGCTTTGCATTATAAAAGAAGACGAAATGAGACAGATTCTAATGATTTTAACGGCAATGCTGCTGACGTGCTGTTCTTCGGAGAGCGAGGTAAAGGCCGAGACCACACAGGCAACGGCGAATATGGGC
>JAFTAJ010000021.1 GCA_017458585.1 Bacteroidaceae bacterium
ACATGCTGGCCAATCCAGACATCATTGCCCACAACGGTATCACCCTTCAGAGGCAATTCATCTTTCACTGGAGCAATGGCACTTCCCCAGTCGCCACCAATGACATAAAACGGATAGGTTGTCACACCGTCCATCCTATGATTGGCTCCATTCATGACAAACTCCACACCCTTGGCAATAGCGCAGAATTTGCCGATAATCAGCCGGTCGCCTATGAAGTCGTAGAAATGAGTGACATGCTTCTCGAACTGGTCAGCACCATCCACATCATCGTAGTAGGTATAGTCGCCGATGATGATACGCGGGTTCTTCACCACGTTCTTGATGAAGCAGAGGCTTGGAATCTTAGGATTCGGAAAAACCTCATTCGGATTGGGTCTATTATTGATTTCCATAAATTCCGATTTATCTGTTTATTGAACTATTCTCTATTACTTGCAACGATATACGAGCAATATTTACTGAGTAGATTGGACAAAGGCAAATCTCCTTTCTGGTAGCGATCTGCATCGAGTTTTAGTATTCTTTCGCAAATCTGCTTCTTTCCCTTATATAAAGCATTGAGATACGGAATGCCATTCTCTTCCATGATACTTACGTCAGTAAAGAACTGCGAAAGGTCTTCTGCATCATAGACAATGGAGTAACTTGGTCGCTTTGCCCCAGGTATATCTTCTATAAGGATATTTTTCGCAACTAAGTCCTGTATGTCGCGTATGGCGGTATCCTTTGAGCATTTCGCAAGAGTAGCCCATGTCTTGGATGTTATCTTTGCCTCGTAACCGTCAAGAAACAGATTAAGCATCTGAGTTTGCCTTTCTGTCATAGGCACAACCGAAGCTTTCTGCCAGAAGAAACTCTTGTTCAAGATGGTAGTGACAATGGTGTCTGCCTCGTCGAGCGCATTCACCAATTTCTGCAGATACCACGTCAACCACTCTGTGATGTCACCATCGCCGTGCTGCATCCGCTCCAAGATGTCGTAATAGTGATTCTTGTCTTTGTTGATCTGCGATGATACATTGTAGAAGCGGAACTCACTCTTTTCGCCTCGTGCCAGAAGCATGTCGGAAAGGATGCGAGCCAAACGACCATTACCATCCTCGAATGGATGAATGCTCACAAACCAGAAATGTGCAATGGCTGATCGGATCACGCTGCTTACAGGCTCATCCTTGTCGAACCATGTGAGAAACTTTTGCATCTCTTTTTCCACACGGTCGGGTGATGGCGCAATATAATGAATTTTCTCACGTCCGAACATTCCGCTGACAATATGCTCTTCGTTGGTACGGTACTGGCCTATCTCTATCTGGCTTCCTTCGCTATATCCTGAAGGAAAGAAAGCGGATTGCCAGGCGCACAACTTTTCTTTGCTGAGAGGCTGATTATAATTTTGTACAGCTTCCAGCATAACACCCACAACAGAATCAATATAGTGAGAAGGAGCACTATATTTCACGTTCTCAATGCCCAGCCTTCTGGCAATGGAAGAACGTACCTGATCCACGTTTAGTTGGATGCCTTCAATCTCTGAAGAGTATACTATGTCATAAGTCAGATTCTCTGCCATTGCACGCAGTTTACTGTCAAAGCCAAGCGAGCTTAGTCTGCCATAAAGCAGTCCTTGTTTACGGAAAACTTTTTCCTGAAGGAGCGATACCTGTGAATCGTCCCAACGGAAGTCTGTCCAATTTTTTCTTTCGTGTATATACATAACGTATTCGTTCTTTGTACGACAAAGTTTCGTTTATAATGTCGCTAATTCTGCGACAAAAATACTAATTATTTGCCGAATTTCCAAAAACAATCGCAAAATAACGCATATTTTGCAACGAATTTTCATAAATATCGCCAGAAGACCAAGTATAAATGCAAAAAGAGACCTGCCCAAAGCGGACAGGCCTCTTTACTATTTATGTCAGAGTTGGTTTATTCCTCTACTGCTGCCTGTGCGGCTGCGAGGCGTGCGATGGGCACGCGGAAGGGTGAGCAGCTAGCGTAGTTGAGGCCAATCTTGGCGCAGAACTTCACGGAGCTGGGCTCGCCACCGTGCTCACCGCAGATACCGGTGCGCAGGTTGGGACGTACCTCGCGGCCCTTCTCCACTGCATACTGCACGAGCTTGCCAACGCCATTCTGGTCGAGCACCTGGAACGGGTCAACCTTCAGAATCTTCTTCTCCAGATATACGGGCAGGAAGCTGGCGATATCGTCGCGGCTGTAGCCGAAGGTCATCTGGGTGAGGTCGTTGGTGCCGAAGGAGAAGTACTCTGCCTCAGTGGCAATGCGGCCAGCGGTGAGGGCAGCGCGAGGAATCTCAATCATAGTACCAATCTCGAACTCTATCTCCACACCTTCCTCGGCGAATACCTCGGCGGCAGTCTTCTTGATAATCTCCTTCTGCTGCTTGAGCTCATAGAGGATACCGATGAGCGGCACCATAATCTCAGGCTTGGGATCGAAGCCTTCCTTCTTCAGCTGGCAGGCGGCGCCGAGGATGGCGCGGGTCTGCATGGCGGTGATTTCGGGGAAGGTGATACCGAGGCGGCAACCGCGGTGACCGAGCATCGGGTTGTTCTCTGCCAGGCTCTCCACGCGGCGCTCGATGGTCTGGAGGCTTACACCCATCTCGTCAGCCATCTTCTGCTGTCCGGCGATATCGTGGGGAACGAACTCATGGAGTGGCGGGTCAAGCAGGCGGATGTTCACTGGCAGTCCGTCCATAGCTTTGAGGATGCCGTAGAAGTCAGCCTTCTGGTAGGGCAGTAGCTTGGCGAGAGCCTTCTCGCGGCCTTCCACTGTGTCGCTCAGAATCATCTCGCGCATGGCAATAATCTTCTGGTCCTCGAAGAACATGTGCTCTGTACGAGTCAGACCGATACCCTTGGCGCCAAAGGCGCGTGCCACCTGTGCATCGTGCGGTGTGTCGGCATTGGTGCGCACCTCCATCTTGGTGTATTTGTCGCAGAGGTCCATGAGGGCCTTGAAGTCACCGCTGAGCTCTGCAGCCTTGGTGGGGATTTCGCCTGCGAACACCTGACCGGTGGTACCATTGAGGGAGATATAGTCGCCTTCCTTATATACTACGCCTTCTATCTCTACGGTCTTAGCCTTGTAGTCAACATTGATGGCACCGGCGCCGCTGACGCAGCACTTACCCATACCGCGAGCCACCACAGCAGCGTGGCTGGTCATACCGCCACGAGCGGTGAGGATACCCTCGGCGCTTGCCATACCGGCGAGGTCTTCGGGGCTGGTCTCGATACGTACCATAACCACCTTGTGACCGTTGGCTGCCCACTCCTGAGCGTCGTCAGCGTGGAACACAATCTGTCCGCATGCTGCGCCCGGGCTGGCGGGGAGACCCTGAGTGATGACCTTAGCCTTCTTCAGAGCGTCCTTATCGAATACGGGGTGGAGCAGCTCGTCCAGCTTCTGCGGCTCGCAGCGCAGGATGGCGGTCTTCTCGTCGATTAGGCCTTCGCGGAGCAGGTCCATGGCAATCTTAACCATGGCAGTACCTGTGCGCTTGCCGTTGCGGGTCTGGAGGAACCACAGCTTGCCTTCCTGTACGGTGAACTCCATATCCTGCATATCGTGGTAGTGATGCTCCAGCTTATCCTGAAGTGCGTTTAGCTCGGCGTAGATCTCGGGCATAGCCTCCTCCATGGAGGGGAACTTGGCAGCGCGCTCCTGCTCGCTGATGCCGGCACGCTCAGCCCAGCGCTGGCTACCTATCTTGGTAATCTGCTGCGGGGTGCGGATACCTGCTACCACATCTTCGCCCTGAGCGTTGATGAGGTACTCGCCGTTGAAGAGGTTCTCGCCGTTACCGGCGTCGCGGCTGAAGCAAACACCCGTTGCACTGGTGTCGCCCATGTTACCAAACACCATAGCCATCACGCTGACGGCGGTACCCCACTCGTCGGGTATGCCTTCCATCTTGCGGTAGAGGATGGCGCGCTCGTTCATCCAGCTGCGGAATACGGCGCAGATGGCGCCCCACAGCTGCTCCATCGGGTCGGTGGGGAAGTCCTGTCCGGTCTGCTCCTTGATGGCAGCCTTGAAGAGGGCCACGAGCTTCTTGAGGTTGTCAACGCTGAGGTCTTTGTCGAGGGTTACGCCCTGCTCTTCCTTCACCTTCTCGATGATGGCCTCGAAGGGGTCGATGTCCTCCTTGTTGACGGGCTTCATGCCGAGCACTACGTCGCCGTACATCTGTACGAAGCGGCGGTAGCTGTCATATACGAAGTGAGCGTTCTGGGTCTTGCGTACCATACCCTCGGCCACCTCATCGTTAAGACCGAGGTTGAGGATGGTGTCCATCATGCCGGGCATGGATGCACGGGCACCGGAGCGTACGCTGACAAGCAGCGGGTTCTCCACGGAGCCGAACTTGCAGCCCATGAGTTTCTCCACGTGAGCCACGGCGGCGTTGACATCGTCCTGCAGCAGCTCTACGATTTTCTCCTGCCCTACAGCATAGTATTCGTTACAAGTGTCGGTAGTGATGGTGAATCCCGGGGGCACGGGTACACCGATCAGGTTCATCTCGGCGAGGTTAGCACCCTTTCCGCCGAGAGCCTCGCGCATTTGCGCATTACCTTCAGCCTTACCGTTGCCGAAGGTGTAAACTCTTTTTGTTGCCATAAAAATTTAGTTTATGTTTGGTCATTTAGTTGTTTGGTTGTTTGGTCGTTTAGTTGTTCAGCTCCTTCAAGTAGCGCGCTATTTTGTTTAACGTTCAATTTTCAATTTTTCTGCCCCTAAGTTAGGGGAAGTCCCCGTAAGGGGGATGGGGTGTGTCAATTTTCAAAGCGGCCGCAAAGATAACAAAAAAATCTCATACGCGTGCATATTCATATATAAAAAATATAATTATCAGGCACAATTCGCGTTTTTAGAGAAAAAACGAGTAACTTCGCCAACGCGATGCAGAGTATGTTTCATTTCAAGCAATTCAGTGTGCGCCAAGATCGTTGCGCCATGAAGGTAGGCACCGACGGGGTGCTGCTCGGGGCGTTGGCGTTAGGAATAGAGAATAGAGAACAGAGAATAGAGAATAATGTTCAATCTTCAATGTTCAATGTTCAATCTTCAATGTTCAACGTTCTCGACATCGGCACTGGTACGGGGGTGGTGGCTCTGATGCTGGCGCAGCGCTATCCTGAGGCTCGGATAGTGGGGGTGGAGATTGACCCTGAGGCTGCTGCTCAGGCGGCGGAGAATTTTGCGGCCTCGCCGTGGGGAGACCGCCTCACCGCTGTGTGCGCAGACGCGAGGGAGTTAGGAGTTAGGAGTGAGGAGTTAGGAGTGAGGAGTGATAAATCTCAATTTTCAATTCCTCTCCCCATAGAGGGGGAGTCGGAGGGGGTCTGTCAATTTTCAATTCTCGTTTGCAACCCGCCCTACTATGCCCACAGCCCTGCGTCATCGTCTCAGGCTCGCGATGCTGCACGCCGCGCCGACACCCTCACTTTTGAGGAGCTTGCCGATACAGCCTCCCGACTGCTGTGCGATGATGGCATCTTTGAGGTTATCATCCCATTCTCTGCAGCCGACGACTTCATCCACACCTGTTGGCTCCACGACCTCCATCTGATGCGACGCATCGACATACGCACCAAGCCCGACAAGCCATTCAAGCGCAGCGTGCTCGCTTTTACCAACGCCAACCACAACTCCTCACTCCTCGCTCCTCACTCCTCACTCCTCACCCTCTTTAATGCCGACGGCACTCCCACTGACGAATACCGCGCAATCACTGCCGATTTTTTATATTGACAACCAATGAAAAGAATACCACTCCTTATCAAAGTCATCGCCGCCATATTGGCAGGTGTTTTGCTCGGACATATAATGCCCGATTTCGCTGTGAGGACTATGACCACCCTGTGCGGCTTGTTTGACCAGCTGCTGCGCTTCCTCATCCCCATCATCATAGTGGGACTGGTTACTCCCGCCATAGCCGAGATAGGCGGCAGGGCGGGGAAGATGCTTCTCTTCACCGTGGCTCTGGCATATGCGTTCACCGTGGGGAGTGGCCTGTTTGCCTATGCTTTCAGTACGGGGCTGTTTCCTTTTACATTGCCATCGGGAACCGCTGCGCTAATCGATGCCCAGAGCACGGCGCTGCCCCCTTATTTCACCATCACCATCCCTCCGCTGATGGATGTGATGACAGCTCTTGTCTTCTCGTTTATGATGGGTCTCGGCATAGCGGTGTTTGGCGGCGCGTCCTTGCAGCGTGGCTTCAGTGAGTTTAAGACTATTGTCAGCAAGACTATCGAGTTTGTCATCATCCCCTTGCTGCCGTTTTATATCTTCGGCATTTTTCTCAGCATGACGGCTGAAGGGCAGGTGGCCGGTGTGCTCGAGGCTTTCGTGGCCATCGTGGCGATAATCTTCGCCATGACCATTCTGCTGCTGCTGTTGCAATATGCGTTGGCCGGCATTGTCACGCGCCGCAACCCTCTCAAGCTGCTGCGCACCATGCTACCCGCCTATTTCACTGCCCTCGGCACAGCCTCCTCGGCGGCCACCATACCCGTCACCCTGCGGCAGGCACTCAGGAACCATGTGTCCGAGCCAGTGGCAGGCTTCGTGATACCCCTGTGCGCAACCATCCATCTCAGCGGCTCGACGCTCAAGATTACCTCCTGCGCCATAGCCTTGATGCTTATGCAGGGCATCGCCTTTGACTTCCCCACCATGCTTGCCTTCGTGATGATGCTCGGTGTGACAATGGTGGCAGCCCCGGGAGTGCCGGGCGGAGCTATCATGGCCGCCCTCGGAGTGCTGGAGAGTATGCTTGGCTTCGATTCCACGCAGCAGACTATGATGATAACCCTCTACATTGCCATGGACTCCTTCGGCACCGCCTGCAACGTCACCGGCGACGGGGCCATCGCCCTCATCGTTGATAGAGTTGGAAAGTTTGAAGTTTAACTCCCAAACTCCCAAACTCCCAAACGACCAAACAACCAAACGACCAAACAACTAAACAACCAAACGACCAAATCTCAAATAAAACATATAAATTTTTCCCAAAATCTGACCTTAATTAAAATAATAATGTAGATTTGCAGCCGAAAACGAAAACATTAAACATTGCCGCTTCGCTCTCGCGGCTCTTTAATGTCGGCACCAGCTTTGCTGACAGCCGACGAGCCGCTCGCGATGTCTTCGGCATTCACATTAAACATTCACATTAAACATTATAGACATGATTATCGGAATACCCAAAGAGATTATGCACGACGAGGCTCGTGTGGCAGCAACGCCCCAGACGGTGGGCGAGTTTGTGAACGAAGGGCATCAGGTGCTCGTGGAGCGCCATGCCGGTGACGGAGCGCTCTATCATGACGAGGACTACATCAAGGCGGGAGCCGAGATGGTGGACGACCCGCAGGACATCTACGACCGCGCTGAGATGATACTCAAGGTCAAGGAGCCGCTGATGAACGAGGCCAAGGGCAAGCACGAGGTTGACATGATGCACCGCGGCCAGTACCTCATCACCTTTATCCATCCCGCCTCGCCCGTCAACCACGAGATGGTGAAGCGGCTGACGGCGCAGGGCGTCACCGCCATCACCCTCGACGGCATCCCCCGTATCTCGCGTGCCCAGAACATGGACGCGCTGACCTCCATGTCCACCTGCGCCGGCTACAAGGGCATACTGATGGCCGCCAACATGATGACCACCTTCGTGCCGTCGATGTTCACTGCCGTCGGTCAGATAAAGCCCGCCAAGGTGATGGTCATCGGTGTGGGAGTGGCAGGCCTGCAGGCCTTGGCTACCGCCAAGCGCCTTGGTGCCATCACCTATGCCGCCGACATACGCCCCATGGCAGTAGAGAACGCAGGGTCGCTGGGTGCCAAGACCGTTGACACCACGGTGCCTGCCGAGCTCGCCGTTGCCGAGGGCGGCTACGCCAAGCGACTGCCCGCCGATGTGCTCATTCAGGAGCAGGAGGCGCTGAAGGCCACAATCCAGGAGATGGACATAGTGTTCTGCTCCGCGCTAATCCCCGGCAAGATAGCCCCCATCATCATCACAGAGGAGATGGTCAAGGGCATGAAGAAGGGAGCCGTCATCGTTGACATCTCCATCGACCAGGGCGGCAACTGCGAGCTCACCCCCAAGGGCGGCATAGAGCAGAAGTACGGCGTCACCCTGATGGGCGTGAAGAACATACCCGGACTGCTGCCCACCAGCTCCACATGGATGTTCTCCAACAACCTCCACAATCTGGTGAAATATCTGGTGAAAGACGGCCAAGTGGTGCTCGACCGCGAGGACGAGATAATACGCAGCTCGCTGGTGTGCATCGACGGACAGCTCGTCCATGCGGGAGCTCGCGAAGCAATGGGGCTATAAGATTGAAGAATTGAAAAATTGAAATAGGGATGATACATCCGTTGATACTTATCGCCGTATTCGTGGTGAGCACAGTGCTGGGCTACTTCATCATCCGTACCGTCCCCAGCCTGCTGCACACCCCCTTGATGTCGGGCATGAACGCCCTGTCGGGAGTGACCATAGTCGGCGCAATCGGTGCCACGGGCATCGCCTTCCTGAGTGGCGACGGCTGGGGGGCGCAGGTGGCAGGCATGGCCGCTATCATCTTGGCTGCCGTCAACGTGTTTGGTGGCTTTGGCGTTACTCACCGCATGCTGATGATGTTCCGGAAGAAGAAGTCAGAGAAGTTAAAGAAGTTAACGGGAGTTATCGGGAGTTAACAGGAGTTAGCGGACGATACCTGTTTTCGTTCCGGACTTGGGACATACGTCCGTTAACTTCCGCGGCTGAAAGCCGCTAACTTCCGTTAACTTCCTGAGCGAAGCGATAACTACTTTTTATATGGACTTTTATCAGATAATAATCAGTAGCGTGCTTGCAGCAACGGTGTTGCTGGGCATCTCCATGATGTCGCGCGTCAGGACAGCCGTGGCGGGCAATTTCCTGTCGGCCGTAGCCTTGCTGACGGGCATCGGCGTCACCCTTCTGTTCGCCGGCATCATCACCGTGTGGACACTCTGGGTGGCCATAGCGACAGGAGCCCTCATCGGCAGCCTCCTTGCGCAGCGCGTCAAGATGATACAGATGCCCCAGATGGTGGCGCTGTTTAACGGTCTTGGTGGTGGCGCATCAGCTCTGGTGGGCATGATGACGCTCAAAGGGTCAATGTTGAATGTTGAATGTTTAATGTTTAATGTGGCCGCTGCCCTTCTGGCCATCGCCGTGGGTATGGTCACCCTTGTGGGCAGCCTCGTGGCCGCCGGCAAGCTCCACCGCGTGCTGCCCCAGCGGCCTCTGGTGTGGAAAGGCCACACAGCCGTCACCCTCCTGCTGCTGGCCGTCACCGTGGCAGGCATCGTGTTGGGCACGCTCAACGCTCAATGGCCCTCCCCCTTTAGGGGGAGTGAGGAGGGGGTCTGTCAACTCTCAATCATCATCGTTGCCGCTGCCTCGTCACTCTTCGGACTCTACTTCTCAGTCCGTGTGGGCGGTGCCGACATGCCCATCACCATCTCCCTGCTCAACTCCCTGTCGGGCGTGGCGGGCTCCATCGCCGGCATGGCCATCGGCGACGTCTTCCTCGTGGCCGTGGGCGGCATCGTCGGAGCCTCCGGCCTGCTGCTGACCCAGATAATGTGCCGCGCCATGAACCGCTCGCTCCTGAGAATCTTGTTGCCACAGGGAGTCAACAGTTCAACAGTAAACAGTCAACAGTCAACAGTCAACAGTCAATTAGAACAACGTGTTATGGATTTGGAAAAAAGAATACAAGAATTGGAAGCCATCGTCACCAAGCTCGAAGAGAGAGTGCAGAAGTTGCAAGACAGAGAACAGAGCACTCCCCCTTTAGAGGGAGCGGGGAGGGGATCTGCTCAATCCTCCTCCTCCGTTCTCTCCTCAGCCAAGGACGTCATCATCGTGCCCGGCTACGGCATGGCCCTGGCACAGGCGCAGCATCAGGTGCGCCAGTTGGCAGACAAGTTGGAGAGTCGTGGAGCCCGTGTGCGCTTCGCCATTCACCCTGTGGCAGGTCGTATGCCCGGTCATATGAACGTGCTGCTGGCTGAGGCCGATGTCGATTATGAGAAGCTCTACGAGATGGATGCCATCAACGACGATTTCGCCAAGACGGATGCCGTGGTGGTGGTAGGAGCCAGCGATGTGCTCAATCCTGCAGCCCGCAATGCTGAGGGCACCCCCATCTACGGCATGCCCGTGCTCAACGTTGACGAAGCCCCCGAGGTCATCATCTGCAACTACGACCTCAAGCCCGGCTATGCCGGAGTGGACAACCCCCTCTACACGCGCCCCCACGGCATCCACCTCGAGCTCGGCGACGCCAAGGAAACGCTCACGCGCCTCATCGCACAGATAGGGTAGCAGGACACACAACTCAATACGGGAGGATTTTTTTGTTATTCCGTTAAGATTTTTTGCGGAAAATGGGGTCATTATATTAGGATAGCGCAAAGAAATGCGAATCCGTAATTCGGTTAGATGACGCGATGAAAGACGTCAAGACACAACTCATGCAATTGGCAGATCTGATGCAGGCGGAGCGTAGCAATATGCTGCGCTATGCCTGCTATCGCCTTGGTGACCCTGAGGAGGCGGCCGATGTGTTGCAAGATGTCTATATCAGTGTGCATACACAGATATACAATGACGATAGCGTCAAGATACTCAATTTGAAGAGCTACCTTTTCCGTTCGCTTTCAAACCATTGTATTGACCGATTACAAAACCGGTCTAAAAGAATAGTGCTAAGTATTGACACTGTGCATGACATTGCAGATGTGTCGGAAGAATACTCCGAGGCTGACTATGTGCGTGTGACAAAGATGCTTGCTCTACTGCCGGAGGAGCAAGCTGAGGTTATACGCCTTCGCATATATGGTGGCAAATCTTTTGTTGATATCGCCGCCATACTTGCTTTGCCGCTATCTACTGTGAAATCGCGCTTCATCTATGGTCTCAACAAACTGCGAAAATATATGAATGAAGAAAGCACGGTTTCTCATATCAAACATTTACAGCCATGACATGCAAGGTATTTAACGAAAAAATAGCCGACCTCTTTGACGTAAATGTTAATGCGCAGGATAAGGCTGAGTTTGAGCGACACATGGAGCAATGTTCAGAGTGTCGCACCGCCTATGAGGAGCTGTGTGCGGTTTATGCCATGTTGCAGCCCTCAGCAAAGACTCAACATGAACTTGACGAGATAAGCACTAACGTTACTTTTGCCAAGTCTCCGACCAAGAAGAGGAAAATATGGTGGGCTGTGGCTGCATCGGTGATATTCCTACTTGGTGTATTTGTCGGTTTAAACAACTTCTTCACTTCTTCGGCTACGGCGGCTTCCCAGAACTCTATTGCCCTTTTTGATAAGGCTATCACCTACGTACAGAACGTGGGCAGTTTCCAGATGGAGGTTTTTGTTCGCACCAATCCAGAGGAGAATTTCTTTGACATTCACCCGGACAAGGATTTCATTAAGTCTCGTGTTCAGCTGATGCGTCAGGCAGACACTGTTCTCTACCGTATAGAAAGAGAGGTGGAGCACGGTCGCGTAATCGTCTGCGATGGAAAGGCGCAATACATGTTTGTAAAGAATGGTACTCGATATGTCAAGGGCAATCTGGGGTCAGATTTCCTTGGTATGTATGGTAACTTGCTTTATCCCGACCGCTTGCTACAGATGCAGAAGTTTGCCATTGAATTGGCAGGAGATAACACCGTGCTAAGAAGCGAAACAGATTCTACTATAGTTGTAGTGGTGGAAGGCACGGAATGGGATGATAACCTGCAAGAGATATACGCCACCGGACATCGGGGGCGAAACCACGTAACGATAGAAAATGTGTTCTCTAAGCCTGATGGCTTGCTGCGCTCTGTGAAATATTGGTTGCATAAGGATGGCAATAAAATCCTCGTGCTTTACACGGGTGCGATACAATACAACCCTGCGCTGAGCAGAAAGGCCATCACAGCTTTGCCGGACGAATACTCCCATCCTGCAACGGAGGGTGGGGTATATGACATGACCAAAGTTTCAGAGATAGAGGACGAAGAACTGGCACAGTTGCAGAAGGAAAGCCCAGTGCAGACAGCCGCCCGTTTGCTTGCCGCATTCACCTCGGGACGTGCGGAAGATGTAAAGGAAAATCTTGCCGGTTATGTTGGCAATATAGATAAGATTAACAAGAGAATGAAAGGATGCAAGTTCCGTGAGCTAAGGGAACTGAAAGTGGAGGATTATGTCGGAGTGTATATAGTCTATACTCTGGAGTACCCCGACGGTGCGACTTCTCAGATGCACCTTGCCTTGCGCAACGATAATCCCCGGCATGTATGGCTTCTTGACGGAGGACTATAGCAGGTGATGCTTGTTTTGAGTTAAGTAGTATAACCGGCAGATAATTGTCTGCCGGTTGTTTTATACTTATGGCAGATAGCATTTTTAATACGAGGGTTAAAACTTTCCTGCTTTCTTGCAGTCTTTATGGTAGAAAGGGCAAACCTAAACGACTAAACAATGAACAGAACTAAACGGATTTTAATGAGCGCAGCAGTGCTGGCTATTTACGGACTCGCTTGTGCGGCAGGTGGCAACAGTGTAAGAGACTTGTTTCATATCCCAAAGTCAAATCAGGGTATAGGCAATCGTAAGATGGAATTGTATGTAAGGACCACATCTCCATGCGATTTTACAGACTTGAATCCTAAGGCCGACTGGACCAAGGTGGATTTCACTAAGAGGCGCGCTGCTTTCTTTTTTCACTATAATGCATTTATTCAGGCAGAAAAGAGAGTCTATTCCACCATGAAGAAGAGGAATGTGAAGATAACAGAAACCGACTCCACCATCATTTACGACATTTCGGGAGATATGCACGATAAGACCTTATTCGGATTGTCAGTTGTCTCTGAGGAGTTATCGGGCAGGTATAGGATGCAGAATATCATGTCCAAAGAGAATAACCTACTCCTGTCTTTCAAGCTGTGGGGCACTCAGCGTAACGGCGACAGTATTCTGTTGATATACACAGACAATATACAGTACAATGTAAAGGAAGAGACCGATGCTTATATGCCATCTGGCTACATCCGTTCTGCCATGCCAGCCATGACCAAGGAGCGTGAGGCATTCTTGCGTGAGGAGTCTGCTGCGGCTGCGGCATCGCGGATACTCTCGGCACTGACGGCAGGTGATAGTCTTGAACTGCGAGAGGCGATGCATGGCTATGATATATCCAAACATATAAGGCAGCACAAAGGAGCGCGCATAGCAAAAATCAAGATGGTGACCAGCAAGAACCAAGACATCATGCTTACCTACAAGTTGTCATGGCCCAAGAGTGAGAAAAAGAATACTGAGAGTCGCAACGGAGGTCGGATATACCTGCGTTATGACGCACGGAATAATTTATGGAGGGTCAATGGCGGTCTTTAGATACAAAAACGTTGCCATGCTGCTCGCAGCATTAGTGCTATGCTGCACTGCTGCCATGGCTCAGCAGAAGCAGATGCTCTTTGGTCTTGTGAGGGACAACCTCACTCGCGAGATATTGGCAGGAGTGCATGTGTACATCTATTCAGATACCACACTGATAGATGAAGGGCTTACAGACATGCAGAACTGCATAACCGGCGATGGTGAGCACGGCCTTTGGATTGGTGAAGTGCCAGCAGAAGGTGGAACATTCCGTTTCGTATTCAAGAAGGCCGGCTATGAAACCGTTGAGCGCGTGGAAACAATTAAGCCGGGCAAGAAATCTGCCGGATGGCGGTTGGCCTTCAACACCGACATGCAGCGTGAAAGGAACGTCCATACCCTCGGTGAGGCTACAGTGAAAGCTACACAGGTAAAGTTTTACTACAGGGGTGACACTGTTGTCTATAACGCCGATGCCTTCAATCTTGCAGAGGGGTCTATGCTTGACAATCTTATCAGGCAGCTCCCTGGTGCGGAGCTTAGTGATAATGGCGAGATAACCCTTGATGGCAAACATGTGAAAGCCCTTCTTCTCAACGGCGAGGACTTCTTTAAGGGCAAGAACAAAATAATGCTTGAGAACTTGCCGGCGTACATGGTAAAGAATGTGCAGGCATACGAGAAGGTGGACGATAAAGATAAAGCCCTTGGCAAAAAGCATGGCGAGTTCATACTTGACGTAAATCTCAAACGCCAGTACACCCTCAACGCTTTGGGAAATATAGAGGCAGGTATTGGTAGCGAGAGCCGTTATCTCGCGCGTCTTTTCGCTATGCGTCTTACCAAGGCTTCACGCCTTACTCTATATGCCAATCTCAACAATCTCAACGATGTCCGCAAGCCTGGTGAGAACAGCAACTGGACACCAGAAAGCATGCCCACGGGTATGCTCTCACAAAAGGCGGGAGGGTTCGACTACCTTGTCAAACCTCAGAAATCTACATTTAAATTCAACGGAAATATAGATATAAAGTATCAGGATGCAGACAACTATACTGAAACCACACGAGAAAATTTTCTCAGTGGAGGCAATACTTTCATGCGCAGCAGCGCCAATAGCAGCAATGATAATTTGAATCTGAGTACCAGCCATAAACTCAAGTTTACAGGCAGCGATGAAATAACAGGCGTGGATATTAATTCCTCGCTTAGCTATCGACATTACAACTTACGCAGTGGCAATATTGGAGCCACATTCGCTACTGACCCATTTACATACACTGATAGCCGTTCACTCCTTGACAGTATTCAGACTATGCAAGGTGATAATTTGCGTCGCCTCATGCTAAATCGCTATTTGCAAAGCAACAAGGCAGACGGATGGAACACCAATACCAATCTGTTTATCATCCCAGCAAAGAGAATAGGCCGCGGATTTATAGCGTTGCCCATATCTGTCTACTATTTTGCTGCTAAGGACAATACCTTCAGCCAATACGGAATCAAATATCCCAACCAGACCTCATCGCAAAGCGATGTATTCCAAAACACTTACACTCACCAGAAGCCCAACACTATGTTCCGTTACTTCATCCGCCCTTTGTTCAGTAAAAACCTTGGCGGTAGGAAAGGAAACAGAAATTATATAAAGATATTTCCAGAGATAGGACAGAGCATAAAGCATCAGGACAACAACCGATACGACCTTGCCATCTTGCCTGAATGGGGCGACGGCACAGACTATGTTGTCGGCGAGCTGCCCTCTACCATTGATTACAAATTGCAGACACTCGACCTACAGAATAGCTATCGTCTGCATGAGTATGACAATTATCAGGGTGTTACCACAGAATATGAATACTATTATGAGCCGGAAGAGGAAACCGATCGCCAGTGTGATATCAGCCTTTGGGCAAGTGTGAAGGCGACTCGGCACAATTATCGTTTAGATTACTCTCGCGGTGTATATTCTGGTATAACGAGGCGCACCACTGTATTGTATAATCCACAGATTGAGGTCACGTACGCGTGGGATGAAGGTCGAAAAAAACTGGAACTGGAGTACGAACTTGACCAAATGTCTCCAGACATGGTTAGTTTCGTAGATGTGGAGAACAATACCGACCCTCTCAACATCTACTATGGAAATCCTGATTTGGAAAACAAAACGACACACAATCTAAGCCTTAGCTATACCGGCAACAGCACAAAACGGCAGACGGCCTTCTCTTCTAAACTTACTTGCCATGCTTCCGTCAATGATATAGCCTACGCCTATACTTACGACCACAATACGGGTGTACGCCATTATAGACCACAGAACATAAATGGCAACTATTGGCTTTACGGTTATGCCACTTATAGCGTTCCTCTTGACAAAACACGGAATATTATGCTATATAATTCCACCACAGCTAATTATGAGCGTGGCGTGGATATGCTCAGCGAAGATGACGCTGTGGCTCCAATACGTAGCATTGTCAACAGGTGGCGCGGCACTGAGACACTGAGACTTACCTATAAACTCGGCAAGCATACTCTCGGGGTGAAGGGCAGTATAGACGGCAGTTATGTAACATCTTCACGTCCCGACTTCGAGTCGTTCAAGATTTTTAATTTCAACTATGGTCTCACTGCTCTTGTGAAATTGCCATGGGCGATGGAAATATCCACCGACCTTACTATGTATAGCCGCCGCGGATATGCTACCGGTTCATCAAACGCTAACGACCTCGTGTGGAACGGACGCCTTACCAAGAGTTTTCCAAAGCTCGGCCTTACCTTCATGCTTGACGGATTCGACATCCTCAATCAACTCTCCAACGTTACCACTGTGATTAATTCGCAAGGTCGTACAGAAACTTATCGTAATTCACTGCCACGTTATATTATGCTGCACCTTATCTGCAGGCTAAGCCACAAACCGAGGCCTTAGAACGCCTTGCCAAAACCGTTTTGCCATATATCAGAGAAATAATGGCCCTTTGCCGTTCTTAGGTCGCGGTTAATTTTTCTTTGGTCGCTGTTAGTTTTTCTTAGGTCGCGATTAGTTTTTCTTAGGTCGCGATTTCATAAAATTGTAACCATTTTGTACCCTTAATTTTGGGGCTGAAAATGGGGTATGTCGCTATTTTTCAAACAGTTGATGTCTGGTTACAATTTTTGAAATTGTAACCTCGCGGAGAATATGTAACTTTGCCGCCGCTAACGCAAGAACTGCTTAAATATCTGATAAAATTTGATGAAAAATGGAAAAAGAAAAAGATAAGAAAAGTAACCAAAAGAAAATAAAAAGAAAGGGGACATATTCGTAGAAAATCTACTCCTATGTCCTGAAGAAGAAAAAAAAGAATAATTTTTGTTTTTTTTTTGCTATTTGAAAACGATGTTGTATTTTTGCACCAAAGTATTAGCATATAAGATTTGACAATTTCACAATTTGACCAAACGACTAACAAATGAAAAGATTTTTGTTCTTGGCTGCCCTCCTGTGGGGAGCAGTGTGCGCTAATGCGTATTTTGAGGTGGGCGGCCTTAGGTATGAGGTGACTTCGGAGGAGGCTAAGACCTGCCGTGTCGTAAGGCTGGGATACGGCGTATACTATCAGATGGATGAAGTGTGGATTCCTGACGAGGTATATCACGAGGGTAATTATTACCGCGTCACCAAAATTGACGACGCTGCTTTCGTGTACTGCATGTGCACTTCAATGAGGCTGCCCAGCGGATTGGAAGGGCTGGGTTATCAGGCTTGCGCCTTCTGTCAGCGGCTGGAGGAGATTGAGCTGCCCGGTTCGCTGACAGCCATCGGCACAAGGGCGTTTCAGCACTGCCAAAATCTCAGGTCTGTAAGGATTCCCTACTCCGTGAGCAGGATAGATGACTATGCTTTCCTTGACTGCTGGAAGCTGGAGTCGGTGGATTTGCCCAACGTGGAGTCTGTAGGCGAGGGCGCGTTCCAGAACTGCAACAGCCTGCGCTCGCTGCATTTCTCATATAACTTCCGCAGCTTCGGGAGGTCGGCGTTCCCATACGAGAATATAGAGAGTATCTCTATTGATGGCGGCAATCCGAACTTTGACTGTCGCAACAACTGCAACGGGCTGGTGGAGAGTGCCACCGCCACGATGGTGATGGCATGTAAGAACACAAAGATTCCATCGACCGTAACTAGGCTGGGCGACTGGTTGTTCCGAGGGTTTGGCTTTGAGACATACGATGTGCCCAATCATATTACGGGGCTTGGAAAGGGAGTCTTTGATTCATGCAAAAATCTGAAGTCGGTGACGATTCCCAGCGGTGTGACCGAGTTGGACGATTACCTGTTTAACGGATGCAGCAGTATGACTGAGTTTACTATTCCCGACCAAATCACCCGCTTAGGTGGATGGGTGTTGACGGGCACGGGCATTGAAGAGATTGTCATACCTGCCTCCACAGTGGATATAGCTAACAAGGCGTTCAGCGAGTGCCCCAAACTAAAGGCGCTGAGAGTGGATGAGGGCAACGCCAAGTATGACAGCCGTGACAACTGCAACAGCCTGATAGAAACACAGACGGATGCTCTCATTATTCTGGCTACTCCTAATTCGTTTATTCCGGAAGGGGTGAAGGTGCTGACCAGCAATTGCATAGATCGTATAACACTGGACTACCTCGAGGTGCCGGAGAGCGTGGTTGAGGTTAGGGAAGGCGCTTTTTGCAGAAGCAATATTAAAAAGATTAAAGTGCTTTGCACCAATGCACAGTGGCACGACTATTATGCCTTCGACCCGATAAACAATAATAGCACGGTTTACTCGGTGCAGCTGCCGGAGGGGATGACGGAAATCAACTTCTCGCTGCCGAGTAGTCTGTCGGTTCTGATTATACCCTCGACGGTGGAAAAACTGAGAGCCACTCAGTTCAATCACTTGGTATCGTGTGGTTATTATACAAAAAATCTGCATCACATCGTTTGTCTGGCCAAAACGCCCCCCATGCCCAACTGGGAGTATGGCAATATGAGCGACCCGGGATATTATCCTTTTGACAACTACGAAGATTGTACGCTGTATGTGCCCAAGGGCTGTGGAGAGGCATATCGCAACCATCCCTGGGAGTGGTCTAAATTTAAAGAGATAAAGGAATTGACGGCTGGTGATGTAAATGCCGACGGCAACCGCAACACGGCCGACGTGGTGGCCATTTACAGCTATATAATCAACGGCACGGAGTCTGGCATCATCGACTATTTTGCCGACGTGGACGAAAACCTTAAAGTCAATACTGCCGACGTGGTCAATGTGTATAAATTGATTATTGAAGGCGACGCTGGGCAATAATTTTGCGGTTTACGCGATTCGGGGACTGAACCGCGACTATGGTATGAAAAGCACGCCATCAACGACTATGTGTATTATACCGTAACTCTCGAAGACGATGTGCCCCTTGACGAAAATGCCCCTCTCGCCGAAAGTGTCGATTTCTATGTCAGGATTTCAAAGGTCGGCAGTTTGGGAATTCACAGGCAGTAGTCATTTTTTTACCCCAAATATTTTATCAGTTCGCAGATATTGATTTCCTTTGCAGAAAAGATTTCGTTTTTTCAATTTTTTCATTTTTTCAATTCTTGAATTCTATGAGAGTTTTTCTTTTATCTATTGTCTTTTGTCTGCTGTCCGCTCTCTGCGCCGGCGCGCAGACGTTTGAGGTGGGCAATGTGAAGTATTCCGTGCTTTCCGCCGAGGAAAAGACGGCGTGCATTGAGAGCACCCCGCGCTGGTCTTCCGATGACATCTGGATTCCCGACGAGGTCTATTATAACGGCGAATATTACACGGTGCGAAAGGCGGGCCCCAGTTCCTTTGTCTACAGCTACAGCAAAAACATCCGCCTGCCCAGCGGGCTGAGGGAGATTGCCAAAGGCGCCTTCTGGGCGTGCTGGGGTCTGCACAGCATTGACCTGCCGTGGAGCCTTGAGGTGATAGGTGACAATGCGTTCTACAACTGCGCCCTCGAGAGCATCAATATCCCCGGGTCAGTACGCTCCATCGGCTCGAGAGCCTTTGCCGACTGCACCATCTTGGCTTCGGTGGAGCTCAACGGCGGCACGGAGAGCATCGGCTCGGGAGTCTTCGCCGGATGTAAAAAACTGCGCAGCATCACGGTGCCATGGACGGTGAAGGAAATTGGCGCGGGGGCATTTCCCTACAATATTATTGAGAGTCTGAGCGTGGAGGCCGGCAATCCGAAGTTTGACAGCCGCAACAACTGCAACGGTATTGTGGAGAGTGCTACTGCCACATTGGTGGTGGCTTGCAAGAACACGAAGATTCCTTCCTCTGTTTCAAAGCTGGGCGACTATGTGTTCAGTGGCGCCGACTTCGCAGAGTTTGACATTCCGAAGACCATCAACAGCCTCGGTACGGGTGTGTTCCAAGGCTGCGGCAACCTGACGAGGGTAGGCATCCATAGTGGCATTACGGAGCTGCCGACTGCCACATTTGCGCAGTGCGGCTTCACGGAGTTTATTGTGCCCGAGACGGTGACGAAGATAGGCAGCGATTTGTTCTACGGCTGCACCAAACTGACTAACGTCACCCTGCACGACGGCATCACCGAGGTGCCCGACAGGATGTGCTTTGGATGTACAGAGCTGAAGGAGTTCACTTTCCCACCCACAGTTACGCGCATTGGAGCTGAGGCATTCCGCGATACGGGGCTGACCGAGGTGACCATTCCTGCGGCTACCACAGAGGTGGCGCCCACAGCATACGCTTACTGCTCACTCAAGCACCTGACGGTGGAGGAGGGTAACACGAAGTATGACAGCCGCAACGACTGCAACAGCATCATCGAAACAGAGACCAATACTCTGGTGCTCGGCACGCCTGCCACGGTTATCCCCGACGACGTGGAGACGTTGGCAGAAAACGCTTTTCATGGAGTCAAGATGGACTACCTCGAGGTGCCGGAGAGCGTGACGGATATAAAGCAGAGTGCATTCAACGTAAGTGCCATTGACAAAGTAAATATCAAGGCCAATATTACGAAATTGGAGAATTACACTTTCAATAACACAGGGGTGGACGTTCTCTCGCTTCCGCCTACGCTGGTCTCTATCGGGCAATACGCCATTCCGCCGAGGGTGAAGACGCTGGTGCTGCCTGCCTCGGTGAAGACGCTGCACTACTATGTGCACAACGGTTACAATCTCAGCACGGTGGTGTGCCTCGGCACCGAGCCGCCGGGACCGTATGACGGTTATGCGGGTGTAGCGCCGTTCCTCGACCAGCACTATGGAAGCGTTACGCTTTACGTGCCCAAGGGAAGCCTCGAAACCTACCAAAACAATGAGTGGGTGTGGAGCCGGTTTGCGAATATCAAGGAGCTGCCGCTGCGCGGTGACGTCAATGCCGACGGCAACCGCAACACGGCCGACGTGGTGGCCATCTACAGCTATATCATCAACGGCACGGAGTCTGGCATCATCGACTATTTTGCCGACGTGGACGAAAACCTTAAAGTCAATACTGCCGACGTGGTCAATGTGTATAAATTGATTATTGAAGGCGACGCTGGGCAATAATTGTGCGTTTTCCGCGTTATTATATGTTGTAACGCACACGCACATACTATGATTGACTATATAAAGGGCCAGCTGGCGGAGCTTACGCCGGCCAAGGCCGTGATAGAAGCAGCGGGTGTTGGGTATGAACTCAACATCTCGCTGAGTTCGTATGATGAGCTGAGGAGAGAGACAGACCCACCCCTAACCCCTCCCATGAAGGGAGGGGAACATAAGCTCTATGTTTACGAGGACATCCGCGAAGATGCGTGGGTGCTCTTCGGCTTTGCCACCAAGGAGGAGCGCGAGCTGTTTCTGCTGCTTATCACCGTGAGCGGGGTGGGTGGCAATACGGCGCGTACCATCCTCTCGGCGTACCCCGCCCCCGAGCTCGCAGCCATTATCGCCGACGGACGCGATGGCATGCTCAAGCGCGTGAAGGGCATCGGTGGCAAGACGGCGCAGCGCATCATCGTGGAGCTACAGGACAAGGTAAATGAGTTAGGAATTAGGAGCGAGGAGTTAGGAGTTAGGAGTGAGAAATCTCAACTTTCGAACTCTCGAACTTTCGAACTTTCTAAGGAGGGCGAGGAGGCCATCGCCGCCCTGCAGATGCTCGGCTTCTCACCGGCTCCCACCAAGAAGGTGGTGAAAGAGCTGCTGGTCAAGGAGCCTGAACTCAAGGCAGAGCAAATTATCAAGCAGGCACTGAAAGCGTTATAAACGAAAACGATAACGAAAACTGACACACCCCTCCGTCGCAAGCGACACCTCCCCTAGCTTAGGGGAGGAACCGGGGGAGATAACGATAACGAAAACGAAAACGAAAACGAAATATACACGCAGGTTCTGGGCATGGCTCGCCGGAGTCGTGCTGCTGACTGGTGCCTGGCAGATAGCGCAAGGCACACGCGGTGATATGGCGGTAGGTGTGTATGAGCTGCAGGAGGTGCAGGAAGAACCAATGGTCAATGGTCAATGGTCAATGGTCAATGGTCAATCGTCAATGGTCAATGTTCCCATGGACTCCACCCGCTACGGTGTGAAGAAGACAGCGCCTGTCAGCCAGAAGGATATCGACGACAAGATGCTCGACCTGCGCGATGCAGAGAACGCCAAGACGGAGGCCGTCTATGACGAGTACACCGGCAGCTATAAGCTCGGCACCAAAATTGGCGACAGCTACCTCAACGCTCCCTTCCTCATGACTCGCGACGAGTATGACCGCTGGAGCCTGCGCCGCAGCATGGCTGCCTATTTCCACCGCAAGAACCAAGATGCCTTTGAGGAGGCCGGCAAGAAGAAGTTCGACTTCACCGACATGAAGTTTGACCTCGGCCCCGCCGAGAAGATTTTCGGCCCCGGCGGTGTGCAGGTCAAGGTGCAGGGGGAGGCGGAGCTTAAGATTGGCGTCAACATGAAGGACATTGACAATCCGTCGCTGCCCATCCGCAACCGTAAGACCACGGGCTTTGACTTCGACGAGAAAGTCAACGTGAGTCTGCAGGGCAAGATTGGCGACAAGATGGACATGAACCTCAACTACAACACCGAGGCTTCGTTTGACTACGACATGAAGAATCTCAAGCTGAAGTATGAGGGCAAGGAGGACGAGATTATCAAGCTGGTGGAGGCGGGCAACATCAGTTTCCCGAGCAACAACTCGCTGGTGACCGGTGCCAGCAGTCTCTTCGGACTGCGTACCGACATGCAGTTTGGCAAACTCAAGCTGCAGCTGGCCGTGAGCCAGAAGAAATCGGTGAGCAAGTCGGTGAGCGCCAGCGGAGGTAATCAGCTGACCAACTTCGAGATAGCCGGCAACGCCTACGAGTCGAACCGCCACTTCTTCCTCAGTCATTTCTTCCGCGACAACTACGACCGATGGATGTCAACGCTGCCCGCCATAGCCAGCGGCATAGAGATAACGCGCATCGAGGTGTGGGTGACCAACAAAAACAATACCACCACCAACACCCGCAACATAGTGGCGTTTCCCGACCTGGCCGAGTATAGCCATATCAGCAATCCGCAGTGGCATGCCAGCGGCACCAGCAATCCCGCCAACGCCAGCAACGACCTCTATTCCACCATCAACACCCAATACTCCGATGCCCGACAGATAAGTCAGGTGTATGCCACCATGAGCAGCGCCGGCCTCGAGGGTGGTGTCGATTATGAGAAGGTGGAGAGTGCCCGACTGCTGAGCAGCAACGAATACACGGTCAACAGGGCGCTGGGCTTCATCTCCCTCAAGACAACGCTGCAGACCGACCAGGTGCTTGCCGTGGCGTATGAATACACCTATATGGGCACCACCTATCAGGTGGGCGAGTTCTCTACCGACCGCAACGACAACACCACCTGCCTCTACGTGAAGGCCATCAGAAATGCGGCATGCACCCCCACCATGCCCAACTGGGACCTCATGATGAAGAACGTATATAATCTGGGGGCCACATCGGTGCAGGCCGACAAGTTCAGGCTCGACATCAAATACCTCAGCGACACCACAGGCGTTTATCTCACCTACCTGCCCGAGGCTCAGTATAAGGACCGCACCCTCCTCTCCCTCCTCAACCTCGACCGACTCGACAATAAGCAGCAGCCGCACCCCAACGGCTACTTCGACTATGTGGAGGGCTACACGGTGGACCGCAGCTCAGGTCGTGTGTTCTTCCCGTCAGTGGAGCCATTTGGCAGCTATCTGGCCAAGGTGATAGGCAACGAGGCTGTGAGCGACAAGTATGTGTTCCAAGAGCTCTACGACTCTACTCTGGTGAGAGCCCGTCAGGTGGTGGAGAAAGACAAGTTTGTGCTTACCGGTCAGTTTAAGGGCTCCGGTGGCAGCAATGTCATCTCGCTCGGCTCTATGAATGTGCCGCGCGGTTCGGTGAAAGTGACTGCCGGCGGCCAGACGCTGATAGAGAACACCGACTATACCGTCAACTACACGGCTGGCGAGGTGACCATCATCAACCAGAGCATTATCGACGCAGGCACTCAGGTCAGCGTGAGCCTTGAGAGCAACGATGGCGAGGCCTTCCAACGCAAGACGATGCTGGGTCTCAACTGGCAGTATGACGTGTCGAAGGACCTGGTGTTTGGCGGTACCATCATGCACCTCAAGGAGCAGTCGCTGACCACCAAGGTGGCTATGGGCGCCGAGCCGCTCAACAATACCATCTGGGGCTTGAACGTCAGCTGGAAGAAGCGCAGCCAGTGGCTCACCGACCTCTTCGACAAGCTGCCGCTGCTGCGCTTGGAGCAGCCCTCGCAGATCAACTTCAGCGCAGAGTTTGCCCAGCTGATTGCGGGCAAGAACGACCAGAGCCAGGCAGGCTCCTCCTACATCGACGATTTTGAGAATACCAAGTCGTCAATCAATGTCAATATTCCCAGCGAGTGGGTGATAAGCAGCTGCCCGCTGCGATTTAGCGAGAGCAGCTATATCAACGATGTGCGTTATGGCTACAACCGCGCCCTGTTGAGTTGGTACAATATCGACCCGCTCTTCACCCGCCGTTCGTCGTCGCTCACCCCGGGCTATATCAAGAGCGATATGGAGCAGCTGAGCAACCACTATGTGAGGGAGGTGTATCGCACCGAGCTGTTCCCCAACCGCGAGCTGACCTATGGTCAGTCGTCAACGCTCGACATCCTCAACCTGGCCTACTATCCCAACCTGCGCGGTCCCTACAACCTTAACCCCGACGTTGACAGCAAGGGCCAGCTCAACAATCCTGCACAGCACTGGGGCGGTATGATGCGCTCGCTGGAGACCACCGACTTTGATGCCGCCAACATAGAGTACATCGAGTTCTGGATGCTCGACCCGTTTATCTACTCGCGTCAGCAGGGCAACAACAATCCCGGCGGTGAGTTTTATATCGACCTCGGAGATATCAGCGAGGATATCTTGAGAGACGGCAACAAATCGTATGAGAGCGGTCTTGGCCTTGAGGCCAGCTCGGCAACCTACAGCACCAACAACTGGGGCGTCTATGCCACGCAAAACGCTGTGACCTACGCCTTTACCACTAATAGCGGCTCGCGAGCCAGACAGGATATCGGTCTCGATGGCATGAACGATGACGACGAGAGGGCGCATCCCTCCTATTCGCAGTACCTCAGCGACATACGCTCCAAGGTGACACCCGCCGTCTATGACAGTATCGCCCTCGACCCCGCCGGCGACAACTTCCACTACTTCCGCGGCTCCGATTACGACGATGCCAGGACGAGCATCCTTGACCGCTACCTGCGCATCAACAACCCGCAGGGCAACTCCGCCGATGCCGAGACCAATGTGGAGAGCTACTCCACGGCCTACAAGACACGCCCCGATGCCGAGGATATCAACGAGGACTTCACCCTCAACGAGTACAACAACTACTATGAGTATCGCGTGAAGATTCACCCCGACAGCATGCGCGTCGGCACCGGATATATCGTGGACCACCGCGAGGCCAGCGTGGCACTGCGCAACGGCAACCGCGAGAATGTGGACTGGTATCTGTTCCGCATACCGCTCGACAACTACATCAAGAAAGAGGGCAACATCAGCGACTTCTCGTCAGTCAGGTTCATGCGTATGTATATGACCAACTTCGAGAAGCCCACCATCCTGCGCTTTGGCACCTTCGAACTGGTGCGCGGCGAGTGGCGCAACTATGAGCACTCGCTCACCGGCAGCACTACCAAGGAGCCGGAGGGACAGCTCGATGTGTCGGCCATCAGCATACAGGAAAACAACGACAAGACGCCCGTCAACTATGTGCTGCCGCCGGGCATATCGAGAGTGGTGGATCGCAACAACAGCCAGCTCACCGAAAACAATGAGCAGGCCCTCAACATCACGGTGAAAGACCTGCCCTCCGGCGAGAGCCGTGCCATCTACAAGACCAGCAACATGGACTTGCGCCAGTACAAGCATATCCAGATGTTTGTGCATGCCAACGCGCTGACCGACGATGTCAATCTCAAGGACAACGAGGCATCCGTCTTCATACGCCTCGGCTCCGACTACCGCAACAACTACTACGAATACGAGATACCGCTCGCCCTCACCCCCAAGGGACACTACGACACCTACACCAACGCCGACTGCAAGGCTGTGTGGCCCGAGAGCAATATGCTCGATATCGACCTCAGCAAGTTCACCGCCATCAAGAATGCCCGCAACCGCGAGAAATCGGCAGGCAATGCCTCCTTCACGGCTCCCTACTACGAGTACGACAGCGATGCGCCCAACAATAAGATAACCGTCATGGGTAATCCCACTCTGGGCGAGGTGCGCACCATGATGATTGGTGTGCGCAACAACTCTCGCGGCATGCGCAGTGCCGAGGTGTGGGTCAACGAGCTGCGCCTGCAGGACTACACCAACGAAGGCGGCTGGGCAGCCCGCTCCAAGCTTGATGTGCAGGTATCCGACTTCGCCACCGTCTCTGCCATGGGCCATATAGAGACTGCCGGCTTCGGCGGACTGGAGCAGGGCGTCAATGAGCGCCGCAACGACAACCTCTACGAGTACTCCCTCACCACCAATGTGCAGCTCGGCAAGTTCTTCCCCGAGAAAGCCAAGGCGAGGATACCGCTCTACTACTCCTACTCCAAGCGCAAGCTGAAGCCGAAGTATAACCCCCTCGACACCGACATGAAGCTCGACGACGCCCTCGACGCTTGCACCACCAAGTCCGAGCGCGACTCGCTGGAGAATATCGTTACCTCCACCACGGTCAACACCAACTTCTCCATCAGCAATGCCCGCTTCGACATAGCCTCCAAGCGCCATCCCATGCCTTACGACCCCGCCAACTTCTCGGTGAGCTACAGCCATAGCCACCGCCACATAGCCGGCGAGACAAAGGTCTTCGAAAACGACGATACGTGGAAGTTTAACGTGGGCTACTCCTACAGCCCCGACTTCAAGCCGCTGGAGCCTTTCAAGAAAATAAAGGACAAGTCAAAACTTGGCTGGCTCAAGCTGCTAAGAGAGCAGAAGTTCAGCCTCTGGCCGCAGAGCATAACGCTCAACTCCGACATCACGCGTACCTATTTTGAATTGCAGGAGCGCGACATGGACAACCTGCAAGACCACTCGCTGCAGATGACCTGGTCGCAAGACTTCCTCTGGAATCGCTCCATGGGCATCAACTGGGACCTCACCGGCGATATCCATCTCTCGCTCAAGACAGCCACCAACGCTGAGATACAGGAGCCCTATGTGCCGGTCAACAAGAGTCTCTATCCCGATGAGTACAGCATCTGGAAAGACTCCGTGATGCACAGCATCAAGCACTTCGGTACGCCGCTGAGCTACAACCAGTCGTTCAACGCTTCGTGGAAGCTGCCACTCAATAAGTTCCCGCTCTTCAAGTGGCTCACCGCCGATGTGGCCTACGATGCCCAGTACAGCTGGAAGCGCGGTACCACCCTCAGTAACGGCTACACCCAGGGCAACACTATCACCAACTCGCGCAATGCCAAGATTAACGGCCGTCTGCAGATGGAGGAGCTATACAACCTCGTGCCTTTCCTCAGGAACGCCAATAAGTACTATGCCTCCAATACCAGCAACCGCAGAAGCAACATGTCCAAGGCGACGGGCAACAAGGCCGCAGGCGACAAGACAGGCAAGGGGCAGAAGACCGCCACCGAAGAGAAATTCTTTGAGCAAGAGGTGCAGCTATATATGGACAGCGTGCAGACCCTGAAGCACAACCAGCGCAGCAAGAAGCTCAAGGTCACCGCCATGCGTCAGGACGGCAAGCGCTATGTGCTGCGCTATAAGGTGCTCAACAACAACTCTATATCCATCACCAGCAAGGACACCGCCAAGGTGAAGGTGACCATCAAGAAGGCCAAGCCCTCCGAAGACCGTCCGGTCTATAAGATAGCCCGTGCCGCCTCGCGCTTCGCCATGATGCTGCGCAATGTCGGCTTCAGCTACACCAACAGCTACAACATGTCGCTGCCAGGCTTCAGCCCCAATGTGGGCGACTTCTTCGGCCAGCGTAAGGGCAAGGGCAATCCGTTGGCGCCGGGATTGGACTTCGCCTTTGGCTTCACCGGCGAGTCGTATATCGACAAGGCCGCCAGCCGTGGCTGGTTGCTGATGAACGATAGTGTGACACGCTCTGCTGCCATCAACAACAACGAGAACCTGCAGGTCACCGCCACCATCGAGCCTATCCCCAACCTCAAGATAGACCTCAACGCCACGCGCGTCACCTCCAAGACCAAGAGCATACAGTATATGTACGCCGGCAGGCCTACCACGGAGAATGGTTCCTTCCAGATGACCACCATCAGCATCTCCACAGCCTTCGCCTCCACCGGTAGCGCCGGCAACGGCTACCACAGCGCAACGTTCGACAAGTTCCTGCGCAACCTCGATGTCTTCCAGCAGCGTGTGGAGAAGCGCTACGCCAACGCCGTATATCCTGCCAACACCTCGATGGCAGGCCAGCCCTTCAACCCCGCCAACGGCACCGTCAGCAAGTACTCCTCCGATGTGATGATACCTGCCTTCCTCTCTGCCTACTGCGGTGGCAACGGCATCGAGATATTCCCCAGTCTCAAGCGCATGCTGCCCAACTGGAAGATAACCTACGGCGGACTGATGCGCATACCATGGTTCCGCACCAATTTCCGCAGCTTCAACCTCGAGCACGCCTACAAGAGCCTCTACGCCGTGGGCTCCTACAACACCTACAGCAGCTTCCACCGCTACATGGACGACCTTGGCTTCATCAACGAAGCCTCCACGGGCAATCCTATCCCGTCGTCGATGTACGATATCAGCACCGTGTCTATCAATGAGTCGTTCTCGCCGCTCATTGGCTTCAGCTTCACCCTCAAGAACAGCCTCTCCGGCTCGTTGAAGTACAACCGCACCCGCGTCATCACCCTCAGCATGACATCGCAGCAGATCACCGAGGCACTCTCATCCGACTTCATCATCGGACTCGGTTATAAGATCAACAACCTCAAGCTCTTCGGCACCTCCAAGAAGCGCAAGATAGTCAGCCGTCGCAAGAAGTCCACCGACGACGACGAGGAGGCAGCCGCTGACGCCGACCGCAACGAGGGAACCATCAACAACAGCCTTAATATGCGTGCCGATATCTCGCTGCGCGACCAGAGCGCCATCAACCGCAATATCCTCACCGACCTCTCGCAGGCCACCTCCGGCAACAAGGCCTTCAAGATATCCCTATCGGCAGAGTATCAGGTGAGCCGCTTGCTCAGCCTCTCCGCCTATTACGACCGCCAGACCACCAAGCCCTTGCTCACCTCCTCCGCATATCCCACCACCGTGCAGGACTTCGGCATCGGCATGAAGTTCTCCCTCGCCCGATAACCCTCCTCACTCCTAACTCCTCACTCCTCACTCCAAATAAATGTACCACCTCCTTGACCAGCGTTTGCAATACCTGCCGGGCGTAGGCCCCAACCGCGCACTCACCCTGGCCTCAGAGCTTGACATCCACACAGTCAAGGATTTGTTGTTTCATTTCCCTTATCGCTACATCGACCGCTCCACCATCTACACTGTCAGCCAGCTGCCTGAGCTAAGAGCCGAGGACGGCGGAGTGCCCTATGTGCAGCTCAAGGGCCGCATCAGCGACGTGTCGGAAGAGGGGGTGGGGCGCAGCCATCGCCTGGAGGCACTCTTCTCCGACGACACCGGCTCCGTGCGCCTGGTATGGTTTGCGGGCATCAGCTACATAAAGAAGTCGTTGCGCAAGGATGCTGACTATCTGCTGCTGGGCAAGCCCGCGCTGTTTAACCTCACCTACAGCATCACCCATCCCGAGCTGGAATTAGCAAATGGTCAATCGTCAATGGTCAATGGTCAATCCTTGCGCATGCACCCCGTCTATCACACCACCGAGCGGATGAAGCGCCAAAACATCAACTCCCGCTTCATCGAGAAGCTCGTAGTCGAGGTGTTCCGCCAGCTGGGCACCGAGCGCGTGGCCGACACACTGTCCGACGAGATGCGACTGCAATACAACCTCATTCCGCTACACGACGCCTTGCGCCGAGTGCATCTGCCCGCCAATATGCAGGAGGTGCCCATGGCGCAGTATCGCCTTAAGTTTGAGGAGCTCTTCTTCCTCCAGCTCAGCATACTGTCGTTCGCCCGCAAGCGCAACGGCAAATATCGCGGCTTCATCTTCAGCAAGGTGGGCGAACTGTTCAGGCGATTCTACAGCGAGGTGCTCCCCTTCCAGCTCACCGATGCCCAGAAGCGTGTGATGCAGGAGATACGCAACGACCTCGTCAGCGGTCAGCAGATGAACCGTCTGCTGCAGGGCGACGTGGGCAGCGGCAAGACCGTGGTGGCGCTGATGACCATGCTGCTAGCCATCGACAATGGCTTCCAGGCGTGCATCATGGCTCCCACCGAGATACTCGCCGAGCAGCACTATGCCACCATCTCGCGTATGCTCGCCCCGCTGGGCGTCACCATCGAGCTGCTCACCGGCGTCGTCAAGGGCAAGCGGCGCACCAAGATTCTCACCGACCTCGGCAGCGGCGACCTCAAGGTGATAGTAGGCACCCATGCCCTGCTGGAGGACAACGTGCAGTTCCGCAACCTCGGATGCGCCATCATCGACGAGCAGCACCGCTTCGGCGTGGAGCAGCGCTCCAAGCTGTGGCGCAAAAACACCAATCCCCCCCACATCCTCGTCATGACCGCCACCCCCATCCCTCGCACACTCGCCATGACCGTCTATGGCGACCTCGACGTCAGCATCATCGACCAGCTACCGCCAGGCCGCAAACCCATCAAGACAGTCCATATCTACGAGCAGCGTCAAGAGCACCTCGAGCAGCTCATACGCCGCGAGGTGGCCGACGGCCATCAGGTCTATGTCGTATATCCGTTGATAAAAGAAAGCGAGAAGATGGACCTGCGCGACTTGGAGCAAGGTTTCTCCGAGCTCTGCGACACCTTCCCCGACCTGCGCATAGGCAAGCTCCACGGCAAGATGCGCGACCAAGACAAAAATGAGATAATGCAGCTCTTCCTCGACCGTAAGCTCGATATCCTCGTGTCCACCACCGTCATCGAGGTGGGTGTAGATGTTCCCAACGCCTCCGTCATGGCCATCATCAATGCCGACCGCTTTGGTCTGGCCCAGCTCCATCAGCTCAGGGGCAGGGTAGGGCGCGGCGCAGAGCAGAGCTGGTGTGTGTTGGTCACCGACTATAAGCTCGCCGACACTACTCGCAAGCGAATGGAGATAATGGTCAGCACCACCGACGGCTTCGTCATTGCAGAGGAAGACCTGCGCCTGCGCGGCCCCGGCGATATTGAGGGCACCCAGCAGAGCGGCCTATTCCTCAATCTCAAGATGGCCAACCTCGTCCGCGACAATGCCATTCTGGAGACAGCCCGCGAAGCAGCCATCCATCTGCTCGACAGCGACCCCGAGCGCAGTCATCCCGACAACGCCCCCACATGGCAGCATCTCACTCAGCTTCGCGACACCCCCGTCGATTGGTCGTCCATCAGCTGATTTGCACCTTGACGATAACGAATACTCACACAGATATCACAGATATCACAGAGATTAAACAAAAACCAAAAAAACTCTTTTCAAGAGCTTAGCACTTTGTGCTGAGGCCGAGGCTATCGCCACGAGTCTGGCCGTAAGTGAACTTCCGTCATCCTCCTGTCGAAGCCCCGTCACATCCTGACGGATAAAAGCTCTTGAAAAGCAAAAATAAAAAATATCTTATAAATTATGACCTACAACGTCTCAAAGCTTGCAGACATTGATCCGGCTCTTGCGACGGAACTTAAGAACCGCTGTTATCCTATTGTTGGCCTGTGTCAACAAGTACATCGTGAAATGGGGCCTTTCCTGAACGAATACATGTATCAGGAAGCCTTGGATATATCTCTTGAAGAGAACAGCATTGAGAGAGTAAAGGAATATTATTTCTCCGTGTCATATCATGGAAGACAGATAAAACATAAGCATTACGTAGATTTCCTCGTCAACAATGATGTGCTGATAGAATGCAAGGCTGTTGACCGACTTGGAACAGAGCAGCGTCAGCAACTGTGGAACTATATGAGGCTGACAAATGTATGCATGGGAATATTATACAATTTTGCCCCAGTACGCGATCAGTGTGAACGCTACTACTTAGACACGAAGACAGGAAACATGTATATGTTCTGAAAGCGGAGACCGCAGACTTTTTTTAGGTTTGAAAAGCCGATTGTTTTTGCCCATGACAGTATGTAGGCCTCTATAGAGGCAAAGATGTGAGGCAGAGGTTTTGTCTATAAGCTCGGTTATAGGAAAAAGCTATGCCTTACATCTGGTAAGGGCTGAAAGCACTTACATACTGGCATGGGGGTTCTTTTCTGTTTTTTTCTTAGCCCTTATCTCCGTCGAGGAGATATTGTACAAGGGCATGTCCAGGAACGTCACATTGGGGGGTAGGGTGGCGACATCGATGGGGCTGCCCTTGCGCGGATAAATAATAATAGGTGTAGAGCGCAATATCTCCTCCCCATTCTTCCATTGGTCAAAAATCAGCCAGTTGTCGCCGCCGATGAGCAGCGAGAACTCCACCTCGGGGTATGCCTCGCGCAGTCGGCGCAGCGTGATGTAAGTGTACGACGGCTTGGGCAGGTGCATCTCAAAGTCGCTCACCTTCACCCCTTTCATCCCTTTCACCGCCTGCCTTGCCAGCTGCAGTCGCTTGCGGTCGGCCATCAGGTCAGAGTCCTTCTTGAGCGGGTTGCGCGGGCTGACCATCAGCCACACCTCGTCCACCAGACCGCTCTCCACCACGCTCTTGGCAATAGCCACATGCCCATAGTGCACAGGGTTAAACGAGCCCCCGAAAACTGCTATTCTCATTGCTTTAAGCGAATAAATCAAACAAATCAACTACCCAGTTCCAAATCTTTTTGAGAAGGGAGGGTTTATGCTCCCCTCCCTTCATGGGAGGGGTAAGGGGGTGGGTCTTCTTCTTTACCGTCTCCACCACCTCCTGCTGCGCCGTCTCGAGGTCGTCGTTGGTAATCACCACGTCAAACTGCGGAGCGAAGGTCAGCTCATAGGCAGCCTTGTCGATGCGCTGCTGTATCTTTTCGGGGCTGTCGGTGCCGCGCTTCTCCAGGCGTCGGCGCAGCTCCTCTATCGAGGGCGGCTGAATGAATATCAGCAGCGCCTTGTCGCCGTATATGCGCTTCACGCTGAGGCCGCCCTTCACATCGACGTCGAGCACCACGTTCTCGCCCTTAGCCAGCCGACCGTCAATCTCCGACTTCAGCGTGCCGTAGAATGTGCCGGCATACACCTCCTCATACTCTACGAAGGCATCCTCCGCTATCTTCTGGCGAAACTCCTCCTCGCTCATGAAGTGATACTCCACGCCGTCCTTCTCCCCGCCGCGCGGTGCGCGCGAGGTGGCGCTGACGGAGAACGTCAGGTCGGGCATCTGACTTATTAGATGATTAATCAATGTGGACTTGCCACTGCCGCTGGGGGCGGAAAAAACAAACAACATGCGCTTATTCGACTATTTAAGTATTTAACCATTTACAACTGCAAAGGTAATAAAAAATCTCGCGTCGAGCAAAATTTTCGTCGTATGATGACTCGCAGTGCCACACCGCGTGCAATTTCTGCGCCCGAGGAGACTCGTTCTGGCTGCGCAAAGCTTCTCTTTTTGTTTGAAGCTGCAGAAATGTTCTTACGTTTTTATGTTTTTTCGCCCGTTTTAGGATTTTTTAACGGATTATTTAGACCAAAAAGGGGTGTAAATAGTAATTGAAAAGTATACCACTATAATAATTGAAAAGTATACCATGTAGGTCATAGGATTTACGTTATAATAGTAGTTAATATGAGTGCTGTTTAACGTACAAAGAGAAAAGATGATCGACATGGACAAAAAA
>JAFTAJ010000022.1 GCA_017458585.1 Bacteroidaceae bacterium
CAGCATGTCACTCACTGATACAACGCATCTCAGAGATCTCTTCGACAAAACTATATTCAAAAATGACAAAGATCGAAGCGGTTCAAGTGAACCTAATTTATTTAATTTTTAAACTCGTCCATTTTTAGTGGACACTAGTGTTTTCATATCTATAATCATTTAACTCTTAAACCACTATTTCATTAATGGGCTTGCGTGTCTTTTCTCTAAGCTCGTCGGCAGGGTACCCGATAGGTATGAGCACAGCGGCCTCCTCATTATCCCCAAGGTTGAATAGCTGGTGACACCGAGCAGCATCGAAATTGCATACCCAGCATGTGCCGAGTCCTTGCTCTGTAGCTGCCAGGCAGAGGTGCTCTACGGCTATGGCGATGTCGATATCGCCATGATGTTTGCCGTCAGAGCGTACCCACTCCTCATTGTGTACAATGGAGGCAATGATAACAGCGGGGGCTGTGGCTATCCACTCACGGTTGTAGCATTGACAGATTTTCTGCAGCCCCTCAGCGTCGCTCACGATACGGAAGCGCCACGGTTGCCTATTTACAGCAGAAGGTGCCATACGCACACATTCCATCACATAGTCTATCTTCTCTTGCTCCACTCTTGTGGGCTTATAGCTGCGACAGCTATAGCGTCGTTTTGTTAAATCCAAAAACATCATATCATTTACCATTTAACTGTTCTCTATTCTCTGTTCTCTATTCTCTGTTCTCTATACATGCTCACCTCTTCCTTATCCTCCATTCGGCAGGGTAGAGGTTATTAGCATGATTGCCTACATTATTGACGAATCCTAAGGGCAATCCATTGTAGCTAACCAGCACATAGCCTCGCGGAGCATCAATACGCAGAGCCTCATGGCGCAGATAACGCAGAGCATCGTCAAGTCCAAGTGCCACGGTAGGGTAGGCATCCTTTGCAAGCAGGCGACTCATGGCTAGAGCGTGGTGGGGTATCTGTTTCTTTCCTTTCTTCTCATAGAGAGCCACGCCCATATACAGAGGATAGAGCACCTTGGTGAGTTGTCTGACCACAGGCGTATGCGCAGCCTGAACAGCATACACCGTGTTGTCTATCTCAACTCTTGAACTCTTGAACTCTTGAACTTCTTGAACCCCTTGAACTCTTGAACTCCTTGCCTCTCCACCCCTCTTCCTCATCAAAGCAAGGAAAAAGCCCTCGCCGCGAGTCTTATGAGGCATGAAGCGATAGACCGGACCATTGAAGCCGCTGAGCAGACTGCCGGTGATATGCCAATCCTCCGCTACGGGGATTTCAACCAACTCGGCTCCGAGTGTGTCGCAGAAGTGTCGCACGTTCTCTTCATTCTCGTGCGTGTTATATGTGCACGTACTGTAAATAAGGTAGCCGCCACCCTTAAGCGCGGGCCACACGGTCTCCACTATGTCGCGCTGACGAATTGCGCACTCTTTCACATTGGCAGGACTCCACATGTCTATTGCGGCCTGTTCTTTGCGAAACATTCCTTCACCGGAGCACGGCGCATCCACCAGCACTACATCAAACATATCTCGCAACTGGCGGAAGTCGCGAGGATAATTACAGCTTACAAAGCAACCCTCGTGCCCCCACTTGATGATATTTTCTCTCAACACATTGGCACGAGCCTTTATGGGCTCATTGCATACCAACAGCGCATCATCAGGCAGCAACGAACGGAGTAGGGTGGACTTGCCACCCGGGGCTGCACACAAATCCAGCACAACCTTGGGCTCGCCACATTGCTTCAAGGCTTGCTCCACAAACATCGACGACGCCTCCTGCACATAGTAAGCTCCTGCATGAAAACAAGGGTCAAGGGTAAAGTCGGGCCGCTCGGCAAGGTAGTAGCCATGCGAGCACCATGGAACCTCCTCACTCTCGACTCTCGACTCTCGACTCTTGACTCTCACAGACACAACGGGCGGCTCATCCAGAGCTGCCTGCATCTGCTGCCACTCGGCTTCGCCGAGCAAAGTGCGCATCTGTTCGTCAAACTGTGGTGCACGCATTTCGCAGCGAAGATACAAAAAAATCACCACAATACCTAATTTCTCAAAAAAAATATATAACTTTGCAACACTATGAAACAATACCTTGACCTACTGACACGTATTATGAGCGAAGGCGTGCAGAAGCACGATCGCACAGGCACAGGCACCATCAGCGTCTTCGGACACCAGATGCGCTTTGACCTCGCTGACGGATTTCCCCTGCTCACTACCAAAAAGCTGCACCTCAAATCAATCATCTACGAACTGCTCTGGTTCCTCAGAGGTGACACCAACGCCCACTGGCTGCAAGAGCGCGGAGTGCGTATATGGAACGAGTGGGCCGACCCTGACGGCAACCTGGGTCATATCTACGGCTACCAGTGGCGCTCGTGGCCAGACTACAAGGGGGGGCATATCGACCAGATAGCAGAAGCCATAGAGCAGATAAAGAATAACCCCGACTCGCGACGCATCATCGTCAACGCGTGGAACGTGGGCGACCTCGCCAATATGAACCTGCCGCCATGCCACATGTTCTTCCAGTTCTATGTGGCACAGGGCCGACTAAGCCTGCAGATGTATCAGCGAAGTGCCGACACCTTCCTCGGCGTGCCTTTCAATATTGCCTCCTACGCCCTGCTACTGCAGATGATGGCGCAGGTGTGCGGCCTCGAGCCTGGCGAGTTTATCCACACTCTCGGCGACACTCACATCTATACCAACCATCTCGAACAGGTCAAGCTGCAGCTCACACGCACACCGCGACAGCTGCCCAGGATGCTCATCAACCCCGACGTGAAATCAATCTTCGATTTCCAATATGACGACTTCCAGCTCGAGGGCTATGACCCCTGGCCACACATCCCTGGCAAAGTGTCAGTATAATCATCCATCATCCATCTCACATCTCACATCTCATGACTCTTTCCATTATCGTAGCTATCGCCAAAAATTTCGCCATCGGCAAGAAAAACGAGTTGCTTTATCATCTCCCCTCCGACATGAAGCGGTTTAAGCAGACCACTCTGGAGCACACCGTCATCATGGGTAAGAATACATTCGCTTCGTTCCCCAAGCGACCGCTGCCCAATCGACGCAATATAGTGCTCGCTCTGCCTCACGAGGTACCCGCCGACAAGGAAGGAGCCGTATGGGTTAACTCCCTGCAGCAAGCCCTCGACCTCTGCAAGAGCGAGGAGGAGGTGTTTATCATAGGCGGAGCGTATGTCTATAGCCAGACATTGCCCCTCGCTGACCGGCTCTACCTCACCATCGTTGACGATGAGCCGGAAGGAGCCGACGCTTTCTTCCCCGTCATCGACTTCAGCCAGTGGCAGGAGACATTCCGCGAAGATCATCCTGCTGACGAGAAAAACGAGAAGCCGTTCAGCTTCGTCAACCTCGACCGCAAACCGCAGCCGAAGCGTAAGACGAGGAAGCGTATATAAGCCCCATGAAGCGAATACTCCTGTTTCTCCTTGTGCTGTGCCAATGGTCAATAGTCCATGGGCAATTGGACTCTTGCGTCTGCCTGTTCTTCGACCATTATCAGCGCGATTTCCGCACACCGCTGCCTGTAGCACTAGACCACACCGAGGTAAATGACGCAGACTCCACGCTTCTGGTCTATGCAAAGGAGGGGTTTGCCAGCCAGGTGTTTACTCCAGCAAAGGTAAAGGCTGCCTACGACCAACTACGCTCACAACTGCCGGAGCCCTACAACCGCTACAAACTCCAAATCTTTGGCTTCAACAGGGAAATATCTACTCTCATACCCAATATCTACCGCTCAGATAAAGACAGCACCAGGCTTTGGCACTCAATTGCTAATCGTCAATCGTCAATGGTCAATGGTCAATTGTCTATGGTCAATAATCAATGGGTAGAAACTATCTCGCGCCCCTTCGTTCCCTTTGACGGTCTGCAAGGTTGCCATCTCACCGTGTGGCCAAGCCATGGCCGCTACTTCGACAACACCAAGAAGACATGGCGTTGGCAGCGACCCAATCTGTGGTGCACCACCGAAGACATGTTCACGCGCTCCATTGTGGTGCCCTTCCTGCTGCCTATGCTCGAGAGCGCTGGCGCTGTGGCCTACTGTCCGCGCGAAAGAGACTGGCACAGCGAGGAGTGGATAGAGGAGTCGGTGATTGGCGATTCACGTTTTATGCCCGACATCTACGACGAAGACGACTATGCCGTGTATGTGCGATACCCCGTGGCTGACAATGCTGCCACCGATGCCGTATATACTATCCGCCACGGCGGCGTAGCTACCCAGGTAAGGGTAAACCAGCAGATGGGCGGCGGCACATGGGTATATCTCGGCACCTTCCATTTTACAGAAGGGCGCGGTATGCATAACTCTATAAGTCTTAGTGATATATCAAATCATAATGGAGTTGTACTTGAGAGCGAAGTGCGCATCGGCGGAGGCATTGGTAGCATCGAGAGAGGCGGTAAATTAAGTGGCATGCCACGCTTCCTTGAAGGCTCCCGCTACTGGGCTGAATACGCGCGTTTCCCACAGCATGTTTACGACACCAAAGACGGCAACAATGACTATGCCGACGACATCAATGTGCGCTCCAACGTACTTAACTACCTGGCAGGCGGCTCCGTCTATATGCCAGACACCACGGGCATGCGTGTACCCTTCGAACTGAGCCTCGCCTTCCATAGCGACGCTGGGTGGTTTAAGGAAAACAAACCCTATGGCACATTGACCATCTACACCATCAACGGCGACAATGGCTCCGACACCTTGCGCTCAGGACTCAGCCGTATGGCCAACTCCGACCTCGCTTGTATTGTGCAAGACGATATATGCCGCGACCTTAGTGCAGCCATCGGTCAGACATGGCCTCACCGCGAGATATACAACCGCAACTATAGCGAGAGCCGCAAACCGGAGGTGCCGTCTATCATACTGGAGAGTATGTCGCATCAGAACTTCCAGGACATGCTCTATGCTCACGACCCCAACTTCAAGATGCTCTTCGCTCGCAGCGTCTATAAGGCTATCGTGCGATTTATAGCTACCCAGCACAGCCGCGACTACACCATACAGCCACTGCCTGTCACCCACTTCAAAGCCGAGGCATGCGACAGCGTGGTGCGCCTCAGCTGGAAGGCGCAGACCGACTCTCTGGAGCCTACCGCAGAACCAAAAGGATTCATTATATATACCGCCAGAGAAGGCTGCGATTTTGACAACGGACAAATCATGGAGCCGCAAGAGCAAAGCGATAATGGTCAATTGTCAATGGTCAATGGTCAATATTCCATAATCCTCCCTGTGGAGAAGGACAAAATTTATCGCTTCCGCGTCACCGCTTACAACTTTGGTGGCGAGAGCTGGCCCAGCGAGACGCTGGCGACTCTCTGCGCAAGCGAACAGGAGGAGAAGATTCTGGTTGTCAATGGCTTTACCCGCCTCAGCTCACCAGCCACCATAAGCACTACCGAGCGACTCGGCTTCGATATCAACAGCGATATTGGCGTGCCCTACATCAACACCGCAGAGTACTGCGGTGCACAGCAGGGATTCAACCGCAACAACATAGGCAGCGAGGCAAAGGATGGTCTCGGCTTCAGCGGCTCAGAACTGGAGGGCACGGTGATAGCGGGCAACAATTTTGATTACCCGTATATACACGCCCAGGCCCTGCGTAGCGACCAGCACACCCGCAGCATCTCCTCCTGCTCAATGGATGCCCTGCTTGATAGCTCCCAATGCACAATGGGTAATGCCCGATATTCAATGGCCGACCTTATTTTCGGTCTGCAAAAGGACTGCGGCAACAGCAGCATCGTCTCTTACAAGACTCTCACGCCCGCGCTGCAGCAGGCGCTCGACGCTTATCTGGCCAGTGGTGGCTGTGTGCTGATATCGGGCAGCTATGTGGGCAGCGATATGCAGGGCAGCGACGAACGCGACTACACAGCGCGCACCCTCGGATATGTGGGCCACAAGTCAACCCGCGACCACAAACTGCACCTTGGCAATACTCGCTTCTCTCTGGTCCACGAGTGGAATCCTTATCGTTATGCTGCTCACCATGTTGATGTGTTGCAGACAGCGGGATATGGCGAACCGTTTATCTATTACCACAATGGTGACTGCGCGGCTGTGGCTACCTCCAACACCATTGTCATGGGCTTCCCCTTTGAAGCTATAAGCGATGCCTACGACCGCCAAACCATTATGAACCGCGTAGTGCAAAAACTGCTGTATAAGTTCTAAAACATTATGAGCGAGTCCGTTTCCGAACTCGCTCATAGTTTTCGTTATCGTTTTCGCTCCTAGAACCACTTCACATAGCAGAAGTCCTGGCGGTGGGGCAGAGCCTTGCACTTTGGGAAGATGCGATATGCTACCTTGAAGCTGCCGGCACGGTCAATGATATCGGTCAGTTCATACACCGTCACATTGCCTTCGTGCTCCACTACGTTGAAGGGAATCACATTATACACATATTCCTTACCCTCGCTGTCGGTAGCCACAACAACCATCTCCACACCGATGGAGTCTTCCAGACCTGCGGTGTTTATCTTCACGCGCAAGGTATGGGCTGTGCCACTGGTGATGACATCGGCATTGCCGCCGTGGGTGGCGAAGAAACTAACCACCTTGATATCGTCCCACTTGGCTGCCACCTGCTCCTTCCACGCTGCTATCTCCTTGGCCTTGGCGTTGTCGTTGGCGCTGAGCTCATGGTAGCGCTGGCCGAGGGCGTTGTAGAACTTGGCGTAGTAGTCATCAAGCTGACGCTTCATGGTGTAGTGGGGTGCTATCTGTGCAATAGAGTTCTTGATGCAGCGTATCCACTGGGGCGAGTAGCCACGGTTGTTGCGGCTGTAATACATCGGTATTATCTCGCGCTCAAGCAGACTGTAGATCGTCGATGCATCGAGCTGATCCTGATGCTCCTGGTTCTGATAGGTGCGCTTCTCGGTGAGTGCCCATCCGGCTCCCTCGCGGTAACCCTCAAGCCACCATCCGTCAAGCACACTCAGGTTGAGCAGTCCGTTCATTAGCGCCTTCTCACCGCTGGTACCACTGGCCTCAAGCGGACGGGTGGGGGTGTTCATCCATACATCCACGCCTGAGATAAGGCGGCGACTGAGATGCATGTCGTAGTTCTCAAGGAAGAGTATCTTGCCGAGGAATTCGGGCGACTGACTGATGTCGTAGATTTTCTTTATCAGCCCCTGACCTGCACTGTCGGCAGGGTGTGCCTTACCGGTGAAGATAAACTGCACGGGGTATTTGTCGTCGTTGACGATAGCCTTCAGGCGCTCCAGGTCGGTGAAGAGAAGGTGTGCGCGCTTATAGGTGGCAAAGCGACGGCCAAAGCCCACCAGCAGAGCGTTGGGATTGATTTTGTCAAGCAGCGACACTACTCTCGAGGGGTCGCCCTGATTCTTGAGCCATGCCTTGCGGAAACGCTCGCGTATGTACTCTATCAACTTGGTCTTGAGCTGCACACGGGTCTTCCATATCTCCTCGTCGGGCACATCGTATATCTTCTTCCAGATGTCGGCATTGCTCTGGTCGGCGTAGAAGTCGGCACCGAAATATTTCTCATACAAGGTCTTCCACTCGCGTGCAGCCCAAGTGGGGAGGTGCACGCCGTTGGTCACGTAGCCCACGTGGTTCTCTGAGGGGAAGTAGCCCTGCCAGATATTGTTAAACATGCTCTGGCTTACTGTGCCGTGGAGCTTCGACACTCCGTTCACTTCCTGGCAGGTCTTGCAGCAGAAGGTCGACATGCAGAAGCGCTCGTTCTTATCATCGGGATTGGTGCGGCCAAGGCCGATGAGGTCGTCCCAGCTGATGCCCAGCTTCTCGGCATAGCTGCCCAGATACTTCATAGCCATAGCTTCGTCGAAGTAGTCGTGACCTGCGGGCACTGGGGTGTGAACGGTGTAGAGCGATGAGGCGCGCACCAGCTCAAGGGCTTGGTTGAAGGTGAGGCCCTGCTTCACATAGGTGGCCAGACGGTAGAGATTGCACAATGCGGCGTGGCCCTCGTTGCAATGATATACATCGCGCTTGATACCAAGCAACTCGAGCAACTGCATACCACCGATGCCAAGCAGATACTCCTGTTTCATGCGATTCTCCCAGTCGCCACCATAGAGGGTATGGGTGATGTCGCGGTCATACTCAGAATTGAACGGGTTGTCGGTGTCGAGCAGGTAGAGGCTCACGCGTCCCACATTCACTTTCCACACATTGGCATAGACCACGGCATAGGGGAAGGGCACCTCAATAACGAGCTGCTTGCCATCCTTGTCCAGCACCTTCTGATAGGGCAGTTGCTCAAAGTCCTGAGGCTCGTAGTTGGCTATCTGCGTGCCGTCCATGGCAAGCTCCTGGGTGAAGTAGCCGTAGCGGTAGAGCAGACCGATGCCTATCATATCGACATTGCTGTCGGAAGCCTGCTTCATGTAGTCACCGGCTAGGATGCCAAGACCACCACTGTATATTTTAAGGAAATGGATCAAGCCATACTCCATGCAGAAATAGGCCACCGAGGCACGCGTCTTGTCAGGCTCTGCCTGCATATAGGCAGTAAAACGGTCATACACCTTGTCCATGCGATCGGTGAACTTCTTGTCTTTCGACAGAGCCACCAGTTCGTCGTAGCTCAGAGCGCTGAGCACCTCGATGGCGTTGTTCCTCTTCTCGCGAAACAGCTTCTCGTTGATGCTACGGAAAAGATTGTAGGCATCGGTGTCCCATGTCCACCACAGGTTATTCGACATATCCTCCAGCTTGCTCAGGGCAGCAGGCAGCTTGGCCTGCACAGTGAGGGTCTTCCAGTTGGGGGTGTTCACATTGCTAATCTTGATTTTCATAATATAAAAGGTATTAGGGGCTATCTTCAATGTTCAATGGTCAATGGTCAATGCTTAACTGCCAGCGTATATGCCTTGATATACTGCTTCACAAAGTCCTTCCACATGGCCTTCTTCGACAGTTCGGTGGCAGCGGCAGCAAACTGCTGCCAGTCAGCATGCGACAGGCGGGCCATACCTACGATAGAGGTGGCTATCTCACCAACACACTCATCGTAGTTATAGTCGTCGCGTGAAACGACTGCCACACCGTCCGATACGAGAGGCTGGTGGCCGGTCACACTGGCTACCCACTGACCGAAACCACTCAGAGTGGTGGTGAGGCAGGGCACGCCAAAGGCTATGCTCTCCAGCGGAGTGTAGCCCCAAGGCTCGTAGTACGACGGGTAGATGCAATAGTCGCAGCCCGTCAGCAAGTCGTAGTATGGCATGTTGATTACGCCGTCATTGCCGTCAAGATATGTGGGGATAAACAGCAGATGCAGACGCTGGCCCTTGTCAAACGAGAGACCGCAGCCATAGATGGTCTGCACGATGGGCTCCTCGTTGAAGTTGTAGAGCTCATGAGTGATGAATGGGTGGGGCAGGGGCTCCATCTCGGAGGCATCAAGCAGCTTGATGGCTGGCTTCTGAGCCAGACGCTCATTCACATCCTCACGGGCAGCCTTCTCCCAGCACGGCACAGCTATCACGGCCAACACATCGCGCTGCAGGTCACCAGAGTCCTGCACACGCTTCAGCGCGTTGATAAACAGGTCGAAGCCCTTGCAGCGGAAATCGTTGCGACCGCTGGTGGCCACGATAAGGGTATCGTCCGTCAGATTGTCACCGTTGAGGGCATTGTAGGTATTGAGCATTGCCTTGCGGGCACGCTTCCTTACGGCCTGCAGTTGTGCGCCCTTGTAGGTGAAACTGCTGTCAAAGCCATTGGGTAGTATCACGTCGGCCTCGCGCCCCAGAAACTGGCGGCACTCCCTGTCGGTCAACTCCGAGACAGTGGTCATGCAGTCGGCCTGCAGGGCAGCGGCCTTCTCAGCGCTGTGCTTGGCCTCCATGTTCAATTCGCGGGCCATCTGGTCGCCATTGTAGCCGTCAAAGTAAGCATAGAGCTGTTTGTTGTTGCAGGTGATGGAGCGGCCGATACTGGTGGCGTGCGTCGTGAAGACGGTGGCCATCTTGGGCTCGTTCTTCTTCACATAGAGCAGTCCGAAGGCGCTCATCCATTCGTGAGCCTGGAACACAGCGCTCAAATCCTGCTTCTCCTGCTTGCAGAAGTAGCGGTAGGCTGCCACAGCCATACGGCCGGCCTGCCATGCAAAGAGACTGGCGTCGTCGTAGTCGCCATAGGCATTGAGCGAGTCAACACCGAAGCTCTCCCACATCTCGCCGTATATCTTATTCTTCTCATCGCGAATGCACTCATAGTCCACCAGAGCTACGATAGGACTGCCCGGCACATTCCAGCGACCAAAGCGCGTAGGGATGCCCTGCTTCTTCAGCTGGCGAGCCAATCCACTCAGCAATGTCGAGTCGGCACTAAATAGTGGATTGGTGTTCTTGGCGCCCTTGCCGCTTACGCGTGCGTGCACGTCCGGGCCTATATAAATAAGGTTGTCTTTATAGATTCCCTCAAGAGCCTTGGCCTGAGTTGATAATACTGTGTATATTCCGCCAACTTTGTTGCATACTTCCCAGCTGGCCTGAAAAACATAATCTGTAGGTTTTGATATTCGTTTCATTTTTAGATAAAAGTTAGAAAAATCTTATGCAAAATTAGGTAATTCACACCGAAGCTCCCAAGAAAATGCGCCAAAGTTTGCTCAAACAGCTAATTTTATCTATAAAATTTGGTCATTACAAAATATTTCATTATGGAGTTGTTTTCACACCTCTTTTCTAACTGCATTTTATGGCTTATTACACACGCCTCCACAACAGGGGGGAGTGTATCACGAAAACAAAAAAGTATAGCTTTTTATGGTAAATACGCTGCAGAGATTTGGTAGATATCGGATTAATTCGTAATTTTGCTGCATTATAAAATCAACAAGGTATTATGAGACTTACTGGTAAGATAATTATCTCGGCCATGGCATTGCTGCTTGTTGGCAGCACCTACGCCGACTATGCCCCGCTGATGGAGGGCTACAAGATGAGCAATAATGTCAAGGCTCCCAAGGGCGACGAATGGAACAACCCCGCTCTGCTCGGCCTAAACAAGGAGATGCCGCGCTCGTGGTTCTTCTCCTTCGACACCAAGGACAACGCCCGCAAGGTGCTGCCCGAAAACTCCGTCTATTGGAAAAGCCTCGACGGCCTGTGGAAGTTCCACTTCGCAAAGAGCCCCGACCAGCGACCGCAACGCTTCTACCGCACCGATTTCGACGACTCCGCGTGGGACGATATCAAGGTGCCGGGCAGCTGGAATGTGCAGGGTATCGACAAGCACGACGGCAGCCGCAAGTATGGTAGCCCTATCTATGTCAACCAGTGGACCGTCTTCCACACCGAGCGCACCGTCGGCGACTGGCGCAAGGGTGTCATGCGCAACAACCCCACCAACTACACCGCCCACGACTATCCCAACGAGGTGGGCAGCTATCGCCGCAGCTTCGAGCTACCCGACAACTGGGACGGACGCGAAATATACATAAGCTTCGACGGCGTTGACTCCTTCTTCTATCTCTGGATCAACGGGCAGTACGTGGGCTTCAGTAAAAACTCACGCAACACCGCACGCTTCAATATCACACGCCACATCAAGAAGGGCCGCAACGAAGTGGCCGTCGAGGTCTATCGCCTCAGCGACGGCTCCTTCCTCGAGGCACAGGACATGTTCCGACTCCCCGGCATTTTCCGCACCGTGGCGGTGTATAGCCTGCCAAAGGTGCAGGTGCGCGACATGGTCATCATCCCCGACTTTGACCAAGACTACCGCAACGGCATGCTGCGCATCACCTCCACCGTGCGCAACCTCACCAACCGCAAGGCCGAGGAGTATCGTCTGCGCTACTGGCTCTACGCCAACAACCTCTATCAAGACGACAACACCCTCGTCAGCACCTCCGAGAGCCCCCTCTTCACCGTAGCAAAGGAGAGCGACTGGCAAGACCTCACCGCCATCTATGTCGCCACACCCAAGAAGTGGTCGGCCGAGGAGCCCAACCGCTATACCCTCGTTGCTGAGCTCATCGACAAGAAGGACCAGATAGTGGAGACCGTCAGCACCATCGTCGGCTTCCGCAAAGTAGAGATAAAAGAGACTCCCGCCGACAGCGACGAGTTTCGCAAGGCTGGACGCTACTACTACCTCAACGGCAAGACCATCAAGCTCAAGGGCGTCAACCGCCACGAGACCAATCCCGCTCTGGGCCACGCCATCACACGAGACCAGATGGAGAAGGAGGTCATGCTCATGAAGCAGGCCAACATCAATCATGTGCGCAACTCCCACTATCCCGACGCACCCTACTGGTATTACCTCTGCAATAAATACGGCATCTACCTCGAGGACGAGGCCAACATCGAGAGCCACGAATACGGCTACGGCAAGGAGAGCCTCTCTCACCCCGAGGAGTGGCGACCCGCACATATCGCCAGAGTAATGGAGATGGCACACAGCAATGTCAACAATCCGTCCATCGTCATCTGGAGCCTCGGCAACGAGGCAGGACCAGGCCACAACTTCAAGGCCGCCTACGATAGTCTCAAGCTCTTCGACACCAGCCGACCGGTGCAGTATGAGCGCAACAACAGCATCGTCGATATGGGTTCCAACCAATACCCCTCTGTCGGAGAGACACAGCAGATAGCCGATGGCACAAAGGGCTACAAATACCCCTTCCACATCTCCGAGTACGCCCACTCCATGGGCAATGCCGTCGGCAACCTAGTCGATATATGGCAGGCCGTGGAGAGCAGCAGCTTCATCTGCGGAGGTGCCATCTGGGACTGGGTGGACCAAGGCATCTGGAACTACACCCCCGACGGCCGTCGCTATATGGGCTACGGCGGTGACTTCGGCGACTCGCCCAACGACGGACAGTTCGTCATGAACGGCATCATGTTTGGCGACCTCGAGCCCAAGCCGCAGTACTATGAGGTCAAGAAGGTCTATCAGAATATCGTAGCCAAGATGGTTGATGTTGAGACCGGCGAGATAGAGATATACAACAAGAGCTACTTCACCGACCTCACACAGTACCTCGGCGAGTGGAGCCTCTGGAAAAACGGCAAGCAAGTCAACGTCGGCGAAATCAACCTCGACGGACTCACACCCCGCACTCTCAAGAAGATGGAGCTCCCCTACGACTACGATGAGCTAGACCCCGAGGGCGAGTACTTCGTCAAGCTGCAGTTCATCCTCAAGCATGCCACTCCCTGGGCCGATGCCGGCTATGTGCAGGCCGAAGAGCAGTTCCCCATCAAGAGCGCTGAGAAACCCGTCATCGCTGCCGACCATCCTGACCTCAAAGACCTCCACATCAGCAACTCCGCCGACGCCATCAATATCAAGGGACAAAACTTCAACATCGTCTTCAATACCGCCGACGGCTCCATCAACACCCTCGAGTACGACGGCATCGACGTCATAACGCCCGACTGCGGACCGCGCCTCAACGCCTTCCGAGCCTTTACCAACAACGACAACTGGTTCTACTCCAAGTGGTTTACCAACGGACTCCACAACCTCCGCCACCGTGCCCTCGACCATCAGCTCTACACCAACGCCGACGGCTCACTCACCCTCGCCTTCACCGTCCGTAGCCAGGCACCCAATGCCGCACGACAAGTGGGAGGCACCGACATGAACCGCTACGGCCCCTACCAGAGCAAGATAGAGGAACTCACCGACCAACCCTTCGGCGACGACGACTTCCACTTCCTCACACGCCAGCTCTACACCGTCCACCGCGACGGCTCTGTCGAGCTGCAGGCCAACATCCAGAGCAGCGACCCCTCTCTCGTGCTGCCCCGACTCGGCTACCAGATACAGATACCCGCCAGCCTCTCACGCCTCGAATACTATGGCCGAGGGCCCGCAGGCAACTACAACGACCGCCGCACCGGCTCCTTCATCGAGCGATACACCAGCACCGTGCAACAGCAGGTCGAGCACTTCCCCAAGCCACAGGAGATGGCCAACCATGAAGACACCCGTTGGTGTGCACTCACCAATCCGCAGGGCGAGGGAGTGCTCTTCATTGCCGACGGACACATGAGCATGCAGGCGCTGCCTTACTCGGCCGTCGATATGACCACCGCAGCCCATCCCTACGAGCTGCAGCCCTCTGGCACCACCTACCTCAACCTCGACCTCGCAGTCACCGGCCTCGGCGGCACCAGCTGCGGACAAGCACCTCCGTTCCAGCGCGATAGGGTAGTGGGCCCCGCCCACAGCTTCGGGTTCATCATACGACCCATCCGCGACACCGAAAACCGCAGCAACCTCACCAACGTGCGACCTGCCTCCAGCGCTCTGCCTCTCATCCAGCGCGACGCCAGAGGCCTGCTCACCATCAGCGCAGCAGGTGCCGACTCCATCGTATATACCATCGACGACGGCCAAGAGCAAATCTACACCACCCCCTTCACCTTCAAGCAGGGAGGCACCGTCAAGGCATGGCCCGCAGCCAGCAAGGCAGCAGCCATCACCATGACCTTCGACAAGATAACCGCCATACAAATCAAGGCCATCAACGCCAGCAGCGAAGAAAACAAGGCTGAAGACACACCGGCCACCAACCTCACCGACAACAACCCGTCCACCTTCTGGCACACCATGTACTCCGTCACCATGGCCAACTTCCCCCATTGGGTGGACTTCGACTGCATGGAGGTCAAGAGCCTCACCGGCTTCACCTACCTCCCACGCCAGGACAGCCCCAACGGCAATATCAAGGACTACGAGATACTCGTCAGCCAAGATGGCGTCAGCTGGAGCGAGCCCGTCGCCAAGGGCGCCTTCGCCAACAACCAAAACCTCAAGAAGGTCCTCTTCTCCCAGCCCGTCCAGGCACGCTATCTGCGCTTCCGCGCACTCTCCAATCAGGCTGGCAACGACTTCGCCACCGGTGCCGAGTTCACCATCATGGCAGAGTAAACCTTCGCGCGTATAATGCTAAAAAATATTAAAGCATTTGCACAATTAAGAATAATGTCGTAATTTTGCACGCCGAAATGAAAATCCTATATATCCTTGCCCTGTCGGCAGCCCTGCTCACCTCTTGCCACACCATCAATACCGTGCTCAAGAGCAACGACCGCGAATATAAGTTCGAGGTCGCCAAGCAGATGTATGCACAGGGCAAATACTCCAGCGCCTATATCGTGCTCGACAATATCCTGCCAAGTATGCGCAACACCAAGCCGGGCGACGAGGCTCTCTTCCTCGCCGGCATGTGCAAGTACTATAGCCAGGACTACGACGCAGCAAGCGAGATATTCAAGCGCTACTACAACAAGTCATACCCCTTCGGACAGTACGTCGATGAGGCACGCTACTACAGCGCTCTGTCCTACTACGAGTCCACTTACCCCGTGCGACTCGACCAGAGCGCTACCTACGATGCAATGCGCGAAATACAAAACGCCCTCGAGCGCAACCCCGACTCCAAGTACTACGACGCACTCCAGCAGATGCTCTTCCAGCTGCAGGACCGCATCGTGGAGAAGGAATACCTCGCCGCCAAGCTCTACTTCGAACTCGGCGACTACTTCCTCAACTGCCTCATGGGCGGCAGCAACTACGAGGCATGCGTCGTCACGGCACAAAACGCCATCCGCGACTATCCCTACTCACCGCGCAAGGAAGACTTCGCCATACTCATACTCAAGGCCAAGTACCAACTCGCACAGAGCAGCGTGGAGAGCAAGAAATACGAGCGCTACAGCGACACCGTTGACGAGTACTACGGATTCATCAACGAGTTCCCGCAGTCCAGCTTCATCAACGACGCCAAGCAGATCTTCGAGAAGTCAGAGAAAGAGTTGCGCAGCAAGCGACTCCAGCAATACGCACCCGACGAAAACAGCTAATCCTCAATTTTTCTGCCCCTAAGTTAGGGGAAGTCCCCGAAAGGGGGATGGGGTGTGTCAATACTCAATACTAAATTTTCAATCCTCAATTTTAAACATCATGGACTACAAAAAGACCAAAGCACCCGTCACCACCAAGACACGCAACCTTATGGACTTTGCCGACACCACAGGCAACATCTACGAGAGCGTAGTAATCATGGGCAAACGCGCCAACCAGATCGCATCCGACATAAAGGTCGACCTCACACAGAAACTCAAGGAGTTCGGCGGCAAGAACGACTCCCTCGAAGAGGAGTTCGACAACCGCGAGCAGACCGAAATCTCCCGCTACTATGAGCGCATGCCCAAGCCCAGCCTCATGGCAGAGCAAGAGATGCTCGAAAACCAAATCTATTTCCGCAACCCCCGCGAAGAGAAGAAGTTCAAGTAACTCCCCGTTAACTCATGATCCAGCGCATCCAGACCATCCACCTGCTACTCTCCGTCATCGCCGGCATAGTAGCCATCGTGATAGGCATCACCACCACGGCCCAGTGGCTTAAGATAGCATGGCCGTGCCTCGTGGGCCTCGGCGTGCTGCTCGCTGCATGGAGCATCTTCCTCTACAAGACCCGCATGCGCCAGCTCAGCATCGTCAACCTCTCCACCGTGTGCCACGCCCTCACCGGCGCAGTCCTCGGCATCGCCTCCCTCACCGGCACAGTAGTGGAGTTGGGTAGCGTGGCCGTCATCCTGCCCCTCGTGGCCATCGTCCTCAACCTCCTCGCCTGCCGTCGCATCCGCTTCGACGAACGGCTCGTCCGCTCCGCCGACCGCTTGCGCTAACTTCCCATGTCCGTCAACAAAGCCCTCCTCATCGGCAACGTAGGCCGCGAACCCAACGTCCGCTACGTCGACGCCGACCGTCCGGTAGCCACCTTCTCTCTGGCCACCCATGAGCCCGCCTACACCCTGCCCAACGGCACACAGGTCGCCGAGCGCACCGAGTGGCACAACATCGTCACATGGGGCAACCTCGCCAAGCAAGTGGAGCAGTACGTCCGCAAGGGCAACAAACTCTACGTCGAGGGCAGCATCCACACCCGCTCCTACGAGGACAAGGCCAGCATCCGGCGCACCGTCACCGAGATATGGGCCGACAAGATTGAATTCCTCAGTTCTCCCCCTATAAATTGACTCGACCTTGGAATCCCCATTCAGGGGGAACTTAAGAGGGTCTGGGGAGTCCCCGAAGGGGGAGGGGGTGTGTAAAGAAGAAAAGACATGACAACCATCCAGTTGACCAAAGATACAACCCTTTACGTGAGCCAAATCATCGACAACCTCCCTGATTTGGCTCAGTACTTTGGTGCCGACACCGAGGAAATCGTCAACCATGCCCAGCGCCAGTTCAAGGCCACCCACCGCCAGCACGAGTGGCTCACCGTCCGCGCCATGCTCCGCCACGCCCTCGGCCCCGATGCCCGCATCCAATACACAGAGAGCGGCAAACCCCTCCTCACCTTAAACTCTTTGAACTCCTTGAACTCCTCCAAAGCACTCCCCCCACCGGGGGGAGCGGGGAGGGGGTCTGTCTCTGTCTCTCACTCCAAGACTCACGCCGCCCTGCTTCTCTCCACCCACTCCGACATAGGCGTCGATATCGAGTGCGTCAGCCACCGCGTGCTGCGCCTCGCCTCGCGTATCGCCCAGCCCGACGAGTTGCCCGAGTCCTTCGCCACCATGACCGATGACGAGAAGGCCCTCTACCTCACCACCCTCTGGACCATCAAGGAAGCCGTCTATAAGAGCCTCGACCACCAGGCCGGCTTTGACCTCCTCACCGATGTGCGCGTCAATCCACATACAGCCCTCGCTGCCCTAAACTCAATGGTCAACGGCGAAGCCGTCGCGAGAACTTGCATTTGCTGTCGGCGAAGCCGGTGCAAATCTTGCAGGCAAGTTCGAGAGCGAAGCGTCAATCCTCAATCCTCAATCCTCAATCCTCAATCCGTCCTCTGCCAGTTATACGAAGGCAATGTCATCGCCGTTAAAATGTAAGATGTAAGAAGTAAAATGTATTTGCAATTTTTGCTAATTTTGTGGCGACTTAGAAAATAACTATTAAAAAATAACCATTATGAAGAAGTTTTTACTTTCAGCCATAGCGCTTGTCTTAGCGCTAAACGTACAGCACGGTAAGGCGCAAGGAGTAGATTTGAGCAGCTACTCCCACGTTACCGACCTCAGCCAAGTGGAGGAAGGGGCTTACTATTACATTGTGAGCGACCGCACGAAGTTTAACTACGAGGCGGGCGGCGACGGCGGCACCGATGGCAACAAGGTGCAGACGAAGGCTATGTCCAACTACCAGTCGGGCTACACCGCCACCAACTGGGATAACCCAAGCAGGAATGTATTTTTCGTGTACTACGGCGATCTAGATGTGAAGTGCAACGGCTTCATCTGGAAGGCCGAGAAGGTAGGCGACAGCCAGTGGGGATTCCTCAATATGGAGAATGGCAAGTACATGGGCCACAACAACCCCGGCGAGACCGACCTGCGTTTTGCTGACGATGTGGTGGGCTTTACGCTGACCGACCTCAGCGAAGGTCAGGGGCGCTGGGCATTCACCAACGCCGACTATTCCACTCCGCTCAACGTGCATCAATATAAGTTGCGCAAGAGTAGGGGAGTGCTGGCACTGAATGACTGGTCGGACGCCAAGGCGACTGATGCCGAGACATACGGCTACCCCGGCCGTTGGCACCTGTATAAGACTACGCTGCAGGACGATAATCCTGTGGTGCCCGATGGTCCGACCATTGCCGACAAGATGGAGAAGCTGCGCATCAATCGCGCCACCGACATGGTGGAGGGCGAGGAGTACTTCATCGTGAGCGACCGTACTGCATATGTCGGCAATTCAAATGATTTGCCCAAGGCTATGGCTAGCCAGCAGGACAACTTTACCACCAAGTGGGGACCGAACTATGTGTACTGGGCCGACATCGACACCACCTGCGCTGGTTTTGTATGGATAGTGAAGGAGATGCCGGGCGACCAGTGGGCATTCCAAAACAAAGAAAACGGCCGTTACCTCGGCAATATGAACAGCGGTGAGACAGATGTGGTATTCTCTGACACTCCCGTAGGCTACACGCTGGCCGACCTCAGCGAGGGCGCTGGCCGTTTTACCTTCATAAACTCTGAGAGCGAGTTCTCGCTGCATGTGCAGGGCTACCTGCGCGACCGTGCCAACAACAGCTTGGCTAAGCAGGAGAACGGCAATGACGATTACACCAACGATGTCAGCACCAACGGCTACCCCGGCCGCTGGCAGATATTCCTGAAGAACACCAAGCAGATCAAGAATGCGAGTGAACTGACCGAAGACGCCACTTACTACATCGTCAGTGACCGTAAGGCATATGCCTCCAGTACCTCCAAGGGACTGAGGGCCATGTCGTCGCTTCAGGAATCGTACACCGTCAACTGGGGCAGCGACTATGTCTATTGGGGCGAGATGGATGCAAAAGAGGACGGATTTAAATGGACTGCCAAGAAGGAAGGCGACAAGTGGGCCTTCAAGAACAAGGATACAGAGAGATACCTCGGCAATATGAAGAGCGGCGAATCGGATGTAATCTTCTCCGACACACCCGTGGGCTATGCCCTCGCTGACCTAGAGGAAGGAGCCGGTCGTTTCACTCTCATCAGCGACGAAGACACCCACTCGCTGCATGTGCAGGGCTATCTGCGCGGTGGTCGTCCCAACAACAGTCTGGCAAAGAACGAGGTTGGCGACGATGACCATCCCGGCGATGTAGAGACCAACGGCTATCCTGGTCGCTGGAAGTTCTACGAGGTAACCGCCACCGCATCCACTGGCGGCGATGATTATGTCTATGACAAATATGTCTTCGACACCATCACCGTGGTGAGCTACAATATCTGTCACTGCGAGGGCACCGACGGCAGGCTCGACCTGAAGCGCACTGCCAATGTCATCATGTCGTATAATCCCACTGTGGTAGCGATGCAGGAAGTGGACAGATTCTACAGCTCACGCTCCAACAATGAAGACCAGGTGCAGAGGCTGGCAGAAGAGACCGGCATGTATGGCAGGTTTGGCACCATGAGCATCAACTGCGGCAACGGTGTACTGTCGAAGGACAAGCCCCTTCTGAGCAGAGTGGTGGACATAGGTGACGGGCGCAACATGCTTGTTGTGGAGCTGAAAAACTTTGTCTTCGGCAGTCTGCATGTAGGCCTCAGCATAGCTGCTCGCCAGAGTGCGCTTAAGGCCATACGCGAAGAGGCGGCTCGCTGGGAAGAGAAGGGTAAGCCCTTTATCGTGGCAGGCGACTTCAACGACGATGGTACCGAGGGCGAGATGCAGGGTGTCTGGGGACTCCTTTGCGACAGCCTCGCCAAGGACTTCACCTTCCACTCCGACAGAAAAACGCCCACATGGGGTGCAGGCACATACGTGATAGACCATATCATAAGCTACAATAAGATAGGCGGCGTGAAAGGCCTGACCTACGAAGTCGGCAGCAGCAACGCCTCCGACCACCTGCCCATAGCTGCAACACTGCGCATTGGTTTCCCCAGGGAGATGACTCCCGAGCAGGTGCATACCCTCATCCAAGACTCTGTGGCCGCCGGAAGCAGTGTCATCGACCTTACGGGAATGGCTTTTGACCCCACCGTCACTGCCGACGACCTGAGAGCCGAAAGCAATGCCCTCGTTTACGTTGACAAAGAGTCGGGACTGACAGGCACCAACATCGTGGTCAATAATGCGTGTCAGAACATCGAGCTGACCGACGGCAGCAGTTTCACCCCCGTCAATACCATCACCGCCAAAGGCGCCACCTATCGGCGCATCGCCGATGGCGAATGGGGCACCATCTGCTTGCCCTTCGCTGCCAAGAGCACTGACGCCGTAGAGTTTTACACTATCAGCCGTGTGGACGACGATGCCCTCATACTTGAGAAACTCGCCACGCTGACCGCCGGCACGCCTGCCTTGGTACGCAATGTGAGCGGCGAGGATATTGCCGTCACCATGGGCACCGTCAGAGTGATGACGTCACCCACCGACAAGGCATCAGGCAACGCCGTGATGCACGGCACCTTTACCACCCTTGAGGGCGTGAGCGATGCCAACGCCTACACCTTTGACGGAGACAGATTTGTGCGCAGCACAGAGCCCTTTACCTGCGATCCCTTCCGCGCTTACCTCACCATGGAGGGCCTTGATGCCTCCGCCCTCGCTGAGGCCTATGTCATCAGTGATGATGCCACCGCCATCAGGGGAATAGAGAATGGTGAGAAGAGGGCAGATAATAATGGCCAAATCTATGATTTGAGTGGCCGCAAAGTCAAATCTCAACTCAACAGGGGCATCTACATCAACGGACAGAAGCGCAAGGTCCTGATTAAGTGACTTTGGGAGAAAGAGAAATAAGTGTGTAGGTATGACCTATAATAGAGATAAGGCGGCGACACCAAGAACGACAACTTCGTAGGCGAGTCCAAAGCATTCCAGGGCGGTTTCGCCTGGGATGAAACAGAGGAGGAACAGTAGTCCGCCCAAGTTGTAGAAACCGCACTTGAGACAAACAAAGCATCAAATAAGCGCGTTGAATCCCCGGATTTGACGCGCTTTTTTCAGTTTTTGACGCGTTTTTTTCAGTTTTTGACGCGCTTTTTCTGGGATTCAACGCGATGAGTTAGCAAGGCGATGGTGTTACACATTGTGGGCGTGCAGCGATGTGTAACAGATGTGTAGCAGATGTGTAACACCCAAGAATTGGAGGCATTGAGTTGATAAAGAGTGGTTTATCTATGGTTTTCTTTCTTTTGTTACACTTGTTACACATAAAAAAGGAAAAAATGGGGTATATAATAAAGAAATAAGGAGTATATGAGTAAGAAGAAGGAAGGATGTGTAACATGTGTATCTGTAACAAGAATAGAGAAGAGAGTAGTGCGATAAGTACAGAGGAAAATATAGCTTCTTTCAACGCGCATACACTATAATTTTATAATGTATGCGCGTACATTTTGCATTTTTACCGTTTTTGTCAGCATAAGAAAAGATTTATTCCTCTTTATTTTGTCTATTGGAAATATATTTCTTAACTTTGCAGCGTCTCGGGGGATAAATCCCGAGACCGAAGAAGCGTTCCGCGCTTTATCCTTTACAACGAAATCTGGTACATTTCTTATCAGAAGGATGAAGATGATGGTTCACTTTGTCTGTATGTCAACGTTGCATGCGGCACCTACGCCGTTGCTCGAGCATACGGCGTAGGTGATATCTCTATTCATTTCTGAGAAGGTTTACCAGAGCCTGTTGTAAGATGAGTAAGGACAAATCCCTACGCTTTTTTCGTGCACACTATTACCAACATCTGGTTGGGGGATTACGGTAAAAAAGACAATAAATCATGAGAAGAACTTTATTCTTTTCTTTGCTGATGCTATTCTCAGCATTCGGCACATGGGCACAACCCAGCCTAAGTGGGTGCAGGCACATTACTGATTTGAGCCAAATCAAAGAAGGCGCTTATTACTACATCGTAAGCGACAGAAAATTATTTAAGACCGAAGATGTATTAACTGCGGCAATGTCAACCGCACAGAGTAATTATTCTGACAATTGGGATAACACTAACAGGAAGTTTGTCTATTGGGGCGAACTCAAGATGAGCAATGACGGCTATTTGTGGAAAGCAGAAAAAGTAGGCGACCAATGGGCTTTTCAGAATGCCGAAAATGAGCTGTATCTTGGTGTGATGCACAAGAATCATCCTAACAGCACATCATCTTCTGAAACCGACATGACATTCCTCGACACTCCCGTAGGTTTTACTCTTACTGACAAGGGAGACAATTTCGCTTTTACCAATAGCGAATTTACCGAACCACTGAATGTACACAATTACAGGTCTTTCACAAGCCGCACTATTTGCGCAACAGCAGGTAATAACGATGCTCAAGCTACTGATGCTGAAACCAACGGATATCCAGGGCGATGGCATTTGTATGAGCTTACTGGAGCCACCGCACTTGAGGATGGAGGTGCTTATTACATCTTTGCTGACCGCAAGAAATATACAGGCAACAGCTCAGGTCTTCCAAAAGCACTTAGTATTGAACAAGACTATTATCCTGTAAAATGGGATGTGCAATATACTAATAAGTTCGTATATTGGGGGGATTTCTATCCCTCATACGATGGCTTTGTTTTTACGGCAGAAAAACAGGGTTACAAGTGGAAATTTAAAAACACACAGAATGGATTATACATAAATCTTGTTTCAGGATATGAACCAACTTTCTCCAGTACCCCAGGTTCTTTTATCCTCACAGACTTGACTCCAGATGCGAATAGATTTTATATTGAACTTAGTGGTGATGGAAGAGGAATATGTACACAAGGGTATGGCCGTTTGGATAGAGAAGATAGCGGAACGAGTTTATCCACAGAAAATGGCGATGAGACCGATGGGTATGCTACCCGCTGGCATTTTATTAGCGTAGAAGACTACATGCAGCAGGTTGCAGATGACAATGCAGGCACAAACACGATTACTGAGATTTATGCCAGCGGTGAGGAAGGTGGAACCAATATAATGGGACCAACAGGCAATGTCAAGAACCTTGTGCTTACCGACGGTGCAGCCTTTACGCCAACCAATAGTTTCACCGCCACCAATGCGACATACACCCGCAACGTTCCTAACAACTGGGCAACCATTTGTCTGCCTTATGCAGTGAGCAGCAATGAGGATATAACTTACTACACTGCCGGCACAATCAACGACGATGTGCTCACACTCACTTCGGCAGATGATGTGCCCGCAGGAACCCCTGCAATATGCAAGTTCAACTCCACAGGCAACAACACTATTACTGCTACAAACGTAACTGTTGCTACTGATGTGCAAACGGAAGAAGAGACGACAGACGACATTACGCTTATAGGCTCATTTACCCAACAGAACATAAGCGGCTCTGCGGGAAATGTATATGCTATATCCGGCGGTCAATTCTGGAAAGTAGGCAGCACTGTTACCATTAATCCCTTCCGCGCCTACTTTACCACAAGCGGCAGCTCTTCATCCGGAAAGTTTGATATTGCAGTGAGCGATGATAATGTCACCGCCATTGAGGCTCTTACTGGCGAAGGCGATGTTTCCATCAAGGCTATCTATACGGCGGATGGCAAGAAAATCGGTGATTTGCAGCAAGGCCTTAATATCGTTAAGCTTAGCAATGGTAAGATTCAGAAGATATTAATCAAGTAAAAGACATATAAAAATGAAAAAGATATATAACACACCCGAGATAACAACTATTCCGCTTCATGCTTCTGCCCTTCTTACAACTTCTAACTTAACAAGTGGTGGCACAAAGACAGAAGATTTCGTAGGCGAATCAAAAGCCTACCAGCGCGGTTTCGTCTGGGATGAAACCGAGGAGGAATAATCAACACATAACTATAAAAGACACGGCCATAGAGGCTGTGTCTTTTTCCACCTCATTACCATAAACTTGACAATCATTATGAAAAACATATTTATTGCTTTCTTTGCATTCACACTGTTTGCAATAGGTCAGACAGCCAAAGCTCAAGATGTTGATTTGAGCAAATACACCCGAATCACCGACCTAAGTCAACTGGAGGAAGGTGAGAGTTATTATATTGTAAATGACCGCACCAAGTTTAACTACGAAACAGGCGGCGACGGCGGCACCGATGGCGACCAGGTACAAGTGAAGGCTATGTCAAATTATCAGACAGGCTATACTGCTACATGTTGGGACAACGCCGGCAGCAACAAATATTTTGTTTATTATGGCGACCTTAACACCAGCTCCAACGGCTTTGTATGGAAGGCCGAGAAGGTGGGCGACCAGTGGGCATTCCTCAACATGGAGCTTAACAAATACTTAGGTAACCACAACTCCGGTGAGACCGACCTCCGCTTTTCCGACACTGCCATCGGCTACACCTTAACGAAATTAGAGACCCATGACGGCAGTTATGGTTTCAGCTTTACCAACGACAGCTATCTTACAGATTATCCGTCAAACCCCTATATAAATGTACACCAATATCCTTTGCGCAAGAGTAGAGGTGTATGCGCAGTAAGCGACTGGTCGGATGCCAATGCTACCGATGCTGCAACCTACGGCTATCCTGGGCGCTGGCGACTCTATAAGACAACCGTGCAGGATGCCAAACCGACAATAGCCGAGAAGATGGGTCTGCTACGCATTAACCGGACCAGTGACCTCACGGAGGGCGAGGAATATTATATCGTCAGCGACAGAACCGCCTATGCCAGCAATTCTACTGATGTGCCTAAAGCAATGTCCACCCAGCAAAGCTCCTATAGTGTAAAGTGGGGCACGCAATACGTGTATTGGGGCGATATAGACACCACTCAGGACGGATTCGTTTGGACAGTAGAAGAGATGCCTGGCGGTCAGTGGGCGTTTAAGAACAAAGAGAACGGCCGCTATCTCGGCAATATGAACAGCGGTGAAACCGATGTTATCTTCTCCGACACACCGATTGGCTACACCCTCACGGACCTTACTGATGGTGCCGGTAAGTTTACTTTTATAAACGATGAGAGCGAATACACTCTCCACGTGCAGGGCTATCTGCGCAGCGGCCGCCCCAACAACAGCTTGGCCAAGCAAGCCAACGGCAATGATGATTACTCTGCCGATGTGGCTGTCAACGGCTATCCCGGACGCTGGCATATCTATGTTAAGAACACCACTCGAATAAAAAGCCTTGATGATATCACTGATGGGAAGACCTATTATATAGTCAGCGACCGCAAGAAATATGCAGCCAGCAGTTCAGAAAGCCTAAGGGCAATGTCAACACTGCAGAGCAACTATACCACCAGCTGGGGCACAAACTATGTTTACTGGGGTGAGATGGCCAAGAACGAAGACGGTTTCAAATGGACTGCAGAGAAAGTTGGTACCCAGTGGGCCTTTAAGAATGTCGAGAACAACCGTTACATCGGCAACATGAACAGCGGTGAAACCGATGTTATATTCTCCGACACACCGATTGGCTACACCCTCACGGACCTTACTGACGGAGCCGGCAAATTCACCATGATAAGCGATGAGGACACTCACTCCCTTCATGTACAGGGATATCTTCGCAGTAACCGAGCTAACAACAGCCTTGCCAAAAACTATGTGGGAGATGACGACTACTCCAGCGATGTTGCCACCAGTGGCTACCCTGGACGCTGGCATCTGTATGAGGTTAACACGGTATCTACACCTGAACCTCCAACTTATGACAAATACCACTTCGACACCATCAATGTAGTCAGCTATAACATAAAGCACTGCGAGGGGCAAGACGGAGTCCTCAACGTACAACGCACAGCCAACGCCATCACGGCACTCAATCCCAACGTGGCTGTGTTGCAGGAAGTGGATATGGTTTATGGCTCACGCTCCAACTACGAAGACCAACTAGCCACACTGGCTAAGCTGACCGGCATGTACGGCCGCGCTACGCCAGGCCTTAACTTCGGCACCGCCATATTGTCGAAGGAGAAACCCCTGTCGTTCTATTCGGTGGACTTCGGCCAAGGCAGCCCGATGCCCGTGATAGAGCTACAGGACTATGTGGTGGGTTGCGTGCACATAGCCCTCTCCGTCAGTGCCCGCAATGCCGCTGGGCCTAAGATAGTGGAGGAAGCACAGAAGTGGCAGGCCAAAGGCAAGCCCTTCATTGTGGCTGGCGACTTCAACGATGACGGCACGGAAGAAGAGATGCAGGGACAATGGGGCATACTCACCAAGTATCTGCAAGAGCACGGCTTCACCTTCCACTCCGACATGGTAACCCCCACATGGGGCGAAGGCACCTATGTGATAGATCACATCATCAGCTACGATGGCATCGGTGGAGTAAAGACACTGTCCTACCAAGTGATAGACGACAAGGTAACCTCTGACCATCTGCCCATAGTGGCTCAGCTCCGCGTGGGCTTCCCCAAGCCGTTGACCCCAGCAGAGGTGAGAGCGCTCATACAGGAGTCCGTCAATGACGGCAACACCTCTATAGACATGAGCGAGCTGGCATTCGACACCGATGTTACCGCAGCCGACCTGCAGGCCGATGGAAACATTCTGGTCATTGCGCCGGAGACATCCACGCTGACGGGCACCAACATTATCAACAACGGAGTGTGTGACAACCTGCTCCTCACCGACGGAAAGCCCTTCGTCGCACCTCAGCCTTTCACCGCTGCCACAGCCACCTACAGCCGCAATGTGACTTCAAGGTTTGGCACCATCTGTATGCCGTTCCCCATAAGCAGTGATGCCAACACCAAGTACTATACTCTAGACAAGATAGAAGGCAGTACCCTCTATCTTAAGGAAGAAACACAGATAGCGGCCGGAGTGCCCGCTGTGCTTGAGAACCTCACAGACGGAGGCACCGTCAATGCCAGCGGCAGCAATGTGGCAGTGCAAGGCACCGCCGTGATGCCTACCGACGGCGAACTGAAGCTGATTGGCACCTACCAGCCATTGGTCATCACTGATGCCGCCCAGCTGGCCAAGAGCTACTATATCAGCAAAGACCAATTCCATCAGGCCACCAACTCGCTGACAGTAAATCCCTTCCGCGCTTACTTCACCTATACAGGCAGTAGCACCTCCAAGGTATTTGATATCCTTACGGAGGACGATATGACTGCCATCAGCAGCCTGGCTATTGATGGCGCTGACATGGAGGGCATCTATGATGTGCAGGGTGTCAAGCATTCATCGTTGCAGAAAGGACTCAACATAGTGAAGTATGGCAAAGGTAAGGTTGTCAAAGTCCAGGTGAAGTAGAGTAGTGGAAAAGTAACAGTCTAAAAGCAAAATTAAAATGAAAAAGACATATATTGCACCTGGTCTTGAGGCTTTCCAACTGAACATCCCCATGTTATGTCTCTCCAAGGGAGCAGACGAAGACAATGGTATCGCTGACTCCAAGCGTTTCTGGGGCAACTCCTTCTGGGAGGAGGATGACGATGAGGAAGAAGATGACCTCATCTAAGAGATAACGCGAATTGCGCACACTAGTTCTTTCCGTCGGCATTCACATTGGTGTGATTGCCGGCGGATTTTATGTAGTATCCCCAAAAATCATGAATTTTATATTAAAAAAGGTTGAATAGCCCCTCTCTTTGAGAAAAAGAGTGTATCTTTGCAGCTAATATTACTCCCCATAGGGGAGGACGAAGTTAAATCTCGCACAGAAAACACAGACACCACAGATAACAAAAAATAGGAAAAATCTCCGCTGCGCGGAGACAAAAAATAAGAAAAACAAAAAAAACATTTAGGAATAAAGTGCCGTAGGCACGACAGATAACAGGCAGGTGGTGCAGTTTCCAAAGGAAACAAACCCCTGCAATAGACGTTAAATCAAAATAACCCCGAAGGGGTGACAGAATAACCAAATAGTAACTCCTAAAATAATAATAAAAAAATATTGCCTTATGAAATCTTCTTTTCTTGCCGACAAGGTTGTGTCAGACGGTCTGACATACGACGACGTGCTGCTGATTCCCGGTTACTCGGAGGTGCTGCCGCGCATGGTGGAGCTGGGCTCCAAGTTCTCACGTAACATTAGGCTGAACATTCCCTTTGTGTCTGCCGCCATGGACACGGTGACGGAGGCCAAGATGGCCATCGCCATCGCCCGCGAGGGTGGCATCGGTGTGATACACAAGAATATGTCCATCGAGGAGCAGGCACGCCAAGTGGCCATCGTGAAGCGTGCCGAGAACGGCATGATCTACGACCCCGTGACCATACAGCGCGGTAAGACGGTGGGCGACGCCGTAGCTCTGATGCGAGAGTACCACATCGGCGGCATACCCGTGGTGGACGGCGACGGACGGCTGGTGGGCATCGTCACCAACCGCGACCTGCGCTTTGAGCTGAACATGAACAGGCTCATCGACGAGGTGATGACAAGCCAGAACCTCGTTTATACCGACCAGCAGACCGACCTCGGCAGCGCAGCCAAGATACTGCAGGAGAACAAGATAGAGAAACTGCCCGTCATCGGCAAGGACGGCAAGCTGGTGGGACTGATCACCTATAAGGACATTACCAAGGCCAAGGACAAGCCGATGGCCTGCAAGGACGACAAAGGACGTCTGCGCGTGGCTGCCGGTGTGGGCGTGACCGCCGACACGCTGCAACGCATGGAGGCACTCATCAAGGCTGGTGCCGATGCCATCGTCATCGACACGGCTCACGGCCACTCGAAGGGCGTGATTGACAAGGTGAAGGAGGCCAAGGCCAACTTCAGCGGCGTGGACATCGTGGTGGGCAACGTGGCCACCGGCGAGGCTGCCACCATGCTGGTGGAGGCTGGCGCTGACTCCATAAAGGTGGGCATTGGCCCCGGCAGCATCTGCACCACCCGTGTGGTGGCTGGCGTGGGTGTGCCCCAGCTCTCGGCCATCTACGACGTGGCTCAGGCTCTCAAGGGCACGGGTGTGCCGATGATTGCTGACGGCGGTCTGCGCTACAGCGGCGACGTGGTGAAGGCCCTCGCCGCCGGCGGCGACTGCGTGATGATAGGCTCACTGGTGGCCGGCACGGAGGAGAGCCCGGGTGAGACAATCATACTGAACGGCCGTAAGTTTAAGACCTACCGCGGCATGGGCTCGCTGGAGGCCATGGAGAACGGCAGCAAGGACCGCTACTTCCAGGGCGGTGTGGCCGAGACGAAGAAGCTGGTGCCCGAGGGCATCGCCGGCCGCGTGCCTTACAAGGGCACCGTGCAGGAGGTTATCTACCAGCTGGTGGGCGGTCTGCGCTCCGGCATGGGATACTGCGGTGCGCCGACCATCGAGGCGCTGCACAACGCCAAGTTCACCCGCATCACCAACGCCGGTGTGCTGGAGAGCCATCCCCACGACATCACCATCACCAGCGAGGCTCCCAACTACAGCCAGCCAAATTGCTAACAGACCCCCTCTTATCCCCCATGAAGGGGGAGGAAAAAGAAGTTAAAGACATTAACCGTTAACCAATAACCAATAACCGTTAAACGATAACGAAACAAAAACCTGAAAAACTCCAATGAGCCACGTATTGCATACGTTTCTTGCCACAGCCTCTGCGTCTGGCTGCAAGCAAGCTCGCGCCACACGCAGCGACTACGCCAAGGAGCTAACGCTCACGGCTCATTGGCAAAAACATAGAAAAACATCTTACGTCTTACATCTTACATCAACAATGTCTCCCACACCTGAAAAGAAACTCAAGAATGGTTTTTTAGCGAAGCGATGTTTTCTCTTTTTGAAAGCATTGGCATCCGCAGGATGTGTCGAGACAGCGGCAGAAGATGGTGGAAGTTCACTTACAACCAGATTCTCGACGATGGCCTCGAGAAAGCACAAAGTGCTTATGCCTTCAAAAAGTGTTTTTAAGGTTTTTGTCTAAAAAAACAAATAGCTAAATAACAAAAATAGTAAATAAATAGTAAAATCGTAAATTAAAATGTCTAGGCGATTCGCAATATTTATAACGGTGGCAACGTGGAGCCTGCTGGGCTTCGCGCAGAGCGACCCCGTGCTGATGACCGTGGCAGGCCACGATGTGACGAGGGGCGAGTTTGAGTATTCGCTCAACAAAAACTACGACTCGCCGTCGCAGGTGAGCGAGCAGGACATCAAGGACTATGTGGAGCTGTATGCCAACTACCGCATGAAGGTGCAGGCAGCGCTCGACGCACAGCTCGACACGCTGTCTTCCTTCCAGAAGGAATATCGCACCTACCGCGACTTGCAGCTCAAGCCGTTTGTGTACGACTCACTCTACGCCGACTCCGTCATTCACTCGGTGTATGAGAGCCTGAAGGAGAGCGTGGGCGACAGCGACATCGTGAGGGTGCGCCATATCATGCTGTACGTGCCGCAGAACTCCAACATCGAGCAGGTCAACGCTGCCAAGGTGCGCATCGACTCCATCTACGACGCGCTGCAGGGCGGCGCCGACTTCGCCGAGCTGGCGAAGCAGCTCTCACAAGACCGAGGCTCAGCGATGCAGGGCGGCGAGCTGCCGTGGATAGGCCCAGCGCAGGTGATACCCGAGTTTCGCGACGCAGCATGGGCGCTGCGCCCCGGACAGACAAGCAAGCCGGTGCTCACCGCTGCCGGCTACCATATCATCAACATGCTGGAGCGCAAGCCGCTGGAGCCCTACGAGGAGAAAAAGGCTGAGATACAGCAGATTCTCGACCAGCGCGGACTGAAGGAGGACGCCGCCGAACACATGGTGCAGCGCATGGTCAGGGAGGCGGGCGGCACGCTGACACAAGAGGATGTGCTGCTGCAGATACAGGCCAAGGCGCTGGCGCAGCAGCCCGACCTGAAATACCTCATCGCCGAGTACTACGACGGTCTGCTGCTCTACGAGGCCAGCAACCGAATGGTGTGGGAGCAAGCTGCCAACGACGAGGCAGGGCTCGAGGCGTGGTTTAAGGCTCACAAGGCCGACTACCAATGGAAAGAGCCCCACTTCCGCGGATATAGCTACCGCACCAAGAGCAAGGCTACCGCCAAGCAGATAGCACGCATACTGAAGAAATGCACCGCCGACGAGGGAGTGGAGAAGCTCAAGCAGGTGCTGCCAGCCGACACGGTGCAGGCCGTGAGGGTACACTTCGGTGTGTACAAGAAAGGCGACAACGCCGTGGTGGACTACCTCAAGTTTAAGAACGGCAAGCAGCCCAAGCCCAACAAGGTGCTGCCCTTCTACGGCGCCGAGGGCAAGGTGCTCAAGCAGCCCAAGGACGTGATTGACGTCAGGGCGCAGGTGGTGAGCGACTACCAGGCGCATAAGGAGGCCGAGTGGATTGCCGGACTAAGAGAGAGATACCCGTTAACGGTGAACGAGGACGTGCTGGCCACCGTCAACAAACACGACTAAACGACCAAACGACTAAACGACCAAACGACCAAACGATGATGAAGCGAATGAAATATATCCTCATAGCGCTGTGCATGGCAGGCCTTGCAGCCCAGGCGCAGAACGACAATGTGCTGGACGAGGTGGCATGGATAGTGGGCGACGAGCCCATACTGAAGTCGGACATCGAGATGCAGCGCCTTGCCGCAGAGTATAACCGCACACCCATCGAGGGCGACCCCTATGTGGTGATACCCGAGGAGATAGCCATACAGAAACTGTTTCTGCACCAGGCAGAGCTCGACAGCATCGATGTGTCGGAGGCCGACGTATCAAGCTACGTGGACGCTGAGGTGCAGCGCCAGGTGAGCATCGCCGGCTCAGAGAAAGCGCTGGAGAACTATCGCAACATGACGATGAAGGAGATACGCGCACAGGTGACGCAGACGATGATGGACCAGTACAAGATGATGCGCGTGAGAGACAAGATAATCGGCGACGTGACCGCCACGCCGGCCGAGGTGCGACGCTACTTCAAAGACATACCTAAGGACAGCCTGCCCACCATCCCTACTCAGGTGGAGATACAGATTATCAGCGAGACACCGATGGTGACACCCGACGAGGTGGCCCGCGTGAAGGGCGAGCTGATGGAGTATGCCGAGAGAGTGAACAAGGGCGAGTCGTTTGCCATGCTGGCACGCCTCTATTCGGAGGACGGCAGCGCCCTCAACGGCGGCGAGCTGGGCTTCAAGGGTAGGGCAGAGCTGGTGCCGGAGTTCTCCACCGTGGCCTTCGCCCTGACCGACCCCAAGACGGTGTCGAAGATTGTGCACACCGAATATGGCTACCACATCATACAGCTCATAGAGCGCAAGGGCGACAAGCTGAACTGCCGCCACATACTGCGCACACCCGATATATCGCCGGCTGAGACACGCAAGACTCTGGCACGCCTCGACAGCGTGGCCAACCTGGTGCGCACGGAGAAGATGCCCTTCGATCAGGCCGTGATTATGTTCTCAGAGGACAAGGAGACACGCCTCAACAACGGACTGATGGCCATCACCGGCGAGGACGGCTCACTCACCTCGCGCATTCGTATGGACGTGCTGCACCGCGCATATCAGGACATAGCGCTCAAAGTCGAGAAGATGCACATCGGCGAGGTGTCAGACGCCTTCCCCATGCGCAACCGCAACGGCATGAAAGCGTGCGCCATCATCAAGCTCAAAAACAGAATACCCGAGCATAAGGCCGACATAACCGACGACTTCCAGGTGCTCACCGAGATCGTCAACGACAAGCGCAGCGAGGAGATAGTGCAGAAGTGGATTGAAAACAAAATCAAGACCACCTATGTGCGCATCAAGGACGGATGGAAGCGCAGCGGCTATAAGTATAATTGGTTGAAGGAATAAATGCGCACCCCGACACTCGCCATATTCCTCTTTGTGGGCATAGCCCTCTCGGCTATGTCTGCCATAGGCGCCGCCCCAAAGGACAATAAGAAAGGGCCGCGCCCTAAAGGCGGCGACATAGTGGTGCGACATGCCGACAAGATAAGCTACGACGAGGCACAGATGCCCGGGGTGCAGATATTTGTGGGCAACGTGGAGTTCTTTCACGACGGCGTGATACTGAAGTGCGACAGCGCCAATTTCTTCCAGGCAAATAACTCGTTCGCAGCCTTCGACCGCGTAAACATGCGCCAGGGCGACACACTCTCCCTCAACTGCGACTACCTCTTCTATGACGGCAACTCACAAGTGGCACAGGCACGCTACCGAGTAGTGCTGCGACACCGCAAATCGGTGCTCTACACCGACTCGCTCGACTACGACCGCCTCTACAGCATGGGCTACTTCTTTGAGGGCGGCAAGCTGGTGGACGGCGGCACCACACTCACCTCCGACTGGGGACAGTATGACGCACAGACACGACAGGCCGTGTTTAACTATAACGTGGAGCTGCTCAGCGACAACTACAAGATGAGCACCGACACACTCTACTACAACGTCCTCACCAAGGACGCACACTCGGCAGGACGCTCCAACGTGGTGAGCGGCACCACCAATATCTACACCGAGGACGGACACTTCAACACCACCACCGACAAGGCCGTACTCTACAACCGCTCCATAGTGGAGGACAACAACCGCAAGATAGTGGCCGACACCATCGTCTATGACAAGCAGAGCGGAGTGGCAGAGGGATTTGGCGACTTTGTGGTCAACGACGACGCCAACCATACCATACTCTCCGGCGACTACTGCTACTACAACGACAGCACCGGCTACAGCCTGGCTCACGGCCACACGCTGATGAAGAACTTCGCAGAGCCCGACACACTCTTCCTCCATGCCGACACACTAAAGATACACAGCTACAACCTCAACACTGACAGCCTCTACCGAGAAGTGCACGGATACTACCACACACGCTCCTTCCGCGAAGATGTGCAGAGCGTGGCCGACAGCCTGGCATACAACAGCGTGGAGCGACGCCTGTCGCTCTACGGCAATCCAATCGTGTGGAACGGACGCAACCAGATAGTGGGAGAGGAGATACACACCTTCTTCAACGACTCCACCATCGACAGCATACAGGTTATCAACCAGGCATTGATGTGCGAACAGCTCGATTCGCTCAACTTCAACCAGATAGCCAGCCGCGACATGCACATGTATTTTACCAATGGTCAGATGCGCGAGAGCCACGCCGTGCAGAACGTGAAGATAAACTACTTCCAGTTTGACGACAAGATGAAGGAGGACAGCATCATCATAGCCATGAACCACGCCGAGACAAGCCTGATGAAAGTCTATTTCGAGGACCGCAAGGTAAGCAATGTGTGGACCGCCGAGGCCGACGGCATGTACTATCCCATAGTGTTTGTCACCCCCCAGCTGCGCTACCTGGAGAACTTTGCGTGGTTCGACTATATCAGGCCGCGCGACAAATACGACCTCTTTGAGTGGCGCTCCAAGACCGCCGACAAAGTGCTGCAAAAGACCAAGCGCAAGGAGGTGCCTTACCAGAAACTGAAGAAAAAGAAATAGCGTATAAACTCTCAAACTTTCGAACTTTCGAACTCTCGAACTCTCGAACTCTCGAACTTCTAATCCGTGTCCGACATCATACGCCTATTGCCCGACAGCGTAGCCAACCAGATAGCCGCAGGCGAGGTTGTGCAGCGTCCGTCCTCCGTGGTCAAGGAATTGCTCGAAAATTCCATCGACGCGGGGGCTGACCGCATAGAACTATGGCTTACTGAGGCCGGCAAGACCTGCATACAGGTCATCGACAACGGCAAGGGAATGAGCGAAACGGATGCCCGCCTCTCCTTCGAACGCCACGCCACCTCCAAGATATCGGATGCCAAGGATTTGTTTAACCTCCACACCATGGGCTTCCGCGGCGAGGCTCTCGCCTCAATAGCTGCCGTGGCGCAGGTGGAGCTGCAGACACGCACCGACAACGACGAGATGGGTGTCAGCATCACTATGGAGGGAGCGCGATGCACCGACCAGCACCTCGTGATGTGTCCGGTTGGAGCCAATTTCGCGGTACGCAACCTATTCTTCAATGTGCCTGCCCGCCGCCGATTTCTCAAGAGCAACCTCACCGAGATGAACAATATCATGCAGGAGTTTGAGCGCGTGGCATTGGCCAATCCGTCGGTCACCTTCCGTCTGTATAAGGACGGTGCGCTGGCTCTCGACCTCAAGGGCGGCACCTTCAAGCAGCGCATACTGGGCCTCTTCGGTAAGGCGCTCGACAAGCAGCTGCTACCTCTGGCCATCGACACAGATATCGTGAAGGTGGACGGTTTTACCGGCACTGTGCAGAATGCCAAGCAGAAAGGTTTCCGCCAGTTCTTCTTCGTCAACGGCCGCTACATGCGCCATCCTTATTTCAACAAGGCTGTGCAGGCTGCCTACGAACGACTGCTGCCTGCCGACAAGCAGGTCAGCTTCTTCCTGCGCCTCACCGTTGACCCCACGCGTATTGATGTCAATATCCATCCCAGCAAGACGGAGATAAAGTTTGAGGACGAGCGCCCCATCTGGCAACTGCTGCTCGTGGCGGTGCGCGATGCGCTGGGCAAGTACAACGCCGTGCCTACCATCGATTTCGACAATACGTTTGATGTCAGCATCCCCTCCTTTAATGGTGGACAACTTGCTACAGAGCCCACGCCTCGCGTTAATCCTCGCTACAATCCGTTTGAGGAAGTGGGGAAGTGGGGAAGTTCGAAAGTTCGAGAGTTCGAAAGTTCGAAAGTTCGAGAGTTCAAGGAGTTCAAAAGTCCGAAAGCTGCACCTTCCCATTGGCAGGACCTATACGAGAATATAGAGTCGAGAGTCAAGAGTCAAGAGTCGAGAGAAGAGAAAATAGAGAAATCTCAAATCTCAAACCTATTCCAATACTCCAGTCGCTACATCGTTACTCCGGCACGTTCGGGACTGATGGTGATAGACTATGTGCGTGCACATCGCCGCATACTCTACGACAAATATATGGCCAACCTTGAGAGAGGCGAGAAGGTGTCGCAGTCGTTGCTGTTTCCTGAGATGGTGCAGACCACGGTGGCACAGTCGTATATCGTCGACAGTATGCTGCCGCAGCTCAACGCCGTAGGCTTCGACATTGCGCCGGCAGGCCCCGCTGCCTATGCCGTAAATGCAGTACCCGCAGCCGCCGCCAATACCGATGTCAATGCGCTAATATGCAAGCTAATAGACGACTTTGATAAACAAGGGCTAAAGGCGCAAGACCTCTACCATACTCTTGCCATGACCTTAGCTCTGACCAATGCTCTGACTGAGGGGCGCACCCTCAACAAACAGGAGATGACAAGCATCGTCGATGATCTCTTTGCCTGCCAGACGCCCAATTATACACCTGACGGCAAACTTATCATCACCATCATTGCTGAAGAAAAAATAGTAGAAAATTTTGTGAAGAAATAGTTCCCCTCTCCATTTAGAAGTCGCGGAACTGCTCGTTGTTTGCGGCCTTCACCGCCACGCACTCCATCTCCACGAGCCACGTAGGACGACAAACGGGAGCCAGCGTAACGACGTAAGGAATGTTGGGGAACTTCTCGCTGAACAGCCGGTTGACGAGCTGATAGTCGGCTCCGTCGCGCAGATAGACGATTATCTGCATCACATCGTCGTAGGTCATGCCTCCCTCTTCGAGCAGTTTCTCCACGTTCTCCCACATACGCTGTGTCTGGCGGTGTATGTCACCCACGTGTATCACCTCGCCGCGATTGTTGATGGAGGCGGTGCCGGAGATAAACACATGGTTTCGGTCGCCATACTGCATGAGGGTGCCGCGCTCAAAGGTCACTCCGTAGTCGGAGGTGCGGTTGAGGTGTGTCGATGCATAGAGATAGCGCTGTTGCTCGGGCGTGAAACCAGTCATGGCGTATGCTCCAAGCTGAATGATAGCCTTGGGGTCTGCCGGTGTGCCACCGATGCCCGTGGAGGCGATATAGTGTGTGTCGGAGGTGAGTCCCTGTTCAGCGAAGCACTCGCGGCGTGCCTTGACGAGTCCGTTATACTGGGTGTCCACATCTCTCACGAAGAACCATGTGCGCACGCAGTTGGCTTCGAGGGTGGCATCGTATTGCTTGAGGGTGTCGATATATGCAAACAGAGTCTCCCAGCTCTGCATGTAGGAGGTGTCGGCGTTGGTGCCGGTGAGCCCCATAGTCCAGATATGGCGGTAGCCGTTGTGAGTGACGATGGTGGACTTGCCGTCAGTGGTGATGTCGGTGCCTTTCTGCAGATAGATCCACAGGGCGAGCTTGGAGCCGTCGAGGGGAGGCTGCTGTATGTATGAAACGGCGCAGTGGCCATCCTCCTTGATAGCCGGTACCTGATTGGTGGCATCGCTAAGGAAGTAGCGCTTGAAGATGGGGTGCGCCTCCTTCATCTCGGGCAACAGCATGAGCTGCGACTCTGCGGCCTTGATGCGTGCAAACTGCTGGCCGAACATCTCGCCGCGGGGCTCGATGGTGAGTATGGCGTGCACCTCGCTCACATTGCCTGCTGCGAAGAGGGTGAGCCTGACGGTGGCTCCCAGATTTTCTATATAATGAGAGAAGAATTTCATTTATCAGGGTGCAAAGGTAGTAATAAATTAGGAATTAGGAATTAGGAATTAGGTGTTTTTTTAATTCGCGTAGCTATGGAGTCCGCCGAGAAGGTAGTTGCATCCGAAATAGGTCATCAGGATGCTGAGGAATGCGACACGAAGATATAAATTGAAGATTGACCAATGACGATTGAAGATTGAGAAATTCCGCGTCTGTATCTTGCGGCTGAGGAGAGGCACAAGATAAATGAGGAAAGAGATGGCAGCCCAGTTCTCCTTAGGGTCCCACTGCCAATAGGCTCCCCATGCTGTCTTAGCCCAGATGGAGCCAAGTATTATGCCTATGCCGAGCATAATCTCTGCCCATAGCAGCATTGTGCGGCTGGGACGGAACAGCAGCAGCGCAAACAGACTGTAGGATATCATGATGGTGGTGACGTGCGACGACAGCCAGGGGCTCTGCAGCACAGGCATGAGAGCCGTAATCTGTGGGTCGAGTGCTCCTATGTGGGCTACTAGAGAGGTGGCTCCTGCCACAAGCAGAGCGGGCATTCTCAAGCGTGCCGAGCAAGTGGCGAGGACAAGAGAGGTGAGGGCAATAACCTGCAGTGTCTCGTATGTATTGCTGAGTGGCAGATGGCCGGACACATACCAGCGGAGGCAGAGTGAGAGCAGGGAAAAGAGAAGAGTGAATAGAGAAAAGAGAATGGCGACCTTAGGCCATCTCGTGGAGTAGGGGGTGAGCAAGAAAATGACGAGAGCGAAGCAGGCGATAAACAGCACCGTGTCCCACGGCACGCTGTTGTATAGCAGTTCCGCCTTCACGCGTGTAGGCGACAGCGGTTGCTGATTGGCTGGCAAGAGAGAGTAATACTCTCCGCGAGTGGCGAGGACTATTAGCGACAGTCGCTCGTCGATGTCGGGGAACTGTTCGGGTGCCAGCTTGTAGTTGCCCTTAGTATCGAAAAAGTCGGCGAAGCGAGCATACTTGCCCTCTATGCCGATGAGTCGGCGCACCTCGTCCTTCTTCACCTTTATCATGGCGACATCCTTCCACTGCTCGGGATAGAGAGCCCACGAGAGGAGCACCTGCTCAGGGGTCAACTTGCCAAAGGATGCGCTACCCGTAATCTTGAGGCAGAACTGTCGTGCCGCAGTGTTGAGAGGGCAGATGCGTCCGTTGTAAACGACCTGCGCAGAGCGCATAGAGTCGGCCTGCGCCAGCTCCACTGTGCGCACAGCGCTGGCAGCGCTGCATGTGGCAATCATGCAGAGCGCCAGCAGAAAGAGTTTTCTATATATGAGCACCATTGTCAATCCAAATGCGAATGATGTCGATAAAGGGGCTGTAGGTCTCGTTGGTAAAGAGGGCGGGATGAGAGTAGCTGACGCTAGCATCGCCCTCGGTGATTACTTTGTAGAGAAAGCTGTTGGCAGCATCGCCAGCTACCACACGCTTCTTGCTTTTATCTTTAGTGGCTTGTGTTCCTACAAGATTCTGGTAGGCGTTGGCCTCAGTAAGGTCTAGGCTGGCAGCGGGGCTTTGCGCACTATGGCATCGCGAGCAGCTGTTTGCCTGAAACACGAACTGATTGATGGTATGGTATATACCTACATCGAGATTGCCTACATCAATCTTTATTGTGTCCTTGTATGGTTTGGTTTCAGATATCTGGTAGGAACATATCGTGGCGATACGTTTGCGCAAGGTGTTGACCACGGCTATCTCTACCGTCTTGGCAGTTGAGGGTACGTTGGTAAGAGTTATTTGCGAAGCATCAGCGAGAGGAGTGAGCGTAAGGGAATACGGACTCTCCTCATCGAAACAAGCTGCTGCCACGGTGTATGGACTGCTCCATGTGTTGATATGCTGAAATGTGCCCTTGATCTGTATGGTATAGGCATCCGTGGTGGCGGTGTAAGGCGGCTCGTCTATATGGCCGTCATCGCAGGCACAAAGCATCAACGGCAGAGCGAGGACAGTTAAGATTGCTGATATAGTGTTGCAGATAGTATGCATAGCTTAGAAAGTGTACTGTAGCATGACGCAGGCAGAGTGTTTGGCGATGCCGAGGTCATCGTTGTCGCGATCGAGCTGGGTGGCGTGGCCGGTGCGACCGATGTATTGGTACATTGCCGACACTTTGAGTCCAGTGCCTTTGATGAAATAGTTCACTCCCACGGCAGGCATATTGAGCATGCCGTCTTTGGATGTGCCGTTGCGGTCGAGGAAGTCATAACGCAATGCCAGTTGGGTCTGTGGACTGACGAAATAACCTCCCTGTATGTAGCCGCCCCAGTAGTTGAAGCTATCGTGAATCTTCTGCCGTTTGGTGAAGCCCACATGCATGTAGTATAACTCTGCACCGAGATACAGTCTGTTGTAGAGCCACGCTCCTTCGAGGCCGAGGCGGGTGTCGTTGGTGCTCTCGCTCTCACTCTCTACATTGATGTTAGCGGAGGCAGCCACCATCAGTTTGTTGAGGTTCAGCATTTTAGGATTACCTTGTGTGGCCGGCATTGCGCCCATTGGAGTCCATGTGAAGCGTGTGGCATAGAGCAGCGAGGGGATGTGCCAGTCATCGGAGAGAGTCTTGGCAGAGGTGTTTATGCTTGCACCGGTGCCATTGAAGAGTCCGGCCTCGTAGCCCCACCACTTGCCGATATTGCCGTGCACCATTGCGCCGAGGTCAAAGCCTGTGCCGATTTTCGGGGTAACGGCGTTGAGTGAGTAGGGCATAATGGTTGTGGCGGTGAGAGAGCTGGGCAGGTTAGGCATCAGTGTCTCGCCGAGGGTGGTGAGGTAGGCGTGGCTGAACGGAGTCTTGAACTTGCCGACCTTTACGCCGAAGCCTCTGGTGGGCCTCACATCAAACCATGCCTGCTGCAGCAGTTCTCCGCCCGATTTGGAGGCGTTAACCGAAAGGTTGTAAGTCACCATACTGTATGCCTTGCCTGTAAAGCCTAGCACTGCATAGGGAATACTGAAGCCGGAGTTGGCCACATTGTCCTGGTTGTACGCTTTGTCGAGCCCTTCGTCGTCGTAATAGTTGTAGTTGCCGGTGGTCTGCAGCATGAGATAGGGTTTGAATGAGAAGTTGCCGTCTTTACTCTCTATCTGAAACATGCGATCTGCGCCAATGGTTACTACGCCGTTGTCGGAGTCGAAATCCTGTGACTGTGCGGTGGCTGCGGTTGAGGTCAGGGCTACCACAGTTGCTATAAACAGTGCTTTCATTTTTAACGGAATTATTGTGTTATTATTTTGTTTTTTTAGTGTTTTTGTCTATGCTTTATAGTGACTCAAGGAATTTGATGAGTGCCTGGCGGTCAGCCTTGTCCATTTTGCGGAAGATGTTCTTGCTGGCCTCGCCCTCGCCACCATGCCAGAGGATGGCCTCGGTGAAGTTGCGTGCACGTCCATCGTGGAGGAAGTAAGTATGTCCGTTTACCTTCTTTTGTAGCCCTATGCCCCATAGCGGAGTAGTGCGCCATTCGTTGCCTCGAGCCAGTCCGCTGACATAGTTGTCGTTAAGACCCACTCCCATTATCTCTGAACCCATGTCGTGGAGCAGATAGTCGGAGTAGGGATGGATGGTCTGGCTGCCAAGCCATGGCAGCTCGGTGCCGTTGAGCAGAGTGGCTCCGCGGGAACGGGTATGAAGGGTACTGACGTGGCAGAGATGGCACTTGGCATTGTAGAATGCCTGCTCGCCCTTGCTTACGGCTTCGCGCTCAGTCATTGTGAGGCTTGAACCGTCAGACTTGGTCAACGTAACTTGGGCTGTCTTGCTGCCGAGTCGGTGTGCAGGAACTGCCAGGCTGTGCAGATAGAGGTCAACGCACTCCATGTCTTCGGTGGAGACATCCAGTTTGTCATAGGCAAGTCCCATCATGGAGCCTTCTGCCATTTGGTGCTGTCCCTCACATATCTCTTCGGGATAGCGCGAGTTGGTGGCTCCCATATCGGAGGAGAATCCCAGCTCCACGGTAAGGTCGAGGTGTTGCGCCTTGTTGCCAGAGAGACCGACTCCTTTCACACCGCGCTCAGTGATATAGTTGCAGCGCCCGGAGATGCCGTACTCGGGGTAGCTCTTCTTTGCCAAGGCCTCAATCTCGTTACGGTCGAGCGCCATCATTTGTCCCATGCCTACATGGCGCAGCGGTATACGCACAGTGCAGAAGAGGTCGTCGGGCTTTATCTCGACGGAGTCTTTCTTTATGTTGTCCCACATCTTTTTGTACCACGCTACTACGGTGTAGTTGGGCTTGGCCAGCTCGTATTCCTCTCCGTCGGGGAAGTGTCCCTTTTCATAGTCCCACCTCACTTGCAGCTTGCCCTCGGCGGTGACACCATAGATGGTCTGGTCGTGGAGCACACGGCCATAACCTTGGAAGAACACGCCGTTTTTCCTTGCTACATACACCAGCATGGCAGACATGCCGTTGGTGCCGGAGCCATAGACGGGGGTGCCGTCAGCATCCTCGCCGATGCGGTTCCACACGCCAGGACTGGTGCGCCCTGCGTTCATATGGCAGCTACCGCAGGAGTAGCCGGCATAGACGGGGCCGTAGCCTTCGGTCACATTGTCGTAGAGGCGGTCGCCGGTCTGGAAACGACTGGCGTAGGTGCCGGTGAGCCACTCGGCCTCGGTGTCGAAGGCCTTGGAGGAGTTGTTGAATAGGGTAGAGGTGCCTGCAGAGAGGGCATAGTTCTCCAGCTCGGGGGCGTGTGTCTCAACAAAGGAGTCCACCCCCTCTGTGTCGTCGGAGCAGCCCGTGCAGAGGATGATGCTGAGTGCTATAATAAGAGCGTAGCGCATGAAGACTTCGAAAATCTTTGATTTCAATACTACAATGTTGAAGGGGGAAACGCGTGTTTCCCACCTTCACATTGCAACTAACACTTAACTAATATATTTACTTCACTGTGCGTGGTTTGCCGTTCTTAAAGAGTAGATACTCGAGGGTGTGGTATCCGCGCAGAGCCTGAGCTGCCTCTATGGCCTTGGCATGGGCTGTGCTGTTGTCAGGGTCATCTTCGTCGGGCTCTTCGTACTCGCCGGTCCACTCCATCTCGCCCCATTTCTGCGACTTAAGCAGATTGGCGATGCCTACGGCGTCGAGTGGCCAGGAGTCCATGTTGGGGTCAAGACCCAGCTCGGCGACAGGGCCGAAGAGAAACGCCTCGGCCGATTCCCACGGCTTGCGTGCTGCCATCCATGCGTTGCATGCTGCCTCGAAGGTGGCGTTGGAGGGCGACTTCTGGAATGCGTTGACGGCGGACTGCAGAGCGTTATTCTTCTCGACAAGACTTTTATAGGTGGGCATTACCACGACATCTACAAATTGCTCGGCTATGGCCTGCGCGTCTGCCTCGCTCATCTTGCGCTCCTCTATCAGCGCTTCGAGACTCTCCAGGCTGCTGGTGAGGGCGGCACAAGCATCCATGGCTGCAACAGCCTGAGTGGAGCCGATATTGTTGCGGAACGGGTTGGGAATGTTGTAGATAGCATTGTGTGCAGCTACGATGTTGTCCCAAACGGCGGCAGTGTGTGCAGCCAGCTGGCTATTAGCCATACCCTTGGAGTAGATAGAGTTGGCGGCTGCCTTTTGCTTGTGGGAGTCGGTGAGCGGCACGTTGTTGTCGATGTCTATGCACACGCCGAGGAAGGCATTGGCAATGGAGAGGATATTGTTCATGTAGTCCTCGCGAGAGTGGAATGAGTACCACGACTCAACGGCGTAGAGAGCCTTGGTGCGCTGGCCGTTGTTCCAGTATCCCACTGGCTCGCCTATCTTTTGTGTGCCGACTTCGCTGGCTATGTCGATGGAGCCTTCTATAATCTCTTCCACGCACTCAATGGCGGTGCTATAGCCGGTGATGCTCCGGTCATGGTTTTTGAAACCTTCAGCGTACTCGTCAGCCCACTTGTTGTAGAGGTCTTTGGAGTCGTTGGCCAGCAGTCGAGCCACATTGACGGCGTAGTTGCCCCATGCGGCGGCATTTGCGGAGGTGTAGTCAAGGTTTTGAGCCTCGTCTTCGGTAATATCCTTGCTGCCGTTGCTGTCGCTATCGGAGCAGGAGTTGAGGGTAAGTCCTAGCACTGCGAGACTCATCAAGAGGAATGTCTTTTTCATATCTTTAATCGTTAAATGGTTAAATAGTCAGATTTTTTCATTTCTTCCAGAACCAGCCTGCCCATGCTACTCCGATGGCAAACTCATTCTCGTTGTTGTATTTGCCTCCGCCGATGCGACGGTTGGTGTAGTCGGCCTTGACCACGAGATTGGGCAGCGCTCTCCAATTGGCCCCCACAATCCACATGCTTGTCTTGAGGCGTTGCTCGGCAGTGTTCATGCCGCTCACGCTCTGCTGCGGGTTGTAGTATTCGTATCGCGCAAAAGGAATGATGGCTGGCACCCGCTTGTCGTTGGCTATGCTTTGGATGTTGAAGCCCAGTTCGCCTCCCCATGCTATGGCTCGGTGGGCAATCGGCACGACGCTGGAGTAGGGTTGGCTCTTGTATTTGTGGTTATTGGCGGCGCTGATAGCCTCTGAATTAGCGAGGCTGCCCCACAGCACATTGGCGCGAGCTTCCAGCCAGCGGTTCTTGTATTGGCCGTCAATATTGTAGATACGTACCGGCGCACGCTTGACATCGGCATAAGTGCTGAAGTTATGCTTCTTCTCGGCATTGTCAATGGTGTTGGCGCAGTAATAGAAGGCTGCCCCGAGCCGTAGTCCTTTCACACCTCTCCAATCTAGTCTTGCCACATAGGCGGGACTTGTGAAGTTGTCCTCCTCAAACACGCCCTGCTTGCCCCCTGCCACCCAAGTATTGCGGTTGAAGCCCTGGGCGTTAAGTCCTGTTGCCACCTGCAACTGATAGTCAAACGTAGCGGCCTTTCTGCCCAGTGTGCCGAAGAACTCGAGTCCAGTCTCGTGCCATGTGTTGGGAATAATGGTTGTCTCGCCCTCGGGGCGCACGGTGCCAAAGAAGTTGACGGGCTCATGATGGGCGTTGTTCTGTCCGACGGGCAATACGAAGTGCCCCGCTCTGATATTAAAGGCGCGATTGATGAGACGTGTGATATGGAATTGCTCCAAGGCCACCTCGCCACCTTTTTCTATCTCCGTTTCATACTCATCGTTTTCCTTGTTCTCCAGCTCGTATGCCGTGCCAGTGCCGCCGCTCTCGAATTCAATCTCGGCACCGAGAATCCATTTGCTGTTGAACTTATAGTCGCCAGCAACTACGAAGCGCGGAATGCTGATAGTGTTGCGGTGCTCTTTAGGATTGCCCTCGGGATGGCCGTAGAAGCGGTTGGTGCCATAATTCTTGAATGCTGCTACCATTTCGCCGTAGCCCCCCACGCGCAGTTTGTTCCAGCCACCATATTGCAGGCTGTCTTGACTCTGTTGAGCCATGACGCCTGCAGTCAATAGCAAGGCGATGGCAAACGTGGTGGTTCTTAGTTTGTTCTTACTCATGATTAGTGTTAACCTTTTTAATCCGCTGCAAAATTACAACCATATACTTAGTCGTGCAATACTTAAAAATAGCCAAAAAGAGTAGTCGGCTGGGTATTTTACCCTAACCGACTACTCTCTTTTAGTGTGCCTGTACCTATTTGTTGATGCAGCTTACTTATTTATGGGTAGTGGTGCAACAGCACTTGCCATCGTTGGCAGGGCAGCTGCCGCAGCTGCCACAGTTGCAGCCGCGGTGGCGGCCACGCACCTGCCTCCAGATATGCCTTACTATTATAAAGGCTGTGGCTGCGATGACGAGATATACTATTGAAGATTGAACATTGAACATTGAAGATTGAAGATTGAAGATTGAACATTGAACATTGAAGATTGTTAGAAGTGTATTCCTATTTGGTACACGAGCATAGAGATCAGCCAGGCGAGGGCGGTGGTGTAGGCGGCGGTGAAGGCTGCCCATCGCCAGCGTCCGGACTCATGACGGATGGTGATGCAGGCTGGTATGCAGGGCATGTAGAGGAGCACGAAGATGAGGAAGGCGAGGGCGGGCAGTTGCGTCATGCCACTGGTGCGGATGTCGCCGTGGTAGAGCACCGACATGGTGCTGGCGACTATTTCCTTGGCTCCTACGCCGGTGAGGAGGGCGACGCCTTCCTTCCACTGAAGTCCGCAGGGGGCGATAACTGGCTCCACCATCTTGCCCATCTGGCCTATGTAGCTCTGCTCCATCTGTTGCTCGTCGCTGAGCTCGGCATGGTGGGGGAAGTAGCTGAGTGCCCACACGGCGATGCTAGCCACGAGGATGGTGGTGCCCATCTTCTTGAGGTATTGCTTGCCTTTCTCCCATGTGTGGCGCACGACGCTCTTAACGGAGGGTGTGCGGTAGGGCGGCAGCTCCATCACGAAGGGGCTGCTCTCGCCTTTCACCACGAATCGGCTGAACAGTTTGGCCATCAGTATGCTCATCACAATTCCGATAAGGTAGAGGCCAAAGAGCACCAGGGCGGCATGGGCAGGGAAGAACACACCTATTATAATAATATACACGGGCAGGCGCGCGGAGCACGACATGAGCGGCACGATGAGCATGGTGATCATGCGCGACTTGCGGTCCTCGATGGTGCGTGTGGCCATGATGGCAGGGATATTGCATCCGAAGCCCATTATCATGGGTATGAACGACTTGCCATGCAGTCCCATGCGGTGCATTATCTTGTCCATGATAAAGGCGGCGCGTGCCATATAGCCGCTGTCCTCCATCCACGAGATGAAGGCGTAGAGTATCATGATGTTGGGCAGAAAGACAATCACTCCGCCCACTCCGCTGATGATACCATCAACGATGAGGTCGCGCAGCGGCCCCGAGCTCATCCATCGGGCTACGCCGTCGCCCAGCCACTGCACGCCGGCGTCGATCCAGTCCATGGGGTACTGCCCGATATTGAAGGTGCAAAAGAACATCAGATACATGAGCACGAGGAAGATAGGGTAGCCCCAAATGCGGTGGGTGACCACTGCGTCGATATGCTCAGTCATCTGGCGCTTGAAGTGATGCACTTTCTTAAAGGTCTCCTTCATCGCTCCCTGCACAAAGCCGTACTTCGCGTCAGTGATGGCCGACTCGCTGTCTTCGTGTATCTCGTCCTTGATTTCCCGCTGGCATTGGTTTCGTTCGCGGATGATATCGTCGGCATTGTCCAGCTGTCGGACGATGCCCTCCACCTGGCGGTCGTTCTCCAGCATCTTGATGGCGAGAAAACGGGCGGAGTAGTTTTGGTGAGGCTCGGGATTGATGCGGATAAGGTCTTCCACCCTCAGAATCTTCTCCTCCAGCAGCGCACCGTGGTTGACGTGGATATGGCGGGCGGTCTTCTGGCGTCCCTCGACGATTTCGATAATCTGGTGGAAGAGCTCGCTCACTCCTTCGCCCGTCCTGCCCACGGTGGGCACGATGGGCACGCCCAGCAGTGTGCCCAGTTGCTCAATGTCAAGCTTGTTGCCGCTCTGGCGCAGCTCGTCATACATATTGAGAGCCATAATCATGGGCACATCCATGTCAATCAGCTGGGTGGTGAGGTAGAGGTTGCGCTCCAGATTGCTGGCATCCACCACATTGATGATGAGGTCGGGGTGTTGCTCGATGATATATTTCCTCACATACAGCTCCTCGGGCGTATAGGCCGACAGCGAGTAGGTGCCCGGCAGATCGACGATGTTGAAGCGGTAGCCCTCCTGCTCCAGATGGCCCACCTTGGCGTCAACGGTCACGCCGGAGTAGTTGCCCACGCGCTCGTGGGCACCGCCAGCCACGTTGAAGATGCTCGTCTTGCCGCAGTTGGGATTGCCCACCAGCACCACTTGCAGCTCGTGGCTCATGGCCTCGACAAGCTGGAAGACATTGCTCTCACCGCCAATGGGGAGTGGGGATGGAGTCTGGTACTCTTGTATTCCCTCTTCAGGGGGAGAGGGGATCCGTTCTGCATTCACCACCTCTATCAGCTCCGCCTCCGCACGGCGCAGACTGACTTCATAGTCCATCACCTTGTATTTCACAGGGTCGTGGAGCGGAGCATTGAGCAGCACCTCTACGGTCTTGCCCTTGATAAAGCCCATCTCCACGATGCGCTTGCGGAAACCGCCGTGGCCCATCACCTTCACGATGACGCCCTTTTCGCCTGTCTTGAGGTCTGCCAGTCTCATACCATATACTAATTACGGTGCAAAATTACACCATTTTCCTCACGCGACCAATACCCAATAGTTAGTATTTCGCACTCCCAACAGAGTAAATTTGTATTAAAATGACCCTTTTATCGCGAAAAAAACTATAACTTCGCAGTGCAAACGACCAAACGACCAAAACATGTACGGCCATTACAAGAAAACCGATAAACTGAGCCTAGTGCTCGCCAACGACTATCGCCTGTTGCAGGTGATGAGCCGGTTTGGCATAGCACTTGGCTTCGGCGAGAAAACCATAGACGAGGTGTGCAGGCAGTGCGGGGCGGACACTGCCACCTTTCTCACCATCATCAATTATGTGAAGGACGGCGCGGCAAACTACCCCCAGAGCGTGGAGGACGTGGACGTGGCTTCGGTGCTCGCCTATCTGCAGCGCACCCACCACTATTTCCTCGATTATCTCTTCCCCCACATACGATGGCACCTGCTCAACGCCATCGACTGCTCCGTAAAGAACGAGATAGCCTTCCTCGTGCTCAAGTTTTTCGACGAGTATGTGGAGGAGGTGCGCAAGCACATGGAGTATGAGGAGACCACCGTGTTCACGTATGTGCGTCGCTTGGTGGAAGGAGAGCCTATGCCAGCCGACAGAGGCTATCTACTCTCGCGCCATAACGAGGACATAAACAGCAAGTTACGCGAACTTAAAAAACTATTCATTCAGTACTACCCCCAGACCGAGAACAACGAACGGCTCAACGCCGTCATCATATCCATCTACCAGGCGGAGGAGGATCTGACCATCCACTGCTGCGTGGAGGACAACATCTTCGCGCCCGCCGTCCATCGGCTGGAAAAGAATGAAAAAATCTCGTCAATGGTCAATTCTCAATCTTCAACCTTCAATCTTTCTGCCCCTAAGTTAGGGGAAGTCCCCGTAAGGGGGATGGGGTGTGTCAATGGTCAATGGTCAATCCTTTCCGCCCGCGAGAAAGAGATAGTGACCTGCGTGGCAAAGGGTCTGTCTAACAAAGAGATAGCCGACCGCCTGTGTCTGTCGGTCAACACCGTCACCACCCATCGCCGCAACATAGCGCGGAAGCTCGACATCCACTCACCTGCGGGCATCACCATCTACGCTATCGTCAACAAGCTCGTTTCTATCGGCGAGGTAAATATTTGATAGCGCCTGCCGGGCCTTATGCACTCCTAATTCCTCACTCCTCACTCCTAACTCCTCACTCTAAAGGCTCCTGCCAGAAGTACCGGTCATTGGAGGTGACATACTTGCTTCCATACTTGTACTCAGTTCCGGATGGAATGAGCGCAACGGAGTCATGAGTCTTATGGCCGCTCTCCGCTTCGGTACGGCTGTTCAGATGGCAGGCGAGGGTGTAGAGATTCTTGGCCATATAATTCTCAAGGTAGTCCTCCTTGGTTTGTTTGTTTTCGTTGTTCCAATTGGCATCCTCGTTGAGTATGAGGGGCTTGCCGTTGATGAGGCGTTCCCTCACCTCGCCATGATGCAGGAGGAGTCCGTTTTCGTCAGTGATGTACGCGGCAAAGGAGGGGTCCATCCACACCCATTTGCCCAGCTGGCGGCTCCACACCATCACGGTCACATGGCAGTCGCCGTCTTTTTTCCATTTGGAGGCGCAGGTCAGGAAGCGCGCCGGCATGCCGAGAGCCAGATAGCAGTCGGTAAGCATCATGGCCAGGAAGCGGCAGTTGTATGGGCGGTTCTCCTGCATGGCGAGTTTGTAGAGGTCCCATGCGTTGTAGTCGCACTGGGGCCATTGGGAGCTGCCGTCGTGCCTGATGGTGTTGTGCAGCCAATACATCACGTTCTTTATGCGCGATATCTCATCGCCCTCACCGGCAATGCTGTCGAGGTGGAGTGAGTCGCGCACAATCTTGAGTTTGGGATTGTCGAACTCGTAGCTGAAGGCGGGCAGGGTGTCTGCCTCATGCACGTAGGCGGGGGCATCGCGCAGGGTCTGGATGAAGTCGGCATTGCGGCGGGCCTGCTCCACGATGGTCTTAAATTCCGCATCGTCGCTGAGCCATTTGAATTCCTTGCCTGTCAGTTCCTCATAAGCCCGGGGAGACTCATCCTCAAAGACCTCCTTGCGGTATCTGCTTATCGCAGCGTTGCGGTCGTGCACCAGAATCTGGGCGGAGGTCAGTGAGTTTTCCATAATATGAAGCCCAAACCTGTCAACAGCGTCGTCAAACACCTTGGCCTCACGCGCTATGTCATCAATCACGGGGTGGTATTTCGCTATGTCATCGTCGCTCTCCACGCCTGTCTCGGCAATATATTCCTTTTTGTTGCTGTGGAACACGGGACCCTTCAGCGTGTAGCCTTGAAAGACCTGACTCTTCGGATCGCCGAAGTAGGTGGAGCACACGGCTTTCTCAAAGATTACGTCCCTCAGCTTGGGGCAGTCGAGGAGCCATTTGTCGCCACCGGTGCTGACCACATAGCCACGGAACACAATCTTCTCCAGATTGGGGCAGTTGCAGAAAGTCTGCCACCCGTCTATGTGCCCCAGTATGCCGTCAACAATGATTTCGCGCAGGTTTGCGCAGTTGCTGATGCTGGGGCCTGCGGCTATGTAGCCCACCTTGTGCATGTTGATGGCTTGCAGCTCGGGGCATTGGCTTATGGCATTGCTGCGAAGGCTGGTGAGAAACTGCGGAAAGACTATCTCCTTCAGTCTGGGGCAGTCGGAGAATGTATGAGAGGCTACCATAGTCCTCTCGGCCAGCACCACGCGCTCCACCGTGCTGCGGTGGAACACGCCGTCATGGAGATGCGGCACACTGTCGGGCATCACCACCTCGCCCACATTGCAGTACTCAAAGGCATACGAGGGAAACAGCCATGCCAGACCGATGCTGTTTCCGCGCCTATACTGGCCGCCGCCGGTAGCCATCTTCACTCGTTTCATGTCCAGTCTCTCTAACCGCTGTTTGCGCACAATGGGATTGCTCTCGTCGGTAAGGCTGTCTGCAACGCCCATCAGCGTGCGAAGGAAGCGTAGGTCCTTGCCGTTGATAGTGCCGCTGAGTGACAAGGCGCCCATCTTGTCGATTTCTTTTTGCGTCAGCAGTTTGGCCAAGGTGCCAGGCTTGCTTACGGTTACGTTCACTTGTTTCACTTTAGCCTCCGCCTGTATGGCGCAGAGGCTGACGGCCATCGCTATTGCGCAGGTCACCAAACGAAAACTCTTTCTTCTCATATTGTCTGCATTGTTATTAGTTATACTTCTATATACTAATACACGCAATGATAGGGAAAATTTCACGAAATCGCGTTAAATAATGTTAAAACAGTCATTTTCCATAGAAATCCCCATATAAAACCGGCAAAAACCGTACGTGAAAATATAAACTTCGTTCTCATTTTATTAAAGCCTGAGGTGCTTTCATTTTGTTCCCGATTCAAATTTGGCTTAATCGGGATTAAAATTAATTTTAATCGGGAACAAAATTGCGCGAGAACGCTGTTTAATTTTTTCTGCTCGGCTTTTGATGTTTTCTCTGCGCAATTTGTTTTTTTCTTCGCGCGCGTAAATTAAATAAGGTAAGGCTTTTCAGCAAGGCGGTGGGGATGACATACCATTAGTGTGGTATGCAATTTGCCGCGCATGTGGTATTGTGGGGGCGGAAAAGTCGCCGTACCTTTGCATTGAATTTAAAACAATACTGCTATGGCACAGAAGAATTTTCATGTTGAGACTCTGGCCCTCCATGTAGGCCAGGAAACGGCAGACCCCACGTCTGACTCGCGTGCGGTGCCTATCTATCAAACCACTTCCTACGTCTTCCGCAATTCGCAGCATGCGGCTGACCGTTTCGGCCTTCGCGATGCGGGCAACATCTACGGTCGTCTTACCAACAGCACCCAGGCGGTGTTTGAGCAGAGGGTGGCGGCCCTTGAGGGCGGAGTGGCAGGACTGGCGGTGGCCAGCGGTGCCGCGGCCATCACCTATGCGCTGCAGAACGTCTTGCAGCAGGGCGACCACCTCATCGCCGCTGACAATCTCTACGGCGGCACCTACAATCTCATCACCCATACGCTCTCTACCCAGGGCGTGGCTTACACTATCCTCAATGTCAACGACTTGCAGGCCTTGGAGGCTGCCATCCGTCCCGAGACTAAGGTTATCTACGCCGAGACTCTGGGCAACCCCAACTCTGATGTGCTCAATCTGGACGCTATTGCCGAGGTTGCGCACAGGCATAACATACTGTTTATCGTGGATAACACGTTTGCGCCCATCCTCGTGCGGCCTATCGACCACGGCGCGGACATTGTGGTGCACAGCGCCACGAAGTTTATCGGCGGTCATGGTGCCAGCCTCGGAGGAGTGATTGTTGACGGCGGCAAATTCGACTATAAGGCCAATGCCGACAAGTATCCCACGCTTGCAAAGCCCGATCCGTCCTATCATGGCGCTGTGTTTGCCGATGTGGCAGGGCCTGCGGCCTTCGTCACCCGTGTGCGTGCCGTCCTGCTGAGGGACACCGGCGCAGCCATCTCGCCCTTCAACGCGTGGACTCTGCTGCAAGGGGTGGAGAGTCTGCCGCTGCGCATAGAGCGCCACGTGGAGAACGCCCTCAAGGTGGTTGCATACCTGGCCAACCATTCCAAGGTGGCCCGTGTCAACCATCCCGCGCTGCCGGAGCACAGGGACCACGAGCTTTACCGGCGCTACTTCCCTAACGGGGGAGCGTCAATCTTCACTTTCGAGATTAAGGGCACGCAGGAAGACGCGTGGAAGTTTATTGACAACTTGCAGATCTTCTCGCTGCTGGCTAACGTGGCTGACGTGAAGAGCCTTGTCATCCATCCTTACACCACCACCCACTCGCAGCTCTCGCCCGAGGAGCTGGCCGAGCAGCACATCACTCCCCAGACAGTGCGCCTCTCCATCGGCGTGGAGCATATCGACGACATCATCGCCGACCTCGACCAGGCGTTGGGAAAGATATAATTAACTTTCGAACTTATTAACTTTACAATATTATGACCAAGATTGCAAAACAACTAACCGAACTTGTGGGCAACACTCCGCTGCTGGAGCTTGCCGCATACAACAAGAGTAAAGGACTCAGTGCCACCATCATAGGCAAACTGGAGTACTTCAATCCCGCCGGCAGCGTGAAGGACCGTATCGCACTCGCCATGATAGAGGCCGCCGAGAAGGACGGCACCCTCACCCCCGGCGCCACCATCATAGAGCCGACCTCCGGCAACACGGGCGTGGGCCTCGCCTTCGTCAGCGCCGTTAAGGGCTACAAGCTTATCCTCACCATGCCTGACTCTATGTCCGTGGAGCGCCGCAACCTCGTCAAGGCCTACGGCGCCACCGTTGACCTCACCCCCGGCAAGGACGGCATGAAGGGCGCCATCGCCCGTGCCAATGAGCTCAATGCGCAGATACCGGGCTCCGTAATCCTGCAACAGTTTGAGAACCCAGCCAATCCTGCGGTTCACTACGCCACTACTGCCGAGGAGATTTGGCGCGATACCGACGGACAGATTGACATCCTCGTTGGCGGCGTGGGCACCGGCGGCACCATCAGCGGCACCGGCAAGCGCATCAAGGAACTGAACCCCGATGTCAAGGTTGTGGCCGCGGAGCCCGCCAGTTCGCCCGTGCTGAGCGGCGGTGAGCCAGGCACCCACAAGATACAGGGCATCGGCGCCGGCTTCGTGCCCAAGACCTACGATGCTGCTGTGATTGACGAGGTGCTGACCATAGAGAACGACGATGCCATCCTCACCAGCCGCCAGCTGGCGGCCACCGAGGGCCTGCTTGTGGGCATCAGTGCCGGAGCTGCCGTGGCTGCCGCCCGCATCCTTGCCCAGCGTCCCGAAAATAAGGGAAAGCGCATCATCGCTATACTGCCCGACACCGGCGAGCGCTACCTCTCCACTGTGCTCTATGCGTTTGAGGAGTACCCCTTGTGAAAAATTGAAAGATTGAAGAATTGAAGAATTGAAATTAAAAATGTGAGAGTGAATACATTCACTCTCATTTTTTTTTTGTACCTTTGCCGCAATTATGCTGTATATTCTTGCGGATAACCAAGCGCTGACGCGTCTCGGCATTGAGACCCTCTGCCGTCGGATAGGGGAGGGCGACGTGCGCACCGTTGACAGCAAGCGTAAGCTTGTCGCTCTGCTGGAGACGGTAGAGGAGGCAGTTGTGGTGCTTGATTTCACACTTTTTGACTTCAAGGATGTGGAGGAGCTGCTGATGACGGGGCAGCGTTTCCGCAATGTTCACTGGGTGCTGCTCAGCGATGAGCTTACCGACGACTTTATCTCGCGCGTCTCCGCCGAGGGCAGCGCCTTCAGCCTTGTGGGCAAGCAGTGCGACACTTATGAGACAGACCAAGCCCTGCGCCTTGCTGCGCGCCACCAGCGCTATGTCTGCCACTCCATGATGGAGCAGTTGCTCAGCGTGCCGTCGCGCCGCGAGGCCCGCACCATCGCCCTCACCAAGACGGAGACCGAGATACTGCGCGAGATAGCGCAGGGCAAGACCACCAAGGAGATAGCCGCCGACCGCTGCTCCAGCTTCCACACCGTCAACACCCACCGCAAGAATATCTTTCGCAAGCTCAACATCAACACGGCCTATGAGGCTACGCGCTATGCCCTCCGCGCGGGCCTCATCGACTCTGCGGAGTACTATATTTAAAAAAATTGAAAAGTTGAAAAATTGAAAAATGGAAAAACTGAAAAATTGATTTTCAATTCTTCAACTCTTTAATTCTTTTCAGAGCTTTTGCTGTGGATTCATGGGTGCCGAAGGCGGTAAACCGTACGTATCCTTCGCCTGACGGGCCGAAGCCTACGCCGGGGGTGCACACCACATGGGCATTGTGCAGCAGGTGGTCGAAGTACTGCCATGAGCTGTAGCCCTCGGGGGTGCGCATCCACAGATATGGGGCATTCTCTCCGCCATATACCTCATGGCCGAGGGAGCGCAGCGTGGCGAGCATGTGGTGAGCGTTTTGCATGTAATAGCCAATGGTTTTCCTGACCTGCTCCTTGCCCTCGGGGGTGTAGATAGCCTCCGCAGCACGCTGCGATATGTAGCTGGTTCCGTTGAATTTGGTGCATTGCCTCCGCTCCCAGAGATGGTTGAGCGGTATGCGCCGGTTGTCGCCGGTGGTGGCGCTCAGCTCGTGAGGCACTATGGTGTAGCCGCAGCGCACTCCGGTGAAGCCTGCCGTCTTGGAGTAGGAGTGAAACTCGATGGCGCATTTGCGCGCGCCCTCTATCTCATAGATGGAGTGGGGTATGCTTGGGTCGGTGATAAATGCCTGATAGGCGGCATCGTAGAGGATTATGCTGTCGTTGCGTAGCGCATAATCCACCCACTGCTGCAGTTGCTGCGCTGTGAGCACCGTGCCCGTAGGGTTGTTGGGGTAGCAGAGGTAAATGACGTCGATATGGCGGTCGGGAATCTGGGGCACGAAGTTGTTTTCGGCATTGCAAGGCATATATACCACGTTCGCCCCCGCACGGCCTGCCATGGCATTGGAATCGACATACACGGGATAAACGGGGTCGGTGACACCGATGACACAGTCGTGATGGATAAGTTCCTGTATGTTGCCTGTGTCCGATTTGGCTCCGTCGCCGATGAATATCTCGTCGATGGATAGCTGCACGCCCCTCGGCAGGAAGTGATTGTGTACTATTGCCTCGCGCAGGAAGTCGTAGCCACACTCGGGGCCGTAGCCCCTGAAGGTTTGCGCGGAGGCCATCTCGTCTGTGGCGCGGTGCATAGCCTCAATCACTGCGGGGCATAGCGGCTGGGTTACGTCGCCGATGCCGAGCGAGATGATGTCTGCCTCAGGGTGAAGGGCCTTGTATGCACTGACCTTTTGTGCAATGTCTGCGAACAGATAGTTGGGTGTCAGCAGGAGGAAGTTTTCGTTTACTAAAGACATAAGTTAGGAGTAAGGAGTAAGGAGATTGGGAGTAAGGAGATTGGGAGTAAGGAGATTGGGAGTAAGGAGATTGGGAGTAAGGAGATTGGGAGTAAGGAGATTGGGAGTAAGGAGATTGGGAGTAAGGAGATTAGGAGTAAGGAGTTATTGTTCCGTCGAAGACAAATTCGGCGGGCCCCGTGAGATATACGTGGTTGTCGGCTTCGCGCCATTCCACGCTCAGCGTGCCGCCGTCCATCACTATTTGTGACTTGCGTCCGGCCTTTCCTGTCAGGGCGGCGGCCACTGCTGTAGCGCAGGCGCCGGTGCCGCATCCCATAGTGATGCCGCTGCCGCGCTCCCATACCCGCACTCTGATTATGCCGTCGCCTTCCACACGCGCAAACTCTATGTTGCACCGCTGCGGGAAGGCGGGGTGGCGCTCCATCATGCGCCCCGTGGTGTCTGCCTGGTCGATGTCGTCGGTGAAGATGACATAGTGAGGGTTGCCCATCGACACGAAGGTGCCGGAGCCGCCCTCCATCTGCGTCGGGTCAAACAGGGCACCGTCGCTCGTCGCCGGCTGCAGCATGTCTACAGTCACGCTCTCCACAATGCCGCCATTGATATGCAGTTGCAGCGTCTTTATGCCCGATAGCGTCTGCAGGCGAATGTCAGTCTTGTCGGTGAGCCCGCGCTCGTAGAGATATTTGCCTATACACCGCGAGGCATTGCCGCACATCATCGCTTCGCTGCCGTCAGCGTTGAAGATTCGCATCGAGAAGTCGGCTCCCTCTACTGTGGCACGACCTATCAGTACCAAGCCGTCGGCACCAATGCCCTTATGACGGTCGCTCCATCTGAGAGCAGCCTGCGTGGGGTCGGCTATATCGTTGAGCATCGTGTTGACATATATATAGTCGTTGCCGACGCCATGCATCTTGGTGAAGTGTATCTGTTCCATTATCTATTTTACAGGAATGTTAAGTACAAGTAATTTGTCTGAGCTGGGTACTCGGCAGCGAGAGTGTCTATCTGATTGACGCGAGGCATGATGCCTAGTTCCTTACGCCATTGGCGCACGGTGAGGGTTGCTTGCTCCATGTTCATGCGGGCCGCAAGGTTGATGGCGTGAGCTATCTGGAAGTCTGAGAATCCGCATATCTTAGCCTCGCGGAGCAGGTTTGCGAGCGGGCTGTCTTCCAGCAGCTCCAGCAGTTCGGTCTTCTCCATGCAGTCAATAAGTTCCGAGAAAAGGGCATGCTCTTTCAGTTGCTGGTCAATGTTCACGATATGCTTCAGCTTCTGCAGAAACCAGTTGTCAATCATTGTGAGCTGATGGATATGCTCTATACTGTAGCCTATCTTTAATGCTTTCGATACGACGAAGATACGCATGTCGGTGGGCTCGTGCAGGGAGGTGGCGATGTCGGCAATCTTTATTTCGTGATTTTCCACAAATCCGTGCATGCCTTGTCCAATCATGCGCAGTCCCTTCTGCAGCGCTTCCTCAAAAGTACGTCCGATGGCCATCACCTCACCCACGCTCTTCATCGACGAGCCCAGCTGTCGCTTTACGCCATGAAACTTGGTGAGGTCCCAGCGGGGAATCTTGACCACCACATAGTCGAGAGCAGGCTCGAAGAATGCACTGGTGGTCTTGGTCACAGAGTTTTTTAGTTCAAAAAGCCCATAGCCGAGGGCTAGCTTGGCAGCTACGAATGCCAGTGGATAGCCTGTGGCCTTAGATGCCAGTGCCGACGAGCGCGACAGGCGGGCGTTGACCTCTATGACGCGGTAGTCCTCGCTGGCAGGGTCTAGGGCGTACTGCACATTACACTCGCCCACGATGCCGATGTGGCGTATAATCTTGATGGCCAGTGCGCGCAACTTATGGTATTCGCTATTTGTTAGGGTCTGCGATGGCGCCACCACGATACTCTCTCCTGTGTGAATACCGAGAGGGTCAAAATTTTCCATGTTGCAGACGGTGATGCAGTTGCCGTAGCGGTCGCGCACCACTTCGTATTCTATCTCTTTCCATCCTTTCAGCGACTTTTCCACCAGCACCTGCGTAGAAAACGAGAACGCCTCTTCTGCCTGAGCTAGTAGCTGCTCGTCGTTGTCGCAGAAGCCGGAGCCAAGGCCGCCGAGAGCGTATGCCGCGCGTAGTATAACGGGGAACCCCAATTCATGGGCTGCCCGCTGCACTTCCTTGATGGAGGAGCATGCCTCGCTCTTGATAGTCTTTACGTCTATCTCATCTAGTCGCTTTACAAAGAGGTCGCGGTCCTCGGTATCGATGATGGCTTGCACCGGAGTGCCCAGCACCTTTACGCCATGCTTATCCAGCACACCTTTTTTGTAAAGCTCTACACCACAGTTGAGGGCTGTCTGCCCGCCAAAGGAGAGAAGTATGCCGTCAGGACGCTCCTTGGCGATGACGCGCTCTACCATGTCGGGCTGCACGGGCAGGAAATACACCTTGTCGGCGATGCCTTTTGAGGTTTGTACCGTAGCGATATTCGGATTGATGAGCACTGTTTCCACGCTCTCTTCTCTCAAGGCTTTCAGAGCCTGGGCACCGCTATAGTCGAACTCGCCTGCTTGTCCTATCTTCAGTGCACCGGAGCCAAGAAGCAAAACTTTCTTTGGTCGTTTAGTGCTTTGGTCGTTTAATGGTTTGGGTACATCAGTTACTTTTCCTAAACGACTAAACGACAAATCACCCAAACAACCAATAAACTCGTCAAACATCCACTCTGTGTCAGTAGGGCCTGAGCAAGCCTCTGGGTGGAATTGAGCTGAGAACCATGGCATGGTCTTGTGGCGAATGCCCTCATTGGAGCCGTCGTTCATATTTATGAACAATGGTTCCCAGTCATTAGGGAGCGTAGAGTCATCGACAGCGTATCCATGGTTCTGCGAGGTGATGAAACATTGTGTGGAGCCCACCTTTTGCACGGGCTGGTTATGGGAACGGTGTCCGTATTTGAGTTTGTAGGTTTTGGCCCCTACGGCGCGTGCTAGCAACTGGTTGCCGAGGCATATGCCCATACACGGCCTTACTTTTTTATTATTTAAGAACTCTCGAATATGCTCAACTGTATTGCCACATTGTTCGGGGTCGCCAGGGCCGTTGGCAAGGAACAGGCCATCGAAGTCAAGTTGATTGAAATTGTAGTCCCAAGGCACGCGTATCACCTCCACGCCGCGCCGTATCAGGCAGCGCAGTATGTTGGCTTTCACACCGCAATCCACCAAAACAACTTTTTTGCATTGTCCAGGCGATTTGCCTTCGGACATGTAGTGAATCACTTCGCTGCAGCTTACTTGCTCCACCCAGTTAATACTGCCGTAATCCTCAGTGCAATGGTCAATGGTTTGCGACGAATCGCCTATTATTATCTGCCCGCTCATCACGCCGTGCTCTCTCAGCAGTTTGGTAAGCCTCCGGGTATCAATGCCTGTAATGGCGGGAATCTTTTCTCGTATCAGCCATTGGGAGAGCGACTCTTTTGCATTCCAGTGGGAGTAATGCTCACTATAGTCTGCCACCACAAGACCCTTGACATGAATGCGCTCGCTCTCCAGAAACAGAGGCAAACCGTCATCGCCAATACTCGTATTTGGCACTCCGTAATTACCTATCAGCGGATATGTGGTTACCAAGATCTGCCCTGCATAGCTTGGGTCTGTCAGACTTTCTGGGTAGCCCGTCATTGCGGTATTGAACACCACTTCGCCTGAAGTCTCTTTATTGTAGCCAAACGACCAGCCACAAAAGACACTCCCATCGTCAAGTATGAGTTGAGCCTTTCTCATGTCTTAATATGCTTGTTCGTGCACTCCTTTTACTGCTCGCCCGCTAGGGTCATTCAGATTCTTGAAGGCAGCATCCCATTCTAGGGCTATAGCAGTGCTGCAGGCAACGCTGGCTTCCTGATTTACACTACGGGCAGCGGAGTCACTGGGGAAATGTTCAGCGAATATAGAGCGGTAGTAGTACTCCTCCTTGTTTAGTGGCGGATTTATAGGGAAGCGTTCGGCGGCATGTGCCATCTGCTCGTCGGTAACGGCTTCGGCGGTTATGCGTTTGAGCGTGTCAATCCAAGAATAACCTACGCCGTCGCTAAACTGTTCTTTCTGTCGCCAAGCTACGCTCGCAGGCAACATGTCTGCGAAGCCCTCGCGTACTACTCGTTTCTCAATTTCTGAGCCTGGGCACATCTTCAGTGCTGGGTCTATGCGCATGGCAATGTCGAGGAACTTTTTGTCAAGGAATGGCACACGGCCCTCAATGCCCCAAGCCATCAGCGATTTGTTGGCACGTAGGCAGTCATAGAAATGTAGTTTGCTAAGTTTGCGTACGGTTTCCTCGTGGAAGGCTTTAGCATTAGGCGCCTTGTGGAAATAGAGATAGCCACCGAATATCTCGTCGGCGCCTTCACCGGAGAGTACCATCTTGATACCCATGCTACGGATGACTCGCGCCAGTAAGTACATTGGGGTGGAGGCGCGGACTGTAGTAACATCATATGTCTCGGTGTAATATATGACATCGCGTATAGCGTCAAGGCCTTCCTGAATGGTGTAGTTTACCTCGTGGTGCACAGTGCCTATATGCTCAGCCACTTCGCGAGCTTTAGCCAGGTCTGGTGCTCCCTTTAGGCCTACAGCAAAGGAGTGAAGCTGGGGCCACCACGCATCGTGCTGGTCATTGGTCTCTATGCGCTTTGCAGCATATAGCTTGGCAATGGCTGATACCACAGAACTGTCCAGTCCGCCGCTGAGTAGTACACCATAGGGCACGTCGCTCATCAGCTGACGCTTTACTGCCGCCATCAATCCGTCCTTCACCTCTTTTACTGCTACGGTGTGTTCGCTGGTTGTCCACGACATATTGTCGTGCTGCATCCAGTCGCGACGATAATATCGCTGCATCACAAATCCGTCGCGGCTCCACATATAGTGTCCTGGCGGGAATGGTTCATAGCTCTCGCACTGACCCTCCAGTGCTTTCAGTTCGGATGCCACATAAATGGTACCATCCGTGTCACGTCCTATATATAAAGGTATCACGCCGATGGGATCGCGCGCAATCAGAAACTCGTCACGCTCTTCGTCGTAAAGTACGAAAGCGAAGATGCCGCTCAAATCGTCCAGAAAGTCGATGCTTTTATCGCGATACAGCGCCAGGATTACCTCGCAGTCTGAGCCTGTCTGAAACTCGTACTGCCCAGCGTAGCGGCGTCGAATATCTTGATGGTTGTATATCTCGCCGTTTACAGCCAGTACCAGTTTGCCGTCTGAGGAGAAAAGCGGTTGCCTACCAGAGAGAGGATCAACGATGGCCAGTCGTTCGTGTGCCAAAATTGCTGAGCCACCCTCGTATATTCCGCTCCAGTCGGGACCACGATGTCGTATCTTGGCTGACATCTTAAGTGCTTTCTCACGTAGGTGTTGTGTCTGTTTTTTTGTCTTTAATATTGCTACTATTCCGCACATAAATAAAAGTTAGAATGTTCAAGAGTTGGAAAGTAAGGTGTTATCTGATTGTTTCGTATTTCTCTATATAGTCAACGAATGCCTGTGTTACCATCCGCGTGCCGCCAGGGGTGGGGTAGTGGCCGGTGAAGTACCAGTCACCGGGATGATCGGGGCATGCCTCATGCAGACCATCGATACTCTGAAATACCAACTCCACTGGCGTGGTCATGCCCTCGGGGCGAAGCATGTCAGCTATCTTACGGCTGAGCTCCTCGGCACTGAACGGTGCATAGATGCCCCTGACTTTGTTTTCGCAGTAGCAGGATTTGGCTTGGGCTTCCTTACAGGCTTTATACGTGTCGGCTATCACTTGTTCCATGCCTCTCTCTTTGAGTAGCGTAATGGCGGCGTGGAAGGCGCACAGCTCTTCGAGGTGCGACATGTCAATACCGTAATAGTCGGGATAGCGAATCTGGGGCGAGCTGCTGACCATAACTATCTTTTGAGGATGCAAGCGGTCGAGTATCTTGAGTATGCTCTCACGCAGCGTGGTGCCGCGTACTATGCTGTCGTCGATGACGACGAGGTTGTCCTGATAGGGGCGTACCGACCCGTATGTGATGTCATAGACATGTGCAGCGAGGTCGTTGCGCTCTGTGCCTGTGGTTATGAATGTGCGCAGCTTGATATCTTTCCACACCACTTTCTCTATGCGCACGCTGTGGTCAAGACGGCGGAAAGCATCAGTCATGCCGTGGAAGGCGACTTCGGCTGTGTTGGGGATATAGGAGAATACGGTATTTGCAATGTCGCCGCCGATGGCTTGCAGTATGGGTTGCGTCAGCTGTTCTCCCAGACGCTTGCGTTCCTGATAGATGTCGATGTCTGAGCCACGGCTAAAGTATATGCGCTCAAACGAGCAGGCGTTATTGCCTTTGCTGGGGATTATTTGGTTCAGCTGGACGGCTCCGCTTTTACGTACAGTGAGCGACTGCCCTGGCTGTAGTTCTTTGATGGCATCGGCTGTGAGGTCAAAGGTGGTTTGTATGACAGGGCGCTCGCTGGCCAGCACTATCACCTCCTCGTCTTGGTACCAAAACGCAGGCCGTATGCCCCAGGGATCACGCATGGCAAACATCTCGCCGGAGCCTGTGAGACCGCACATCACATAGCCACCGTCAAAATGGGGCATCGTGGTACTCAGCACGTTTGCCATCTGTATGTTGTCGTCAATATATTGCGTAATGTCGGTCCCTTCCAGCCCCATGCCTTTGGCTTCCTGGAATAGGCGCTCAGCCTCGCGGTCGAGGCGGTGGCCCATCAACTCTAGTGTGATGTATGAGTCACCATAGATGCGAGGCGACTGCCCCTGACGTTTCATAAACTCAAAGACCTCTTCGATGTTGGTCATGTTGAAGTTGCCGCAGAGGCACAAGTTCTTAGCCCTCCAGTTGTTGCGCCGCAGAAACGGGTGCACATATTGCAAACCACTCTTGCCTGTGGTGGAGTAGCGCAGGTGTCCCATGTAGAGCTGCGCCTGGGTCCATTGATGCGTCACGCGACCAAATACTTCAGTTATTGCGTCCTTGCCCAGCGCTTTCTCGCGAAACATGTACTCCTCGCCTGTGGGCGCATCCATGTTGACACAAGCGATGCCGGCACCTTCCTGCCCACGGTTATGCTGCTTCTCCATCATCAGATAGAGTTTGTTCAGACCGTACGACTGTGTACCGTATTTTTGCTCGTAATAGCTGCGCGGCTGGAGGAGTCTCACCAGTGCAACGCCGCACTCATGCTTCAGCTGTTCCATAATATAAGAGAATAGAGAAAAGAGAACTTTCAAGCTCCTAAATGCATGCCTTGATGAATGACATAAACAGGGGATGGGGATTGAGCACTGTGGAGGAGTATTCGGGGTGAAACTGGGTGCCTATATACCAGCGCTTTTCCGGTATCTCCACAATTTCTACAAGGTTGGCTGCAGGATTGATTCCGACGCACTTCATGCCAGCCTGCTCAAACTCTGTCTGGTAGCGGTTGTTGAATTCATAGCGGTGGCGGTGACGCTCACTGATAATGACAGACCCACCCCCTTGCCCCTCCCTGTTATGGAGGGGAGTAGATAGTTCTGACTGCGTGTAGGCCTCAAACGCCTTGCTGCCTTCCTTCAGTTCACAGTCGTAGGCTCCTAGGCGCATGGTGCCGCCCATCTGCGTGATGCTCTTCTGCTCCTCCATTATATCTATGACGTTATTGGGCGTCTTGGCGTCCATTTCTGCGCTGTTCGCATCTTTATATCCCAGCACATTGCGTGCAAACTCAATGACCATCATCTGCATGCCGAGGCATATTCCGAAGGTGGGAATATCGTGTGTGCGCGTATATTCGGCAGCGATTATCTTACCCTCTATGCCACGCTGCCCGAAGCCCGGGCAGATGACTACGCCTGCCATGCCTTGGAGCTGCGTGGCGACGGTGTCGTTGGTGATGTGTTCGCTATTGATAAAGTGGAGTCGTGCCTTGCGTCCGTCGTAGATGGCGGCCAGATAGAGACTTTCACGTATGCTCTTATAGGCGTCCTGCAGGTCATACTTACCCACAAGGCCTATGTGCACCTCCCCTTTTGCCTCCTGTTTTAAGTGGAGGAAGTGATACCAGCTCACAAGTCCAGGGACAGGCAGGTCGCCTTCGTCCTTGGAGGTAACCTGAAGCGGCGATCCGAGCTTGCGCAATATAGCAATGTCAAGGCCTTGGTGCTGCATGTTGACCGGCACTTCATAGATGCTGGGCAGGTCTTCGCTCTGCACTACGCACTCAGGCTCCACATTGCAGAAGGAGGCTACCTTGCGCAGGATGGCGTCGTCCAGATGGTGCTCTGTGCGCAGGATGAGGATGTCGGGCTGTATGCCCATGCTCTGCAGTTCCTTGACCGAGTGCTGCGTAGGCTTAGTCTTAAACTCGCCTGCGGCGTGGAGGTAGGGCACATAGGTGAGGTGTATGTTCACGGCATTTGGGCCCATCTCCCACCTAAGCTGACGTATGGCCTCCATAAAGGGTGCACTTTCAATATCACCGATGGTGCCACCGATTTCCGAGATGACGAAGTCGAAATGTTCGTGGGAAGCGTTCTCCTTGATGCGTCGCTTTATCTCATCGGTGATGTGTGGCACTACTTGGATGGTCTTGCCCAGATAGTCACCGCGACGTTCTTTGTCGATAACGGCTTGATAGATGCGTCCCGTGGTGACACTGTTGTGGCGCGTGGTCTGGATGTCGGTGAAACGTTCATAGTGCCCGAGGTCGAGGTCGGTCTCCATACCGTCAGCCGTCACATAGCACTCGCCATGTTCGTAGGGATTCAACGTGCCGGGATCAATGTTGATGTAGGGGTCGAACTTCTGGATGGTAACCTTATAGCCTCGTGCCTGAAGCAGCTTGCCGATGCTGGCGGAGATAATGCCTTTACCTAGTGAGGAGACTACGCCTCCGGTTACAAAGATGTATTTCGTCTGGTCCATATTGGTCGTTTGGTCGTTTGGTCGTTTGGTCTGTCCTATTGTGGCTGTTTTTAGGAATATTGTAAAAAGAGAAGGAGAGAGGTTTGCGGTGCCTCTCTCCTTATGTCGTTGTTGTGTTCACATCGTTGTGTGGGGGTTATGCTTCTGCTGGCAGTACTGCCACCACGCTGCGGTCGCGGCGGTCGTGGGTGAACTGCACTGTGCCGTCAACCAGCGCATAGAGCGTGTGGTCGCTGCCCATGCCTACATTCTTGCCGGGATAATGAACCGTGCCTCTCTGGCGGACGATGATGTTGCCTGCTACGCAAGCCTGGCCGCCACATACCTTGACGCCTAATCGCTTCGATGCTGATTCGCGTCCGTTCTTGGAACTACCTACACCTTTTTTATGTGCCATAATGTTGTTTCCTTTTGTTTAGCCTACGATTGCTTTTACCTTAATCTCTGTGAACTGCTGACGGTGACCGTTCTTCTTCTGATAGTCCTTGCGGCGCTTCTTGTGGAAGACGATTACCTTGTCGCCCTTTACGAGCGGGGTCTTTACTTCGGCAACGACCTTGGCGCCCTTTACGGTGGGGGTGCCTACGGTGATTGCGCCTTCATTGTCAACAAGAAGTACGTCCTCAAACTCTACTTCCTGTCCGGCCTCGGTGCCAGGGAGGTGATGGACGAACATCGTCTTGTCGGCCTCTACCTTGAACTGCTGGCCTTGAATCTGAACAATAGCGTACATTTTTTATATATGGTTTATTGACGCTTCCGTAAGGCGAGTATCGTCGTGATCCTGCTTGTTTGAGCCTTGGCGGACTAAAATCGGGCGCAAAATTACTGCTTTTTTCTGAAATGAGAAAGAAATCGCAAGTTTTTTTTCTCACTCCTCACTCCTCACTCCTCACTCCTTACTCCTAACTCCTAACTCCTAACTCCTCACTCCTTCAAGTACTTTATCGCCTCCATCGCGGCGCGGCAGCCAGAGGCGGCGGCATTGATGGCCTGGCGGTAGTTGGGGTCGGCCACATCGCCGGCGGCAAAGATGCCCGGGAGGTTGGTGAGCGGCGTGGCGCCGCGGGTGATGATGTATCCCTGCTTGTCGGTGTCTATCCACGGCTTGAAGAGGTCGCTATTGGGCTTGTGGCCTATGGCGAGGAAGAGTCCGCTGATGGGCAGGTCGCTGGTGTGCTCGTCGCTCTCTCCCTTGCGGTGGACGAGATGGGCGCCCTCTACGCCGTCGTCGCCGTAGAGGCCCGTGACATTGGTCTCGAAGAGTATCTGTATCTTGTCGTTGCTGATCACGCGCTGCTGCATGGCCTGCGTGGCGCGCAGGTAGGGCTTGCGCACAATGAGATATACTTTCTCGCAGAGCCCGGCGAGGTAGGTGGCTTCTTCGCATGCCGTGTCGCCGCCACCGACCACGCCCACTGTCTTGCGGCGGTAGAAGAATCCGTCGCAGGTGGCGCAGGCGCTCACTCCCATGCCTTGGTATTTCTGCTCATCGCTAAGGCCGAGGTATTTGGCGGTGGCGCCGGTGGCTATGATAAGCACGTCGGCTGTCAGTGTGGTGCCGTTGTCAAGGGTGATGGAGTAGGGCTGCCGACTGAGGTCGGCCTTGACTACGGTGTTGTGCATTATCTCTGCTCCGCAGTTGATGGCTTGCTGGCGCATATTACCCATCAGCTCGTTGGCGTCGATGCCGTCGGGAAAGCCGGGGAAGTTCTCAACGATGGTGGTGGTGGTGAGCTGACCTCCCGGCTGCAGCCCCTCTATGATGGTTGCTTGGTGGCCGCTGCGGCCGAGGTAGATGGCGGCAGTGTATCCTGCGGGACCGCTGCCAATGATGATTGGGTTCATATTATCGTAGGTCTATTATTTCTGCGGAAGGATAATCGGAGCGCTTGAATGAGAAGGTGCTGGCGTTGAACTTCTGCTTTGTCTTGCAGGAGGTGATGTAGATGGTGGTGCTGCTCTTGGGGCGCTGCATAGTGACGGCGAGGGGGTGGTAGGTGGCTTTGTCGATGGTGATGACCATCTTGCGCAACTTGTTGGCGGGGGAGGTGGCGTTGAGCGTCACCTCGTAGGCTCCCTTGCCGCGCAGCGTGGTCTCGCGCATGGTGTAGGAGTAGCCCTTCTTATATATATTTATAAAATGGTAGGGGTTGATGCTCTGCTTCTCCGCCGCAGTGGGGGTGGTGATGTTCACCTCGTTGGTGCTCTTGCGGTAGGTCCAGAGTGTCTTGCCGTCAAACCAGCACTTCACGTCGGAGGACGCGAGGTGGAGCATATTCTTGTGGATGTAGATGGTGCCGCTCATGCTGCCGCTGGTGGCGTTGGCAGAGAATTCGGCCTTGATGTCGCCGGCATTGCGTATGGCGGCAGAGGTCTTATCGAGCACCGCCTTAGCCTTGCTGTTCTGCGCCTGGGCGCAGAACACAGATAACATAGAACAGAGAATAGTTAACAGAATGGTTCTCATATGATTTCTGATTCAAATCTCAAATTTTAAATTTCTTTAGCTCTCCCCCTTCATGGGGGAGCGGGGAGGGGGTCTGCTACATCAACCCCAGTGCCTGCAACTTGGCGTTGAGGTCAGCCTCGTCGAGGATGAGCACATCGCGGGGCTTGGAGCCACGGGCGGGGCCAACTATCTTGGCCTTCTCCAACTGGTCCATCAGGCGACCGGCACGGTTATAGCCGATGGCGAAGGTGCGCTGTATGGCTGACGTGGAGCCCTGCTGCCCGTTGACAACATAGCGCGCCACTTCTGCAAACATCTCATCGTAGCGGCCTGGTGAGCTGCCGCCGTCTGCTCCATCACCGCCCATATCGCCTTCGTCCATGCTGACTTCGGGCAGGCGGTAGGGAGTGAGCGGACCGTTCTGGCTGCTGATAAACTCGCTGATTTCTTCCACTTCCGGTGTGTCAACGAAGGCGCACTGCACGCGCTCCACTTGCTTGCCGTTGGCGAGGAAGAGCATATCGCCACGACCGATGAGCTGGTTGGCGCCCGTCTGGTCGAGGATGGTGCGCGAGTCGATGGCGGCCATCACGCGGAATGCCATTCGTGCGGGGAAGTTGGCCTTGATATTACCTGTGATGATATTGGTGGTGGGGCGCTGTGTGGCTATCACCATGTGTATGCCCACGGCGCGTGCCAGCTGGGCGATACGGGTGATGGGATACTCTATCTCCTTGCCTGCCACCATGATGAGGTCGCCAAACTCGTCTATCACTACCACTATGTAGGGCAGGAAACGGTGGCCGTGCTGGGGATTGAGGCGGCGCGAGCAGAATTTCTCATTATATTCCTTGATAGTGCGGCAACGCGCGCTCTTGAGCAGCATGTAGCGGTCGTCCATCTCGCGGCACAGGCTCTTGAGGGTGTGCTTCACACGGTCGGTGTCGGTAATGACGGGCTCGCCCTCCGACTCATCTATCTCTGCCATGAAGTTGTACTCCAGCGGAGCATAGACGCTAAACTCTACCTTCTTGGGGTCAACAAGCACCAGCTTAAGCTCGGTGGGGTGCTTCTTGTAGAGTAGGGAGGTGATGATGGCGTTGAGGCCCACCGACTTACCCTGTCCGGTGGCACCGGCCACAAGCAAGTGGGGCATCTTGGCGAGGTCTTGTATGTATATGTCGTTGGTGATGGTGCGCCCAAGGGCGATAGGCAGATCGTAGTCGCACTCCTGGAACTTGCGGCTGTTGATGATGCTCTCCATCGACACAATCTTGGGCTTGGCGTTAGGCACCTCGATACCTATGGTTCCCTTGCCGGGGATGGGCGCGATGATACGTATGCCGATAGCGCTGAGGCTGAGGGCGATATCGTCCTCCAGGTTGCGTATCCTGGCTATGCGCACACCCACAGCGGGCGTTATCTCATATAGTGTGATGGTGGGGCCTACCGTGGCCTTGATGCTGGATATCTCCACGCCGAAGTTGCGCAACACATTGATAATACGCTCCTTGTTGGCCTGCTGCTCCTCCATGTCGATGGCGGCGGCATCCTGATCGGGATACTTCTTGAGCAGCTCGGGGCCGGGATACTTGTAAAATTCAAAGTCGAGGTGCGGGTCATAGGGCGTGTCGAGGTCGCCGCGATCGTCGTAGTCGTCCTCGTCTTCATCGTCCATCTCGTCGTCGTTGTCGGCAGGCTCGGCGTCGGGTATCTCTAATTCCAGAGGTATCTCATCGTAGGTGTCGGGCTGCTGCTGCGTCACCGGCTCTTCGTCTGTTTCCTCCTCGGTGATGGTCTCTTGCTCAGACGAGTCCGTTTGTCCGTCAGTGAAGTCGATGACGGTGGGGCCTACCTCCTCGGGATAGTCCGCGAGGGTAGGGGTGTCGTCAGAGTTCTCTGCGGGGGAGATGTCGTCGTTATTATCGGTGGCAGTGGCGATGCGATTCTTCACCTTGTCGGCAATATCCTTGATGGGCTTCTCCACGTGCATCATGCGGCGTATCACCTCGATAGTCTTGGTGGTGAGGTAGATGCAGAAGATTATCATGGTGATGGCAAGCAGCATCACCAGCCCTATGTTGCCGATGGTGGAGGTGAGGAAGTTGCAGATATTGATGCCATGCTGTCCGCCAGGGAGGAATATGCCCAGTCCGTCGGGCATGAGGTATGCCAGAGTGACGGAGCCCCAGATCATGAGGAAGCCGCAGTTGATGAATTGCTGGGTAATCTTCACGAAGTGTGTCTTCATCAGCTTCATAGCCAGCAGTAGCATAAAGATGGGGATGAATAGGGCAGGGAAGCCAAAGCCCTCTTGCATGAAGTAGTTGGCAGCCCTCAGTCCGAGGGTGCCGCCGCTGTTGCTGATATTCTGTATGTCACCTACGCTCTTGCCGGTGATTATCTCGAGGTTCACGGCGTCCTCTTTGCCGGAGAGGATAAACGAAACGAACGATATGGCCAGGAAAAGTGCCAAGGCAATCAGCACAAGTCCCACAATGAAACGGGCGGTGTCGCCGCTCTTGATGCTGCGCAGCCATTCTTTCAGTCCCAGTCCTGCAGGCTTGGAGCTCTTGGTAGCCTTTCTCCTTACTCCTTTACTACTTACTCCCTTACTCCTCGCTCCTTTACTTCTTACTCCTTTTTTAGTATTTCTTTTTGGCATATTAGTCAAAGGTCTTTTTCTTTAATTCAAAGTTTTTGGTGAGATATTTCTCCCTCACAATCGGATTGGCGGCGAGCTCCTCAGGCAGACCGTGGAAGAGTATCTTGCCCTCAAAGAGCAGATAGGCACGGTCGGTGATGGCGAGGGTCTCGTCCACGTTGTGGTCGGTGATGAGGATACCGATGTTGCGGTCCTTGAGCTTGTAAACCACCTGCTGTATCTCCTCCACGGCGATGGGGTCAACGCCGGCAAAGGGCTCGTCGAGCATGATAAACCTAGGCTCAATGGCCAGACAGCGGGCTATCTCCGTACGTCGGCGCTCTCCGCCGCTGAGGCGGTCGCCCATATTCTTGCGCACCTTCTCCAGACTGAACTCATGGATAAGGCTCTCCAGCTTCTCCTTCTGGTAGGCCTTGGGCTTGCCCGTCATCTCCAGAATCGACATGATGTTGTCCTCCACGCTCATCTTGCGAAACACAGAGGCCTCCTGCGCCAGATAGCCGATACCGTGGCGAGCACGCTTATACACTGGGTAGCCCGTTATGTCGAGGTCGTCAAGGAATATCCTGCCGCCGTTGGGCACGATGAGACCGGTGGTCATGTAGAACGAGGTCGTCTTGCCCGCACCGTTAGGGCCGAGCAGTCCCACTATCTCGCCCTGCTTCACCTTGAAGCTCACGTTGTCCACCACGGTACGCTTGCCGTAGCGCTTGACCAGACCCTCCACATGAAGCGTCATCTCGCCTTTCTGAACAGTATCTATAGTCTCGGAGTGCTGCACTTTCGAGTAGTTTACATAAAATTATCTGCAAAGATAGACATTTTCTCTGGATTTTGAGAAATGTAGCGACCTAAAAATAGTTAAATGTCGTGGAAAATTCGTAAATTCGCAGCACCACATAAAAAAACACTGTTATGAGAAGGACTCTTACTACCATTTTGGCACCTATGTGCCTTATGTTCGCGTTTGCTCAGGGGCTGTCGCCCTTGCGAGTGAAAGGCAACCAACTCGTCAACAAGCAGGGGCAGCGTGTACTGCTCCACGGAGTGATGGACACACCCAATCCCTATTTCAACAGCTACCGCTGGGGCCACGGCTGCACCGATGAGAAGGCGCCCGACTGCATCGCCTATTTCGATAAGATATTCGCAGCCATCACCGACAAGGCGCAGGGAGCCTACTGCAATGTCTTCCGCCTGCATCTTGACCCCTGCTGGACCAACGACCCCATGCTCCAGTCCGATGGCAAGGCGCAGGGCGAGGCCGACATATCGCGCTTCAGCGTAGAGCGCCTGCGCAAGTATATGGACGTGGTCTATTGGCCCATCATCCGCAAGGCACTGGACCGTGGCCTCTACGTCATAGTGCGTCCCCCAGGCGTGTGTCCGCATCATATAGAGGTGGGCGGAGAGTATCAGCGCTATCTGCTCACCGTGTGGGACGTGGTGTCACGTCACGACTCCATTCGGGCCAACAGTGGGGTGGTGTCCCTCGAACTGGCCAACGAGCCCGTGGATGTCACCCTCAGCGGATGGCGTAAGGACAGCACCGCGCTGCGCGACTTCTTCCAACCGGTGCTCGACAAGGTGCGCAAAAACAAATTTAAGGGCATCGTCTGGATACCGGGCAGCGGATGGCAGTCACAGTACGCCGACTATGCCCGTTGCCCCATCAAGGGAAAGAACTTCGGCTACGCCGTGCATGTCTATCCCGGATGGTACGGCGCAAGCGACGAGCATCCCGACCACGAGGCATTCATCCATCAGTTTGGCGTGCAGGTGCCGGTGGTGAAGACTCATCCTATCATGGTGACGGAGATAGACTGGAGCCCGGAGGTGCCAGGCAAGGGCAAGCTCAACGAGTTTGGCAATTACGTGCCCGCCAACATGGGGTCGTGGGGCACCGCCACCACGTCGAAGTGGGGACTTGCCTTCAAGGCTGTCAAGGACTACTATGGCAACATTGGCATGAACCTCACCAGTACCGACGACTACGTGGATATGCCTGAGTTCCTGCGCTCTGGCATTGTGCGTCCCGCCTTTGGTGGTGAGCCCGAAGCATGTGGCAAGGCCTGCTTCGATTGGTACAAAGAATAGATTATTTCTTCCAGAATCGGCTGGTGATATCGACGAAAGAGTCATCTGGCTGCCGCTTGTAGAGCCGCTGGTTGGTGGTAGGTTTGTTCAGCGGGCCGAGATGATGGATGTAGGGCCCAACCTTGATGTAGTCGAAGTCTACCTTGTTTATGCTTGACGGCACTCGCAGGCGACCACTATACCATGCCACGCGATACTGCGGATATTTGTCGTGGATGTACTGTGCCAGCTGGTTAACGCCCTGCGGCTCATTGTCGCCACCCATGAATGCAAGGCAGGTGATGTCGTGGCCATACTGCGCCACGAAGCCATCGATGGCATTGGCATCTAGCGGCGTGCCGCTGTCCTCCCACAGATATTTGCTGTGGCAACCCGGACAGCGGCACGGGCAGTTGGAGATGTTAATGGCGAGGGTCACCTCGTCGGGAATCTCCTGAAAGACAATGCCGGTGTTGACAAAACGCAACATATGAGTTACGAGTTAGGAATTAGAAGTTAAACTTTGCTTTGTGGTTTTGGTGATTGACATGAAGAGTTTTTTAAGTTCTTCGCAATCAGAGAAAATGGAATGAAATTGTTCTTCATCAAGATATCCTGCCATGTGCAGCGCTTCAAGCCAATACATTGTTTCTGCGGTTTCCTTTAAAGAGATATAAACTTTTGAAAGGAAATCCTTTTTAGTAATGCCATATTGCGCTTCGGCCAGATTTGCCCCGATGCTTGTACCACTTCTTAGGATCTGTTTTGAAAACACATATTCTTTTTGCTCGTTACAAAGATAAGAGTAAAGTTTGGCAATCCGAATGGTAAAGTCAAGGCACTTGGTGTAAATGAATCCTCGGAAATTATCCATAACAATTTCGAACTCTTAACATTAGTCACTCCTAACTCCTAACTCTAATTCGCTTTCGCGTAGTAGCGGCGTGCTGCCTCTTCCTGGCGAGCCTGCGAGAAGTTGCTTACGCGCTTGAGGTAGCCGATGATGCGAGTCATGTAGTCCACGTTCTTGCTGTGACACTTCGGGCACTCCTTGAGGTAGCGCTTGTCGATATGGCCGCAGTCGTTGCAGACAGTATTGGGAATGTTGAATGTGAAGTAGTTGCATCCCTCCTTTGCTGCCACCTTGAGCAGGTGCAGATACTGCTCCTTGCTGAGATGCTCCTCGAGGTTCATGTGAAGGGCGGAGCCACCAGTGAGGTGCTCGATATAAGGAGCGCCATGAAGCTTGAACTTGTCGATAATGGAGAGGCTGTCATCTTCCACCACATAGAAGTAGCTGTTGTAGCAGTCGCGCGGCACGAAGTAGCCGTCCTCACGATCCCACTTGGCGTGCTTTACGCCCACATTCTCGGCGGGAATCATCTCGCAGTTGAACATCACATCCTTGGTGCGGTACTGCTTGTTGTACTTCTCGATGAGGCCGAGGATGCCCTGCACGAAGTTTTTGTAGTCATCGTTAGGCGTGATGCGGAGGCCCATGAACTCTGCCGCCTCTACCAGACCGTTGATACCGATGGTCAGGTACTGACGCGCAATATTGATGTAGCCGGCATCAAAGAGCGGCAGCATGCCTGCTTTCTGCAACTCCTTGAGGTTCTCGTTGTAGGCCAGTTGCACCTTGTGGCAGAGGTCGATGATACCGCCGAGATACTCTAGGTAGTCTAACTTATGGTTGACGGCATACTGTATGCAGCGGTTGAGGTTTATGGTGAGCACCGACTTGGAGCCTGTGCTGACGCCACCGGCGCCTAGGGTGTAGCTGAAGCCGTTGTCTGTAATCTCGTTGCGCAGACGGCAGCAGCTGGAGAGAGAGTCGGCATTGTCGCTCATGTAGGTGAAGAATGAGTGACCCTCGCTATACATCTCGGCAGTGAACTCGCCCCATTCCTTATCCATCGGCTCGCCATCTTTGCTGGTGAGCAGTGCCATAGTCTCTACGGGGAAGGTGAGCATAGTCTTGGTGCGCTCTTTGTTGAACCACTTCATGAAGCGCTTCTGCAGCCAGCTGAGACCCTCCCAGTCGGGCTTGGAGCCATCGGGGAAACGGAATTCGCCAAAGATGCTCTCAAAGTAGTAACGGTCGTAGTATGCCACGTTCCAGAACACAGCCTGGAAGTTGCGGGCACCTGTGGGCTGGTTAATTGAATAAACTATCTGCTCGAAGTAATCGGTGATAATCTTGTCGATGGTGCGCTTCTTGAGGCTCATATCGGCTTGCTCGTCGGCACGTTTCCAGTAGTCCGGGCCATACTCCTTGCCGATGAAGTAGTTCATGTACATGAGGAACTCGGGTGTGGCGCAAGCGCCGCTGAGCATTGAGCTGACAATGAATACCATATTTACGAAGCCTCCGCAGAAGGACTTGATGTTGGTGGGGGCGGTGCTGTTGCCACCGATGGAGCGGGTGCCGTCGAGGAGCCAGGGGTACATGGTGATGGACGCACAGTAGTTGGCAAGCGATGTCTCATCATTCTTATATATAAAGTGGTGAGTGAGCTTGTCGATGTACTCGTCGGCCAGTTCCTTGCCAAACATCTTCTTGATGCGGTCGGTGAGCAGCTTGCGGTTGAGGCGTATGAAGTTCGATTTTGGCAACTCGCCAATGAGCGTGGCAATATTTTTGTGCTCCACGTTGGCATTTGCGTCATACTTTGAACCGGTCGCTGCGTTGGACGAGGCGCAATAATCTGCCAAGAATGTGAGCTTGGCAAGAGTCTCTCGATCCTCCGTGTGCTGCTGGCGATAAAGGATAAATGACTTGGCCACACTGAAGAAGCCCTCGCGCATCAGAGCTTCCTCCACCTGATTCTGGATATCCTCAACCTTGATGTCGTTGCTGATATCCAAGTGATTGATAATCTTGGAGATGGTGCCGAGGTCTGCAGGCACTCCCACACTGTCAAACGCCTTGACTATGGCGTTCATAATCTTGTCAAGCGAGAAGTTATCCTTCGAGCCGTCTCGCTTGGTAATTGTGAAATTTTTGATTTCCATGTTATTGTTTTTTTGTTAGTTATTTTCTGTCATTCTAAACGTGCGAGAGACACAAAAGTTTTCCGTTTTGGAAAACTTTTTCTCGTGCTTTCCCCAAAAAGTTTCCCAAAACGGAAAACTTTTGCGGGTACAAAGTTAGTGATTGTTTTCAAAAACGGCAAACATTTTTCAAGATTTTTTTAAACTTTTTTTACGCAAATTCGCGCTCCCTTCCCCAAACTCCGATTGCGACTAACTTCGCCGATTTTTTGAAAGGAAAAACTCAACTTCCCCCTTGCGCACGTATATATATAATAAGGTACGCGCGAATATTTTTCTCTATTCTCTGTTCTCTGTTCTCTGTTCTCTATTATCTATTATCTATTCTCTGTTCTCTATTCTCTCATTTGTAAATAGTAATTGAAAAGTATACCACTATAATAATTGAAAAGTATACCATGTAGGTCATAGGATTTACGTTATAATAGTAGTTAATATGAGTGCTGTTTAACGTACAAAGAGAAAAGATGATCGACATGGACAAAAAA
>JAFTAJ010000023.1 GCA_017458585.1 Bacteroidaceae bacterium
CCATGAAGCCGATTCTGGGAAAATGCCACGAAGGAAATGCCCCTGCCATACGAAGGTGAAACCCAACGTATCGGCATGAAGCAAAGGCTGCTTGATTTCGTTGCTTGGGATATGAATCATTCCTTACCGTTTTTCATATAGAAGTTGGAACGCCTCTGCATACATGACACCGGCCCGACTACCACGAACTCTCGCCAATGCCTTGATTGAACTAAGACTACGCGGGTAAGGCTCGTCCATTAGTTCTGTATCATACATCGACATGATTTCAAGTTTTTTCCCGATATAATCCGTAATATCAACAAAGACGTTGGGAATAAATGTGTTTGACGGTGTCGCAACAGCGAACTCTGTCTCAGAAAGAGATTCAAAGGTATAGATTCTTTTCACAAATGGATGCCTGAAACTCTTAAGACAACTATAGATGACCGAGAAGGAAACACGATGGTCGGAATGCACATCATGTTCATGCATCATATAGACAATGTCCGGCTTAATGTCATCAATTGCTTTACTTGCCTTAGAGACCAATGAGCCCAAATCTGACTTATCAACTAATGTAGTGGGAATATTAAGCTCGACTACACCATTGAAATCATAGGCATCAGCAACGGCCTTAATTGTTTGATCTCTTTTTTTTACTACTTCGGAAGGATAACCATTTGGATGATTTCTGATACTCGTGATAATCATCCAGTAAACTTCGTCTCCTTGTTCCTTATGCTTCAATATAGTACCGGCACATCCAAGTGTTTCATCGTCAGGATGAACGGCAACGACAAGAACTTTACTCATTTTCAATGAAACTTTATAGGTTTTGCAGGCACTCCAACAGCAGTACAATTAGCGGGTAAACTCTTAGCAACAACAGCTCCTGCACCAACGATTGTGTTTTCCCCTATTTCAACTTGATTAATTATCTTTGCTCCTGTACCGACATATACTCCCTTACCAATAATAACCTCCCCACTAATGTTCACCGAAGGCATAAATGCTGAATAGTCATTGATAATAGTGTCATGACCTACTGTGCATTGTAAATTCAATGTTACAAAATCATGAATCTTGATATCTGTTGTCATGATGGTGCTAGCACAGATAATACATCCTTGCCCAATTTCAATATTGTCTGGGGCTGCAATAATCGCGGCAGGATGAATAAGAGTTGGAAAAGAAATAAGTGGATTCGTATATTTCAAACGAATCTTTTCTTTCAATCGAGGCTCTCCAACAGCAATTACTACTGACAGCGGCTCCTGGGTATTATTCACTTCTTCATCGCTTCCAATAATAGGAAGACCGTGTACAATTCGTCCTTTATCATCGTCAATAAAACCAACGATTTCAAATCTTTGCTCTTTTGCGTTGATGGCGTTTATTAGGGTCAACACCTCTCTTGCAAATCCGCCAGAACTAACAATTGCAATTTTTTCCATTCTTATGCCTTTCCTACTATAAACACATAATTCGTCGTAGCACTTCCGCCAATATTCAGCATCATGCCATTCTTAGCACCTTTCACCTGATAGCGTCCGGCCTTACCTGTTACCTGCTTATACAGGTCAACAAACATACGAGCACCAGATGCGCCTACCGGATGGCCGCAACCAATCAGACCACCAGAGGGATTGATAGGTTTGGCACCCTCAAAGGCTATCACCCCATTCTCAATAGCCTCACATTCTTTACCAGGTTCGGCAATACCAAAGGCAGAGATGGCGGCAAACTCGGAGCTGCTGAAACAGTCGTGGGTCTCAAACACATCAATGTCATCAACCGTTAGACCCGCTCGCTTGTATGCGTCCAAGCAAGCCTGACGTGTCCAAGGCAGCACATATTCACTATTGGCGTTGTCTGCAATCTTCTTGTCAAAGAGCAGTGGAGCGGTACGGTGGCCATAGCCTTTCACAAAAGCAAGGTCTTTCAAACCTTTCTCTTTCAGGTACTTTTCTGAGCAGAGCACGACCACGGCTGCACCATCAGTTACCTGAGAGCAGTCGGATACGCCCAAGAGTCCGCCCACATTGGGGTTACTCTCAGTTCCACGGTGGGTTGCCTCCTCATAGCTCATAAACCACTTGCGGGTTTGAGCCAGCGGGTTACGCTTGGCATTTGCATAGTTGATGCAAGAGATCTTAGCCAGGGCATTCAGGTAGCGGTCTTTGTCCAATCCGTACTTCTCAATAGTGGCATCTGCGAGTCTGCCAAAGAGCTTAGGGAAGGGCAGGTCAACACCTTTACCTTCTTTCTCATAGTAGGCAGCACGGCCCAGGATGTCACCACCCTTCTTGCTGTCCACACTCTTCATAATCTCCCAGCCAACCACAATACATACGTCATACTCCCCTGCCTCAATTTTGGTGATGGCAGCATCGAGTGCCACAGAACTGGAAGCACAGGCTGCTTCGTATCTGGCACTGGGCACGCCATAGAAAGCGGGATTCACTTCCGTGAGGAAGGCACCCAGGTGTCCCTGGCTGATGTATTGTTCTGCAATGAAGTTGCCCACAAAGGCAGCCACTCGGTTCTCTTTGTTCAGTCTCACCATCTCGTCCATGGTGAACCCTGCATCCTTGAAACCGTCTTCTACGGCTTCTTTCAGCAGGGCAATCATATTCTTGCCCTCTTTTGTCCAGTTGCGCTCAAAGTCTGTCTGAGCACCACCCATAATGTAAACTTTCTTTTCCATAGTGCTCAAACTTATTTTGCTTTGAAATAGATTCTGTAATCGTACTTGCTCTTGATCTGCTCGCCAATGATGTGGTCAATATCCACAGCATTCACAATCTCTGGTTTCAGGCGGTCTTTCATCAGCTGCCCCAGGTCACAAACCCTTGTGAAAGCTTCCATCATGGCAAACGGGGGGCACCAGGTGAAACCGGTTGCCATCACATCGTCAGCCACACGGAGGTCATAACCCACGTGCTCTGCCGTATATAGCGCATACACAATATATCTCAGCAAGAACCGCAAGCAAATGTCTGCCTCCTGGCTCTTGTTGTTAATCAGTACACGAATAGCATCATCATAGTCGCCATCACGCAGGTACTGTTTCATCTGGAGGGCAAACGGGAAGGTGTACTTAATCTCATCACGATAGATACCCAACTTGATGTCATACACCATCATGCGCTTGTCACCACTATCATTTTTGATAAGCTTGTACAGGCCCTCACCAGTCTTACGTCCCAGCTTCTTCTGGTCAATCAGCTTCTGCACATACTCCGGCAGGACGAACTTGTTGTGAACGTAGTCGTTGGTGTTCTCGTAAATGTTGTCCACAATGGCCTTGTGCACGTCCAGTCCCACGAAGTCTGCCGTAGTGATAGGCGGCATGGTACGTCCGGTGAACGGTCCCAGCAGGGAGTCAATGTAGTCAATACCGCCATTGTCCTGATAGCGTTCTGCATACTGCAAGGCTTCGTTCATCACATAGAAACCAATGCGGTTGCCCAGGAAGGCCGGCAGATCTTTGCTTTCTGCTACAGTTCGGAACAGGGTGTTGGTCAAATACTCTTTCAATTCCGCATACATGGCCATATCACTGTAGGGTGAGGCGGTCAGTTCACATAGGGTGAGTTGGTACGGCGGGTTGAACATGTGTACACCAAAGAACTGGCTCCTGGTCTCTTCCGGATAGCATTCCGCCAGTCTTGTGATGGAAAGGCCGGAAGAACCGGTGCAGGCTACTGCTCCTTTCTTCAGACTCTGTCCGATCTTGGTATGTAACTCTATCTTGAGATCAAGATTCTCGGCTGCACTCTCAAATACCAAGTCGGATGATTTTACACAGTCTGCCAACATCGAATAGTCAGCGGCAATCAGATTGGCCGTAATGGCATCTGCCTTCACTGACTTAGCGGACTTGATGGCCGCTTTCTTCGACTTTTCTTTGTCTCGGCTAACCATGTACACCCTGGCATTCCCGAAGGATGCAAAAATGGCCGACACGTTTGCACCCATGGTCCCGTTGGCTCCCACCACGGTGATGGTTTTTGGATATATCATAAGTATGCTTTGTTGCGGAGTATCAGTTTATTCTCGCAAAAGTAGAACTAAATAATCAGGCTCTTAATAGCTTCGCATATAAACTTCACATCATCATCGGACACATATGGACCTGCAGGCAGACACATGCCCACCTTGAACAGCTCTTCGGATACACCGTTCAGATACGCAGGGCAGTTCTTATACACCGGCTGCTTATGCATCGGTTTCCAGAGCGGACGACTCTCGATGTTGAGTGCATCCAGTCCCATACGCATAGCTTCCACATTGTCATTGGGCTGACAGTCGGTCGTGGCGGTCTTGGCTGCATGAATAACACCTGCGGCGCCACCCACAGCTCCTGTTACCACAGCTTTATATGCATTCTCCTGGCCTTTCACTTTCACGGTCTCATCAATGGTCATAGTGCAGAGCCAGTAGTTAGAATCGTATTCACCAGTAGCCGGCTGTGTATGGACTTTGATGCCCGGAACGTCTTTCAACAGTTCTTCGTACAGCTTCTGGACGTGTTTATGATGTGCAATATGCTCATCAACAATCGTCATCTGGCCACGGCCAATTCCCGCGCAGATGTTACTCATACGATAGTTGTAGCCAATCTTTTCATGCTGGTAGTACGGATAACTTTCACGGTACTGAGTGGCATACATCATGATTTCTCTCCATTCGTCATCATTAGCTGTTACCAATGCTCCACCACCAGAGGTGGTAATCATCTTGTTCCCGTTGAATGAGAGGACACCATACTTACCAAACGTGCCCAGCACTTGGCCATTGAACTTGGAGCCAAATCCTTCAGCGGCATCCTCAACTACAGGGATATCATATTTATTGGCAATCTCCATAATGCGGTCAATCTTATACGGCATACCGTAGAGAGCTACAGGTACAATGGCTTTCGGCTTCTTACCTGTTTTGGCTATGCGGTCTTTGATTGCTTCCTCAAGTAGCTCAGGATCCATATTCCATGTATCCTTCTCCGAGTCAATGAACACAGGAGTTGCCCCAAGATATGTAATTGGATGACTGGAAGCACAGAAAGTAAAGCTCTGGACCAGCACCTCGTCACCAGGGCCAACTCCGCAGTTAAGTAGGGCAAGATGCACAGCAGCTGTACCTGCGCTCAGGGCCACAACTCGTTTGTTCTGGCCGACAAACTCTTCCAGGTCTTTTTCGAAACCATTCACGTTCGGACCAAGAGGCACTACCCAATTGGTATCAAATGCTTCCTGTACAAACTTCTGCTCATTGCCAGAGAGGTGGCATAAGCAAAGAAGGATTCTATCTTTTCTTTTTTCCATGATAGCTATATTTATTATCTTTTGATTTATCTATTATGATGGCCAAACCGCTCATAAGTCGCCCTATCAAGCATTTCTCTATCATCAGGATGTGCTATACTGGTTAACAGTTTAGCTCTTTCCTGTAAAGATTTACCCATTAGATTTACAGCGCCATACTCCGTTACTACCCACTGAATATCCGCACGGGGTGTTACAACTCCTGAAGCCACCTCCAAAGAGGGAACAATCTTGCTTACACCTTTCTTTGTCCTCGAAGAAATGGCGATAATCGAAACACCTTTCTTTGAGAGGAATGCTCCTCGCACAAACTCCAGTTGGCCGCCCGTACCGGATAGGATTCGAGAGCCTACCGAGTCGGCACAGACCTGACCGGTTAAATCTATCTGAGTGGCGGTATTCACAGAGGCCACCTTAGGATTACGACCGATGATATAAGGGTCATTGGTATAACCAATGTCCATCATCATCACGCCAGGGTTGTGATCTACGAAGTCAAAGACTTCTCGAGAGCCCAGGATGAACGAGGCTACTACTTTACCCTTGTCAAATACTTTATTAGAGCCGTTGATGATTCCTTTCTTGATAAGGTGCAACACTCCGTCGGCAAAAGTCTCGGAATGAAAACCAAGATTCTTATGGTCTTCCAGTTGCGCAGCCAGGGCATTGGTAAGGCCACCAATACCAATCTGAAGGCACGCTCCGTCATCAATTAGGGCAGCACAGGTCTTGCCTATCTGTATCTCTTCGGGTGTCGGGGCCACTACCGGTGTGGCCAGCAAGTCCCTGTCGTGACGCACAAAATGAGTGAAACTACTGACGGGCACAATTGAGTCTCCATAAGTGAAAGGAACATTCTTATTCACCACTCCTATCACGGTCTTGGCCACCTCAATGGCACCAACAGAGCAAACCACATCGCCCCCTAAAGAAACATATCCCCTCTCATCAGGTTCTGACACCAGCACCATCGCCACATCACAAGGCACTATCCCCTTTCTATAAACCCCTTGTGTTTGAGACAAATTGATAGGAATGTAATCAGCTGCGCCAAGATTGACACTTTTACGCAGAGACGGTCCAATGAAGAACGCTTGGTCAAAGAAAACGCCATCATACTTAACGGCATCAAACGGTGCCGGGCCATCTGAATAAGAGTGGTGGAAATGGATGTCGGTAATCTCACCGGCATCCGCCCGACGCTCCAGCGCTTGCAACAGGCAGTACGGCAATTGGGCCGCACTACTGATGTGTATGTGGTCACCAGACTTTACAACTTTTACCGCTTCGTCAGGTGTGATGAAATTTAGCATTTCTTGGACAGGCTATTTCTTGCTAGATATGATACACCCCTTCCAACGGACAAATATTATGGCAATCAAGAATGACCTTTCCCTTCAGCTTATCCCAATTCTGCTTGATGTGATCATGTTTAACCATAATGACCACCATATCCACCTCATTGAGGAACTGGTCAAAGTCCAGAATCTGGTTCTTTACAATCTCTTTCTGGGTGAAGAAAGGATCGAAGGTCTTCAGCGGACGGGCCAAATGACGTTCCTGAATGTCAAGCATCTGAAGGGTGGGGCTTTCGCGGACGTCATCCACGTTCTCCTTATAAGTCAGACCATAAAGGCCAACACGACGGTTATCCGTAATTCCATGCTCCTCCATAATCTCGTGGATGCGCTCGAGAACGAACACGGGCTGGTAGTCGTTGGTTTTCATACTCTCGTCAATGACCTTGGCCAGCTGGGGATAGTCGCCCACGAGGAACCAGGGGTCAACGGAGATGCAGTGGCCACCAACGCCAGGGCCGGGCTGAAGGATGTTTACGCGGGGGTGCATGTTGCAGATCTTGATGATCTCATACACGTCCATATTGTCGTGACGGCAGATACGGCTGAGTTCGTTGGCAAAGGCAATGTTCACGGCACGGTAGGTATTCTCTACCACCTTGGTCATCTCTGCGGTGCGGATGTCGGTAACGACAATCTCACCCTGACAGAAGCTGGCATAGTACTGCTTCACCTTTTCGCCAATCTCCTTGCTATCGGCACCAATGGTGCGGTTGTTATGGAGCAGCTCATACACCATGTTGCCGGGGATGATACGCTCAGGGGCGTGAACCAGATTGATGTCTTCACCAATCTTAAAGCCGTTCTCCTCAATCACAGGACGCACGAACTTGTCAATGGTTCCGGGGCTCACGGTGGATTCAATCACGACTGTTGCACCTTTCGGGCAGTGTTTCATCACTTCCTTGACGGCAGCGACCACATAGCAGGCATCCACCTTCTTGGAGAACTTGTCATAAGGAGTAGGAACAGAGACAATGTACATGTCTGTATTCTGATACTCAGTAGTGAACTTAATGCCTGCCTTAACGGCAGCAGCGAACAGTTCATCAAGACCATCCTCTTTGAAGGTTGTCTTACCAGCATTGAGGGTTGCCACAAGTTCTTTGTTATAATCGGTGCCAATTACCTCAACACCATGCGACGCCATCATAAGGGCGGTAGGAAGGCCAATGTAGCCTAAGCCAATAACGTTAATCATATCTGTTTAAAATTATTATTCGAAATTTGGTTTAAGATGTTCAAGGGGTTCAAGCAGTTTAAGTGGTTACTTGACTTCGTAACGCTCTACTTCTTCGCCATTGAGGGCACGCACGATGCGGTCGCAGGCTTTGCCATCACCGTAAGGGTTCACAGCCTTGCTCATACGCTCATAGGCCACAGGATCGTCCAACAGGGTGCTGACCTCGTTCACAATGAGGTCGTGATTGGTTCCCACAAGGTGGACGGTTCCGCTCTTTAGAGCCTCGGGGCGCTCGGTGGTATCACGCATTACCAGCACGGGCTTGCCAAGGCCAGGAGCCTCTTCTTGGATACCGCCGGAGTCGGTGAGCACAACTGTGCTCTTCTCCATCAGATAGACGAACTCCAAGTACTGCAGAGGCTCTATGAAGAAGAAGTTGGGGCGGGTAAGGTCTTCGCCAAAGACTTCGTGGATGGGTTTACGCACGTTGGGGTTGAGGTGCATGGGGTAAACGAAGTCCACATCCGGATACTTTTCGGAGAGGTCCTTCATGGCCGTGACCATGCTGATGAAGCCTTCACCAAAGTTCTCTCTTCTGTGGCCGGTGATGAGAACCAGCTTCTTGCCACCATCAAGGCGGGTTACGTCGTAACCGGCGTTCTTGAGCACTTGGATTTGCTCATCGGCCAGAGCCTTGTCGCTCTTGAGCTTGTTCACCACCATGTGGAGAGCATCAATCACGGTGTTACCGGTGACAAAGATCTGTCCCTGGGCTTTCTCTTCTTGGAGGTTTTTCTCGCTGAGGGGGGTGGGCGCAAAGTCGTAGGTAGCAATGCGACCCGTAATCTGGCGGTTCATCTCCTCCGGCCATGGGCTGTAGATGTTGTGGGTACGGAGACCGGCCTCAACATGACCAACGGGGATCTGCTGATAGAAAGCGGCAAGGGCGGCAGCCGTTGAGGTGGTAGTATCTCCATGCACCAATACCACATCAGGATGAACTTCTTTCAGCACATCACGCATGCCGGTAAGGACACGTGCCGTCACATCATACAGGTCCTGTCCTTGCTTCATGATGTTCAGGTCGTAGTCCGGCTTCACGTCAAAAATGGTGAGCACTTGGTCTAGCATTTCTCTATGCTGACCAGTAACACAGACAATCGTTTCAAACTCCGTAGGATGCTTCTGGAACTCTTTCACAAGCGGGCACATCTTAATGGCCTCGGGGCGGGTTCCAAACACTAGCATTACTTTCTTTGCCATTACTCTCAATATATAATCGTTTTTTCGTTATTCTCTTTCATCTCGGCCTATCGGCCTCGAAGCTCGCCTTCACTTCACTTCCCTTCCCTTCGATAAACTCAGGGTAGACTAAACTCTGGGTAAACTTTGCTCTCGGACCTGAGGTTGAGCGCCTGACATCTAAGTGTATCCCTTCATTCCTCCGTCATCTCTTCTATCGCCAACAGTTCCACGGATTCTTTGGGTTTCCGGCTGTGGGTGGGGCTGGAAGTTAAGTTTACAGATAAAAGATAATAGATAACAGTTAAGTATGTAGAAAACAGATAAGAGATAACAATTATTCTTTCTCTTTTGTTGTTTTTATTATTGAAGTTAGCAGTCGAAGCAGCTCATCGTTGGCTTCGCTGACTTTCCTCACGCTCGGCAAAGTGAGCGAGCTCTCTCTGCTCTCGCTTACTCGGAAAGTTGTCTGCTTTCAGCGAGTCGTACTCCTGATCGGTGAACTGACGGAGCAGCGAGCACAGAGCGATGCTCGCATCAGCTATGTCGAGTCGCGACGGAAGTGGGCAACGCCAAATACTCGGCAGAGTGAATCACGTCCAACCAGTAGTCGGTCTCGCCCGCTTCTTTCAAAGCTATATTTAGTTTACTGATAAAGTCCTTGCGGCTCTGCGCATAAAGACCTTCACGCACATTTGCACCTATGCTGGTACCTGAGCGCAACAATTGCCTGGACATCACGGTTTCCTGTTTCTTGTCACGCAGATGTCGGTAGCACTTTGCTATCCGCTTCCCAAATGCGAGACTCTTATCACCTACAATGCTCTGCGTCGGCATTGAACTATTATCTATTATCTATTAACTTTTAACTAACTAAGACACGGGGTCAGGTAACTGTCACGGTGAGGGATTATTTATTTCCGAAAAAGGTATTGATTTCGGTAACGGTTAACATGCCGCTGGCAATGATGCGTTGCTGAACAAGGTCCAAATCGGTATCATTCAGCAGACCACAGTACTTCATGTCATCTACCAGAAAGGATTCCAACTTGGCTCGTATAGGCTGCGCACAGTTGGCATAGGAGTCGTGCGAGAGGAAATCATAATCGTCGCCCTTGAGCATCACCTGACACGACAGCATACGAGGACGTTTCTGAATATACGGGTTTATCTCTGAATTAATAAGCACGGAACACACGAGGATGCGGTCTTCGGCCACACCAGCCACTATCAGGAATTTCTCGTGGTCTATGTCGGCCCAGGGACCAAGGTACACGGCACCTGGCGCAATAGATAGTTCCCGCAGACCGTCAAGGGCGGAAAGGGTGTTTCTGCTTGCCATAGCCGTGGGTTAGTTAAGTGCTGACTCCAGACGGGCGTACTCGTTGACACACTCCAGCTCCTCGCTGTCAAGACCCGCTTCGCGAGCTATGCTGTCCCAATTGATGGCAAAGTCGCGGGCAGTGCTTCGCCATGCCACATCGTGCGACTTCTCCTTGATCTCGTCGTAAGAGAGAGCGGCATACTTGGCAATGGCATCGGAGAGTGCCTCCTGCTCGTTGGGCGAGAGCCGGTCAAGGTCGGCATCCTGTAGCGGCTTGACATACATCCAATTTTCCACTTGGAAGTATTTGTCCAGCCCCTCAGTGTCGGACAGGTAGGAGTCGCCGCGAACAATCTTCAGCATATCGTACAGCCGCGACGGAACAGGCCCTGCGTCCATGGCGATGTAGGTGTCGCCCGTGATGGGACGGCCCCAGTCTGCCAGGTGCTGACGGTCTGCAAAATAGATTATCTTGAAGATCTTGTGAAAGTCCTTGCGCTGAACTCGGTTGGACACATAAAGCAACGCATTGAGTGTCTTTACCTTATCAAACTGCACATTCATACTCGTATCTTTATTAATTATATTGCAAAATTACTACTTTAATTCCATATAGGGTGACTCTGAGCGCCATTTTAACTTTAAATTAAGAGTATCAGCATTGTGGATTGTAATACTCAACTCACCAAAGGAGGAGTAAAGGAACACCTAAGGAAGACCTCGCAGAGCGAGGTGGAATTACGGAAATGCGGATTTACGAATTCATGGAAGGACTCTCATCTAACTAAGTTTGTTCTTGCTTGCTTCTTGCCCTCGGTATTCGTGTAAATCGCCGCTCTTTCTATCCCTCAATCACCGGTATCTGCAGCGCAGCCAACCGTTCCTGCTCACCAGCCTTATCTTTCTCTATCTTGATATGCGCCATCTGCTTCCAGAACTCCCGCACCAAAGGGTTCATCTGAATATGTTCGAGACAGGTATCTGCCCCGCCACCACACCGAGTAAACTCCCGATGTACTCCACAAAACTGTCATGCCAGCTGGTGATGTATTGGTGTTGAGGGGTGGGCATAAAAACCGTAATTCTATACTTCTATTGATTCAATAAACTTCAATTCCTTGATAACATTGGGAGTATGAAACGATAATTGGTCATAGGTTTTGTAAGCTTTAAGCTGCAGAATGGCAGCCTCGGCACTTAAAACTCCACTCTCAAAAAGGTTCACTGTAGTAAAGACTTTATCATTAGCTACAGGGCCTTGTACCAGGTCATAGTCGTGCTGGCGGGATTTACGGCAGTCTGTGACAAAATAGAGCCACGGCTCGTCGGCTCCGCTGAACAGGCGAATATCCAGATCTGGGTTCTTCAGTAACGACTCGTCGAACTCATAGACGCTCACTATGGCACGCTGGGCCTCTTCACGCTCCTGCTTGATATGCGCCCAACGAACAGCCTGCTCATAATTACTCGTGGTGTAAAAACCCTTACCAAAGTCGGCATTGGGACGGCCCAGCCGGAGTGAAGGCTTTCTTACCGTGACAGTTGATCCGTGGTATAGTCTAATCATCTCTTCCTCCTGTTAATGTACCTTTGAATATCGTCCAACACATAATCTAGCCCCTGGGTGTGAAGCAAATCGTAGTTGTCTATGACATACTCATCGGCCCCAGATTCCTTGAATATCACCCACGCACGCATACCGCTTATTTCTTTACGGATAGCATAGTTCTCCAGACAGTAGGTGTAAAACTCAAAAACAGTCTTATCGACACCTATCTGCTGGCGGCTGCGCCTGAGTTCAAACTCCTCATATAGCGCTTCTGTACTGAGATACCACCACTTGGCTTTCTCGTCATAAAGCCGTTCATACATCGGATTGACATAGATGTACACCAGTGCATCATCCAGCGAGATACGCTTCACCCGCGAAACATACTCCGCCAAATGCGATATCTTGATAGGTATTATGTTCTCTTCGTAAACGCTCATAATACTGTTCCTATTGCTTAAAAGCATTGTTACTCATAGTACGCTTCAACTGAATTAATCTACATTAAGTCTGTTCGACAAAAGATTAATATCATCAACATCAGTTATTGTACCTCTTTCCTCCAAGAATAGTTTATAAGGCTCCGACAATTTCTCGCGAAAAAAATCATACAACAAAGAATGAATAACTTCCTTCTTTTGCCTCATGCCCCTTTTGCGAATAACATCAGAATCTTTTGCATTTGAAATGCTCAGCTTCTTACGAATAAATGCTGAGTTCATTGTTGCAAGCATCTCAATCTTTTGAGTATTATTTCTCTTTTTTGATAGGTTTCCAACAACAATCCCATCTGGCGAAATTTCATAAATAGAAACATTTCTCTTTGTCAAGCTCTGAATCTTTGCAAAATGATCTCGGGTGGTGAAAATAATAGTATAGTCGAATATCTTGGAATATTCTGTTATTTGTTCTGTTAATCTTCGTAAATCGTCTCTACTGCTCTTTATCTCAATCGCATAGGTTTGTCCTTTAAACAAAGCTAACAAGTCAACTACTTTCCGGCTACTTCCATACTTGACTTCGTTGCCAATAACAACTCCTTGAAAGGTTTCAATCAAGAAGTCAATTGCCCTAATTTTGATTATATCAGCAGGTCTTATAGTAAATGCCATTGTTTATAAACCAAGTCTTATTACCTGCTGACAAATATGGGTATTCATTCGAACTGAAATCCAAAAAGAAGGTTGTGATGATGGAACAGAACCCATCGAACAGTTTACAATCTGTCGGATACCCCATACATCAATCAGACTTAACGGGAACCTTGAATCTGCTGTTGCCAGTCGTGCAACTTGTTCGTAAGTTGATGAATAAGCCGTTGTCCTGCTTGGCCTGCGCCGTCTGTTGTAATAAACTAGAGTTTGCAACGCTACATCAATCTTTGGAAGCCAACCATTCGCCATAACAATACTGTCATTGCGCTTGGGATTGACAGTGCCGTAATCTCCATAAATAACTTCCTTATTCTCCTTTACCACACCATTATAAAGATCTATCTCACGAAGTGGGATGTCATCAGCAAATTCATCATTCGTTTCTGCTACATTGTTGGGGTATGTTGTCGACACCAAGACTATCTTATATTTTCTGTCTTCAAGTACACTCTTAATACGAGGGATGATGGCATTGCAAGCTGTCACAGTTGTACTGATGGTAGAGACAGGTACATACTCACAATCGACGACAACCAACAACTCCTTTGTCTTCGGGAAATTGGCCGTAATCAGTCTCAAGTCTTCGATTCCATCTTCATTTCCGATAGAATAACGATACATGATGCTGTTAAATCTCACATTCAGTTGTTGAAGTTCAGATTTTACGTTATTCTCAAAATCATCATCGTCGTAGTTCAAAAGAACCGAAGGAATAACGGACTTGAAGTTATTGTCAAAAACGAGGTCATCCAACAACTGTATCCATTTTGCATATCCTCCATTATAATCAAACAACTCATCTATCTCAGGCGAAGACAATGATTCTATGGAGGTAACATCGAATGCTATATCAAACCCGCGATAGATTTCTCTTATCTTATCAATCAGTTTATAATATGGGTAGGAAACAGTCTTCTTGTCTTTAGAAGTCACCTTGCGGCCACGAGTCAATTCAACGATAGGCAGAATTTTGTCTAGTACATCCTTGGATAGATTGAACATCGCCCTCAGCTCCGCCTGGGCGGTCTTTGCAATAACACAATACTTCTTATCCATTACTCTTTGGTCTTATATTTCAACTCTTTGACACGATAAAGCATCGCAGATGACGATACGCCAAACCGACTGGCCAGATCTGCAACACTTCGAATATTCTCCCTATCTATCAGTTGGCGCACCTGCTCTTCTGGCATCAAGAGTTCGGATGCAAACCTGTTGGCCGTAAATTCAAAGTTGTCTGATGACATGCCCCTAAAGAATGTGGTATCAACGAACTCCTGCTCATCATCCTTATGATAGATATAATGACCTAGTTCATGGGCAATAGTAAACCGCTGACGATTCTTGCTATGAACACTGTTGACTCTAATTAGCCAATGATTATCTTGTTTTGAAAGAGATCCCGACAAGGTAGAATCAAATTCGGTATATTCTAACTTCACGTCAGGAATGAATTGAATGAGTTTCTCTATGTCTAAGGCAAGGTTATCATAACAATCATGCTGAACACCTAATCTCCTAATGTCTTCAACAGAACGCAACAGAACGAGTGTAGAATCTGCTGAATTAACATCCGGCTGCTCCGTTATAGGCTTTCTTTTTCCTCTTGTTCCCATGTTATTCTACGCTTCTGGTTCAGTTGTTTCTATTGCTTGCTCTGATTGAGCTACAGGAACAGGCTCCTCAACATGATGGATTGTAGCTCCAGTTGCCACTTGCTCCTGCAATTCGGCAACCACGTTGAAAATCTCCTGCTGCTTCTTTTTTATGTCATTAACGGTAGCTGTTACAGAGGCAATGTTCTTTTGATTTGCCTCCACATTGGTCGACAAATCATCGACTTCTTCCTTTTTGGCAATATTGTCTTCAATACGACCGCCAATTGCGCTCTGTATTACTACGTCTATGCTCTTTGAATCACTAAGCATACTTCGAAGCTCGTCAATTATCTTTTGCCGCTGCTTATCCTCCAACTGCCTCTGTTTGTCTTCAAGTTCTTTCGCCTTATTCTCGAACTTGCTTTCAAATTGACTCTTTATGGTCAAATATGTCACTATCGTGAACAACACAAAAAGAGCTGTTAAAACTGCTACTAATGTGTTATAATAATCCGTTATTCTGGATGCAAACTCATCGGAAGATAACAATTCTCCTTTTTCACGCATTTTTTGCAGAAATGCGGTGTTTATAGCCAAAGTGTCGACCAAATTTGACTCAGCAAGTACTTTATTAGCATCACCTGATATGACAAGAGTCTTTGTTGTATCAGTTATTGCTTGTACAATAGCTTTAGTTGTATCCTTAGCTGAAGTGTATGGCTTCGCCCACACAGATACGGCCATCCCTGTTATGGCAATCGCTAATACAACGCCAACAACATACCCAATTGTTACTCTCGTTTTGTTACTCATTTATGCTTTATCAGGAAATGAATCGACTTTCAAAAAAAGCGTTTATATCATGCGCTTCGCGCTAATGCGACCTACGCCCACCGGCCATTATGGCTACATGGTTGTTTCGTATGATTGGCTTGTTATCTTCTTGGTATCTTCTTCCGTGCTTCTTCCTTCCGTCTTACTTAACGATGTTGGGTACTCCGTTGAGTTCATTTTGAATGTACTCAAGGGAGGCTATCTTCTCTATCGTCTCTTCCAGATTGAGCCGCCGGGTGTTGTCGGAGTTGAATTCTTCGATGGTGGCGCGTTTGGTGTCGCCTTCTTTGAAGAATTTGTCGTAGTTGAGGTCGCGGTTGTCGGCAGGGACGCGGTAGAAGTTGCCCATGTCTTCGGCCTTGGCGCATTCTTCTTTGGTGAGGAGGGTTTCGTACATCTTCTCGCCGTGGCGGATGCCGATGACTTTGATCTCGGGAAGAGATTCCGGGTCAAGCCCGGAATGAGGGGCCTGGTGCTTGAAGAGGTCTCTGACGGCTTCGGCCTGGGTCTGGATGGTGCAGGCGGGGGCTTTCTGGACGAGGATGTCGCCATTCTGCCCGTGTTCGAAGGCGAAGAGGACAAGGTCCACGGCCTCCTCGAGGCTCATGATGAAGCGGGTCATCCTGGGCTCGGTGAGGGTGATGGGGTTGCCCTTGCGGATCTGGTCGATCCACAGAGGAATCACGCTGCCGCGGCTGCACATGACGTTGCCGTAGCGGGTGCAGCAGATCTTGGTGCTGCCGCTGAGGCGGCTCTTGGCCACGGCTATCTTCTCCTCGATGGCCTTGGTGATGCCCATGGCGTTGATGGGATAGGCGGCTTTGTCGGTGGAGAGGCAGATGACGCACTTCACGCCCGCGTCGATGGCGGCATCGAGGGTGTTGTCCGTGCCGATGACGTTGGTCTTGACGGCTTCCATGGGGAAGAACTCGCAGCTGGGCACCTGCTTGAGGGCCGCGGCGTGGAACACGTAATCGACCCCCTTCATGGCGTACTTGAGGGTGCTCTTGTTGCGCACATCGCCAATGTAGAACTTGATCTTCCCCGCCACCTCCGGCATCCGCGCCTGGAAGTCGTGCCGCATATCGTCCTGCTTCTTCTCATCCCTTGAGAAAATCCTGATCTCCCCGATATCCGTCTTCAAGAACCGGTTCAAAACAGCATTACCGAAGGATCCCGTGCCGCCCGTGATAAGGAGCACTTTGTCTTTGAATAAACTCATATGATTTTGATGTTATGTTGTTGTCTTGTTGTTGTCTTGTTGTTTCCTTTCGTTCCTCATCCCGGGCTTGACCCGGGATCTCCTGCCTTGCATTCCTCATTGCGGGCTTGACCCGCAATCTCCTGGGGATTCCGGCTCGGAGGCCGGAATGAGGGGCTTGGATTCCGCATCAAGTGCGGAATGAGGGTTGTACTGCCCATTGTCGTAAGCATCCTTCACGGCCTGAATGTACTCAGCATCACAGCCAATATCCTCGGCCAAGTCCTTCCATTCAGGATTGAAGTCGTTTACCAGCTTATCTTTCCATTCCCTCTTCCAGTTCTTCAATTGTTTCTCCCGCTGTATTGCCACATCCAACCTGTCATACCATTCATAGTAAACCAGCTTGTCTGTGTTATACTTAGCACTGAAGCCCTGGTTTATATGGAGCTTATGCTCTGCCAACCTACGCTGCAAATCCCTTGTGACACCCGTGTACAACACATTGTTGTACTTGTTGGTCAGCATATATATGACTCCTTGGAGCTCGTTCATCGTTCGTTCCTTTTGTCCTCATCCCGTACCTCTCTCAGTACTCATCCCGTGCTTGACACGGGATCTCCTCCATCATGGGATTGCGGGTCAAGCCCGCAATGAGGGGCTCGGAGGCCGCAATGAGGGGGTCAAGCCCGCAATGAGGACCTTGCTTACTTCACCGGCTCGAAAAAGGTGTCGGGCTTGTCGGGGTTGAATATCTCGTTGCAGTACATGACGGTGACGAGGTTCTCGGTGTCGGAGAGGTTGATGATGTTGTGGGTGTAGCCCGGGAGCATGTGCACGCACTGGATATTGTCGCCGGAGACCTCGAACTCGATGACTTCGTCCGTGCCGAGCTTACGCTCCTGGATGAGGCCGTGGCCGGCGACGACGATGAAGAACTCCCACTTGGTGTTGTGCCAATGCTGGCCCTTGGTGATGCCCGGCTTGGAGATGTTGATGGACACCTGGCCAGCATTGAGGGTGTGCACCAGCTCGGTGAAGCTGCCGCGGTCATCCACGTTCATCTTCAGCGGGAAGGCCGTCTTCTCGTAGGGCAGGTAGCTCAAGTAGGTGCTGTACAGCTTCTTGGCGAAGGAGCCTGCAGGAATCTCAGGTATGAGCGGTGCTGCCGCTCCCGCAGATTTCGCAGATGAAAATGATTTCGCCGATGGAGTGTTATGGGAGAATGCTGTCAGGAGGGCGACGATTTCGCCCAGGGTGACGTGGTGCGTGATGGGGCAATAGCGGTAGCGGTACTTCGTACACGCTGATTGCGCTGATTTTTCTTGATTTCGCTGATTATCTGCGTTATCTATACCATCTGCGTTATCTGCGGGGGCTGGAACGACAGTCAGCCCATCAAACTCGCACTTGTGCGCCTTGCCCTCTAGGAGGGCGATCATCTCGTCAACGAGGTCATCGATGTAAAGAAGTTCCAGTTCCACGCTCGGGTCGTTCACCGTATAAGGCAGGTCGTTGGCGAAGGCATTGCAGAAGGTGGCGACGGCACTGTTGTAGTTAGGGCGACACCACTTACCAAAGAGGTTCGGGAAGCGGTAAACATGCACTTCTGCGCCAGTCTCCTTTCCGTACTCCAGGAACAGGTCTTCCCCCGCCTTCTTGCTTCGGCCGTACTCTGAGTTCCCGAACCGGCCGGTGAGACTCGCCTGTTGGCTGCTCGACAGCATCACCGGGCAGGCATTGTGGTGCTTCTTAAGGGTATCGAGCAGCGTACTGGCAAACCCAAAGTTGCCAGCCATGAACTCTTCTTGGTTCTGCGGGCGGTTCACCCCCGCAAGATTGAATACGAAGTCGGCTTCTTTGCACCAGGCGTCCAACTCCTCGGGAGTAGAATCCAAGTCGTACTCATATACAGTTTCTATAGTAAGCCCGGGGAAACGCCTGTCTTTACCTTCTTGTATATTGCGCAGGTTGGCGCACAGATTGCGCCCCACAAAGCCCTTCGCGCCAGTTACCAATATCTTCATAATTCTTCGAATTTCGCTGATTTCGCTGATTAAGCAGATCTCGCAGATTACAAACCATTAACTCGTCGGTGAATAGATGATGCGATATCGTCTGTCTCAAAGTTCACTAGAATACCGAGTTTTAATCCTGTCATTTTCAGGTAGGTCTGTAGCTGTTTGTAAAAAACTTCATTGACATGCTGCACTGCTTTCAGCTCAACAATTACTTTCTTTTCAACTAAAATGTCAATTCTGTAAGCCTTGGGTATAGTGACACCACCATAGACAACAGGTAGGTACACTTGTTTCTCTACCAAGAGGCCTTCTTTTTCAAGTTCAATCTTCAGTGCCGTTTCATAAGCACTTTCTAATAGCCCAGGCCCAAGGTTGTTGTACACATTAAATATGGCACCACGTATCTTATAAGAGATTTCGTTCTCTGTCATGTCATGCTTCGCATACGCTAATTGCACTGATTTAATAGATCTCGCTGATTATTTAAGATCTGCGTTATCTGCCATATCTGCGTTATCTGCGGGAAGTTCTAGAACTTCCTCCAGACCATTTTGTTGACGATACCCACATAGCTCTGGATGATCTTCACTACCTTGGTGGACACGTTCTCATCCACGTAATCCGGAACCGGAATGCCGTTCTGACCGTCCCGATTCAGCTCAACGGCCGTATCAACCGCCTGTAGCAGGCTCTTCTCGTCGATGCCAGCAATAATGAAGCAAGCCTTATCGATGGCTTCCGGGCGCTCTGTAGAAGTGCGGATGCAAACGGCCGGGAAGGGATGGCCCACGGAAGTGAAGAAGCTGCTCTCCTCGGGGAGAGTGCCAGAGTCGGACACCACGGCGAAAGCGTTCATCTGCAGGCAGTTGTAATCGTGGAAGCCGAGAGGCTCGTGCTGGATGACGCGTTTGTCAAGCTTGAAGCCAGAAGCCTCGAGGCGCTTCCTTGAGCGCGGGTGACAGCTGTAAAGGATGGGCATGTCGTACTTCTCGGCCATCTTGTTGATGGCTGTGAAGAGACTCATAAAGTTCTTCTCGGTGTCGATGTTCTCCTCACGGTGAGCGGAGAGGAGGATGTAGCGGCCTTTCTCCAGGCCCAGCCTCTTATGAATATCACTGGCCTCGATTTCCGCCAGATTATTATGCAGGACCTCCGCCATCGGGCTGCCGGTCACATACGTGCGCTCCTTCGGCAGGCCGCAATCGGCCAGATACCTGCGTGCGTGCTCGCTGTAGGCCATGTTCACATCGGAGATGATGTCCACGATGCGACGGTTGGTCTCCTCCGGCAGGCACTCATCCTTGCAGCGGTTCCCCGCCTCCATGTGGAAGATGGGGATGTGCAGGCGCTTGGCCCCGATGACGCTGAGGCAGCTGTTGGTATCTCCCAGCACCAGCACTGCATCGGGCTTAGTCTCAACCATCACCTTATACGACTTGTCTATGATATTACCCATCGTTGCACCGAGGTCATCACCAACAGCCTCCATATAAATATCCGGATCCTGGAGTTTCAAATCCTTGAAGAACACTCCATTCAGGTTATAGTCGTAGTTCTGACCTGTATGCGCCAGCAGACAGTCAAAGTACTCTCTGCATTTATTTATTACTGCAGCCAAGCGGATGATTTCCGGCCTGGTGCCTACTATGATTAATAGTTTTAATTTACCGTTATTTGCAAAATGCTTTACTTCCATATTAATCGTTTTATTTTATTATCAAGAATTAGAGAATTAGAGAATAATATTCCCTCAATTAGGCCTCTTCGTGCATGTTGATGTGCATCGACATGAGACGCGAATCGGCAATATCCAAATTCATTTGGCATTGCTCTCGCTGCTCCTCATATTTTGCGCGTGACAGGCATCAACGATTGTGATGGTTTCGCCTTCTATCGTGTATGCGAAGTACCACTTATCGCTATTCGCCATGTGATAGCCAGCCCATCGAGAGAGTGTCGGCTTGCGTCTGAAAAGGGTTCGCTCGATCTCATACATCGAAAAGATTGCATCATGCGCATTTCGCTTCAAGTCGTTTCTGTCATACGTGTGACGGTATTTCTTCGCTACATTCTGATAGAAGGAGAATATCTTACGAGATGCCCTAGGCTTGATGATATAGTTCATGTCAGCCTAGTGCATAAATGGAGTCAATCTCCTCTGCTACGATATTATACAACTCGTCGGGAGTCATGTCACGATCAAAAGCATATTCTCTACGGACGGCTGCATGAATCATATCACGGGTCTCCTCCAGTTCCATTACTCCGTCGGCAGCAGCACGTTCCTTCATTAGGGCATCAATACGCTGATCAATAAGCATCTGCACCCACTTACGGATTGCCGCAGTGTTCTCCAGTTCCGGCAGGTAATCCCGCAGAACATCTTCATTCACCTTTACACTAACTGTACACATATCGTCGTTGTTTCATTAATTACGCTTAAAATCGTGGTGAGGGAATAAATTTAATCCCTCATTTGTTTTTTCCGTGGGGACAGTCCCCACGTAGATACTCTTTATTATTTTGCGTAGTAGCCGCCGGTCTTCTTGCTGCCGCGATGCTCGATGAGGTTGCTCTCAATCAGCACCTTGATGTGGCGCTCGATGGACTTGGCGGGGATATCTGTGAGCTCAAAGAGCTTGGGGACACGGAGGCCGGGCTTCTGCTGAATAGCGGTGAGGACGGCTTTCTGACCTTTATTCAGGCAATCTGACCAATTGAGAGAGGGAAATTTAGAATTGATAGTTGAAGTTTCCTTTAGGCGTTTTTCGGCATATTGCATAAAGGCAGCTGCATGGCCGTCAGTGTCGTCTATGTTTGGCAGGACTCGCTGGAGGGCTTTGTAGATTTTCTCAGCTTCTTCAATCCGGTTCTCGAATATTCGTTTGTTGAAGATATCGCGGGCCGTCCAGAACATACATAGTGTGGTGTACTTGCCCTTGTGCACAGCATACATCGGACGGATGGCCTCGTAGGCCTCCTCTATGAGACCTTGCTTGCGCAAGTCGAATACTTCCCTTACCGTCATTACACCTTATTATTATATTATAGAAACAGGGGACAGACCTGCTACTTAAAGTTTAAGAGCTTAAAAGTTTAAGTGTTTAAGTGTTTAAACGCCTAAAGATTAAGATTAGAAGACGATGTCATCTTCTGGGGTGAGCCAATCGGTGTTAACTTGAAAGGAACCTGCATTGGCGGTGCCTGTCACGGAGTACATGGCTCCGGTGAGGGTTGTCACGCGGTTACGCTTGAGCGGTACGTTATTCACCGTCTTGCTGAATAGTACGTTGTCGTCATTGTCGAGTGTCTCGATGGTGACGTTCACGTTCTGCTCGTCGGTGATGAGGAACAGGGCGCTGCCGATATTTGTAGTGTTGCCCACAGCGGTGGAGGTCACAACCGAATTGGCAAAGCCGTTATTGTCGGTGGCCAGGCCTGTGGTGGGGTTGAACGACTTACTACCGCCACTCATGCTCACGCGGATGGTCTTCACGTCTGCCGAACGTCCGTCGGTGGATTTCACACTCACCTTGGAGACGATGCGGTCGAGGGTTGCAGAGATATCCAGCGGTGTGCTGGTATTGACCACTACCGGCTCAGTGTAGGCAAAGGTCTCACGGACGGTGCCGGTGAAGCCAGCGGAGGTCGGGCTGGTGAGGGTGATCTCCTCATTGGTTGTGCCTTGTCCGTAGCCCAGCACCACGAGGGTATAGTTGCCAGCGGTCAGAGAGGTCGAAAACTCACCGTAGGTGGTGAAGGTGCTCGCATCGGCCTTGAACTGTGTGTGCTTGTAGGCCTGAGTACCGTCGCTCTTATAGAAGGCGAGCGTGATGGCCTTGACAGTAGCGTAGTCGCCTATAGCTGTTGCTTTTATGGCAGGAAATTCTCCTTGTTCTACGGAAAAAGCATCAACATGCACTGTCACAGGCACCAGTTCATCACTATTGATTACATTAACGTCGTTGTCATTGCTGCAACTGGCAGCGAAAAGCATGGCTATGCCTGCGAAAATTATTTTCTTTGTCATAGTTATTTGAAATTAAAATTAAAGAATATAACAGATCTTGTCCCCTGTTATAATAGTAATTCAATTTCAAACAATTATGAGATTGATATCTCTTCAACGTTGGTAGTACGCCGCATACCACTCGGCAAACTTCCGTAATCCTTCGCGGAGGGTAATCTTGGGCGTGAAGCCGAAGTCGCGCTCCAAGGCGGAGGCATCGGCATAGGTTGTAGGTACATCGCCGGGCTGCATGGGGACGAGCTCCTTGTGGGCCTCAAAGTCATAATCCTCAGGTAGTACACCTGCTCTCAGGAGTTCTTCCTGGAGCGTCTGAACGAAGTCCAGCAGGTTCTCCGGCTGGCCACCACCTATATTATATATTGCGTACGGGGGGATGGGCAGGCCGTCCTCGCCGTTGCGCTTCTCGGGCGCCTTCGCCATTACACGCACGATACCCTCGACGATATCATCCACATACGTGAAATCACGACGGCAGTTGCCGTAGTTGAAGATCTGGATGGTCTCGCCCTTCAATAGCTTGTCAGTGAATTTGAAATAAGCCATGTCGGGACGACCCGCGGGACCATAAACGGTGAAAAACCGCAAACCTGTCGAAGGAATATTGTACAGTTTGCTGTAGCAATGGGCAAAGAGCTCGTTCGATTTTTTGGTGGCCGCGTAAAGCGAAACGGGATTGTCCACTCTGTCTTCCACGGCAAACGGCACCTTCTTGTTGCCGCCGTAAACGCTGGAACTGGAGGCATATACCAGATGCTCCACCGGATTGTGGCGGCAGGCTTCCAGGATATTGTAGAAGCCAATCATGTTGCTCTGGATGTACGCATCGGGATTCTCGATACTATACCGCACACCGGCTTGGGCGGCCAAGTTCACAACGATATCGAAGTGGTTTTCAGCGAACAGTTTGTCAATCAACGCTTTGTCCGCCAAATCCCCCTTCGCGAAATTATACCCGTGCTCAGGATGCCCGACCACGGCCTTTTCAATGACAGAAAGCCGATACTCCTTCAGGCTCGGATTGTAATAATTGTTCAGGTTGTCCAAGCCCACAATCTTCACCGGCTCTTTGCCACTGAGCAGACGGAGGACCAAATTGGAGCCTATAAATCCGGCACTGCCGGTAACAAGAATCGTTTTCATCAGCGTCCCTTATACATGTCTTCGTAATACTTCTGGTAGTCGCCGGAGGTGACGTTGTCCATCCATGGCTGGTTGTCGAGGTACCAGCGGACGGTCTTCTCAATGCCCTCCTCAAACTGGAGGCTGGGCTCCCAGCCGAGTTCGCGCTGGAGCTTGGAGGAGTCGATGGCGTAGCGCAGGTCGTGCCCCGCACGGTCGGTGACGTAGGTGATGAGATCCATGTCTGGATAGGTTTCAATGGTTTCACCGGTTTCAGAAGTTTCAAGTTTCACTCTGCCGAGGGCTTTATTTACGGTCTGGATGATGACCTTAATGATGTCGATGTTCTTCCACTCGTTGAAGCCACCGATGTTGTAGGTCTCGGCCACCTTGCCCTCATGGAAGATGAGGTCGATGGCGCGGGCGTGATCCTCGACATAGAGCCAGTCGCGCACGTTCTCGCCCTTGCCGTACACGGGCAGGGGCTTGCGGTGACGGATATTATTTATAAATAAAGGTATGAGCTTCTCGGGGAACTGGTAGGGGCCGTAGTTGTTGGAGCAGTTGGTGACGATGGTGGGCATGCCGAAGGTGTCGTGGAAGGCGCGGACGAAGTGGTCGCTGCTGGCCTTGGCTGCGCTGTACGGGCTATGGGGCTGGTACTTGAGATCCTCAGTGAAGAACTTCTCGCCATAGGCCAGGTGGTGCTTTCCGCTCGACGCCTTGGTGGTGAACGGCGGCTCGATGCCTTCCGGATGTGTCATCTCGAGGGCGCCATAGACCTCGTCGGTGGAAATGTGGTAGAAGCGGCAGGGAACATTGACCGTTGTTTCGTGGCTTATCACATAGGGCGTGGGTTGTGACTCCCAAAAAGTTTTGGCGGCCTGGAGGAGGCTTAAGGTACCCATCACATTGGTCTGGGCGAAGGTGAAGGGATCCTTGATGGAGCGGTCCACGTGGGATTCGGCGGCAAGGTGGATGATACCGTCCACCTGCTCCTCCTGCATGAGCTTCAGCACGCCCTCGAAGTCGCAGATGTCCATACGGACGAAGCGGTAGTTGGGCTTGTCCTCGATGTCCTTGAGGTTGGCGAGGTTGCCGGCATAGGTGAGCTTGTCGAGGTTTATTATTTTGTACTCGGGGTACTTGTTGACGAACAGGCGTACCACATGGCTACCGATGAATCCGGCTCCGCCGGTGATAAGGAGTACTCTTTTGTTGAATGAAGTCATATCTATTTTCTTTTTTTTAATCTCGCACAGATAACACAGATAGCACAGAAACGATAACCTAGCCCCCCCATGAGAGGATGGTGCTGTGCACCTATTCATTATGCTTACTCAAAAGACTGAAAGCTAGCTTTCCCTCTTTTTCCTAATCATCATGAACGACCAGGTCGCATGATCCTCTCATTGGAAAGACCGATAAAACACTTTGCATAATTCCATGTGCCTCGTATTGCATACGTTCTTGCTGTAGTCTCTGCATTTATCTGCAAGTAAACTTTCCGCTCTATGCAGCGACTTCGTCAAGGAGCTGTCGCTCACGGCTCATAGATTTAAAGCAAAGAAAAACCGAGAAGAATGGAGTAATGGTGTTAATTTGCCACGCGAGTGATTGATGCGAGGATATTATCTGTGTTGAAATTTACAAGAAGTCCTACCTTCTTGTCAAGCAGACGAAGATATGTGAGCAATTGTTTAACATACACTTTCTTCATTTCTTCTGCTGCTTTCAGCTCGACTATCACCGTGTCTTCAACAAGGATATCCAGTCGTAGCTCTGTTTTCAACATATTACCTTATAATTAATAGGTACTTGTCTTTGTCTTTCTACTTTAAGTCCACGTTGTTCTAGCTCAAAACATAGTGCTTCTTCATAGACAGACTCTAGCAAACCTGGGCCAAGTGCTTTGTACACATCGAAGATGGCCCCTCTGATCTGGTATGTTATCTCGTTTTCTGTCATATTATGTCTCGCACAAAGCTTTTTTTTCTCGCACAGATATCACAGATATCACAGACTTCTTTCAGATGACAATCTTACAAGATTGCTTTACTGCAAGTAAAGGTTTAAATTTGTTTGAAGAACTTCTGAGAGCGAGCACTCAAGATTCTTCCAATAAAATTAAACTTATCATCTGAAAAAGGACTTTATATGAGGGATTCTTCTGTGGGTTCTGTGATTTCTGTGTGGTGTTATAGTTAGATGTGTTCCTCTACCCCACGGAAGTGGACGTTAAGTTCGTGGAGGTGGGCCAAGAGGGTGCCGAGAGGTGTGCCCTCGGTCATCTTGGCAAAGGCATTGACGTCCTTGGGGAAGCACTTGCCACCGTAGCCGTACTTGCCATCGGGGCCAGGGACATAGGTGTGGGTGTCGTTGATATAACCAGAAAGGAGCATGCCGGTGTGCACTTTGCGCCAGTCGCCACCCATCTGCTCGCAGTACTCGCGGCAGGCATTGAAATAGGTGACCTTATAGGCTCCGAAGACATTGTGCATATATTTCGTGAGCTCAGCCTCCAGAGGCGTCATGACGGCGAACTTCTTGCCGACGAAGATCTTAGTGAGCAGGTCGTGGGCTCCAGTGAACACCATAGGCTGCCTCTTGAAGTCCTCGATATGGGTGCGCTCAGTGAGGAACTCGGGCATATAGCATACCTGATGGCCTGTTTCGCGAGAGAGCCTCTCACTGGTACCGGGGAGGATGGTGGTGCGGACGAACACGGGGACATCGGGGAGGTTGGTGATGAGTTCTTTCATCAGCGTGAGATCCTGGGTGCCATCGTCCTCGGTGGGAACATGGATCTGCAGGAAGGCGATATCGATATTGTTCAGGTCATCATTGTAGCCTTTTGGGGGGTCGCTGATGAAGAGCTTGCACTCGGGGTTGTTGTGTTCTAACCAGTCTTTGAGGGCTCCGCCGACGAAGCCGCATCCAATAATTCCAATGTTTATCATTACTTATTATTTTTTAATCTCGCACAGATATCACAGATATCACAGATAACGATAACTGCTATTCTTTTTAGATCACGAAAACTGCGAAAAATACGAAAAGTACGAAAAAACTTGCACGTGCTGTATGCTCCCGCAAGAGCATTGGTCTATAGCTGCCAGGCAACGCTCTGTTTAATCAAGATTAACCATTTCTTTGCCTAACATCAATAGACTCGTCTTCGACTCTACAGCACTAGCAAAGAAAGATTGCTTTGCTTCCATCAAAATGAAACTTATCATCAGTAAGAATCTACTGCTTTATTTTCGGACTTTTTTGATATTTCGCGTATTTTCGAGATCCTATAACATAACTCAGCATCTGGGAGAAGACTTTCTATGAGGGGATGTTTCTGTGGTTTAGGATTTGGGTGCCCCACTCATACACGAGATGGATGTGGGGAGTGGGTATTCCCTCCCTTTGGGCGAGGGAGTGGATGAAATGCAGTCCGAAGGGGAAGTCCTCGGAGAAATAGCGACTACTGAAGTCGGGGATCCATCCGCCGGGGACCTGGATCATCGGGCTGGTGATGGTCTGAAAGGCGGGGATGGACTGTATCTTCCTGGTGAGTGAGGCGGCATCGGTGCTCTCATAGTATTCCAGCAGCGTGGGGAGCGTGTGGACACCCAGCTTATCCAACAGCTGGAAGAACTCGGCATCCATATCTATCAATAGCTGTGAGGCCTGGTCTGTCCATTCCTTGTAGAAAAGAATGTTGTGGTCAAACACTTCGTCTTCGCGACCATGAAACATGGAATACAGGCGTCCTGTGTGTAGTATCGGGTTGGAGTTGCTGAGAGCTACCTCGTAGAAGCTATGGAGTAGGGTGACGGGTGTGATGAATAGCCGTTCCAAGTCCTTGCGGAAGAGCTCCGGATTGTCGATATTCTCCAATACGACAGCCAGGGTGGGTTTGTAGCCAAGCAGGGCGGCTGAAGTTCCATATTCGACGACACGAGAGATAAACGGCACTCGTTGGAAGCCAAACAGTCGTGCGTCCTTTCCCAATATGTCGTGTGCGAAGAAGAAGAAGCCTGTACTAGATACTACTGTGCCTACTGCTGCGTGGCCTATATAGGGCTTGATGGCATGAAGAGTCTTCTCTATCAGATAGCCTGGCAGACAGAGCAAGATGATATCCTGATTGGCTGCGACCTCTGCGGGTAGGTTGGAGACTGTGTTGATGTGCGCCTCAAACTGCTTACCATTAGGGTCGGTAACTATTATATGCTTCTGCCAGTCAGCGGGATGGCCCGAGAGGATGTTCAGCTCTACTCCCTGTTGCGAGGCCATCACTCCTGCACAGACATGGCCCAGCGAGCCTCCACCGCAGATACATATCTTCATTTACAGCGATTTCAGTGTTTCGGTGAGGAGGTGGTTATCCTTACGATCGCGCACTGCAAGGCGGATATAGTCTTCGCCACGGAATGCTTTCTTGGTGGCGCAGTCCTTGATAAGGATATTGTGTTTCAGAAGCTGTATGGCCAGTTGGTGGGACGTGAAACGCTCGGTGACACGGCAGAGGAAATAATTAGCCTGGCTATCGTAAACCTTCAGATAAGGCACTTCGCGCAGCTCCTCCAAGAAGAGCTGACGCTCATGGCGGAAGGCCTCACAGGCTTTTACATAGTTAGCATGATACTTCTCATATATCTGCATGTAGAACTCACCGAAGGAGTTGATGTTCCATATCGCCACTTCCTTCTTGATCTTCTCAATCAGTGCGGTGTTGCCGGAAGCGAGGACACCCAGGCGGAAGCCCGGTACGCCATAACTCTTGCTGATGCTCTTGACCACCACCAGATGGGGGTTGGAGGCAAGGAGCTGATTGGAGAGCAGGGAGAAGAGGCCCTCGACAGAGGCGAAATCGACGAAGGACTCATCGACGATGAAGCGTATGTGCCTCTCCTTGGTCCAGGCAACGAGCTGCAGCAGGTCGGAGAAAGGGATATAGTTGCCCGAAGGATTGTCGGGATTGATCAGCAGGAGGGTGTCAATATGCTTGTCTGCGAAGAACTGCATAAGGTCATGAGCAGTGTAGTGGAATCCCTCCGTTGGTGGTATATACTGCACGAGGTGGTCTGCATCACGACGGTTGGGGTATTCCTCAAAGGTGGGCAAGACATTGCCGAGGGTGCCTGACCAGTGCTCCATCAGCGCCTTGATAAGCTCTGCCGCACCGTTGCCGACAGCGATATAGTCCTGCTTGACGCCGAAGTTCTTGGATGCCAAGAGTGAGTTGACCCTCATGCCTGAGGGGTACTCCCGCATGAGTGTCTCGAAACTGGCCTTGATCTCGTCGATCATGCGCTGGGGAGGGAAGTAGGGATTGACCAGATAGCAGAAGTCGAGCATCTGGGGATAACGCCAGTAGCCTCCGTAGCGCGACGAGATGGCTGCATAGTGGTCATCATCGGTGGGGGCGAACATGCCGGAGGCTATGTCCAGGTCCTGCACATCGTCTATCTCATACCATATCTCTCCTGTCAGTGGCAACGCCTTCAGGGGTGCGTCATGCAACTGGAGGATGACCTTGAGGACTTGCTCATAGTATTCGTTGTGTCCCAGAGCCGTGCTATAGGCAGCAAGAAAGGGCACATAGTATTTGGTGGAGAACTCCTTGCTAAACTTGTAGATATTGACAGTCTTATAATAGTCTTTGATCTCCTCGAACAGGAAATGCTCCTTATCAATGAAACGGGTGATACGGTTATCCTCATCTATCTTAACTACCGTGCCGTCCATCCAGCTCTCATACTTATCTACCAGGGCGATGTTGGGGGCGCTGTCGGCAAGGAGCTTCTTGAGGACAGCGGACTCGTAGATAAGGTCGCTTTCCAGGAGGATGGTGTCATCGGCCAGCATATAGTCCTTGGCCAGGTAGAGAGAGTAGATATTGTTCGTCTTGTCGTAGATGGGGTTGTCGACGTATTCTATCGGGATGCCTTGATAGTCTGTTCCCACATAATCTCTGACATTCTGGCCTTTGTATCCCACGACGAGGACCACTCGTGACACCCCTACTTCTTTCAGTGCTGCCAGCGAACGGTCGATGAGTCGTACGCCGTTCACTTCGAGCATGCACTTGGTGTTGTCTTGGGTGTAAGCACCGAGGCGTTTGCCCATTCCTGCCGCTAAGATGATTGCTTGCATAGCTCAAGGGTTCAAGAGTTCAACACACCCCCTCCCCGCAAGCGGGACTCCCCCTAGCATAGGGGGAGAATTTAAGGGGTTCAAGAGTTCAAGGGTTCAAGAGTCGAGGACAGAGTACTTGGAGTTGTTGCTGATGTACTCAGGTACAATCTCCTTCATGATGCGGACGATGGCCATGTCGTCGTAGGTGTAGGAGGCGCGGATGAGGCGCTCCTCGTTGGCGAGGACGTCCTTATAGTCGTACTCGCGGACAGAGGCAACCATGATCTTGGGATGCTTGGTGGGCTTGGTCTGCTCGGCATCGTTGAGGACTTCCTCGAAGAGTTTCTCGCCCTCGCGGAGCCCCGTGAACTCTATCTTGACATTGGGCGCATGGCTGAGGGCTATCATACGCTTGGCGAGATCCACTATCTTGACGGGCTTGCCCATATCGAAGACGAATATCTCTCCACCGTGGCCGATGGTGCCTGCCTCGAGGACGAGCTTGCAGGCTTCGGGGATGAGCATGAAGTAGCGTATGATATCGGGGTGGGTGACGGTGATGGGGCCGCCTCTCTTGATCTGCTCACGGAAGAGAGGGATAACGGAGCCGTTGGAGCCCAGTACATTGCCGAAGCGGGTGGTGACGAACTGGGTGACGGCTGGCGTGCCATCGACCTGGGTGAGCGGAGCGTCGGTGCCGCCCTCTGCGATGGCTTTGTTGAGGGACTGGCAGTAAATCTCGCAGATGCGCTTGGAGCAGCCCATGACGTTGGTGGGGTTGACGGCCTTGTCGGTGGAAACCATGACGAACTTCTTGGTGCCATACTTGACGGCGAGGTCAGCGATGACATGGGTGCCGAGGACATTGTTCTGCACTGCCATGGCGGGGTTGTCCTCCATCATGGGGACGTGCTTATAGGCTGCGGCATGGAAGACATAGTCGGGCCGGTGGTCAGCGAAGAGCTGCTCCATGCAGGTGGTGTTGGTGATAGAGGCAACGACGAATACGGTGTCGATGGTGGGGAACTTGCGAGCCATCATCAACCGGATATCGTGCATGGGTGTCTCGGCTTGGTCGACGAGGATCATCTTGCGGGGGTTGAAGAGGGCGACCTGATGGACCATCTCGCTGCCTATGCTGCCGGCAGCACCAGTGATGAGGACGACCTTATCGCGGAGCTGGCTGGCAATGGAGTCCATGTCGATGTCTATCCTCTCGCGTGGCAGTAGGTCTTCAATCTCTACTTCATGGAACTGGTAGTGCTGGAGGTCAGCATTGATGTCGAGATTTTCTATCTCGGGCATCATCTTGATCTTGATATTATTGTTGATGAGCTCGTTGATGAGCTGCTCGCGTGTGCGGAAGTGGTCGGCCTGCCAGGGGCTGACGATGATGCGGGTGATATTCTTCATCCGCATGGTGTGGACGAGCTGGTCATCGTCGATGAAGACGGGCTCGCCCATGAGGTACTTGCCCTTCATCTTGACATCAGGGGTGACGAAGCCTTTGACGATGTACTTCCTGCTCACGTCATTGCGTATGCTCTTGGCTACGGAGATACCTCCGTGGCGGGTGCCATAGATAAAGACACGGTAGGTCTTCTGGGAGACGCTATAAGTGTCGAAGACAATCTTGACGACGACGCGCACCAGCCACAGCAGCAAGGTACCTATGAGTAGGATATAGAGGAGGGCCTTGACGCTGATGATGGGGCCGAGGCCATGGGGGAAGACGACAAAGGCCAGGTAGGTGATGGAGACACCGACGAGGTTGGCCAGGAATACGCGCCCCAGGTCAACGAAGCTAGAATAGCGTATGATGCCTGAATAGGTGTGGAAGAGCTTGAAGCCGATGAAGAAGGGTATCTGCATAACTACAAGTTCCAACAGCAACGACCAGAAATGGCCGATGAAGGCGCTGGCACCGCATACCAGATAGTTGGCCAGCAGGCCGCTGAAGATAATCAGCATACTATCTACTGCCAATATGCCCCAATAGGGCAACGAATTCCTCTGGAAATACCAGGAGGCTATCTTTGAGATGACGTTCATAAGCAGTTGGCGTTTTATAGGCCGGGACGGCGAATGGTTAGCATTATTGCTTCGTTATGTTGCTGACAGAAGGACGATGAGTCATCGACGACGCAGGCGAGATAGCCACCTCCACCTGCTCCGGGCATCTTATAGGCCAGGACCTGATCCTTATATTGATTGATATAGTGTGGCACGCTACCCTGTATCATGGCAGGGAACATGGCTGTCTGTGCACTGAAGCTGGCAGCGTAGGCTTTGGCGAAGGCATTGAGGTCGCGCTGCATGATAGCCTGCCAGCAGTTGTCGGCAGCCTGAGCGAGAGCCTTAACCTTGGGTGTGGTGATGTCTTTGCCTTCGACAACGGAGCATCCGGGACGGCGCGGCTCCATGGGTATCATGATGAGATGGCTCTCCAGCCAGGAGAGTATGGACTCGTCGTAGCATGTCTCTATCTTCTCGGGCCAGAAGCGATTGTCGTAGTAGTGGCGACATAGTCCGGGCACGCAGATACCGATGCTGTCTTGCGCCCCAGAGATGATGCCGTCGGAGCGCTCAGGGTCATTTTCGAAACAGAAGACGAGCTTGGCCAGAGTCTCAGGGTCCATATTGGGAAGCTGGTAGGGCCATATCTTGCGTATCATGTTGCGGGTGCTGGTGCTGAGGCCACAGCGCTCGCGCACCTCGAAGGTAGGCTCCAGGGAGATGGTGATGGCCCATCCCGGAGCATACTGACTGACGTAGGGCTGGTCTATCCAGGTGCCTGCGAGGTCGAGGCGGGTGGGTATCTGACTGCCAGTCTTCTTAAGCTCAGTGCTGCTACGGGGCTGTAGCCCTGCCTGTGGCACGCGCTGCAGCACGACATACTTGATGCCTCGCTGCTCGCAGAGCTGGCGCTTCTCTTCGCTGCTACCGTCTTCGTTGACCACAAAGATATCGGGCTTAACGATGTCGAGGGTGGGAACGAAGTCCATCACTCCGCTGCCTGCATTGATATAGGCATCCTTGACATAGCGTATGCTCTTGACCATGAAGAGGCGCTCTTGTTCGCCATAGACGGTCTTGCGGTGCTTATAACCGAGGTAGGTCTTGTCGCTACCGATGCCCACATAGAGGTCACCGTATTCTGCCGCTTGGCGGAAGAACTCGACATGACCGCTGTGCAGGAGGTCATAACAGCCGGAGACGAAGACTTTCATGGTAATTGGCTTAGGTGGCTTATTTTTATTTAGCGACCACGGATTGCACGAATCTACACGGATAAGATAAACAAAAACCGAGAAAACACCGATGAAATGGTGCGGAGCACCTCTACCATTCTGTTTCTTCAAAAGCTTGTGAGCAAGCTCCCATCTTTTTCTAAACACCCTGGTGCAGCTTTGCTGCTATTTCATCGGAAAAACCGGAAAAACAGGGTTGTTTACCGTTTACTGTTTAGGGTTTACCGTTTAATCGCGGCGGAAGAGGTCGCGGGTATAGACCTTATCTTCCACGTCGTCGAGGACGGGATCGTAGCGATTGGCGATAATGGCAGCGGACTGGGCCTTGAACTGAGCGAGGTCGTTGACGACGCGGCTGCCGAAGAAGGTGGTGCCGTCCTCAAGGGTGGGCTCATAGACGATGACCTCAGCGCCCTTGGCCTTGATGCGCTTCATGATGCCCTGGATAGCCGACTGACGGAAGTTGTCGGAGTTGGACTTCATGGTGAGGCGGAACACGCCAATGACGGGAGGGGTATTTGATTGACCATTGCCACTTCGTTCTCGCGTTTTTTGCGTCAGCCCGCCTTCGGTGACCTCTGACAAAACGCTCGCGACCCCTTTGGGGTTGACCATTGAGGTGTATTGATTACGACTAGTGTAAGAATACCAGCCAGCTTTCTGGAGGACCTGGTCGGCAATGAAGTCCTTACGGGTGCGGTTGCTCTCAACGATGGCTGACATCATATTCTGGGGCACATCGGCATAGTTGGCCAGCAGCTGCTTGGTGTCCTTAGGCAGGCAGTAGCCTCCGTAGCCGAAGGAGGGATTGTTGTAGTGGGTACCGATACGGGGGTCGAGACCGATGCCCTGTATGATGGCCTGTGTGTCGAGTCCCTTGACCTCGGCATAGGTGTCGAGCTCGTTGAAGTAGCTGACGCGCAGAGCGAGGTAGGTGTTGGCGAAGAGCTTGACGGCCTCGGCCTCCTTCATTCCCATAAAGAGGACGGGCACCTCTTCTTTGATGGCCCCTTCTTTTAGCAGGGCAGCGAAGTCGCGGGCTTTCTGCTCGAGGAAGGCTACATCGGTGACCTTGCTTATGGCGTCATTCTCCTCGTCAAAGCCGTCGATAAGCTTGGGGTAGCCTACGATGATGCGTGAGGGATAGAGGTTGTCGTAGAGAGCCTTGCTCTCGCGCAGAAACTCGGGCGAGAAGAGTAGGTTGAACTTCTTGACGCCCTTGGCAGCATACTTGACATAGAGGCTGCGTGTGTAGCCCACGGGTATGGTGGACTTGATGACCATCACGGCATCGGGGTTGACCTCCAGAACGAGGTCGATTACTTCTTCCACGTGGGTTGTGTCGAAGAAGTTTTTCTGCGGATCGTAGTTGGTGGGTGCAGCGATAACGACGAAGTCGGCGTCGCTGTATGCCTTGCGTCCGTCAAGGGTGGCGGTGAGGTCGAGGGGTTTCTCCGCAAGGTACTTCTCAATATAGTCATCCTGGATGGGTGACTTACGATTGTTGATGAGGTCAACCTTCTCGGGGATGACATCAACAGCGGTGACATGGTTGTGCTGCGCCAACAGTGTGGCGATGCTCAGGCCTACATAGCCTGTTCCTGCTACGGCGATTTTCATGACTATTCTATTTTTCGGAGCATATTGGGCTTGACCTCTATACAGGCGTAGCCGAGTTGGGGGATACGCACTCCGATGCATTTGTTTTTTTTGCCTTTGATGTGGATTATCTCTCCCACGATATCCTCGCTCCATCCATCGAGGGAAACTTTCTCGCCCACCGTGAAGTCGGAGCCCACCAGGGAGACGGGCTGGTCGCCTTTGAGCATCTCCTTGAGGGTGCGCATCTCCTCATCGGTGACGACAGAGAGCGGGTGGCGTCCGTATTGGTTGGGGGTGCCTGCCCTATTGGTGAGGAAGGAGAGGATATAGGGGTAGTTGACAATCCTGCGGCGCTCTGCCTCAGTGACCTTGACGAAGATGTACTGGGTGATGACGGGCTGCTCTATCTTTTTTCTGCGACCGTTGCGCCACACTCTCGTCTGCCACTGAGTGGCTGCGTAAGCTTCGATATTTTCTTTGAGGAGGTTGTCGCGAGAAGTCTTTTCTGCCTTCGGCAGGACACGTGCAATATACCATTTTCGGTTGGGCTCGGGCACGCCTACGGCATCGTCAGCGACATCCGCTGGCGGAACAATTGGTGAGAAATCCATTGCTTGTGACATTGCAATGCTTCTTGTAGTTCCAAACATACGACAGCAGCGTGCTATAAACCTACTCTATAAACACACGCGCGTATATTTGTCTGCAAAGATAATATATTTTGCAATTTGTGCCAAGAAAAATGTTGGAAAACATGAAAATATAGATAAAAAAGGCGGTTAGCGCAGAAGAACGCCAACCGCCTGGGTGTTTTTTGCAAAAGAGATTTGCTACTTGAGAACACCGAGCTGCTTGCCAATCTTGACGAAGGCAGCGATACACTTGTCGAGGTGCTCGCGCTCGTGGCCTGCGGAAACCTGTACGCGGATGCGGGCCTGTCCCTTCGGCACTACGGGGTAGTAGAAACCGGTGACATAGATGCCCTCTTCCTGCAGCAGGGCGGCGAAGTCCTGGCTGAGCTTGGCGTCATAGAGCATGACGGCGCAGATGGCCGACTGTGTGGGCTTGATGTCGAAGCCGGCAGCCATCATCTTGTCGCGGAAGTAGTTGACGTTCTCCACCAGTTTGTCGTGGATGGCATTGCTCTCGCCGAGCAGCTTGAACATCTCGATGCCAGCGCCCACGAGTGATGGTGCCAGCGAGTTGGAGAAGAGGTAAGGACGGCTGCGCTGACGCAGTATGTCGATAATCTCCTTGCGACCTGTGGTGAAGCCACCCATAGCGCCACCGAACGACTTGCCGAGGGTACCGGTGTAGATATCCACGCGGCCATAGGTGCCGAAGAACTCGCTCACGCCGTGGCCGGTGGGGCCAACGACTCCTGCGGAGTGGCTCTCATCAACCATCACGAGGGCGTCGTACTTCTCTGCGAGGTCGCAGATCTTGTCCATGGGTGCTACGTTGCCGTCCATAGAGAACACGCCGTCGGTGGCGATGATGCGGAAGCGCTGTGCCTGAGCTTCCTGGAGGCAGCGCTCCAGCTCGCCCATGTCGGCGTTGGCATAGCGGTAGCGCTTGGCTTTGCAGAGGCGCACGCCGTCGATGATGGAGGCGTGGTTGAGGGAGTCGGAGATGATGGCGTCCTCCTCGGTGAGCAGCGGTTCAAACACACCGCCGTTGGCATCGAAGCATGCGGCGTAGAGGATGGTGTCTTCAGTCTTGAAGTAGTCGGAGATGGCTGCCTCCAACTGCTTGTGGATGTCGGCTGTGCCGCAGATGAAGCGCACTGACGACATGCCGAAGCCGCGCTTGTCCATCATGTCCTTGGCGGCCTGGATGAGGCGCGGGTTGTTGCTGAGGCCAAGGTAGTTGTTTGCACAGAAGTTAAGCACTTCTTTTCCTGCAACCTGAATGGCTGCTTGCTGCGGGCTCTCGATAAGACGTTCGTTCTTGTAGAGTCCGGCTTCTTTAATCTCCGCAATGGTCTGCTGGAGATGCTGTTGCATTTTACCGTACATATTATAAGAGTTTAAAAGTTTAAAAAGTTCAAGAGTTTAAAAATATGAAAACATTGCAAAGTTGCGAAATTGTAATGAAAGGACAAAATAATTGGAGGTTTTATTTGTTGTTTTGTGGAAAGCGAAAGAAAATTTTAGTACTTTTGCGGCAAAAGACATACTATAGAATAGAGAACAGAGAACAGAGAATAGAGAACAGAGAATAGAGAAGATATGAGAAAGACATTTTTCCTTTTGTTGCTTTCGGTTGCCTTCGGCAGTGCCAGTGCCAGGGTGGAGTTCGACAAGTATTTTGACGGTCGCACACTGAGGGTGGACTACACCTTTGCGGGCGACTCTGCACGGCAGGAGATTTTTGTGTCGGAGTATGTGAGTCTGCCCAATTGGTACGGCCGTCGCGTGAATCTCGACACCCTGCTGCTGGAGGGCACCGGCGACGTGGTGATGCGCTCGTTGGCGGACGGCAAGAAGATATACTGCTATTCGTTCAACTCCCATTTTCAGGACTGGATGGGCACTGAGCAGGCGTTGACGCTGAAGTGTGCCTACGAGCATGTGGTGCTGATGCCCATGCCTCGCGACAAGGTGGAGATAGAGATACGCCTCTTTGACTTCAAGCAGAGGCCCGTGACAGTGTTGAAGCACGAGTTTGACCCCAAGGATATTTTGGTACGCAGTCTGGCGAGTGTGAAGGGCCCCGAGACAAAGATTCTCGTGGCTTCGGGCAGTCCTCAGGAGTGTATCGACCTTGCCATCGTGGCTGAGGGCTACACCAAGGACGAGTTGCCCTTGTTTTATGAAGACGCGCAGCGCATGGTGGACGAACTGTTTAGGTATGAGCCGTTTAAGTCGAACAAGCACTGCTTCAACGTGGTGGCCGTAGGTGCCGAGTCTGCGGAGAGTGGCATCAGCGAGCCCGCCAAGGGTATCTGGAGAAACACGGCATGCAAGACGCTATATGACTTTCTCTACATAAAGCGCCTCATTGGTGTTGCCAATCTGCGCATGGTCAATGACCTGCTGGCAGCGGTGCCCTACGAGCATATTGTGGTGCTGGCCAACAGCAGTGAGTATGGCGGCTGCGGCGTGTATAACAGCTACGACATCACTCCCGCCCATAACGCTGGCACACTGCCTGTCTTTGTCCATGAGTTCGGCCACAGCTTTGGGGGCTTAGGCGACGAGTATTTCTACGACGAGATGTACACCCAGTACTACTACCCCGATGTGGAGCCGTGGAACGAGAATTTGACCACCCTGTGCGACTTCCGGCGCAAGTGGGCAGACATGCTGCCGGAAGGAGCTGAGATACCTACCTCTGTGACTGCAGACCAAGACCCGAACGACTGCACCACCATCGGTGTGTTCGAGGGTGGAGGCGACCAGACGAAGGGCGTCTATCGTCCCGCTTTCAATTGCCGTATGCGCACCAACACCGTGCCCGACTTCTGTCCAGTGTGTCGCAGAGCTCTCCAGCGAGTGATAGACTATCACCTAAAAGAGATGGTAACAGGTAGATAAAGGGAGAAAAAGTTCTCCGTTTGCGAGATTATCATTAATTTTGCGCAGCAAAACAAAAAAACAAACCAAATGAAAAAGTTATTCCTGTTCTCTATTCTCTTTTCAATCCTTCAATTCTTCAATCCTTCGATTCTCAACGCCCAGGGCTTCCTCGACAGGGTGGATCTTGGCATCGACAAAATCAAGTATTCCAAGCTTGACACCAACTACATCGCCCCGCCCGCCTACAAGCTGATGGTGTCGGTCGAGAGCAAGAACTACTGGGGACGCGACAACATACATATCCCGTTTACATGGAACGACCCCGACATCTACAACGAGGTGCCCGGATTGGAAAAATATGAAACGGATAAAATACTCTCCCACTCCAACCAGAGCTCCATCAACTTCAGAGTTAGCTACAAGGGCTTTGCCGCCAGCTATGGCTTTGCTCTTAACGGCAGCGGCAGCAAGAAGTCGTTCGCGCTTGGCAGCAACGGCAACAAATTCGGCTTTAAGCTGGGCTTTGAACGAAACAACCTCAGCAATGCCAGGTTTCGCGACTACCGCTACCTGCCGCTGATGTACCTCTTCATCAACGGGTTGTATGAAGAAGGAGCGTTAGACAATCCCGTTACCATTGACGAGATAGCACAGCACTCGGTATTTGAAAAAGATGATTATATCAGCGAAGACGACGAAGAGCGTATTGGCGAAAACGACGCCTGGGAGTTGGAAGAAGTTGCGCATTGGTACGCCAATTTCTACTATGCCTTCAACCACCGCAAGTTCTCAATGAGTGCCGCCAACTATGCTCAGTACATACAGAAGCGCAGTGCAGGCAGTTTCTTCGTAACCGGTGATGTCAACTACACGCGAGTCAAAGCCCACGACATGTTCTTTTATGTGACAGAGCCCCTTGAAATCAGTGACTCGCTGTCAAGTCGCGAAAAATTCAGTTCTTTCGGCTTTGCCCTCGGCGCAGGTTACGGCTACAACTGGACGCCAAACCACGGCAAGTTTCTGCTGCACGCCTCCTTGCGGCCAACCGTCAATGTTTACAACCACATGAGGTATTCCGGCAAAGGGTGGGCAAAGAACGAGGATACAGGGGAAACCATCTGGACAAAGGGAGAGCGCATCCCCGAGCTTGAGCCCCTCTACGACCACAAGATGAAGCTCACCTTCGGAGGAGTGGGCCGCGTGGCTGCCGTGTGGAACATCACCCCCAAGATTGTGGCAGGTGCAAACATGGAGTACACCATTCGCGACAACCGCAACTCCAAGGATTACCGCATGTACAACAGCCGACTCAACTTCAACGCCTATTTCGCGATGCGATTCATCAAGAACAAAAAACACTGACAGACAAATGAAAAAGCTACTCCTATTCCTTACTCCTTACTTCTTACTCCTTACTTCTACTTTAGCACTCCCCCTTCAAGGGGAGCGGGGAGGGGATCTTGGCTCTCCCCTTCCAAGGGGAGCGGGGAGGGGATCCTTCCGCGTCATGACCTACAACGTGCGCCACTGCGCAGGCATGAAGTTTGACCTCAATCTGGAGCGCACCGCCTCCGTGATAGAGAAGTATCACCCCGACTTCGTGGCGCTGCAGGAGATGGACAGCTGCGCCACCCGCAGCCAGGGCGTCTATCAAGCAGAGCAGCTCGGCATCCGCACCCTGATGCGCTCCACCTATGCGTCGGCCATCCCCCTGGGCAAGGGCTCCTACGGCGTGGCACTGCTCAGCAAGCAGCGACCACTGAGCGTGAGGCGCATACCCATGCCCAGCCGCGACGAGGACCGCGTGCTGCTGGTGTGCGAGTTTGGCGACTGCGTGGTGGCCTGCACCCACCTCTCCCTGCTGGAGGACGAGCATGCCGCGGCCTGCGACACCATCCTGCGCGAGGCGGCGCGCTGGCAGAAGCCATTCATCATCATGGGCGACTGGAACAGCCACCCCGACTCGCCCTTCCTCAAGCGTATGCAGGAACACTTCTACATGCTCAGCGACGCCAAGACCCCCACTTATCCTGCCGACCACCCCGACGAATGTATCGACTACATCGCCGTATATAAAGGCACAGGCGCACAGCCTGCCGCACGCGACAAGGTGTGGGTGATAGACGACAGCGTCAGCTCCGACCACCGCCCCATCGTGGCCGACATACTGCTCAAGACGCCTGCCAACCGCCTCATGACCACCAAGCCCTATCTGCAAGACCCGCGCCCCACCGAGATGACCGTGATGTACCAGACCAACAGCGTCTGCCACACATGGGTGGAGTATGGCGAGGACACGCTCCACACCCAGCGTGCGCGCACCATGCTCGACGGCCAGGAGGTGTGCTATCGCCTCGACAACAAGGTGCGCCTCACCGGCCTGCAGCCCGCACACCAATATTATTATCGCGTGTGCGCGATAGGGCTCACCAAGAAGCGCTCCTACGACACCGTCTTCGGCGACACCGTCAAGACCCGCTTCTATCGCTTCAAGACACCTCCTTACTCCTCATCTCCTTACTCCTTACTCCTATTCAACGACCTCCATCAGTATAAGGACACCTACGACTCCCTGCTCGCCCTGGTCAAGGATGTGGACTACGACCTCGTCATCTTCAACGGCGACTGCCTGCCCGAGCCCGTGGACTACGACGATGCCGTGCGCATGATACACCAGTGCACTGACCCCATCAACGCAGCCGAGAAGCCCGTCATCTTCATCCGCGGCAACCACGAGATACGCAATTACTACTCCGCAGGCATGCACGACCTCATCGGCTATCGCGACGACCTCACCTACGGAGCCTTCACATGGGGCGACACACGCTTCGTCATCCTCGATGCCGGCGAAGACAAGCCCGACACCACCCCCGTCTATGCAGGGCTCAACGACTTCACGCAGCTGCGCAACGACCAGGCAGCCTTCCTCGACAGCGAGCTCAAGAGCAAGGCCTTCCGCAAGGCAGCCCACCGCGTGCTTATCAGCCACATCCCCGTCTTTGGCAACGACGACAAATACCGCCCGTGCCTCGAGCTGTGGGGACCCCTGCTCAAGGACCAGCCTTTCGACCTTGCCTACGGCTCCCACACCCACGACCTCAAGTGGCACGCCAAGGGCGTTGACGGATGCCGCTTCCCCGTGCTCATCGGAGGAGGCCCCAGCCTCAAGAAAAGCGCCGTAAGCATACTCAGCAGCCGCAACGGCAAGCTACACGTCAAGACACTCACACCCAAGGGCGTGTTCCTCGATGAAGAGCTGTAGGGGGCCCCTGTTCTCTTTTTTTACACGTGTGAACGTGTGAACGTGTGATTATAATCGGGAACGATTCCTGCGCTCGCTCCCTCTTTTTTTGCGTGACTAGGAATGTCCGTGGGCTTGCTTTATTAGCACTAAAGCCCATCTTATATTATTTAAGCGCGAGCGCGTATATTTTTTGCCCAAGGAGCGGCACCGCACTTTGGGCTTTCGTAAAATCTCTTCAGAGCAATTTTTTTTTACCATTATACAATTATACACTACATCACGTATAATTTTTTGAGGTAAGTTTTTTTTTGCACGAGAATTGCGTAAGTTGCTGATTATTAGCGTTTATTTATTGAACAAAATTATTTATATATATATACATAGTCTATATATATAAATAATTCATAAAGGAAGGGTATCGCGCGAGGGAGATATGTCCTTTCTATTTTATACGTATAAATGTATAAACGTATAAAAAATTGACGGATTATTAATTCTGGGAGAGGAAGGATTTGGTGGACTCTATCTCCAATTCGGTGAGCAACATTTTTTTTAGAAAAAAATGGTGATATTTGCTCAAAAATGTGTAACTTTGCAGTAACAATATATAACATAGTCAAATAGTAACATGAGAACAGAAAGAAGAATTATCTTGGCATTTTTGCTGCTGTGTGCGGCTGTTGTAAGCGCCCAGACAATCAGGAAGGGCGACAAGTTTTTTGACGGGTGGAGTCTGTACACCGTGCAGGAGGTGAGGACGGGAACCATCGTGTATATGACGACTCAACAAGACGATGAGCTGACCCTTGAGAAGGTGGGCAACAAGCCCGGCGAGTACAAGATTGTCCCGAGCCGTCAGGCGGAGGAGTGTCCCATTCGTTTTGCCGAGTGGAATTGGCGGGTGCAGTATGTGCGCCAGAACGGCATGAATTTCCTCGCCGTGCGCAAGCCCAATGGCGATGCGATGTGGACGATGGTGTTGACGCCTGACGATGAGGACGACTGCAGTTCGCAGCAATCTGCGCTGGTCAATGCCGAGTGGAGCGACGTGATTGCCAACACACTGCTCAACACGCCATATCTCATGAACATTCCGAGAGAGCAGCTGCGCTTGATGCGCAACGAGATTCTCGCTCGTCACGGCTATGTCTTCCAGTCGAAAGACCTTCGCGACTATTTCAGCAAGAAATGGTGGTATAAGCCTGTGGCAGACAACAACAGTATCAAGCTCAACATTGTAGAGCAGACAAATGTGCAACTTATCAAGAGCGAGGAGGCGGTGGAGCCCGGACTTCATCCTGCCGATGTCGCAGGTGATGTTGACCAGTCGGATATTGAATGAGGAAATTAGGAGTAAGGAGAAAAGGAGTAAGTAGATTAGGAGTAAGGAGAAAAGGAGTAAGGAGATAAAATTAGAAATTATGAAGAAGATTTTGTTTCTTGTGATGGCAGCCGCAGTGGCGCTGGGCGTCAGCGCCGAGGACTACGGCATCAAGGTGGGCGGAGTGAGCGTCACCTCGTCCAACTGTAACAATGTGACGGGCAGCAACATCAAGGCCTACAAAGAAGGCGAGAGCTATTACGTCAAGTACGACCCCTCTACCACGACGCTCACGCTGAAGAATGTCAAGATAGAGCGCACCGGCTCTGACAACCGCGCCATTTACAACACCGGCTGCGTAGGGCTCACCGTCGTGTTGGACGGAGCAGCATATCTATATGCCAAAGACGCGGCTCCCCTGCGCTTTGAGACGAAGACTACCGTCAAGTGCAAAAACGTAGGTTCGTTTAAGGACTTTTTAATTCTCGGAGATCAGGAGAATGCCATCTACCTCACCAACGGTATTACGCTGACTTTCGACAGTGCAGCTGCGTATATTAGCGGAGGCAGCAACAGCAGCGCCATAGAGGGCAAGAATGCTACCGAGAGAATAGTGGTAGAGAATTCTACGCTGTATATCGGCGTAGGCACAAACAATGATTATTATGCCCTGAGAGATATCGGGTCGCTGTATGTGCAAGCCTCTGCCGTGTGTATGAGGGCGGATTACGATAGTCATTCTGTGGTGAAGAACCTCAAAGCCGTCTCTCTGGCATCGAGCACGTATATTTTGCCACAGTTAGGTAAGGAAATAGAGCATAACTCCACAAAGGGTGTGTTTGTGTTGAAGTCAAACGGAGAGGAATGTAAGGGTACGATACAGATAAGCGAGGCTGTGCCTGCTGACAAAGCACATTTTCCTGATGATGCTTTCCGTGGCTATGTTCATACCTTTGCCCCGTATTATATTATACCCAAAAACCCGCTTGGTGTGGAGGATGGCAATGTAGAACCTCTCTATATCTACGACAACACTACGACAATAAAAACCATATCTGCATGGGACAAGGGCATCACGTCGCTGCAGGGAATAGAGTATCTGCCGCATGTACAGAGTATCAACTGCTTCAACAACAGCCTCACATCCCTCGACCTCTCGAAGAATAAGGAACTAAAGAATCTGGATTGCTCCAACAACCAATTGACGACACTCAAATTGCCAACTTCGGCACCACTCGCCTCTATAGCCTGCTACAACAACAAGCTCACCTCACTCAATCTGGTAAGTTTTAGTAGTACTTTGCAGAATGTTTATTGCAGTGACAATGCGCTGACGTCGTTGACTCTCCCGTCGAGTGCAAGCCAACTCACTACCGTAAAATGTTGGAACAACCAGTTGACATCGCTCAAGATACCGACAGATGCTACCAATTTAGAAACGCTCTATTGCTACGGCAACAAGATATATGGCGATGCCACGACACAGTTTGTCAATTCCCTGCCTCAACGGAGCGGCTCAAAGGGTGGTGTAGAATTTGTAGATCACAGCAACGCCAATGAGGGAAACAAGTGTACTTCGGCGAATTGCATAACTGCAGAATCCCGTGGATGGATATTGCAGCACAACGATGGTACAGGATGGAAACAGACCAATGGCTGCCCGCATTACTTTAATCTTACCTATAAGGTTGACGGTGAGGAGTATAAAGTCCTCAGTATGCAGGAGGGAGCCAGCATCACTCCGATAGCAGCCCCCACCAAGAAGGGCTACACCTTCAGCGGATGGAAGAACGTGCCCACCACTATGCCCGGCAAAGATGTAGTGGTGACAGGCACTTTCACTGTCAATAAATATACTCTCACATACGTAGTCGATGGTGAGGAATACACCAGCCAGACTCTCGACTACGGAGCTACGATCACCGCGCCCGAAACGCCCACCAAGAGGGGCTACACCTTCAGCGGATGGGAGGGAGTGCCCGCCACCATGCCCAGCAACAATGTAGTGGTGACAGGCACATTTACTATCAACAAATATAAGCTCACATACGTAGTCGATGGCGAGGTTTACCAAACCTACGACATAACATTCGGCGAGCCTATCAATCCGATAGATGATCCTGCCCCAAGGGAAGGCTATAGCTTTTCGGGCTGGAGTAATCTTCCCAAATACATGCCTTACCGCGATTTTACAATATCGGGATGGTACATCGTCAAGCAATACACCATCACCTACATCGTTGACGGCGAAGAATACACCAGCGAGACGCTCGACTACGGAGCTACAATCATAGCACCCGATGCGCCCATAAAGGAAGGCAGCACCTTCAGCGGATGGAGCGAGATTCCTGCCACCATGCCCGCCCGCAATGTGACCATCACGGCAACCTTTGCCGCCAACCCGCACACCGTGACCTTCTATATTGACAACGAGATTTTTAGCACCAGCATACTTGGCTATGGCGCAGAGATACAGCTGCCCGAGGTGCCGGACAAAGTGGGCTACACCTTCGATGGATGGAAAGACGTGGCGACGACTATGCCCGACCATGACCTGGAGTACCACGCATGGTACGAAGCAATCAGCTACAATCTCACATATTACGTCGGCGGCGTTATCTATAAAATCACAAGCATGAAGTACGGCGACCCCATCACCCACGAGGAAGACCCTGAGGATGACGATTACTTCTACGCCTGGGAGGACGAGCCCACCACTATGCCCAACCATGATGTGGACGTGCACGCCGTCATCACTTCCATAGCCCCCCTCCTTTCGGGAGGGGCTGGGGGTAGGCCGGTCAATGTCTACTACGACCTGCAAGGCCGCAAAGTAACCAATCCCGTAAAGGGCAACATCTACATCGTCAACAAGAAGAAAATAATATATAAATAAGGTAGTGTTATGAAAAAAGCATTATTTTTCGTTTTCGTTTTCATTTTTGTTAACGTCTGCGCTGAGGACTACGGCATCAAGGTAGGCGGAGTGAGCGTCACCTCGTCCAACTGCAACAACGTGACGGGCGACAACATCAAGGCCTACGACGAAAGCAAAAGCTTTTCTGTCAAGTACGTCCCCTCCACCAATACACTTACCCTGCGCAATGTCAAGATAGAGCGCACCGGCTCAGGCAACCGCGCCATCCTCAACACGGGCTGCAAAAATCTGACCGTGGTACTTGACGGCAAGAATTACCTCTATGCCAAGAACGCAGCACCCGTAAGGTTTGAGCACAACAGCACCATCAAATGCCAGAACATCAAGACAGTTAAAGACTGCCAGATTATAGGAGTGGACGAGGATGCTATCTATCTCGCCGGTTCTAACATCTCCCTGACTCTCGACAATGCTGCCCTCTACGTAACGGCTAACAACAGCAGCTGCATCGTAGGAAAAGAAGGAAGCGAGAAAGTGTATGTAAAAAACTCCTCCCTGTGGGTGTATTGCAACAATGCCGACTGTGATGAATATGCTTTTTTCGACATCAAGGTGCTGGATGTGCGATTTTCTGACATAAAGATAGAGGTAGATAAGGCACCAATGATGAAAAACCTGGAAATGCTGAGTCTGTATTCAGGCATGACCTACCTGCCTATCAAGACTTCGTCTGGCTATAAGAAAGTATCTTACAGCAGTGTGATGAAAGAATTTGAATCTTCCGGTTATATCTACAGGCCTACTACTGTCATGCTGTGCAGCAATGCCATCGCAATAAATGAGACCAACTTCCCCGACAAGGCTTTTCGCGAATACCTGCTTGCTACGGGTGTGGGAGCCGATGGCTATCTGGTTAACAAAAATGCCTATGGCAACACTACGACAGACATCGACTTCATCTACGACGAGACCACAAAGGCATACCGACTGAGCCTTAACAATAAAAAGGTGGCATCGCTTAGCGGAATTGAGTACTTCACCTCTGTCAAGGAACTCTATTGCAGCCGAAACAAACTGACCACCCTTGACCTGTCGAAGAACAAGAAGCTAACCTACGTGGCATGCGATAGCAATGCGTTGACGTCGCTCACTCTGCCTGCCAGTGCCCCGCTCAAGGAGCTGCATTGCCAGAACAACAAGCTGACTTCCCTCACCATGCCGGAAAGCACCTATCTCAAACGCGTGGAGTGCTACGGCAACAACATTACAGGCAACAACTTAACAGCGTTTATCAACAGCCTGCCGCAGTCGGAGAGAGGCACTGTCAATCTCGTCAACCATTCTATCCAGACAGAGAAGAACACCTGCACCGCCAAGCAGGTAGCACAGGCTGCCGCTAAGGGCTGGACCTTGCAGCACTACTACAATGACAGCTGGATCCCCACCAGCCAATGCCCCCACATATACAAACTGACCTACCTGATTGACGGCGTAGAATACAAGACCTTTGACATAGAGGAAGGAAAAACCATCACCCCGTTGGACAATCCCGAGGATGACGACTATTACTACGCCTGGGAGGACGTGCCCACCAACATGCCCGACCACGATGTGGAGGTAAACGCCGTCATAACAGGGATTTCCGGAATTAGTGGTAGTGAAATCGTAAATAGTAAATTGTCAAATAGTAAATGGTATGACCTTCAGGGCCGCGAGGTCACCAATCCCGTAAAGGGCCACATCTATATCCAGAACGGAAAGAAGATTGTGAAGTAGAAAATAGAGGATTCGAGAAAAACAAAACTGCGAGGCAAAAACCTCGCAGTTTCTCTTTGTTGTCGGGGTGACTGGATTTGAACCAGCGACCCCACGCCCCCCAGACGCGTACTCTAACCGAGCTGAGCTACACCCCGAAAACGGGTGCAAAAGTAGTACTTTATTTTGAATTGCCAAAATTTTTTTCGTAATTTTGCAACATAATTTCAAATTCCAAACTTCAATTCTTCAATTCTTCAATTTTTCAATCCTAAATATCATGGACTTAAGACTGCGTGCGCCAAAGGCTTTGCACGGCACCATCCGCCTGCCTGCCTCCAAGAGTATCAGCAACCGTATGCTGCTGCTCCGTGTGCTGTCGGGCGGCAAGATAGCCCTGCACAATATCTCCGACTGCGACGACACAAGGGCGATGGAGTTAGGAGTGAGGAGTGAGAAAATCGTAAATAGTAAATTATCAAATAGTAAATGTATTGACGTCGGTGCTGCGGGCACCGCGATGCGTTTCCTCACCGCCTACTTTGCCTCCACTCCCTGCGACGTGGTAATCACGGGCAGCGAGCGTATGCGCCACCGACCCATCGGTGTGCTGGTGGAGGCGCTGCGCAGCCTCGGTGCAGATATCAGCTACGAAGGCGAGGAGGGCTTCCCGCCGCTGCACATCAAGGGACGCCCGCTGGATGGCGGCACCCTGCGGATGGCGGGCAGCGTGAGCTCGCAGTATGTGTCGGCACTGCTGATGGTGGCACCCACCATGCGGCAGGGACTGACACTGACTCTGGAGGGCGATATCATCAGTAGGCCGTATATCAATATGACGGTGAGCCTGATGCGCCGCTTCGGCATCACCGTAGAGGAGCCCGACGACACGACCTTCCGCGTGGCACCGGGCGAATACTCCGGCAGCGACTACACTATAGAGAACGACTGGAGCGCTGCGAGCTACTGGTATGAGATGCTGGCGCTGGCCGACGAGGGCGAGGTAGTGCTGGAGGGTCTCTTTGAGGACAGTCTGCAGGGCGACAGCTGCGTGCGCCATCTCTTCGAGCCGCTGGGCGTAAGCACAGAGTTCAATGAGCGTGGGGCGGTGATACAAAAAAAAGACCCACCCCTCTACCCCTCCCTTGTATGGAGGGGCGTATATGCCGACTTTCCAGATCTCTGGCACTCCCCCTACAAGGGGGAGCGGGGAGGGGGTCTTGGTCTTTCCCTTTCCGAATGTCCTGACCTGGCACAGACGATGGTGGCGACATGCTGCGGCATGGGAGTGCCATTCCGTTTCAGCGGACTGCAGAGTCTGCGCATCAAGGAGACCGACCGCCTGCTGGCCCTCCGCCAAGAGCTGGGCAAGCTGGGGTATGATGTCAGGGAAGAAGAAGACGGAGTGCTTGAATCCTCACTCCTAACTCCTCACTCCTCACTCCTAACTCCTAACTCCATCGCCACTTACGACGACCACCGCATGGCTATGTGTATGGCCCCGTTGGCGATACTCCATGATGGACTGGTAATCAACGATGCGCAGGTGGTAAGCAAGTCGTATCCCACGTTCTGGGAAGACCTCAAATCAGTTGGCTATGCAATCGAACAATTATAAGTACGGCATCTGCGGCATCACCTGCTTCTGCGACGCCATGACGACCAAACGACCAAACAACCAAACGACACAAATGGCGGAGGAGCCCGTCTATTTTGAGGACGAGGAACTGGACGCCTACCGCGGCATTGCTGCCGACGCCTATACCCCAGAAGCAGTGGAGGAGTTTCGCGAAGTGATGACCACCATGCGCCCCGACGAGGTGCCGCAGTGGCTACACAGCCTCCAGCTGCGAGGCATAGAATTGCCTCTCCAGATTATCCAAACGACTAAACGACCAAACGACTAAACAACCAAAAATGTTTGACCTGCTAGGATATTCTTTCTTTCAGAACGCGCTGATAGCGTGTGTGCTTGCCGGCGTAGTCTGTGGCTTGGTGGGCACTTATATTGTGAGCCGCAGGATGGTGTTTGTGGCTGGCGGTATGGCTCATGCCAGCCTTGGCGGAGTGGGCATCTGTGCTTTGGCAGGTATGCCGCCCTCTGCGGGAGCCGCCGCTTTTGCCCTGCTCACAGGATGGGGCGTGCAACTGCTCAGTGGCCGCAAGGAGGTGCGCTCCGACTCAGCCATCGCCATGCTGTGGGCGCTGGGCATGAGCGTAGGTATTATCTGCAGCTTCCTCTCCCCTACTTTCCTGCCCAGCCTGTCGAGCTATCTCTTTGGCAACATACTGCTCATCGACACTGCCGACCTATGGCTGCTCGGCGTGCTGGCAGCGGTGGTGACGGCCGTCTTTCTGCTCTGTATGCCCCAGATAATCACTATCGCTTTTGACCCCGAATTTGCACGTGCACAGCGTCAGCCGGTGGTGCTGACCGAATGGCTGATGATGGCGCTGGTGGCTCTCAGCATAGTGGCTGCACTGAAAGTGGCAGGCATAGTGCTGGTCATCTCGCTGCTCAGTGTGCCTCAGATGACTGCCAACCTGTTCTGCAAGTGTATGCACACCATGGCGGTGTGGTCGGTGGTGCTGGCTATCGTGGGATGCCTGGGCGGATTGATAGCATCCACGCTGCTTGATGTGCCCTGCGGACCGATGGTTGTAGTAGTGCTGATAGTCATTTATCTGGCTGCCCGTACAATAAAAAGCGTTTTTGGGAGTTTTAAGTTGTAGGATATTTATATAAATAAGGTACATGCTCGTGCGCAAGATGATTAAACACATACTGTTGATGATGGTGGCCATTGTGGTCGCCTCGTCTTGCGCTACCAAAGAGAACACGGCCTCCACACGTGCCTGGAAGGCTTTCACCGCACGCTACAACACCTACTTCAACGGCCATCAGGCCTACATCAAGGGATATAAGGCCAAGGTGGAAGGCAACAAGGACAACTATACCGACTATCTGCCCCTACTGCCGGTGGGCAACCAAGCGTCGCGCACCATTGGCAAGGGCGATTTTGAGACAACCATCACCAAGATGGAGAAGACCATCCAGCTCCACTCCATCAAGCGTAAGCCTGAGCGCAAGCGTGGCCATAAGATGACGCAGAAAGAGAAGAAATTCCGCGAGCGTCAGGAGTTTAACCCCTTCCTCAAGAATGCGTGGATGCTGATGGGCTATGCCCAGATGCAGAAAGGCGAGTTTATTGAGGCTGCCTCCACCTTCTCTTACGTAGAGATGCTCTATCGCACCCAGCCCGAGGTGCTCAACCGTGCCAGAGCCATGCAGGCTCTGTGCTACACCGAGATTGACTGGTTTTACGATGCCGAAGAGCTGCTGCGCAAGGTGAAGCGCGACAGCATACCTACCACCGCTCGCAAGGAGTATAATATCGCCATGGCTAACTACCACCTGCGCCAGAAGCACTGGGAGGAAGCCGTGCCTTATCTGAAGAAGGTGATTCCCACATTCGGCAGTTCGCTGGAGAAGGCTCGTGGCTACTTCCTGCTGGGTCAGCTATACAATGCTCTTGGTCAGCAAACGGAGGCCTACAAGGCATTCCAGCGCTGTATGCGCAAGACCTCGTCGCACGAGATGAAACTCAACGCCCTCGTGCAGCAGACCGAGTCGGGAGTCTCCTCCGGCGGCGATGCACGCAAGATAAAGAGACTGACACGCCTCACCAAACTCAGTGCCAACAAGAAATTCCTCGACCAGATATACTATGCCATAGGCAATATCTACCTCTCCAGCGGTGACACCGCCAAAGCCATCGAGGCATACGAGACAGGAGCCGCCAAGGTAGAGACAAAGGGACTGGCCTACGGCTCACTGATGCTCCAGATGGGCGATATCTACTGGGCAAGAGAACGATTCTCAAAAGCCCGCACATGCTACAACAACGCTATTGGCATCCTCGGCAAGGAGCATGAGCGCTACGAGAGCCTGTCGGAACGCAGCAAGGTGCTAGACAAATTGGCAGACCCATCAGAGACAATCTTTGTGCAAGACAGTATGCGTGCTCTTGCCGCAATGCCCGAGGCTGAGCGCCTGGCCATCATCGACAAAGCCATCGAGCTGGAGAAAAAGCGCCAGAAGGAACTGCGCGCCCAGCAGGCCGACTCCATAGCCCGCAATCGTCAGGGGCGCGGCAACACCAATGACGACAGCAACGACAAGGATAGCGGCGAGAAGAAGGAATCATCCAATACCGCCAATGCCAATGACGGTGCCGACTGGTACTTCTACAACGTGCAGTCGGTAAGCATGGGCAAAGACCTCTTCCAGAAGCAGTGGGGAACACGAAAGAATGAAGACAACTGGCGCCGCAGCAACAAGTCGGTGCTCGCCACAATTGACAACGACGATGATGACAGCGCCACCGACTCTATCGGCGGGGCACGCGACAGTCTGGCCGCTGACAGCCTCAGCAACGACACCATCGACAAGAAAAAGAAGAAGGGCAACGAGCTCGAAGAGAAGCTGACTCGCGAATATTACCTCGACCAGCTGCCCCTCACGCCCGAGAAGATGGCCGAAAGCGACACCATTCTGAAGCAAGCCCTCTACGAAGCCGGCGTGATAGAGAAAGACTATCTAGACAACTACGCACTTGCCAAGCGCACACTGCTACGCTGCCTCGACAACTATCCCGAGTTCCAGCCCATGGACGAGATGCTCTATCACCTCTATCTCATGGAGCTGCATTGGGGACAGCGTGATGATTATCAACACTATAAGCTACGGCTTACTGCCGAATATCCCGAAAGCAAGTATGCCATTCTCATCAACGATCCCTACTACGAGGAGAATGCCCGCTTTGGCAAGCATATCGAAGACTCACTCTATGTGGCTACCTACGATGCCTACAAGCGCAGCGACTACAAGACGATAGTCAACAACTGCGCCATCTCTGCCGAGCGATTCCCGCAGGGTGAGAACAGGCCTAAGTTTATGTTCTTCGATGCCATGAGTCAGCTGCGCAACCGCGATTTGGCAGCCTTTGTGAATGGGATGCGCGACCTTGTCAAGGAATATCCGCAAGACAAGATTAGCGAGATAGCCGGTATGATAGTCAAGGGCATAGAGGCAGGCCGTCAGCCTGCGGGCGGTGGCTACGACATCGATGCCCTACTGCTGCAGCGCTCCGACCAGACTGGCGACGAAACCGACCAGGCTCTCAAGCAAGACACCCTCTCGCCAGAGCGCCGTGCCGACTACACATTCATACTCACCTACAGCCCCGACTCACTCGATGAGGGCAAGCTTATCTACGAAGTGTCGCGCTTCAACTTCACCAACTTCCTGGTGCGCAACTTCGACCTCGAGTTCACCAAAGAACGTAGCGGCAACCAGATGCGCATCAAGGGCTTCTACTCATTCGACGAGGCACACGCTTATGAGCAGCAACTAATGGCCGACAGCGCCTTCATAGCCGTGGCACGCAGTGCAGAGCCTATCATTATCTCCGACCAGAACCTCCAACTCATCAATATCCGCTACACATGGGGGCAGTACAAAGATTTCTACGAAAAGTACTATGTGCCTGACAAGGTGAAGCCCGAGCTGAAGCTTGACCAGCAGCCCGACAACTTTATCTGGGATGAGTTTGAGGAAGTGGACGACACCAAGACACCTGTCAACACTGATGGTGATGACGACGAGTACTATGATGACGACGATGACGAATGGTACTAAGAAGTATCAGAGTCACATAGCGTTTAAAGAGTCTCGTATCGGGTCGTCGTAAAGCTCCTGCAGTTGTAGGAGTTTTTTCTTTAGTTTGCGAGTGAGATTTAGCGTGCCCGGCTTGCCATAGAGATTGTGCATATTCTCAGGGTCGCGCTTGAGGTCGTAGAGTTCCCACTGATTGACATCACCGTAGAAACGCATTAGGCTGTAGCGCTTGGTGCGTATGCCGAAGTGGCGATTTACGCGGTGCTCGTCGGGATACTCGTAATAGTGGTAATAGAGGTCACGATTCTTTAACTCTCCAACTCTGGAACTTTGGGACTTTGGAACTCTGGAACTCTGTATCTCCCCCAGCAGCGATACACCCTGAATGTCGGCGGGGATGGCAGTGCCTGTGGCCTGCAGAAAGGTGGGAGCGTAGTCGATGTTCTGCACCATAGCATCAGAAGTGACTCCCTGCTTGCCACCATAAGCAGCTGGCAACGACATGATGAGTGGTGTGCGGAACGACTCTTCATACATGAATCGCTTGTCAAACCATCCGTGCTCGCCCATATAGAATCCCTGGTCTGAGGTATATACTATGAGGGTGCTCTCCAGCAAATCGTTCTGCTCCAAATAGTCAATCACGCGACCCACATTGCGGTCAACGGAGTGGATGACACGCAGATAGTCACGCATATATTGCTGATACTTCCAGTTATTTAATTGAGAATTCAGAATTGAGAATTGAGGATTATTCTTGTCTAACTGACCGTTGCCGAACTTTGCCTTGAAGTCGGCGATGATGGGCTGGTAATGCGCATCCCATGCGGCCTGCTGCGCCGAGTCCATGCGCTGCGTGTACATGGCGCGTCCCCAATGCTCCAGGGTGCGGTCGAAGGAGTGGATAGTGCTGTCGCGGTCAGCCATCTTGAGGTCATACACCAGGTCCATGTCGCGGGCTATGGTCATGCGCTGCTCCTGTGCTGCACGCCGACCGCTGTAGTCGTCGTAGAAAGTGGCGGGCAGCTCGTAGGTGGAGTCGCTAAAGAGCTCCAGGTCTTGCAGGTCGGGCATCCAAGTGCGGTGGGGTGCCTTGTGGTGTATAAACAGGCAGAATGGTTTCTGCGGGTCGCGCTGATTGCTGAGCCAGTTGAGGGCGAGGTCTGTGACTATGGTGGTGGAGTAGCCGTGGCGCTGCAGGCGTTCGGCATGACTGTCCTCTCCATCTACGCTGCGTATGAATGTTGGGTTGTAGTAGTCGCCCTGTCCCGTTAGTATATCCCAATAATCAAAGCCTGTGGGCAAGCTCACAAGGTGCCATTTGCCTATCATGGCAGTCTGATAACCATTTTGTCGCAACAGCTTAGGAAAGGTCTGCTGGCTGCCATCAAAACGCTTTGTGTTGTCGGTGAACCCATTGGCATGGCTGTGCTTGCCAGTAAGCATGCAGGCACGGCTGGGCCCTGAGAGCGAGTTGGCAACAAAGCTATTGGTAAATCTAACGCCGCGCTGTGCCAATCGGTCGATATTGGGCGTATGGTTGAGGGTGGAGCCGTAGGCAGATATGGTCTGATAACTGTGGTCATCACACATTATATATATAATGTTGAGCGGCCGCTCCTGAGCCCATGCGCAGGCTGCTGGCAACAGAGCCAAATTGACAACTGTTCTGTGATTCATAGCTAAACGATTACACGATTACTCCGGCACTATCTCCGACGGGTTGGGCAACGGCCTGAATCCCTCACCATAGATGCTGTAGGCATCTGTGATGACAATAAAGGCATTAGGCTCAAACTGCTTAATAATCTGCTTGAAACGCATTACCTCTCTCTCCGTCACCACGAGCATGAGCATGTCCTTCTCCTCTCCACTGTAGAGGCCGGTACTCTTTATGGCGGTGGCACCGCGCTCCAGGTCGTTGAGAATATAGTCGCGCAGAGTGTCCATGCGGTGGTTGCCGATAACGAAGATTATCTTCTCATTCTTCATACCTCCAAGCACAAGTGCCATAACCCGTGTGCAGACATAGATAGCTATCAGAGAGTAGAGCATAAGGTAGCATTTGTCGGACGATACCTCTCCGCCGCGTCCCAGTCCGAGACCGATGACCAGCAGACCGATAAGCACCACGGTGCCGTCAACAATGAGCAAGGCACGCGAGAAACGTATGCGCAAATATTTCTGCATTATCATTGCCACGATATCGGTGCCGCCACCCGTTGACTGTGTGCGGGCCACGAGACCCTGTCCAAGGCCGATAACAGCTGCGCCCACCACTGATGTGAGAATAAGGTGGTCACTGAGGTCGAAGCGACCGCCGAGTAGCTTGGAGGGATCGAGAGACTCAAGCGAGGCAGCATCGGGATAAACCAGCACACTGATCACATTCATTATCAATGGTGTAATCAAGGCTGCCACCACAGTGCGTATGCTCATCTTGCTGCCCAGCAGCACAAACATAAGTATCTCCAGTGGAATCTCAAAGACATAGCTTATCGTACCAATCTGGAACTGGGGGAAAAAGTTATGGACTACAATACTGAGGCCATACACTCCGCCCGGCACCAAGTTGTAGGGATTTATAAAGAATACAAAACCTGCAGCCAGCAGCGTACAGCCAAGCAGGATATACAGCCAGTCTTTGATGTTGGTAAAATCAGACAGTTTCATGGTTTAAACTTTAATGGCGGCAAATTTAATAATTTTTTAGGAGAAGGCATAAAGGAGTAGGAGTTTTTTCGTAACTTTGCACTTAATCTCTCGAACTCTTAAACTTTTAAACTCTCAAACTCTTAAACTCTCAAACTCTTCTTATGCCTACTCCCCACATCTCTGCGCCTGACGGCGCATTCGCAAAGACCGTGCTGATGGCCGGCGACCCACTCAGAGCCAAATTTGTCGCTGAAAAATATCTGCATGATATCAAGATGGTCACCTCTGTGCGCAATATGTATGGATTCACCGGCACCTACAAAGACTGTCCGCTCTCTGTCATGGGCAGTGGCATGGGCATGCCAAGCATGGGCATCTACTCCCATGAGCTATACGATGTATATGGTGTAGAGAACATCCTGCGCATTGGTTCAGCAGGCAGCTACCGTGACAACCTCCATGTGATGGATGTGGTGCTGGTGAGCCAAGCATATAGCGACTCCACCTACGCTCGTATGATGAATGGCTGCATCGACAAGGTGCTACTCCCCAGCGCAGAGCTCAACGAGACTATCATCCAGGTAGCGATGGAGAAGAATATCTGCTGCAAGTTGGCAGCTACCCATTCTACCGATGTCTTTTATGTTGACCCACGCATGGAGACCTTCCTTCAGTTGCGTGAACGGACCCACTCCGACTGCGTGGAGATGGAGTCGTTTGCCTTGTTCCACAATGCCAACGCCCTTGGGCGCCGTGCAGCCACATTACTAACTATCTCCGACTCCTTTTGCGAGAAGACGGAGATAAGTTCTGCAGAGCGCGAGACATCGCTCACCACCATGATAGAGCTCGCACTGGAATCGGCAATCCGTTTCTGATTATTTGAAGCAATTTGGCTTCAACTGCTTAAAGAAATCGTTGCCTTTATCGTCCACGAGGATGAAGGCAGGGAAGTCTTGTACTTCAATCTTCCATATAGCCTCCATACCCAGTTCGGGATACTCTACGCACTCAATCGACTTGATGTTGTTCTGAGCCAAGATAGCTGCAGGGCCGCCAATTGAGCCGAGGTAGAATCCGCCGTGATCCTTGCAAGCACGTGTCACCTCGTCGGAGCGGTTGCCCTTCGCCAGCATGATGAGCGATGCACCGTGGTCTTGGAATTCATACACATACGGATCCATTCTGTTAGCAGTAGTCGGGCCCATCGATCCACATGGCATACCGGCAGGAGTCTTGGCAGGACCTGCGTAGTAGATGGGATGGTCCTTCAGATATTGCGGCATCGGCTCGCCACTGTCGAGGCGTGCCTTAATCTTGGCATGAGCAATGTCGCGCCCCACAATGATAGTGCCGTTCAGTGAAAGGCGTGTGCCGATGGGGTAATTAGTCAGTATCTTGCACACGTCGGTCATCGGCTGGTTGAGGTCAATCCTCACGGCATCTCCCTCCCCTGCCTGGCGCAGTGCTTCAGGAATCAGTTCGTATGGTTTGTCGTCCATCTTCTCTATCCAGATGCCGTCCTTATTGATTTTCGCCTTGATATTGCGGTCGGCCGAACAGCTCACACCGAGGCCAATGGGGCAGCTGGCACCATGGCGTGGCAGGCGTATCACTCGGATATCATGAGCCATATACTTGCCCCCAAACTGAGCGCCGAGACCGATGTTCCAAGCCTCCTTGAGCAGTTGCTCCTCCAGCTCCACGTCGCGGAAAGCGCGACCGGTCTCATCACCAGTGGTGGGCAGGCCGTCATAATAGTGAGTGGATGCCAGCTTCACGGTCAGCAGATTCTTCTCAGCTGACGTGCCGCCGATGACAAAAGCAATATGGTAAGGCGGACAAGCTGCTGTGCCGAGACTCTTCATCTTCTCCACGAGGAAGGGCACCAGGGTGCCGGGATTCTGAATCCTGGCCTTCGTCTCCTGATAGAGATAAGTCTTGTTGGCGGAGCCACCGCCCTTGGTCACACAGAGGAAGCGGTATTCCATTCCCTCGGCAGCCTCAATGTCAATCTGGGCAGGCAGGTTGCAGCGTGTGTTCACCTCCTTGTACATATCGAGAGGAGCATTCTGCGAATAGCGCAGGTTTTCCTCAGTGTAGGTCTTATACACGCCCTTGCTCAGAGCCTCCTCGTCGCAGAAACCAGTCCATACCTGCTGGCCCTTCTCGCCATGAATGATAGCAGTGCCCGTATCTTGGCAGAGAGGTAGCTTGCCCTTCGCCGACACCTCGGCATTGCGCAAAAAGGTCAGAGCGACATACTTGTCGTTGTCGCTGGCCTCAGGGTCGTTGAGTATCTTGGCCACTTGCAGGTTGTGACTGCGTCGCAGCAGGAAGCTCACGTCGCGGAACGCGGCATTGGCCATCATCGTGAGAGCCTCGGGCTCAATCTTAAGAATGGGCTTGCCCTCAAAGTCACCCACACTGACATAGTCTTTAGTCAGCAGATAATACTCAGTCTCGTCTTTGCCCAACTGAAACATGGGCGCATAGCGGAATTCAGGTGTTGTTGCCATTATATATTAGATTTGTTATTAATGTTAAGGTTAAGATTAACTTTGTTTTCCGCCTACAAAGTTACGAAATATATTTTATATTTGAGTAACTTCGCGAGAACTTTGTCAGTGGTCGCGTCGTCTCGAAAGAGCACGGAGGCTCTTTAGACGCGGACTGACATTAGAAAGTTCGAGAATCTATTGTCAAAGTTACAGAAAAAAGATAAAATGTCGAAGATAATGAATAAAAAAAGAGGCCCAAAGCCTCTTTCGTGACCCGCTTGGGGTTGCCTCTATGCTCTCGCGGTTCCTTGATGTCAGGCCGTCTACGGCGACCACTGACGAACCGCTCGCGACCACCAAGCGATATCACAATAATAGAGGCTGTTGTAGCCCCTATTATTGTGACCCGCTTGGGGTTCGAACCCAAGACCCCATCCTTAAAAGGGATGTGCTCTACCTACTGAGCTAGCGAGTCTACCTATGCAAATTGCAGGAAAATACCCATGTGTTGCAATTGCGAGTGCAAAAGTAGGTGTTTTTTCGTACACAGCCAAAGGATTTTGTGCTTTTTTGGCTATAGGGGCTAATTAGATACACGTTATTTGGCATGTAAGAAGAAAATATTTCGTAAATTTGCATTCCAACCTTTTACCCTTAACCAATGATTCTAATCACCGACAGTGGGAGTACGAAAGCGGACTGGGCTCTGGTGGACAAGGGCGTATGCGTGAGTAGGATACAGACCTGCGGCTTCAATCCGTATATGCAGACGGCCGACGAGATGGTGTGCCGCTTGAAGGATTCAGCGCTGCAAAAGATTGCAGATAGCGGTGTGGACGCCCTGTGGTTCTACGGTGCAGGATGCACTCCCGGTGAGAAGAGCGAGAGCATGGCGATGGCTCTGAGAGCCGTGTTTGGCAATGAGTGCGCGGTGCATGTGGAGAGCGATATGCTCGGTGCCGCCAGGGCGCTGTGTCAGAATCACGAGGGAATAGCCTGCATACTCGGCACGGGCAGCAACTCATGCCTATACAACGGCCAAAAGATAGTGGCCAATATTCCTGCACTAGGATATATTCTCGGTGATGAAGGCAGCGGAGCCCATCTCGGCAAACTGCTTGTGGGCAATGTTCTCAAGAACCAGATGCCGCGCGAGGTGACGGAGGCCTTCTTCGATGAGGTGGGCATGTCGCTCACTGATATTATAGATAAGGTATATAGACAGCCGTTCCCCAACAGATGGCTGGCGTCGCTGTCGCCGTTCATACGGCGCAACCTCGCCCACGAGGCAGTGAGGACTATGGCCCTAGAGTCGTTTACCGCCTTCTTCACTCGCAACGTGGTGGGCTATCAGCGCCCCGACTTGGCCGTAGGACTCGTGGGCTCAGTAGCCTATCATTATCAAGAACTGGTAACAGAGGCTGCCCACAACCTGGGCTTGACCATAAGCGTCATAGAACAGAGTCCCATCCACGGGCTGATTAAATGGAATTGACATGGAACTGACTACTTACACTAACGAGGCGGTGGATTTGCTGAAGCAACTAATCAGCATTCCGTCGATGAGCCGCGAAGAGAATGACGCGGTTGATGCATTGTGCGCCTTCCTTAAAGACAAAGGGATTGTGTATGAAAGGATTGGCAACAATATAGTATGCGAAGGAGAACAGTGGCGCGAAGAGCGTCCGACGCTGTTGCTCAACGCACACATCGACACCGTGAGACCCTGCGCCGGCTGGACACGCGACCCTTTTACACCAACCATGGAGGGCGACCGCCTCTACGGACTCGGCAGCAATGACTGCGGTGGCGGACTGGTTAGTCTGCTGCAAGCCTTCCGCATACTCAGAGGGAGGGAGACCGGCTATAACCTGGTCTTCGCCGTGTCGGCAGAGGAAGAGGTGACTGGCGCCAATGGTTTTGCTATGCTCCGTGACCACCTGCCCAAGATAGATGTCGCCATAGTGGGCGAGCCAACAGGCATGCAGCCCGCCATTGCGGAGAAGGGACTGATGGTGGTTGATGTCACGGTAAAGGGAATGGCAGGTCATGCGGCACGCAATGAGGGTGTCAACGCTATCTACAAAGCCATCGAGCAGATAGAGTGGCTGCGCAACTATCGCTTTGCCAAGGTGTCTGCCACGCTCGGTGAGATGAAGATGACCACCACCATCATCCAGGCTGGCACGCAGCACAACTGCATACCCGACCGCTGCACATATACCGTGGACATACGCACCACCGACTGCTACACCAACGAGGAAGTGCTCAACTGGTTGAGAGCCCATCTCGACGCGGATGTCAAGGCACGCTCCACCCACCTCGGAGCCTCATCCATCGACATCGTGCACCCGATAGTCAGAAAATGTATCGAGAAGGGAATGCTGCCCTATGGCTCACCCACGCTCAGCGACCAGGCACTCATGCCGTGGCCATCGCTCAAACTCGGCCCTGGCGAGTCGTCGCGCTCTCACCGTGCCGACGAGTTTATCACAGTCAACGAGATTGCCCAAGCCATAGAAACATACGTTTCCCTGATTGGATAAAAAAGTCACGATGACAATTAAAGATGTTTTTGAAATGCGCAAGCAGGGAAGAATCGAAGAAGCCTACAATGCAGCCAGGAGAATATACTCTACGAATACAGATCAATACGCTTCTTCACTCATGTTTTGGACAGCAGTAGATATGCTGAAATTCCGTGTTACTGAAGATCGCGTAGAAGATGCCAAATTGATTTATAAAGCACTGGAACGCTTGATAGGAAATGTAACTGACTAAAGAGTATGGATGCATAATGCCATGCAGGCATGCCACCACCTAATAGATAGTGGAAACAAGAGGAAACGCCTCATCGATAATGGGCCAATAAATATGCAAACGGGCATCTGGGGAGAGAATCTTGCTGTAGCATATCTGCGTGAAAAAGGGTATATAATCTTAGAACGTGACTGGAGATCTCAGCATAGAGACATTGATATCATTGCTAAAGACAAAGAGTGTACTGTGTTTGTTGAAATTAAAACACGACATATTAATCCTCTTGTTGCTCCAATAGAGGCAGTAGACCACAAAAAGATAAATAACCTATGCAGAGCCATTAACCATTACATTCAATATAAGAAACTGGATACACTTTGGCGTTTAGATATCATTACGATTGAAGGCAACATGGGTAGCACTATCAAGCCAGAAATAACTCATATCAAGGATGTTTCCTTGTCTTTAATGCGATAAAAGGAACCGCAACGAATCACAAGTAAGGGCTGCCCAATTGAGCAGCCCTTTATATTTTAAGCCGACAAGCTGATTATCTGGCGAGCCACTGCTCGGGATTGAGGGTGGCGGATTCCTTACGGAGCTGGAAATGGAGGTTGGGCTTGCCGGAGGCATCGGCGGCGACTGCGCCGAGGGTCTGACGGGCAGACACACGTTGTCCCTGGCTGACAGAGACGGTACGCAGATTGCAGTAGATGGAGATATAGCTGCCGTGGCGCACCATTACATTTTTGAGTCCACTGACAGTAAAGACGGCTGTCACCTCGCCATCAAAGATGCAGCGAGCCTGTGCCCCGGCTTGTCCGGTGACATTGATGCCCTTGCTGTCGAGGCGCACATTCATGCCAGGCATGGTGTAGTTGCCGTAATGTGTGGAGATGAGGTAGGAGCCGGTGATGGGCATGGGGAAGCGCCCCTTGTTGGAGGCAAAGTCGGCGGTGAGCTTATACTCTTTGTCATTGGGGACATAGCGCGGTGCAGGCTCGGCCTTGGGCGCTGTTGCCGTTGACTTGGGAGTGGTGGGCTTGGCATTGGCAGAGGATGCGTTGGCAGATTTGGCAGCATTGGCAGCTGCGGCAGCCTCCTGCTTCTTACGCTCTGCTGCGGCAGCGGCCTCACGAGCCTTGCGCTCTGCTGCCTCACGGGCTTTGCGTTCTGCCTCTTCGCGGCGCTTGCGCTCTTGCTCGATGGCGAGCTTGACGTAGTAGTCTATCTTAGAGTTGAGGGATGCCATCTCCTTGCGGTCGGATGCGAGGGCAGCCTGCAGGTTCTTCTGTTGTTTCTGCAGAGTGTTGACGGTGGCCTGCTGTTCGCTCTGCTTGACAGCGAGTTGTCGGTTCTCGTTCTGCTCCTGTACGAGGAGCTGGGTATGGCGTTCGCGCTCTTCGCTAAGCTTGGCCTTGGCGGTCTCCAATTCTGTCTGCTTGCGCTTGACAAGCTCGCCCTGCACGCGTTGATATTTAGAATATTCCTTCATATACTTATAGCGGCGTGCCATCTGGGTGAAATCGGTAGCCGAGAGGAGGAATAGCATCTTGTTGGTGGACTTGCGGTTTTGGTAGAGGTAGAGCATGGAGCGCGTGTATTTGCGACGGCGGTCCTTGAGTTGCTCTCCCAGCACAGTGATATCGCCCTCGAGTTTGCCGATATTGGTGTTGACGGTGTCGAGGGTGTGCTGTATGTTGCCTATATTGCGTCGGTGCTCGTCAATCTGCGCATTGATGACGGCAAGGTTGCTGAGCTGCACCTTGACATCCTTGCGTGTCTTGCTGAGCTGCGCCTCTGACTGGGTGATTTTCTTCTGCAAGGCGTCGCGTTGACTACGCAGCGTGTTGACATTGGGCGTGGCTGCCTTGGTCGATGACTTGGTGGTGGTCTTTTTCTTCGTCGACTTGGTGGTCTTGCCCTTAGCCGCAGGCTTCTTGACTTGCGTGACCTTGGCCTTGCCCTTGGTCTGCGCTACAGTCATGGTAGGCGCAGCGAAGGTAAGGAAGGCAACTATCATGAATTTCAAGAAGTTCAAGGAGTTTAAGGGGTTTAAGGGGTTTAAGGAGTTCAAAGAGTTTAAGGACATTATGGTATCATGCTTTTAAAGAGGCGGTCAACATCCATAGGTGTGTATTTGGGTGAGAGAGTGGTGCGTGTCGCCCAGTCGGAGTTGGTGTTGAGGGAGTTGAGGGAGATATCGAGGCCGTAGTTCTGCCTGTCGCCTGCGAAGTTGAGCTGCATGTGGGTGGGGAAACGGCCTGAGCCGAACTTGGAGAAGTCGCCGTAGGAGCACACTAGGTTGCTGCGGTCAGTGACATTCTTGGAGGAGATGGTGATGCGGTCGAGTAGCGCACTCTCGGTGAGGGTGAGGAAAGCATAGTCAAGCTTGGGCGCCGTAGTGAGGCTGAGCAGCGTATGGGTGCCTGCGGATGAGATGGTGTACTCATCGAGGTGGTCCATCACCTTGTTGCCGGGATAGAATATCTCGTTCCAGAAGATAGCTTCGAGGGCGCTGAAGTCGAGGTTGGCCGAACGCAGAAAGTCTATCTGGTCGTAGCCGGCACGCACATAGCGCGAGTTGATGCGGTCAACGATGAGCACCTCATTGGCGGTAAACTCCATGCGGCATACCTCGCCCACGAGGGGGAAGGTCATGGACAGCTGAATAACATCACCGCGCTTCATGCGCATGGTGCCAGAGAGAGACACATTCTTCTCGCCCATGGCGAGGTTGACCTTCATCTTGGCGGTGAGCACCTTGGTGTCGGCGATATTGGAGAGCACCTTCTTGGCATAGTTGATCTTGGGGGTGTTGTTATAGCCCGGAGTGGGACCGGATGTGGCGGTGGTCACATTCTTGGTGCTTTTGCACGCCGTGGCGGCAAGGGCTACGATGGCTATCAGGAGCAAGGTTCTGCAAAATTTCATAGGATTGAAGGATTGAAGAGTGAGGAGTGAGGAGTGAGGAGTGAGGAGTGACTATTCCTTAAAGTATTTCTTGTTGGTTACCTTTTTCTTTATGATGGCGGACTCGGGGTCCATGACCTGCGCCTGGCGCCAGAAGTCGAGGGCTTCATCGGGGAGGCCGAGATGGTAGTAAATGTCACCAGCATGGTCATAGAGGCTGGAGTTGTCTTCGTCGGCGCGGTCTTCGATATTGGCGATGGCGCGGTCGATATACTCGCGTGCTTTCTCGTAGTCGCCCTTGAGGAAGAGTATCCAGGCGTATGTGTCGAGGAAGGTGGCTTGGTCGGGATTGATCTCCACAGTGTAGGCGCTCATGCGCTCTGCCTTGTCGAGCTGCACATTGTCGAGGGCGAGGAAGTAGGCGTAGTTGTTTAGACACATCTCATTGCCGTTGTTATAGACGAGAGCTGAATCGTACATGGCATAGGCCTCGCTGTTGCGTCCGAGCTGGTGGAGGACGTCGCCGTAGCTGCCGTAGTAGCTGGACACCAGCTCAGTATTGGTGGTGTTATCGATATAGTTGCGTCCACGCTCGAAGAGGCTTAGTGCCTCGGCGTATTTCTTGGCCACCATCAGTCCGGCACCACCGAAATAGTAGAAGAGCGGCTGGGTAGCGTTTTCCTTAAGTCCGTCGGTGCAGAGGCGCTGCACCTCCTCATAGTCGTCATGGCGCAGGGCATGCTGCATAAGGTTGATGCGCGAATACTCATCAGCGGGATTGATTTCGAGGAGCTTATTGAAGAGGGGGATGCGCAACGAGTCGTTGTCCTCGCTCTGCATCTGCGATATCATGGTGACGAAGAGAGCGGGGTCTTCCTCCGGCAGCGGCAGGAGCATGGAGAGGAGCGTGTCGCGCTTGGCGGCATAGTCGCTGTCAGCAGGGGCACCAAGATACTGCACGAGGGCTGCCTCGCGAGTCTGCATGGCCATGTCGGAGTTGACAACGATGTCCTTAAGGAGTTGCCGCTCGAGGCCTTTGTCGCCATTCTTGACGGCGTACTTATAAAGCATGATCTGCGCTCCGGGCGTGGTGACCTCCTCGGGAGAGAGTGTGTGATGGAGTGCCAGCGCCTCGTCATCGCGATTGAGGCCGAGGAGTATCTCACCTTTCACCATCTTATACTGCACTGCATTGGAGGGGAAAAGGGCTATCATCGTGTCGGTGAGCAGCAGACCGTCGTCGAGTCGCCCAAACTGCATGGCGGCGTGGAGCTTGTGGTTATAGATAAACTCATCATCGCCCTTGATGCGGCCCCACTGGTTGAGAGTGTTGACGATGGCGTCGTAGTCCTGGCGCCATGAGTAGTAGTTGCATAGCTGGCCATAGACATCGTCGCGACGTTCCTCGTCGCTGAGCAGGGTGCGCATGAGTTCGATGCCGAGAGTGTCGGAGTGCTCGAGGAGGCAGAACGCCAGCTCATAGGTATAGTCCTTATTGTCGGGACTCAGGGCATGTGCACGCTTGAGGAGGGAGAGCACCTTGTCGCCACTGTCCTTCTGCATCATGGCGAGGTCGAAGCAGGCCTCCGCCCCATTGGGGTTGATCTTTAGGGCACGCTCAAGGAGCCGATACTGCGCCACAAGGTTGCCTGCCTCGCGCTGGCAGACGGCCTCGAGGTAGAGCTGCTGGTAGCGGCGCTGCATGAGGCCGGCATCATCGCCGCCCGCGAAAAGCGGCAGGCAGAGCGCCAGAGTGCAGAGAAAGACGACAACCTTATTCATTATATTATATATATGTGTGTTTATAGGCCCGTATGGCCGAAACCGCCAGCGCCTCGCTCCGTCTCGTCGAGAGTCTCCACCTCGACGAAGTCGGCCTTGCCGTACTGATTGAACACCATCTGGGCTATGCGCTCACCATCGTTGACAACAAACTCCAGTCCCGAGAGGTTGACGAGGATGACGCCCACCTCGCCGCGATAGTCGGCATCGATGGTGCCGGGAGTGTTGAGCACGGTGATGCCTTGCTTGAGAGCCAAGCCGGAGCGGGGCCTGACCTGAGCCTCCCATCCCTCGGGGAGGGCGATATAGAGACCCGTGGGTATAAGGGCACGGCCCAAGGGGGGCAGCACCACGGGCTCGTCGATATTAGCACGCAGGTCAACGCCGGCACTCAAGGGGGTGGCGTAGGATGGCAAGGCATGCTTGGAACGATTGATGATCTGTACCTTCATAGTGTAAGTAAAGGATGAGTAAACGGTTTTTGTGCTACAAATTTATAACTTTATCGCCGCAAAGCCAAATTTCTTTGCATCGTCTTTTATTTTTTAGGGTAAAATAACGTACTTTTGCACTACAATAATGCTATTATGACACTACAGACCCCTATGGAGTGGCAACGCCTCATCTCCACCAAGCGCCTCGGGCGCCCCGACTCGCACACCGATTTCACAGAACACCGTTCGGAGTTTCAGCGCGACTATGACCGTCTGATTTTCTCCGCCCCTTTCCGCCGACTGCAGAACAAGACTCAGGTCTTTCCGCTGCCGGGGAGTGTATTTGTGCACAACAGGCTGACGCACAGTCTGGAGGTGGCCAGCGTAGGTCGCTCTATGGGCAACGACGCTGCAGGCATACTCAAGAAGCGGCATCCCGAGGCAGCGCCCGGACTGTTTGCGGAACTCGGCACGATAGTGTCGGCAGCATGTCTGGCGCACGACCTGGGCAATCCGCCGTTTGGGCACTCGGGAGAGAAGGCTATAGCCACATTCTTCTCCGAGGGCAAGGGCACACGCTGGCAGCAGATGATAAAAGAAGAGGCTGGCGAGGAGAAGGCCAACATAATATGGGAGGACATAACGCGCTATGACGGCAACGCCAATGCCTTCCGATTGCTGACGCACCAGTATGAGGGACGCCGTGCAGGAGGCTATGTGATGACCTACAGCACGCTGGCCTCGATAGTGAAGTATCCATACAGCTCGTTGCTGAGCGGGGGAAAGAGCAAGTTTGGATTCTTCTACAGCGAGCTGCCCTTCTTCCGCGAGGTGGCCGACCACCTTGGCATCATCAACTTCTGCAACGACGGCTACAAGCTGCGCTACGCACGCCATCCGCTGGCTTACTTTGTGGAGGCAGCCGATGATATCTGCTACCAGATAATGGATATAGAGGATGCCTACAAGCTGCATATCATCAGCGCGGAGCAGACACGCGAGCTGCTGCTCAACTTCCTGGATGACGATCAGCGCAAGACGATAGACACCACATACCCCGATGTTACAGACCGCAATGAGCGCATCATCTACCTGCGCTCTTGCGTGATAAACGCCATTGAGCAGGAGTGTGTGAGAGTGTTTACCGACAATGAGGACAAGATACTGCGCGGCGAGCTGGAGGGCAGCCTGATAAGCCACGCCCAGCCCCGCATACGCGATGCCTTTATGAACTGCGCGAAGTTCTCGCTGGCGAATATCTATCGCTCGCGCGAGGTGCTGGATGTAGAGCTTGCGGGCTACAAGATTATCGACACGCTGCTGGAGTTGTTTACCGACGCGATACTTAGTCCTGACAAGGCGTACTCAAAGCGACTGATAGACAGGGTGTCGAGCCAGTATCAGATAAATGCTCCTAACCTACACGAGCGACTGATTGGTGTGCTGGACTATATCACGGGCATGACAGATGTGTATGCCCTTGACCTCTACAGAAAGATTAAGGGAATGTCGCTGCCGATAATATAGGAGACCCTCCCCCACCCCCTCCCATGTAATGGAGGGGAGCAAGGAGTTTAAGAATTTCAAGGAGTTTAAGGAGTTTATAGATATTCCGGGAGTTCGTAAAGGTGGGTGCCGTTGCTACCTTTAATTAATATAAGGTGGGAGTCGATGGGGGCATCTTTTAGTTGGGTCTTCACCTCCTCGACATTGGCGAAGGTGCGGAAGGGAGGATTGAGGCGCTGGAAGTTCTCGCCGACGAGCCAGACGGAGTCTTTATTCACCATTGACCATTGACCATTGACCATTGACCATTGACCATTGAATATTGATTTGATATGCTCAATCACATTGGTGTGCTCTTGCTCCGACACGTCGCCGAGCTCACGCATCTCGCCGAGGATGAGCATCTTGGTCATGCCTTCGGGGGGAGTAATGAGGGCGAAATTGTCCAGGGCGGCTTTCATGCTTGAGGGATTGGCGTTGTAGGCATCCACGATTAGTTGGTTGTGGTCGGTGGTGCGCAGTTCGCTACGGTTGTTGCTGGGCACATAGCCCTCGATGGCGGCGCATATCTGGTTGGGCTCCACGCCGAAGTACACGCCTACGCTCACGGCTGCCAATACATTATCTATATTATATGCACCGATGAGGCGAGTCCGTATTTTATTGACCATTGACCATTGACCATTGACCTTTTTTCCTTTCCAGCGGAGGGTGAGGAAGGGGGCGCACTCCAGAACCTCGCCCTCGATGTCGCATTGCTGGGAGGGGCGGCCGTAGGTGAAGGCGTCGAGTCCCTCGGCAATCTTGACGAGGTGGGGATTGTCGGCATTGAGGAAAATATTAGTGGATTTGAAATTTGCGTCCTTACTCCTTACTCCTTTTTTCTTACTCCTCAGATAATCATAGAGTTCTCCCTTGGTCTTGACTACGCCTTCGAAGGAGCCGAAGCCCTCGATGTGTGCGACGCCGACGTTGGTGATAAGGCCGTAGTCGGGGTCGACGATGTTGGCCAACGCCTTTATCTCGCCCGGGTGGTTGGCGCCGGTCTCGATGACGGCTATGTCGTGGTCGCTGGTGAGGCGCAGGAGTGTCATGGGCACGCCGATATGGTTGTTGAGGTTGCCCTGGGTGTAGAGGACATTATACTTCTGCGCGAGGACTGTGCTGACCAACTCCTTGGTAGTGGTCTTGCCGTTGGTACCGGTAATCTGGATGACTGGGCCGTGAAAATGCTGACGGTGCATGTGGGCGAGTTGCTGGAGGGCGGTCAGGGCATCGTCCACGAGGATGTATTTGTCATTGACCATTGACCATTGACCATTGACATACGCCTCCTCGGACACACCCTCTCCCCCTTCGGGGACTCCCCCTAGCTTAGGGGGAGAATAATAAGGTTCATCGATGACGGCATAGGAGCAGCCGTTTTGGAGTGCTGCGGCAGCGAAGCGGTTGCCATTGAAGGTGTCGCCCTTGAGGGCGAAGAAGATGGAGCCCTCGGGGCAGTGGCGGCTGTCGGTTGTTACCTGGGGATGGCGCAGGAAAATCTCGTATAATTGCTCTATATTCATGGTGGAGTTGTTGTTTGTTGGTGCAAAGATAGCACTTTTTGGGGAGAAACGACATAAAGAGGGAAGGAGAAAGGGGTTTATACAAAATAAGGGAGCGCGATGTGCGCTCCCTTATTATCAGGAAATCTTATCCTCCCCCTTTAGGGGGATAAGAGGGGGTCTGTTCTTTAGAACTTAACAGTCTTACCGTCGATTACGTAGATCTGGCCCTTCTGAGTAGAGATGACCTTCTTGCCATCGATGGTGTAGATAGCCTTGGCTGCTGCAGCAGCATTGGCGATCACGCTGTTAACTGCGGTAACCTTGCCGTCCTTAATGGAGAAGGCTGCGTCAACGTCAGCGGAGGTGTAGGTGATGTCACCTACTGCCACTGAGATGGCGTCCTTCATCTTAACGGTGTAGTCACCGTCGCCAAGATCGCTACCGTCGAAGTAAACGGTGATGATA